>JAOPUZ010000016.1 GCA_025966315.1 Frankiales bacterium | reverse complement strand
GGTCGCAGAAGCGCGGGATCTGGATGCCGAGTTGCTCCGCGGCCCGGATCAGCAGCGTCCCCTTCGGCACCGAGATCTCGAACCCGTCGATCGTGATGGTGATCAGATCTGCCGCGGGCGGAGCCGAGGACTTGTCTGGGGCGATCGTCATGCAGTGGCTCCAGCCAACAGAGGTCCGCCTTCGTGGACCGGCGTCTTCTCGGGTGCGCGTCGGTTCTCGGGCTTCACCAGCGCGAGGAAGTCGTCCCGGAAGTACTTGATGGACGACATGATCGAACTGACCGCCCCGTCGCCCAGCGCGCAGAACGAGCGACCGAGGATGTTGTCGCTGATGTCGAGCAACTTGTCGACGTCTTCTTCGGTGCCCTCGCCGTGCACGAACCGTTCCAGGATCTGTGCCGTCCAGTAGTTGCCTTCGCGGCACGGCGTGCACTTGCCACAGGACTCATGTTCGTAGAACTGCGTCCACTTCAGGACCGCCTTGACGATGCTGTCCTCGGTATCGAAGATCATGATCGCCGAGGTGCCATTGATCGAGCCGACCTTGGCGACCGCGTCGAAGTCCAGCGGCACATCGAGATGGTCGATGGTCAGCAGCGGGCAGGATGCTCCGCCGGGCGTCCAGAATTTCAGTTCGTGGCCCCGGCTCATGCCGCCGGCCATCTCGATCAGCTCACGCAGGGTCGTCCCCATCGGCGCCTCGTACTGCCCCGGGTTCTTGATGCGGCCGGACAGCGAGAAGATCGAGGTGCCGGGCGAACCGTAGGGATCGTTGAGCTTGTTGGCCGGGTTCCGGTCGTTCCAGTCCTCGGTCCAGGCGACCTTGCTCGGAGCGATCTGCTCTTTGTGCCAGGCCGCTCCGCCCAGCACGATGTAGGGCACCGAACACAGCGTCCCGACGTTGTTGACCACGGTCGGTGCGTCGTAGAGCCCGTTCGTGGCCGGGAACGGTGGCTTCAGTCGAGGCTGGCCGCGCTTGCCCTCCAGTGAATCCAGCAATGCGGTCTCCTCGCCGCAGATGTATGCGCCGGCCCCACCGTGCACGGTGATGTCGAAGCGCGTTCCCGAGCCGAGCACGTTGTCGCCGAGATATCCCCTGGCGTAAGCCTCTTGGACGGCAATGGTGACCCGCCGGATGGCGTGAACGGCCTCGCCGCGGATGTAGATGAAGGCGTGCTGGGCCCCGACGGCGTAACAGGCGATGATGATGCCTTCCAGCATCGAATGCGGGTCGTTCATCATGAGCGGCAGGTCCCGGCAGGTACCCGGCTCACCCTCGTCGGCGTTGATCACCACGTAGTGCGGCTTGCCGTCGTTCTTGGGGATGAAGTCCCATTTCATGCCCGTCGGGAAGCCGGCGCCGCCGCGGCCGCGCAGATTGGATTCCTTCATCAGGGTGATCAAGTCGCCCGGCGGCGTCGCGAACGCCTTACGCAGCGCCACATAACCGTCGAGCGCTTCGTAGTTGTCGATCAACCAGGGTGCGTTGGTGCCGAATCGCTTCGTGAGCACCGGGGTCAGTGGCATGTCAGGACTCCTTGCCGAACAGTTCGCCCTGGGTGTGGCTCGCGCCGGTCGCGGGGGCCGCGGGATCACTTTCGGCCGTGTTCAAAGGTGCATCATGCGCGCTGGTCGGCTGCGCGCTGTCGGGTGTCACCGCGCCGGTCGCGGGGCCAGTAGTCGTGCCGGGGGTGCCAGCGGTCGTGCCGGCGTCATCGTGCGGGTACGCCGGCGCGGTCTCGCCGCGTTCGATGGCCAACCGCACACCGGCCTCGGTCGGGGCACCGCTCGCGGTCGCTGCGCTGGCCTCCGCCCGGGTATCGACGAAGCCGGCGATCTGCCGGGAGATCTCTTTGAAACTGCACAAAGGTGCCCCGCGAGTCGGCAGTGGACGATTGCCGGCTTGCAGTTGGCTGACCAACTCTGACGTCGACTCGACCGTCTGGTTGTCGAAGAACTCGTAGTTCACCGTTACGACCGGCGCGTAGTCGCAGGCCGCCAGGCATTCGGCGTGTTCGAGGGTGATGCTGCCGGGCTCACCCGGGATGCCCGCGGTCTGGTTCATGCCGACACCGAGGGAATCCGAGAGCGCGGCGTAGATGTCGTCGCCGCCGAGCATGCCGCAAAGGGTGTTCGTACAGACGCTGACCAGGTACTCGCCAGTCGGCCTGCGCTTGTACATCGTGTAGAAAGTGGCCACCGCAGCTACCTGGGCCTTGGTGATCTCCAGGACGTCGGCGCAGAACGCGATGCCGTCGGCGGTCACGTAGCCCTGCTCGGACTGCACCAGGTGCAGCATCGGCAGCAGCGCCGAGCGGGTCTGGCCGAGCGGGTAGCGAGCCATGATCTCGAACGCGTCGGAGCGCACCCGCTCGGCGAACACGCCCGGGTCGCCGGGGCGTTCGATGTCGAGCAGGGTCAGCCGGCCGTTGCTGGACAGACCGGCGCCAGAGATCGGTCCGGTGGTGGTCTCGACGCCGCCGGTGTCCACGCCAGCCGCGGTCTGGTTGAGCCCGCTCGAAGGTGAGTCATAGGTCGAGGTCATCGGTCACACCCACCCATCACGGGGTCCAGCGAGGCGACCGAGGCGATCACGTCGGCAATCTGGCCACCGATGGACATCGTGGCGGTGGCCTGCAGGTTGATGAAGGACGGCTCGCGTAGGTGCACCCGGTACGGCCGGGTGCCACCGTCGGACACCGCATGGGCGCCCAGTTCGCCGCGCGGCCCCTCGACCGCGGTATAGACCTGCCCGGCCGGCACCCGGAAGCCCTCAGTCACCAGTTTGAAGTGGTGGATCAAGGATTCCATCGAGGAGTTCATGATCTTGTTGACGTGCGCCGGCGAGTTGCCCATGCCGTCCGGGCCGATGCTCAGCTGCGCCGGCCAGGCAATCTTCGGGTCGTCCACCATCACCGGCCCCGGCGTTTGCTCCAGCCGTTCGAGGACCTGACTGATGATCCGCAGGCTCTCTCGCATCTCGGCGACCTTGACCACAAAGCGGCTCCAGCAGTCGCCGGCGTCGTCGGTGGGGACGTCGAAGTCGTAGGTCTCGTAACCGAGGTACGGCTCGGTCTTGCGCATGTCCCACGGCAGCCCGGCCGCGCGCAGCATCGGGCCGGTCAGTCCGAGCGCGAGGCAGCCCTCGACGCCGATCCAGCCGACACCCTTGAGCCGGTTGACCCAGATCGGCTGACCGCGCAGCAGCCGATCCACGCCGTGTACTTCTTTGTCCATTTCCTTGATCCAGTCGCGGATCTTGGGAATGGCATTCTCAGGCAGGTCCTGGGCAACTCCGCCGACGCGGACGTAGGCGTGATTCATCCGCAGCCCGGTGACCAGCTCGAGGATGTCCAAGCAACGCTCACGGGCCCGGAAGCCGTTGGTCATCGCGGTCAGCGCGCCCAGCTCCATGCCGCCGGTCGCCAACCAAACCCAGTGCGAGGAGATCCGGTTGATCTCCATCATCAGCACCCGAATCAACTCGGCGCGCTTGGGGACCACGGCACCGAGCAGCTTCTCGACCGCCATGCAGTACACCGTCTCGTTGAAGATCGGCGCCAGGTAATCGCATCGGGTCACGAAGGTTGACCCTTGCGTCCAGGTCCGGAATTCCAGGTTCTTCTCGATGCCGGTATGCAGGTAGCCCACCACCAGCCGCGCATCGGTGACCGTCTCGCCCTCGATCTCGAGAACGAGGCGCAGCACTCCGTGGGTGGACGGGTGTTGCGGGCCCATGTTGACCACAAGGCGTTCTTCGTGCAGCGGATCACCGGCGAAGACGGAATCCCAGTCGCCACCGCCGGAAACGTTGAAGACCCGCCCCTCGGTGGTACCGCGCGATGGGGAGTACGGAGCGCTCATCGCTGTACCACCTGACTGTTCGCGCAAGCGCTCATCGCTGCGCTACCGCTCTTCGCGCAAGCGCTCATCGATATACCCGCCTTTCGTCTGGCGGCGGAATGGAGGCGCCGCCCTTGTACTCGACGTCGACGCCGCCCAGCGGATAGTCCTTGCGCTGCGGGTGGCCTTCCCAGTCGTCCGGCATCAGGATCCTGGTCAAGGCCGGGTGACCGTCGTAGACGATCCCGAACAGGTCCCAGGTCTCGCGTTCTTGCCAGTCCGCGGTGGGATAGATCGGCGTGACCGAGGGGACATGCGGGTCGGCGTCGGTGACCGCTACTTCCAGGCGAATCCGGCGACGATAGGTCATTGAGGTCAGGTGGTAAACGGAGTGCAGGCGCGTGCCGTCGGCACCTTCGCGAGCCAGATAGTCGACGCCCGAGACCGAAGACAGCAGTTCGAAACGCAGCGAGGCATCGTCGCGCAGGGTCTTGGCCACGGCGAAGAGATGCTCGCGACGCAGGTGCAGGGTCAGCTCGCCGCGGTCGACGACCACCTTCAACAAGGCGTCGTCCAAGCTCGGGTAGGCCGCGGCGAGGGCGTCCACCACCTCGTCGAAGTAGCTGCCGTACGGCCGTTCTGAGGGCAATTCGACCCACGGCTGGCGCTGCAGCCCGGAGAAGCCGGAGGTGTCGCCGGAGCCGGTGACCCCGAACATGCCTGCTCGCTCGGTCGAGGTCGGCAGCGCGCCCTCGATCTTGGCCAGTTCGACCTCGCGGTCCTCGGGGCTAGTCATTTGACGAGACCACTGGCTCGGCCGGGTGAAAGACCTTCGCGAACTTCTGCGAGGACGGGATGAGCTCGACCTTCTGATCGGCGAGCTTCTCCGCGCGCTTCGGGCCGAGCGGCTCCTTCGAGATCTTGTGGTGCAACTTCAGGATCGCATCGATGAGCATCTCGGGCCGAGGTGGACAGCCGGGCAGGTACATGTCGACCGGGATGATGTGGTCGACGCCCTGCAGGATTGCGTAGTTGTTGAACATGCCGCCCGAGGAAGCGCAGACGCCCATGGCAATCACCCAGCGCGGCTCGGCCATCTGGTCATAGATCTGACGGACGATCGGCGCCATCTTCTGGCTGACCCGGCCGGCGACGATCATCAGGTCCGCCTGCCGCGGCGACGGACGGAAGACCTCCATGCCGAACCGGGCGGAGTCGAAACGCGGCGCACCGAAGGTCATCATTTCGATCGCGCAGCAGGCCAACCCGAAGGTCACCGGCCACAACGACGATTTTCGCGTCCAGTTGACCAGGGATTCCACGCTGGCCAGCAGGATCCCGTCGGGGAGTTTCTCTTCCAAGCCCATGTCACATCGCCAATCTCGCGGCGGATTTCGCTTTTTTTAAGCAGCTTCTGAACAGCATCAGTCCCAGTCCAACCCGCCCCGGCTCCACACGTACGCATACGCGACGAAGACGGTTGCTATGAACAGGAATATCTCGACCAATCCGAACAGGCCGAGCGCGCCGTTCTCGACCGCGTAGGGATACAAGAAGATGATTTCGATATCGAAGACGATGAAAAGCATCGCGGTGAGGAAATACTTGATCGGAAAGCGATTCGGCCCGGACGACATCGGCGCCGGCTCGATGCCGCACTCGTAGAAGTCGAGCTTCGCCTTGTTGTAACGCTTCGGCCCGGTGATCGTGGCGATGATGACGGAGAAGACGGCGAAGCCGAACGCCAGCACGAAAAGGAGCACGATCGGCAGGTACGGCGCAAGCATGGTGAACCTGCTCCTTTCTTCGTTCGCTCGTCGGACTGGAGAACTCGAGCAAGCCGTCAAACACAGGCCTTCGTCAGGTTAGTGTCCGCCTGCCCACGTTTGGTTGTTAGGTTTGCCTTACTTGTATATCGGGCTGCCGGTTCTGCTGTCCGTAGCGTTTCCGGTCGCCCGGTTGACCGCCCTGCCCGTCGCGTCGGACGGCGCGTTGCCCGTCGCGCAGCGCCGGCGTCAGCCGAGTGAGCGCGGTGATGACGCGGTCACTGACGTCGCCGTCCGTCGGATCGGTCAGATTAGCCAGCAGTTTCAGTACGAATCGCATCAAACCCGGGTGCGGCAGACCGTGCCGGGTGCAGGCCCGCATCACCGCCGGATTGCCGATGAGCTTCACGAATACGCCGCCGAGCCGGTAGTAGCCGCCCCATTCGGCGGCCATGGCGGCCGGGTACCCGGCCAAGGCGCGTTCCCGACCCGCGCCCGCTGGCCGGGCCAGCGCCTGCACGACCGCCTCGGCCGCGAACTTGCCCGATTCCATCGCGTACGGGATGCCTTCGCCGTTGAACGGGTTGACCGAACCGCCCGAGTCACCGACCAGCAGCACGCCGTCGCGGTAATGCGGTGTGCGGTTGAAGCCCATCGGCAGACCAGCACCCTGCGTATTGCCCAGCGCGTTCTCTTCCCGCAGGCCCCACTCTTCCGGGGTGTTGTCGAGCCACCTGGTGAGCAGCGTGCGGTAGTTCGTCTTCTGGAAACCGGCGCTGGAGTTCAGCACGCCCAGGCCCACGTTGACCGAACCGTCGCCCATGCCGAAGATCCAGCCGTAGCCGGGCAGCAGTTTCGCGTCGTCCGCCCCGGGTGGGCCGTCCCAGAGTTCGAGCCAAGACTCCAGATAGTCGTCGTTCGTGCGCGGGCTGCGGTAGTAGCGGCGAACCGCGACGCCCATTGGTCGTTTGTCGTCGCGCTGCAGACCCAGCGACAAGGCAAACCGTCCGGATACGCCGTCGCAGGCCAGCACCACCGGGGCGCGATAGTCCTGTTCGGTCTTGTCAGGACCGGCCTTGGCCCGAACGCCGACCACCCGGCCGGCCGCATTGGTCAACGGCCCACTCACGGCGGTCTGCTCGTGCAGCCGGGCACCGGCCTTGACGGCTTGGTTGACCAGCAGTTGATCCAGATCCGCGCGCGGGCGGACCAGGCCGTAGTTGGGGAACGAGGACAGCTCGGGCCAGTCCAGTTCGAGCCGCAGGCCGCCGCCGATGACCCGCAGCCCCTTGTTGTGCAGCCAGCCGGCCTCTTGACTGACGTCGATGCCCATCTCGACGAGCGCCCGGGTACCTCGTGGCGTCAGACCGTCGCCGCAAACCTTCTCACGCGGGAAGCTCGTCTTTTCAAGTAACAGGACATCGAGACCGGCGGTGGCCAACCAGTAGGCGGCCGCAGATCCAGACGGTCCGGCGCCGACCACGATCACGTCGGCGTCATGACGGGCGGGGGCCTGCCAGTGGGCGGGCTCGGCTTCGAGTTGGGCGCCGGTCACGGCACGATCCTCCGATCCGTCACTCGATGTCGATGTAGGGCATGTCGATGCGGGGCATGTCTATTGGGGCATGTCGATTTGGAGCCGCTCGTGAAAACTTTCACGAGCCCGTTCAATGGCCAAGTCTAAGCCTTCTCTGAGGGTTCTCGCGCACCGTGGCGCCCGCCATGCAGGTACTCGCCGAAGAAGCGTTCGATCCGTGGAGGCGGCGCGGGCCAGGTTCGGATCCCGGGAAGGTCGACGTCGTCACAACTCCAGTTTTACGGCACGGGTGCAAGCTTCTGTTCGTCTACGCACGTCCAGCCTGGACAACCACAGGAGGAGTCAACGATGACCGATCTGGAATCACGACCGAACCCAGCTGGTCACCCAGCTGGGCCGCCCACCGTCTCGCGCCGGGCTGCGCTCGCCGGCCTAGGTGGCGCCGCGCTGGCCGGCACCGCAGCCGCGTCTGGACTGCTGAACGCGCCCGCGGCCGCCGCCAGCCTCGACAGCCCGACCGCCAATTCCGGACCGTCCGCGCAAAAGCCCAGCAATGCGGCGATCGAGAAGCGGGTCACGGCCCTGCTGAAACGGATGACCCTGACCGAGAAGCTCGGCCAGCTACAACTCGTCAACACCGAGGCCTTGGCTCGGACCGCGCTGGCGGGCACGCCGTGTGGTGGCATGTTCTCCGTTGTCGGCGCGGCCACGCTGAACGCCGTACAGAAGATCGCGGTCGAGAACACCCGGCTGGGTATCCCCTTGATCTTCGGCCTGGACGTTATCCACGGCTACACCACGAACTTCCCGATCCCGTTGGCGCAGGCATCCAGCTTCGATCCGACCGTCGCCGAGACGGATGCGGTGGTGTCCGCGGCCGAGGCTCGGCACAGCGGCATCCACTGGACGTACTCGCCGATGATGGACGTGACCCACGAGCCACGCTGGGGACGGATCGCCGAGGGCAACGGCGAAGACCCCTATCTGGCGAGCCAACTGGCGGTGGCGAAGGTGCGTGGCTACCAGGGCACCGACTACTCCGCCGCGGATCGGCTTGCTGCCTGCGCCAAGCACTACGTCGCCTACGGCGGTGCGGAAGGCGGCCGGGACTACAACACCGTGGATGTGTCCATCGAGCGACTGCACAACCTTTACCTGCCACCGTTCAAAGCGGCCGTCGCCGCCGGGGTGGCCACGTTCATGACGTCGTTCAACACCATCAGCGGCGTCCCTGCGCACGCCAACAAGTACACGGTGCGCACGGTTCTCAAGCATGGCTACCACTTCAACGGTTTCGTGGTCAGCGACTACACGGGCATCGAGGAACTGATCAAGCATGGCGTGGCCGGCAATGGCGCCGATGCGGCGGCGCTGGGCATCAACGCCGGCGTGGACATGGAGATGGTGTCGACGAACTATGTCGACACTGCCCGTCAATTGCTGGCCGACCGGCGGATCACCTTGGCACAGATCGACGACGCGGTCCGGCGGATCCTTCGGGTCAAGTTCGGGCTGGGACTGTTCGAGCACCCGTACGTGTCAGAGACGCTCGAGGTCACGTCGGTGTCGGCGGCCAACCGGGCCCACGCGCGAACGGCCGCGACCCGCTCGATGGTGCTGCTGAAGAACGACGACGCGCTGCTGCCGCTGGCCAAGACAGTTTCCAGTGTCGCCGTGATCGGGCCGCTGGGCCAGGCGACGTACGACCTGAACGGGACGTGGTCCGGGCTCGGAACCGGCGCGGGGACTACTCCGCCGGTAACCGTGTTCGACGGCATCAAGGCTGCTGCTCCGTCGGCGACCGTGACCTTCACCGCGGGCTGTGAGATCGAGAGCGCCGATACGTCCGGTTTCGCTGCCGCGGTGGCCGCCGGCCGCAGCGCGTCCGCGATCGTGCTGGCGTTGGGTGAAAGTGCGGCGATGAGCGGCGAGGCGAGTGCCCGCAGCATGATCGGGCTGCCGGGCGTACAGGAGGAGTTGCTGGCTGCGATCGCCGCGCTGGGAAAGCCGTTCACGGTGGTGCTGTTCAACGGGCGGCCGCTGACCCTGCAACCGGTCCACGACTCGGCCACGGCAATTCTCGAGGCCTGGGCGCCGGGGGTGGAAGGCGGCAACGCGGTAGCCGACATCCTGTTCGGGACCGTGAATCCGGGCGGCAAACTACCGGTTTCCTTCCCACGAGCGGTCGGTCAGATCCCGATTTACTACAACCACGAGAACACCGGACGACCGGCCGATCCGGCCAACAAATACACGTCCAAGTACCTGGATCTGCCGAGCGGGCCGCTGTACGACTACGGCTTCGGGCTCAGCTACACGACGTTCTCGATCAGCGGCATCCGGCTCAGTTCGACGAAGCTGCATCGACCCAGGCGATCGGGCCGGGGCGGGTCGATCACGGTGACCGTGGACGTTCGCAATACCGGCGACCGGCCCGGCGATGAGGTGGTCCAATTGTATTTGCACGACCCGGTCGCCACCATTGCGCAGCCGGTTCGACGGCTGCGCGGGTTCAAGCGCATCACGCTCGGGGCGGGACAGCACCGTAGCGTCTCGTTCACCCTGACGTCCGACGACGTGGGCTTCTACGACAACCAGGCCGACTTCGTCGTCGAAGCCGGCCAAATCGAGGTCTACGTCGGCAATTCCTCGGCGGCGACACTCAAGTCGGTCTTCAGCGTCGTGTGAGCATCGGACTGAATGAGCGTCGGGCTGAGTGATCGCTCGGCTGAGCGCCCGGCGGGCTGAGTGAGCGGGGGTCTGAGTGAGCTGGGGGCTGAGTGAACGGGGGTCTGAGTGAGCGGGGGGTGAGTGAGCTGGGGGCTGAGTGAGCATCGGGCTGAGTGATCGCTCGGCTGAGCGCCCGGCGGGCTGAGTGAGCGGCGCGCTCACTCAGCTTTCGGGCTCACTCAGCTTTCGGGCTCACTTAGCGTTGGGGCTCACTCAGCGTTGGGCAGGGCGGTGAGCCCTTGTCGCCGTTGCGTCCGTTGTTGCCGCTGTCGCCGCTGCCGTTGTCGTTGTCGTTGTCCCCGCTGCCCCCGCTGTCCCCGCTGCCGCTGTCCCCGTTGTCCCCGTTGTCCCCGTCGTCCCAGTTGTCGTTGTCGCCGCTGTCCCCGCTGTCCCCGCTTTCCCCGCTGTCCCCGCTGTCCCCGCTGTCCCGCTGTCCAGGGACGCCAGCCATTCGTTGTAGGTGCGCAGCCGCGCGTCCGCGCTGTCGAAATCGAGGTCGCCAGACATGCCCTGCGCGCCGGTTCGTTCGGCGAAGGTCGCGCGGCGGGCTTGTTCCAGCCAGCCACGATTGTCCTGTCGCTGGCGCTCCGGATCCCGAAGCCAGCCCAACACGAGCAGGATCATGATCGCGGCCATGATGCCGTCCCCGCCGAACCACATGATCGCGCCACCGGTGATCGTGTCCGAATGCGGGTTGACGTTGAAGCCGGGCACCTTGAGCATGCCCACCGGCAGGCTGGCCTGCATGATGATGACGCCGACGAAGGTGTCGACCGCCATCGAGATGGCCAGCAGTAACCAGCGGGCCGGCGTGGACAGCTGCCAGCGGATGGGCGCGTCACCCAGCACCAGCACCATGAACTGGCATCCGATCACGATGTAGACCAGGTGCTCGAGCTGTCCGGCCCAGGAATTGCGCATGATCACGTCCATCAGCCCGGTGAGGTGACTGCCGACGATGACCACCGCGTAGGCCGCGAGGGCGACCGGCGGTGCGGTAAGCACGCTGGCCACCGGACCGACATAGCGACGCGCCAGCCGCTCTCGCCGGGGGCCGGAGCGAGCCAACAGAGCCAGCTCCAGGGGACGGCCGGCCATCAGCAGGGCGGGCACCACCATGACGAAGGCGAGGTGCCCGATCATGTGGGCCGAGAACAGCGCCATGTCGTACACGCCGATGCTGCCGCAGGTTGCGAGGATGCAGACGACGAGAGCGGACATGAATGCCGCGAGTCGGCTCAATGGCCAGGACGCGCCGTTGCGGCGAGCCTGGGTCAGCCGCGTCAGGTACCAGGCTGCGGCCAGCACGACCGCGATCACGGCGACCGTATCGAGCTGCCAAACCGTGAGCAGCCGATGACTGAGCAGGCCGCCGAGGGTGTCGCCGTTTCGCAGCCGTACCCACTTCTCTGACATTCCGGACATGTTGATCATGCTGGGATCCGAAGTGTCGTGCGTGGTGTGCGTCGAGTCCGGAAGCGAAGCGTAGCGAACGATGGCCATCACCAAGCCGAGGACGATCGCAAACGACACCAGCCAGATCGTCCAGATCGGGCCATGGGACGGTCGGCGGGTCGCCGTTGCCGGCGTGCCGGCGCTTTCGCCCATCAGGCCCTCCTTTTCGTCCCCGTCGCCTGCTGTGGCACCGGCCCGAGTCGACACCGGCTGCGCGCCGGTCGGCCGGCCGGTCCGCGAGCTAATCTTGCCGAACTCGTTTCCCGCAGCGTGCGTACCGGATGTCAGCAATAGTCGATCAGGCACCCTCAGCGGTTCCCTCAAAGGCTACTTCTGTGCTCGTCACCACAGTCGCTCTGGCTCTGGCTCTGGCTCTGGCTCTGGCTGTGGCTCCGGATCCGGCTGTGGTTCTGGTTCTAGCTCAGCTCTGGCTGTGGTTCTGGCCTTGGCTGTGGCCCATCCGGTCCGACCGTCTTACCGATGGCTAAGTCCGGATCTGTGACTCTGTGCCCGTCGCAGTGGCCAGCTCTGTGCCCGTCTCGCCCATGTTGTGTCGCAGCCCGGTTGGCTGCCAGCTGCCCATGATCGCCTCGACCAAACGAACCGCCTGCACCGCGGCGGCCACGTTGTGCACGCGGACCACTCGGGCGCCCTTCAGGACACAGATCGCAACGGCCGCCACCGTCCCGCTCAGCCGTTCGGTGACGGGCAGGCCGAGCGTTTCACCGATGAAATCCTTGTTCGACACGGCTACGAACAATGGGTATCCGAGGTCGGAGAGTTCCTCGAGGCGTCGCGTGATTTCCAGCGAATGCAGGGTGTTCTTGTTGAGGTCGTGGCCCGGGTCGAGGTAGGTCCGGCTCGCCACGATGCCGGCGGCAGCCGCCTGCTCGGCCCGTTGCTTCAGGAATTCGTGCACTTCGGCCATGACGTCGCCGTAGACGGCGCGGCCAACCGGAACGCGCGGGGGTGACGTGCTGTGCACCAGCACCACGCCCTTGCCCGCCGCCGCGATGGCGGCCGCCATGTCGGGATCGCTGAACGCGGAGGTGTCGTTGACAACGTCAGCGCCGGCTTCCATAGCGGCAGCGGCAGCGGCAGCATTCGTGGTGTCGACGGAGATGATCAGATCCGAGGAGGCGCGCGCGGCTGCCACCAGCGGAACAACCCGGTCGATCTCCTCGGCGATGGTGACCGGCTCGCCCGGGCCGAACGGGACGCCGCCGATGTCGATCCAGGTTGCTCCCTCGGCGGTTGCCTTTTCTATCGCAGCCAGAGCACGGTCGAGGGCAAAAGTTGCCCCCCGGTCGAAGAATGAGTCCCGGGTGCGGTTGACGATGGCGGCCACGTGAACAGGGGCCGGTTCGATGGACGGGGTCGACATCGAGGTCGAGGTCGAGGTCGAGGTCTGCTTGAGCGATGCCGGCTGCTTGAGCGATGCCGGCTGCTCGACTGTAGTTCGCTCGGCGCTCAGTCCGTTGAGGCCAGCGGAGGAAGGTGTCGTCAACGTGCAGCGGCCCGATCGCTGGGCGATGCACTGGCGTTCCCGACGTTGGCGCCGCTCCCGGCGTTGGCGGCACTGTCAGCATTGCTCAGCGCCGCAGCATTGCTCAGCGCCGCGGCATCGCTCAGCGCCGCGGCATCGCTCAGCGCCGCGGCGATTCTGGCCGCCGCTTGTCCCGGATCCGTGGCCTCGGTAAGGACGCGGACCACGACCGCCCGGTCAGCACCGGCCGCGAGGACGTCGTCCAGGGTTCGTTGGTCGACGCCGCCGATGGCGAACCAAGGGCGTCGCTGTGCGTCGGGAGGGCCGGCATTGCCTGCCCGCGCCACGGTGCTGATCGGGTCGAGGCCGATACCGGGACGCCCAGGTTTGGTTGGAGTCGCCCAGATGGGTCCAACGCAGAAGTAGTCCGCTTCTGGATCGGCGGAGGCTCGCAAGGCCTGCTCGACGCTATGGCTGCTGAGCCCGATGAGCACGTCCGGCCCGATGATCGCGCGAGCCACGGAGCTCGGAAGATCCCGCTGGCCAAGGTGCAGGATGTCGGCGTCGGACGCCTTGGCAACGTCCGCTCGATCGTTGACGGCGAGCAACGCGCCGTGCTTTAGGCACGCTGCGGCAAACACGGCCAGCAGTTCGAGTTCGTCTGCCGCTTCGAGATTCTTCTCTCGGAGCTGGACGATGTCGACGCCGTTGGCCAGCACTTCATCGAGGAAATCAGGCAGATCATTCTGCTTGGCGCGCGAGTCCGTGCAGAGATACAGGCGCGATGTGGACAATCTGGCCGAACGCTCGAGGCGGCTCTTCGGGGATGGAATCACGGTGCCCATCCAATCATCTCAAGCCCCGCGTCGGCAGGTGCAAACTTCGCTGATGGCGCCCGGTGCTGTCGGGCGGTGCTGTTAGGCGGTGCTGTCGGCCACTGCTGTCGGCCACTGCTGTCGGCCAGTGCTGTCGGCCAGTCGTGCTGTCGGCCGGTGCTGTCGGCCGGTGGGGTCGGCCGGTGGGGTCGGCCGGTGGGGTCGGCCGGGGCTGTCGGCCGGGGCTGTCGGCCGGGGCTGTCGGCGAGTGCAGTCGGCCAGTGGTATGCAGTGGCTATGACAAATGAGGTTCACGACAGTCCGGTCGGCTGGGTCAAGCAGCACATCGATCGATATGTGGAAACCGGCGGCGAGGACGGGCAGCATTGGCGGGGCGTGACCACGCTCTTGTTGACGACCACCGGCCGCAAGACGGGTGATCTCCGCCGGAGCGCGCTCATTTATGGGCAGCACGGCACGGATTACCTGATCGTTGCCTCCGTCGGTGGCGCCGACAGGCATCCCGCTTGGTACTTGAACCTGGTGGCCAACCCGACGGTGGAGATCCAGGTTGGCTCTGACGTTTTCACGGCGCAAGCACGCACCGCCGACGTCGACGAGAAGCCGGAGCTGTGGGCGATCATGGCGAAAATCTGGCCTGACTACGACGAGTACCAGAAAAAAACGGAACGTCCGATTCCGGTCGTAATACTCACGCCGGTCAGCTGAGGCGGATTCTCGCTAGGCGGATCCGGCTGGGCAGCGCTCGACTGCGCTGGGCTGGGTGGATTGGGCTGGCTCGGCTGGCTCGGCTGGCTCGGCTGGCTCGGCTGCGCTGGCTGGGCTGTGCCCCGGCCGACTCGGCGGGATGGGGCGACGGTCGGTGCAGTTGTAGCGCTTGACGTCTCCTCGAATGACCATTGATTGCTCAGAATGGTGGATAGTCGGGATCAATGCGGCTGCGAAGCAGGCGCTGTCGATCTGCATAGTGCGATGCGAGTTCGAGTTTCGTATGCTCGAATGTCGCTCGGTTGTCTGCATCGATGTCCCGGCCAGAAACACCCGAACGATGGCGCGCGCGAGCCAGTCGCTTCTGTATCCGAAGTTCCGCGATCCGCGCCACGTAGGTCTCGTCCTCTTTTTGCTGTACGTCCCGCGTCGTCGGCGCCGGCTTCGGTGCGAATCTGGCAGATACATGAGTCAACGGCCGATTAGCGGAGTGATGGCGCTCCGTAGGACCCTCAGCCGGACCATCCAACGAGACCGACTCGTTGAACGCAGCTGAACCGTCGGGGCGAAGCCCTTGGTCCGAACAAGAGAACTCGCTTGCGTCGTTGCATGCCTCCGAACCAGTGGGTTCATTGGCAGCGTTGAACACGTCTGAATCGTTGTGCCCCCGATCCTTGCCCGAATCGGCCAGGCGCCCTGAATTGCGCGGCGTGCAGTCCGTGCGAGTTTCATCCGCATCTGCTTGCCGCGCTGCCGAAGGGGTACTCCATCGATCGGGTGGCCGGCTCACAAATGATCGCCCGCCGGGCAGTGTCCAGTCTTTGCTGCCGTCCTTGTTGATGCGATAGTCCCAAAAAACGCTGTGTTTTGCCCTGATGATGACGTCGACACAGCAAACCGAGATTTGATCGGTTTGTGAACCCATCTGGATACGGCGTTTGATGATCAATGTCGCAGCGATAGACAGGTGCGGAACAGCCAGGGAACGAGCAAACCGCGTCACGGATGCCGACAAAATCGGCCAAGTTTTGAGGCGGGCGGTAGGTGGATCGCCCGCAGTCAAGCAGCGCGCCGCAATCCGGGTCCACCAGCAACCGGCGCCAGGTACCGGAGGAATCTGCGGCGATTATGCGCGCCACACCTGCAGTCACCGGTCCGTAACCGGCGAGGAAGCCCGGCTCATCATCGAGGCCCAGCAACGTGCTTGCCGCTACGACCACCTGAACGCTCGGCGCTCGCCCGTTGTGAGTCGGAAGAGCATCCAACGGGAGGCCACTGAGGATCGCGTCGACAAACAGGTCCGCCCGTTGTTGGTCGCGCGTGCGGGAATCATCGGCGGGCAACAATCGGGTTGCGGCATCCAGCCTGGTAAACAGCGTGGTCGCGTCTTCCGCTGGGAGATAGGCCCTAAGCTCGCTCATGCCGTCCTCAACGGGTATGTGCTTGACACTTCGGTCCGCGCGGGCGCGGGTATGACGCTGCTGGGCGGTCACCGGGTTCGCCGCTAAGGCGGCACGCCGGAGTGAACGGCGCAACGCTGGAACGGTCTGTTCTTCTGCGCGCGACAGGGCAGCGTCCTCGACAAGGCTTACCTGCTCGGCGTCAGGCAGCGTCCACGCGATTTCGACAATCGCGTCCGCGTGGCTGCCACTGATCGCACCGCTGGAAAGTGCTTCCAAAGTGCGAGGAAGGTCGTTGGTCAGGGTCTTGGCGGTAGCAATACGGCGCTGAGCAGCACGCGCGGGGATTCGCAGCGAACACCCGATGACGTCCTCATACCAACGCGCGTCCGAGGCGTCCTCTGCATCGACCCGGGCCAGCGCTCGATGTTGACTTGCCGTTGCCCAATTAATCAGGCGCTGGGTCAGCACGGCCATCTCAACGGCAGCGTCGGCACTCAAGTCCGCCGCATCGACTTCACGCAGCAAGTCGGCGACCTTGTCGACCGCCAGCGAGGACCACTGTGACCAATGCGGAATCGGCGGTCGGCGCTGTTCGAATGGCGGCACTTCAAATGGCAGTTCGGACGGACGCAGTTCGGACGGACGCAGTTCGGACGGAAGTAGTTCGGACGGATCCGGCGGGCAATCGATGTCCAAGGGAAGCCACCGATCAAGCTCGGCGGCGTCGACGAGCGCATCGTCGTGAGTCCAGCCGTCTTCGGCGGCGCGCCATAAGTCGAGTTCGTCGTGTAGATCCGGATTCCAGTCGGTCGGACCGGACCGATTGCCTTCACCGTTGGCCGCCCAGGGCATTGCCGCTCCTTCCGTCTTTCGTACGTACTCGTTGGGTCTTCGTGGCTAGGTCCGCCAGGCGGGGAGTTGCCTTCAATCGAACATATGTTCTAATATAGCGCATGACCTCGCACCGCCCAACCGCATCTCACCCACTAGCTCGGGCCGCAAGAAGCGCCACTAGCAGTAGCCGCTCCGGCGGCCGACGAAGCCTGCATATGTGCGTGCGGTGTTTTGGCTCGCGCGCACTAGCGTGTGAGTCATGAGCGAGCCCGACGGCGTCACTGATGTTCTCGTGGTCGGAGGCGGCGCTATTGGTCTAGCGATTGCGTATCGCATCGCTGCACAAGGTCTGTCGGTACGAGTGGTCGACCGGAGCGGTAGCAGGGGGGCCAGTTGGGTCGCCGCGGGGATGCTTGCCCCGGTGAGCGAAGCGATGTTCGGCGAGGCCGATCTCACCCGCCTCAACCTTGCCGGCGTCTTGGCCTTTCAATCAATGGCGAACGAGATTCATGAGCGAACAGGCCAACCGATATCGGTGAGAGCCGACGGAACCCTCACCGTCGCTTTTGACGCCGATGACCGGGCTGCCTTGGACCGCTTGTCCGAATACCGCGATTCGCTCGGTTTGTCGACGACCCGGCTCAGCGGCAGTCAGGCACGGACGCTCGAGCCGTTTCTCGCTCGCTCAGTTCGAGGCGCGGTGCTGGCTGAGGACGACTTATCGGTCAACAATCGGGAGTGGGTGGCCGCACTGCGATCCGCGGGCGAGTTATCCGGCGTCGACTACGTACAGGGCACGATCACGGGGTTACTGCGCGCGCGGGGCCGCGTCGGTGGAGCGATATCCGAAACGGGCGGGACGTTTCGGGCCACCCACACTGTCGTGGCGGCCGGCGCTCTCAGTACCGATTTACTCGATATAGCGGTGCAACCAGTCAAGGGCCAGATTCTCAGGCTCGCAGTTCCTGAGCGACTACGCGCAAGTGGCGGTGTGCTCACCCGCACGATCAGAGGCATTGTGCGCGGTAGTGAGGTGTACCTCGTGCCCCGCGAGGACGGCGAGCTGGTGGTCGGCGCGACGGTTGAGCAGCAGGGATACGACACGTCCGTCACCGCGGGCGGCATATACGGACTACTTCGGGACAGCTACGAGTTGCTTCCGATCTCGTCGGAGTTCCGGTTCGTCGAGGCCATCGCCGGATCGAGACCGGGTACGCCCGACAACGGACCGATCGTCGGCGAACTCGAGCCTGGGTTGATTGTCGCCACGGGTCACTATCGCAATGGCATCTTGCTTTCCGCGCTGACCGCATCGGCTGTCGGCGACATGGTGCACGGTAAGCCGGTTGCGGAAGAATGGCATGCGTTCCGGCCCGACAGGTTCAATAGCTCGGCACGCGGTGAGCAAGCGTGAACCGCCCCCTGGTCCGCGCATCGGCCGGTCCGCCAGCCGGCCTCGGCAACACGACGACACGACCACGAAGGAGTCCGACGAATATGCAGTTCATCGTCAACGGCCACCCTCAGGAGAGCGGGTCGCGTACGAGCGTGGCCGAGCTCGTGCTCCAGGTCAGTGATCGGCAGAGTGGGATCGCCGTTGCGTTGAACGGCGAGGTGGTGCCGCGCTCAACGTGGTCCGACGTCGTGCTTGCAGACGGCGACCGAGTGGACGTCGTCACAGCTGTGCAGGGAGGCTGACCATGTCGACTCCCGTACCGCCAGAGGCGGCCGATGACCTTGTCATCGCCGGTACCAAGTTCAGCTCGCGCCTGATCGTAGGTACGGGTGGTGCACCCAGCCTGCGGGGCCTTGGTGAAATCTTGCGCGAATCCGGCACCGAATTGACGACCGTGGCGATGCGGCGTGTCGACCCGTCCGCGTCCGGTTCAGTACTCGACGTACTGACCGAGGTTGGCGTTCAGGTGCTCCCGAACACGGCCGGCTGTCGGACCGCAGCCGAGGCAGTACTCACTGCAAAGCTCGGCCGCGAAGCATTGCAGACGAACTGGGTCAAGGTCGAGGTCGTCGCCGACGAGCGCACGCTGCTGCCCGACGGTGCTGAATTGTCCGAAGCGTGCGAACGCCTGGTCGAAGCGGGTTTCATCGTCCTTCCGTATACGAACGACGATCCGGTCCTCGCGCGGCGCTTGGCCGAAATCGGCTGCGCCGCCGTGATGCCCGGGGGCTCCCCCATCGGCTCCGGTCTTGGCATCGCCAACCCACACAACATCTCGCTTATCGTGGAACAGTCCACGGTGCCCGTCATTCTCGACGCCGGCATCGGCACCGCCAGCGATGCAGCGCTCGCCATGGAACTCGGCTGCGACGCGGTGCTGGTCGCGTCCGCCGTGACTCGGGCGGCCGACCCGATCCGGATGGCGAGGTCAATGAGATTGGCCGTACACGCTGGACGCCAATCGCGACTTGCGGGTCGCATCGCCAGGCGTTGGACGGCCAACGCGTCGTCACCCTATGAAGGCATGTTGCAGGGCATGCTGGACCCGCCGAGCTAACGCTGGCAGGCGCTT
Organism: Frankiales bacterium; assembly: GCA_025966315.1. GTDB lineage: Bacteria > Actinomycetota > Actinomycetes > Mycobacteriales > Jatrophihabitantaceae > Jatrophihabitans_A. Next base: position 232 of record JAOPUZ010000016.1, on the reverse strand, counting down.
ACAAATCCCGGCGAGAACCCTGGACCGCACGCCGTTACACAGGGCGGCGATGGCAGACACGGGCGTGGCCAGCACCGGCGTGGGGCTGCACGGGCGGCGTGGGTCTGGCATGACCCCGGCTGATTGATCCAGGTCGAGTGAGAGTCTTGATGTCCACGAAGGTGGACGGAAAGGCTCGATGATCATGACGACGAGAAAGCGGCATACCCCGGAGCAGGTCGTGCGGAAACTG
>JAOPUZ010000002.1 GCA_025966315.1 Frankiales bacterium | reverse complement strand
GCCGCGCTTTTCGTCGTGATCGGTGTCATTGCGTTCATCCGGCCCGGCGACACGTTCGTCGGCCTGGCGGCCGTCATGAGCTTCTACTTCATCTTCCGCGGATCATTCGACATCGCAATGGCATTCGCAGCCAGTAGAGCACCCGGGTGGTGGGTACTACTGCTCGTCGGCCTCGCGGAGTTGGCGATCGGTTTCTGGGCCGCCGGCTCGTGGAACGTGTCGGTCACCGTGCTGGTGTCATGGGTCGCCGCTGGTGCGCTGATTCACGGCGTCGGTCAGATCGCCGCCAGCTTCGCCGTGCGCAAGGTCGGCCACAGTGTCTCCGCCATCGATGGACAGCACGCGTCGTGAATCGGGGGACGAGATGAGCTCACTTCGCACCGAGGTCGGCAGGCTGGTACCGCGTCGGCTCCTCAAGAGCGGCGAAATGCACCACCCGGCAGTGATCGACGAGGCGCGCAAACGCAACGCGAGTTTCCAGTTGCGGGTGGCCGACCAGATCACCGCGTTTGCCGGGTCGATGAGCTTCGTCTTCATCCATGCGGCGTTGTTCGCGGTGTGGATGGTGTTCCTCGAGCGCAGTCCTTGGCCGACGCTGACCCTGGTGGTCTCGCTCGAGGCAATCTTCCTGTCGACCTTCGTGATGATCGGTCAGAATCGCGAGGCGACGTTCCAACAGGCGAAGGCTGATCACGACTTCCAGGCACAGGAACTGGAACTCAAGACCAATACCGAGCTGACACGGGAGATTCATCGGCTCACAACCGAATTGCACAGGCGTCTCCTGGGAGCGGGGTCTGCTGATCACGGTCCTGCGTCTGCCACGTGAGACGGCGGTGGAGTTCGAACCGCGGGCGGCCGCCGCGTCCATCACGACCCGAGGCGACTACCGTCGAGGTCGGCGAAGATCCGAGGCGGCGGACCGCACCGCGTCGGTGACGGCGTCGATCATCGGGCTGTCGAGCTTCCAGCACTGCCAGAACAGCGGTACGTCGAGGTGGGCGTCGGCGATCCTGACGAACGAGCCGTCGGCCAACGACGCCACGGCTAGGTGGCGCGCGACGAACCACGGACTGGCAACCGGTACATAACGCATGACGCCGAGTGATTGAATTCGGCAACCGGACACCGGGGTGCTCGGTGGTGTTGGCGTCCCGGCTTGCCTTGCGCCCCAGAACCAAAGCGCTTAGGGCGGGAACAAATGCCTCCCTACCCTAAGCGCGCGGTCGTTGTCAGCGGTGGTGGTACAGCAGGGCGCCCGAGTCCCCGCCGAATGGCTGTTGGTTTTGGGCGGCCTCTTGCGCGGCGGCCCCGGGAGTAGCGACGATTTGGGCATTTCCCGGGCTCTGCTGCACGGTAGTGTCGGCAGCGGCGATCGGTGCCAGTAAAATAGCTGCCGCGGATGCGGCGATGGCCAGTGGTGCGACGTACTGCAGTTTCATTCTTTTCTCCTTTTGGGTGACATCGCCGACAAGCGATGTCGGCTGAAAATCGGGTTCCGCCGACTTACTCGCGGCAGCTGGTGCAAGCGTGGGGTCAGACGGCGCCGCCCGAGTGCGGGCTGGCGACTGGCCGCGACGGCGTAGCGGAATTCGACATCGCAGGACCGAATGGGACGAGCGGGTCAAGGGCATCTGGGAGCAGCCGATCCGCGTCGGGCTGTATGCACTGGAAAGCCCCGGCGCAGTACAGCGAGGTATCGGTAGCCGGCGGAGTGACAGCGATGAACTGTGCGCCGACACCGACCGCAGCGACAGCCACCATGGCAGCGGCCGCGGTTCCTACCGCCGGATGCACCCGCCGTCGGTTGCGCGTCGGGCGACCTGCGCTGACCGTAGTCATCGTCTTCCTCCATATGCTTTTCCAGCCTCGGTGTATGTCTCAAGACTGCTCGACGCGGGCCTCGCTGTCGTCGGCGCTAGCCACCAAACCCGCTTGAGGAGAGCCGGAAATCCCGCATGGAGGTTAGTCGGAATGCCGCAGTTGAGACGGTGACGTGGCACCTTGGTGACGCCCTTGACCAGCCTGGACTGACCGGGCGTAGCGGCGCCGGCTTCCCAACCGGCCGCAAGATTGCGTAGGTGACCGGGCGTAAACCGGCGGTGATCGGGAATGGCGCCGGGGGGCGAGCCGCTCAGCTGCAAGGATACGCTGCTGCTCCAGAATTGCGGTCCAACGAAGTCTTGCGCAGAACTGGCTCTGCCCCAGCATATTCGGCCATCGTATCGATACCGATCGCGGACGCGGACGACAAGCTGAAAGCCGCGGGCAACCGCGCATCAGTGCGCGCCGGAGCGGTGCGCGTCGGCTTCCACCTGTTCAACACCGAGAGCGATCTGGACCGGCTGCTCGACGCTCTGGGCGATAACGGGCAATGGCAGCTAGCTGGTAGGCCCGGAGTGGCGCTGTCCGGGGGCCGAGATGGGCGACAGCGTTGACGACATCGGAGCTTGCGACGGCAAGTCTATGAACCATGGTCACAGCACAAGCACCGACTCAGGTGAACGATGAAATGAACGTGGCGATTCGGCCTCGGGCCGGCGTCAAGTATGCGGTCGAGGCGATCGGGAGCTTCTTCCTGGTCTTCACTGTGGGCGCCGCGGTGGGCAGCGGTAGCCCGTTGGCGCCACTGGGAATCGGCGCGGTCCTGATGGTGATGATCTATGCCGGCGGGCACCTCTCCGGTGGGCATTACAACCCGGCCGTGACGATGGCCGTGTTGATTCGGCGCCGGATTGGTCTGCGTGATGCGGTTGGGTATTGGGTCGTGCAGTTCGGTGCCGGGCTGCTTGCCGCGGTGGTGGTGCGCACGGTGGTCGATCCGGCGCGGATAGCGACCGCAGCGGCGATGACGTTGACCGGTCGCACCCTGCTGGCCGCATTCG
>JAOPUZ010000062.1 GCA_025966315.1 Frankiales bacterium | reverse complement strand
GAAGTCGGACTATCTACTCGCCATGCCGTCGATCAATCCCAAGACCGGCGCCGTCACGACGATGATCACCGACAAGCATTACGGCGTGGTCAAGGGCAACTCGGCGTACACGGTCGGCAAGCTGTTCACCGATCCGTACGCCGGTTCGGGCTCGACGTACAAGTACTTCACCGCGCTGGCGGCGCTCAAGGCCGGGGTCCCGCCGAGTTATGCGCTGACCACCAACAACGACACCTGGCAGGTCCGCAACTGTCCCCAGAAGGACTACATCGCGCACAACGCCGGCACGTACGCCTCGACCCTGCCGTTGAGTTCAGCCCTGCCGGAGTCCTCGAACACCTACTTCGTGGCCATGGAGGACCAGCTGTTCGGGTGTGACCTGTCGCCTGAGGTCAACACCGCCACCGGCCTGGGCATGAACTATTTGAAGGACACCCCGGCCGTGGACGGCGCCGGCAAGCCCACCGGACGCACCGTGGCGCAGCAGATCATCTCCGAGCACCGGCCGACGTTCACCCTCGGCCAGGAGTCGACGCCGGTGTTGGAGTTGACCGGTGCGTTCGGCGCGGTGGCCAACGACGGTGTGTACTGCCCGCCGACCCCGATCGTGAAGATCACCGACCCGGCCGGAAAGGCCGTGAAGTACAACCGGCCGGCCTGCACCCGCCAGTTCGACACCTACGTCGCACGAACGCTGGTGAATATCATGACCAGCGATACCGACGGTCAAGGTACGGCCGACGGTTACTTCAACAACTGGTACGACCAGGGCGGCAGCAAGGTCGCGGCCAAGACCGGTACCAACAACGCCGCGGAGTGTGACACCAACGGCGAGAATTGCCACGACAACGGCAAGAACTCCGCCCTCTGGTTCGTCGGTGTCACCCCGAACCTGGTATCCGCGTCGGCCATCGTCAACCCGGTAACCCCGAACAAGACCATCAGCGACGTGCCCGGGGTGACTGCCGGCAATGACGGAACCGACCAGTTCGGCGCCTTTGGCGCGACCTTCTGGCTGGACGCCTTCCAGTCGACGCTTCAGAAGCAGCAGTGGAGCTGGCCGACCGTGGACACGACGCCGGGCGAGCAGGTGACCAATGTCCAGAATCAGGACCTGGCTACCGCGCAGGCGACGCTGACCGCGCAAGGCTTCAAGTCAACGGTCCTCAAGACTCGTTGCGGCAGCTCGGTTCCCTACGGCCAGGTTGCGTTCTTCAGTCCGGCCATCGGCATCCCGGGCCAGACCACGATCTCGATCTGCCAGTCCAGCGGTGTCCCGCCATACGTGTACGTTCCGCCGGTGAAGACGCCCATCAAGACACCCCCGGCCGGTGCCGGCCCAACCGGCGCTGGTCAAACACCGGGCGGTGGTCAAACACCGGGCGGTGGCCGAGCCACGCCGGGAGGGAACACCACCCCCGGCCGTCGTTAGCCGGGCTGCGCTCGCTAGCTGGTGAGTTGGCGGCGGACTTCTTCCGACACCCGCTTGCCGTCGGCGCGGCCGGCGATCAGTGGTGTTACCGCCTTCATCACCTGTCCCATCTGCCGGGCCTCGGTCGCACCCGATTCCGCTATCGCGTGCCGGACCAGGCCGGCGAGTTCTGTGTCGTCGAGTTGGGCCGGCAAGTACCGGCCGAGCACAGTTTCCTCGTCCCGCTCGCGTTGAGCCTGCTCCGTCCGGCCGGCGTCGCCGAACGCCTCGGCGGCCTCGCGGCGTTTCTTCGCTTCGCGATTGATGACCCGCAACACGTCGTCATCGGTCAGCTCGCGGACGCTCGATCCAGCTACCTCTTCGTTGGTGATGGCGGTGAGCAACATTCGGATCGTTGCGGTGCTCAACTCGTCCCGGGCCTTCATCGCGGTGGTCAGGTCGGACCTGAGCTGGTCTTTGAGGGCAGCGGGCGTGGCGTCGGTCATGCATGAAGGCTATCGGCGTCCGGGCTGAATTTCGCGCGCACGTAGGCTGACCGGTATGCCCAGACCGCTGCGCGCCGCCGCTGGCGTCGCTGCCCTCGGGGCGGGTTTCCTCACCTATGCCGGGCTCATCGAACCCAAGATGTTCACCCTCAGGAACTTCGCGGTACCGGTGCTGGACCCGGGCACACCCGCGTTACGGATCTTGCACCTGTCTGATCTGCACCTGACGTCGAGCCAGACACGCAAGCAGGACTGGATTCGCGACCTGGCCCGACTCGAACCGGATTTCGTCGTCAACACCGGCGACACCAGCTCCGATCCGAACGGAATCCCGGCGATCATGCAGACGCTGCGGCCGCTGTTCGACTTCCCGGGGGCGTTCGTACCGGGCAACAACGATTACTACACACCCAAGCCCAAGAACCCGCTCCGCTACTTTCTGCCCGACAAAGTGGGGCAGCTGGAGGGTCGCGCCCGGATGCCGTGGCATGAGCTGGCCGCTGGCATGGCCGGGGCCGGCTGGCTCGATCTCACGCACGTCCGCACGTGCGTGGACGTGAACGGGGTGTCCGTAGCGTTCGCCGGGACGGACGACCCGCACCTTCGCAAGGCCCGATATTCAAGGATTGCCGGCCCAGCCGACGCCACCGCCGCCGTCCGCATCGGCGTCACGCACTCCCCCGAGCCATCGCTGTTGCGCGCCTTTGCCGGTGACCGTTACGACCTCGTACTGGCTGGCCACACCCACGGCGGTCAGGTCCGGATTCCATTCGGGCCGGCGATCGTGACGAACTGCGGAATCGACGTCCGGCGGGCTCGCTGGCTGCATCGCTGGGACGAGCACATGTGGTTCAACGTATGCGCCGGGCTCGGCACGAATCCGTTCATGCCGATTCGATTCGCGTGCCGCCCGGAGGCAGTGCTGCTGACCCTGCTGCCGCGCGATGTGGTTCGAAGCTAGGTTCGGTCGTCGGTTATGCTGGACCGGTTGTCGCCGGGGTGTGGCGCAGCTTGGTAGCGCGCTTCGTTCGGGACGAAGAGGCCGTGGGTTCAAATCCCGCCACCCCGACCAAGATGGTCTTACTCGAACCATCGGCCGAGAAACTTCGGCCAAGGTTAGTAAGCCCTTCCTGGGAGAATGAAGGCCCTCAGTATTACTGGGGGCCTTTTTTCGTGCCGGCCGCCCGGATGTCGCGTCGGCGACCAATCGCGCCAGTCGATGAAGAAGTGCTTGTAGCGCCGACCGCGAGCTCGTCGCCAGTATGTGCGAGCCCCTCCGCGCCGGTCGAGCGCCAGCTTATTGAGCCGGGTCCGGATCTTTGTTTGCGGCACGTGCATTTACATCCTTGAATGTCTTACGTTTACGGGCTCCTAAAGATGCTGCCTGCGTATCTGGCATGCTGCAGCCAGGCGATGTGAATGCCGATGTTGAATGCCCCCGGCTAATTGCCGCGACCTCGCCGTCGGGCCGTGCACGTCGCCCCGGCGCGGCAGCTTAGATTCATCACGGTTCGTGATAGACGGTTAAAAAGGCATCTAGACCCCCTTATCGGCGCAGACCGATCACCCCCAACGGTATCGACCGTCGTGTCCTGCGCCACGCGGGCATTAGGTGCGATCCAGCCAACGTGAAATGTATGTTACGTTTAGCCCGCTCGCTTTCATTGCTGCGGCCGATTGAGATTCGACGGCCGCGCCTCCACGAAACGGCAAACCCAGCGTGAGCTGGGGACGCAAAGCCACGGGACCCAACAGGGTTAGCCGGGCTACCGAACAGAGAGAAGATTGTCATGCGCAAATCCACCAAGTTCCTTGCCGCGGTTGCGTTCGCAGGCCTGGCCGCCGCGGGCGGTTCGGCCTTCACTGGCAGCGGTGTTACCAACAATGCCGGCGCCAGCCAGTTTGTGGGCGGAACGGTAAGCCAATCGGTTACCGGGGCGACGCTGTCTAGCCTGGAGTACAGCTATGCGGACGCAAGCAACACTGCCATTCACTCGGCGCTGCTGACCTTTGCCGACGCCGACTCGGACGGCAAGGCTGTCGGCATCGTGTTCACCGGTGGCAACGCCGCGGCCTTCACCTGCACGGCCATCGAGGCGGTCGGTCACACCTCGACCTGTACCCCGGTGGCAGCCGATGAGACAGCCGTAACCAGCGCCGCCATCACCGTCAGCTAAGCCCCGTGGACCGGCCCGACTCCGGGCGGGCCGGTCCACCGCTTCCTTCCTACGGTGGAGGATCCATGACCCACCCATCAGCGCGCCGGATGCTGATCGTTGTCCCCCTCCTCGCAGTCGCCGTGCTGAGCCTCGTGGTCGCGGCCGCGATCGCCGCAGGACGTCCGGCACTGGTCGTCACCCACGGCATCAGCATGAACCCGGTCTACTACCAAGGCGACCTGGTACTGGTCACTCCGGCGGCCGATTACCACATTGGGCAGATCGTCGCCTACCGGATTCCAGCCGAACACCTCCTTGTCCTGCACCGCATCGTCGGCGGCACCGCCGACGGGTTTGTGATGAAGGGCGACAACAACCAGTCCATCGACGCGACGCATCCCAGCGCCGCCCAGATCGTCGGCCGGGCGACCCTGCACCTGCCTCACGGCGGCCTCTGGCTGAAACGCCTGAGCAGTCCGACCGCGGTGGTGTTGGCCGTATTCGCGCTCACCGTGACCGGCAGCGTCACCGTGCAGTCAAAACGCAGACGAAAGAGAGCGGCCATGTCTCGGCACGCCAACCGCCACCCCGGGGGCCGGCCCCAGCCCTTGACCGCACTGCCCCCGGTCCTGCGCACAGCCGCCGCGGTGGCCGCGACGCTGGCCGTCCTCGGCCTGGCCCTAGGCGCACTCGCATGGCATGCAGCGCCGGACCGGCTCGCCCGGACTTTCCCCGCGATCGGGCGGCAGCTGACCTTCTCCTACTCTGCCGCCGTACGCCCCAGCCCCGCCTATGACGGCACCACCGCCCGTTCGCCCGACCCGGTATTCCGGCGCCTAGCCAACACCGTGGAGATCCGCCTGGCTTATGCGGGCGATACCGGCGACCTCAGCGTCGCCGCAACCCTGTCCACGCCCAGCGGCTGGCACACCAGCATTCCGCTTGCGCCCACCGCCGACGTCATCGGAAACCGCAAGGAATCCACCGTCCGGCTAGATCTCAATGCGCTCGATGCCCGCGCGCAGGCCGCCGCCGCCGTGACCGGGCTGCCTAGCGGCCCGCTCACCGTGGCCGTTACAGCGACCATCCGCACCCCTGGCCAGACGCTATTTGCGCCGACCCTCAAGTTCAGTCTGACCCCGCTGCAACTCAGTTTGGTCGACGGGGCAACAAGTCTCACCGTTCACGACACGACCGCCATAGTGCGTACCACGCGTGTCCAAAACACGCTCACTCTGCTCAGCAGACAATTGCCCGTGAACCAGGCCCGGGCCATATCGGCCGCGCTGCTGCTGGCGTCGCTGATCACCGCAGTTTTGCTCGCGTGGATCGCCCGGCGCAGCCCACCGGTCAGCGAGGGCGCAGCCATCCGGAGTCGCTACGGCGCCTTGCTGGCGGCAACTCATCCCATCACCGCCCCACCGAATCTGCCGATCGTCGAGGTCACCGAGTTCAACAGCCTGGCCACACTGGCCCAGCGCAGCGGTCTACTCGTGCTGCACTGGTCACGCAGCGGCGTCGACACATTCGTTGTCCTGGACGAGGGCACCACCTACCGCTACCGCACCGGCTCCGCCACCGACACCGACATCTCCTCCGCCGACACGGAGCGTCGCGAGCGTGTGAACTCCGAAACATCGTGAGCTGATCCTGGTAGGACAGCTGTTCCCGCTCAGCGGCGGTTATCTCGGCGAATCAGGAGCGGATCGTCGACAGTCGTCGCGTGCGGCGGCCGCCGCCGCTTGCGGAGCGCAGCCTGTCCGGCGACGTCTTTGCGGCCGCCCTCGACCAAATCCGTGTGACGGCTGCACTGTTCCGCGCGCAAGGCTCAGGTGTCGGCTTCTGGTGTCGATGGTGTCTAAAAGCTGCGACCTGAGCATTGCTCAGCAGAAAGGGCGGAAATGTTTGGTTCGCGGAGTTCATTGGCGGGTTGGTGCCTAGTCGCAATCCTGTCGTTTCCGTTCGCACTGTTGGTTAGCTTGTCCGGGCATGCGGGCGGCGTAGACGGCCTCGGGCGAGCCGAGGTTGCCGTCTCGCTTTCACTGATGTTGCTTCGCATGGGCGCATGGTTTGTATTTCGGCATTACTGGCGTGAAGCCGAAAGGAGGCGACAGGCCGAAGCCAACCGCCGTCTCATGGCGATCGCGGAATCTTGCCAGGAGTTGTTGTGGGAGACCCGCGGTGAACACTTTGTTTACCTTGGCCCGACCGTGACGGCCTACCTCGGCTATCAGCCCAGCGAACTCATCGGCCAGCCGACGTCGGCGATCTTTAGGGAACTGGAGCAGCATCGCGCAGCGAGCTTGGTCCGAACTTGCTCCCTCACCGCCAGCGGTTGGAAGGATGAGAAGTTCACGTTCCTGACGAAGAGCGGTGAACTTCGCGATTTTCTGAGCAGCGGCCTCGCGCAAACCGACAAGTACGGAAAGGTCATCGGTTTCGCGGGCACACTACGCGGATTAGAAGGACTGTCCGAGCGGCAGCGGACCGATCAGCTGGCAGATCGGATTCGACGTTCGATCGACGACCGCTGCATGACGACCGTGTTCCAACCGATCATCACGACCACCTCGGGAATCGCCGTCGGTGCCGAGGCGTTGTCACGATTCCCGCTTGAGCCTTCCATGATGAGCCCGGACAGGTGGTTCGCCGCCGCTTCCCGGGTGGGCCTCGGCGTCGAATTAGAAATTGCGGCGCTCCGGCAAGCATTCGCCGTCGGTGCCCTCACTTTGCCCAGCGAGCTCTTTCTATCCGTGAACGTCTCTCCGGCCACCCTGTTGAGCGGCGTGCTCGAAGAGGTCATCGACGAGTCCGGATGGGCTCCGGCACGGATCGTTGTCGAAATCACCGAGCACGTCAGCATCGAGGACTACGACGAGCTGACGGCGCGGACAGAACCCTTGCGCCGGCGGGGTCTGCGACTGGCAGTCGATGATGCAGGGGCCGGGTACGCCTCGTTTCGCCACATCCTCGCCCTCAAGCCGGACTACATCAAGCTTGACCGCGGTCTGATCGCAGATATGGACACCGATCCTGGCAAACGTGCTCTTGTTAAGGCGGTCACCACGTTCGCAGGTGACATCGGAGCGACCGTCATCGCAGAAGGCGTCGAAACCGAAGGAGAGCTGCGAGCCGCCACCGTACTTGGAGTGCAGGGCGCACAAGGTTTCTTCATCGCCAAACCCAGCCCGGTCTCCGGGTGGCCCGAGATTCACCTCAATCCGCCGCCGATCAGCATTCCCGCCCACCAGCTCTTGGCAGAGGGCGGAGCACCCGCTAGCCGTGTTCCCTAGCGGCTGCCCGAGTTAGTAATTGAAGAGTGGCTTGTTGTATGAACAAACCGGCGGATTGCGCGTAGCCATCGAAGTCGCCTGCGCTACGACGACGGCAACGGTTCCGGCTGTCAAACGGCGAGGACCCCAATCCGACCGGTCTCATCAGTCCCTACCGGTTAGCCGAATAGCGCGTCCGTGGTTCCCAATCTCTTCCATCCCGCGGCGGCTGCAACTAGTACGCCGGATAAGGACCCGTCATCCAACAGCACATCTATCTTTATCGAATTACCTCGTTTCAGGCGGCGTCCCAAGCGGCTGTAATTCCGCCAAGTAGAGAAGGCGGGGTAAAAAGAAAGAAGCGCCTCCACCAGAACTAGCTAAGCTGGCAATAATCGAAGGTACGGGGCGCAACGCGCGAGCTATGCGTGCACCAGTAGAACGTCGCGGAGGCTGCCATTCCGCGAAAGTGTCGTCGCTCGATGTGATCAAGTCACAATCCGCCCTACCTGGCACGCCGTCACTCGTTCGAAATTCTTCGCGGCGGGTCGGACCGGCGCAGACCGACTTTCACAGTGACCGTCCGCTAGCTGATATTCCATTCAGCCGGTTACCCAGCCGTTGCAGCGCCGAGACATCCGGGAAACATCTCGACACAATCGTGACACATTGTGCCCGACCATCGACGGCCGGTGCCCTATCCCTCCAGGAGTCCCTCGTGACCCGACGCTCTAACACCGTCAGCCGGCGCACCGTGCTGACCGCCAGCCTGGCCGCCCCGGTTGCCACCTGGCTCGGAAGTACCTTCACCTCGCCCGCTAGCGCCACCCCCGCGACCAAGCCCGGACGCGGGCCGGTGAAGTGGGACCACCACCTGCGGTCGACCCCGGACAACCTGCATTGGGGTGGCTTCCCGATCGACGCGACGCCGGGCGTAACCATGAAGTCGGGCGAGGTCGTCCGCGTCGACGCGCTCTCACAGCAGGGCCTGACCGGCACCATGAGCCCAGTCGACTACATGGCCCAGTTCGGAATCAAGCCGAAGGACGTGCTTGCAGACGGGATCGCGTTCTGGGAGACCCTGGCGGCCCGGCGCGCGGCCAACCAGAACTATGGCGGCGGCCACATCCTTACCGGCCCGGTCTACGTCAAAGGCGCCGAACCCGGTGACACCCTCGCCATCGAATACCTCGCGCTGGACACCCGCGTCGACTACGGCTTCAACGGCACCTCGCCGACTAGTGGCGTGATGGCCACGACGTACCCCGGCTGGCGAGTTGGTGACGTCCCGCTGGACATCCCGTCCGACCTGCAGTCCCGCACCCACATGTACCGCACCGGCATCTGGCACGGGAAGGAGGTCGTCCACTTCTCCAACACCGTGAAGATCCCGACGCACAAGTTCATGGGCACGATCGCTGTCGCCTCACCAACCGGTGAGTTCGTCGGCGCGACGGCCGACGCCCCGCCGCCAGCCACCGGCGTCCAGTCTTCGACGGAGCCCGGCAAGTTCGGCGGAAACATGGACAACCGCGACCTGACCATCGGGACGACCCTCTACCTGCCGGTCTGGCAGCCGGGCGGCCTGCTTTTCATGGGTGATTCCCACAGCGTCCAGGGCGACGGCGAGGTGAGCCAGACCGCGGTCGAGCACTCGCTGTCCGGGACCTTCCGCATCACCGTCCTCAAGAACACGCCCAACGTGCTGCCATGGGCCGAGACCGACACCGACTGGCTGATCATGGGCATCGACTGGGACCTCGACCGCGCCACCAAGATCGCGGTCCAGAAGACCATCGACTTCCTTGGTCGTACCCAAAAGATGAGCGTTGCGGAGGCCTTCTCGTTCGCCTCGCTCGCCGTGAACTACCACGTCAGCGAGGTCGTTGACAAGACCCAGGTCGTGACCGGGTACATCCCGAAGTCGGTGTTCCACCACTAATTGACACGCCGCGTGGCTACACCTAAGCGATGACGAGGGCCTCGATCAGGTGATCGGGGCCCTCGTCTTGGCCCCGCGAACTGAGCCACCGTCGGTAAGAGTCGTTCATTGGTGGGTGCAGGCGGCGGCGCAGACCGCTGGTGCCTAAATCGCCGAGCGAGCTGTGTCGTCGGCGGTGGGTGTCGTCCTCGTTCCAGTCGAGACCGTCGACCATGCGGGGTATATTGCCCATCGGGCGTCGCTGGCGCGCAGTGATCAGTGCGCGGATGTTCGTACCGATCGTGCGTGTTGCGCTGTTGCTCGATTTCGCGATGACCACGCACAAGGGAGCGAACAAGCTTGGGAACCCAGCAGAAGCTGGTCGAGTGGGCCAAGTCCGCCTACGTAACCGGCGCACACGTCGTCGGCAGTGCGCTCGTCCGGGTCAATGTGATCGGCGCCGAGCCGCCCACGCGCGATTCGAAGCTCAAGCACTGGGCGTACAGCCTGGTGCTGGTGCACGACACGAAGGGCTTGTCCTCGCTGGACGTTCCGTGGTGGACGTACAAGGCAATCGACAAGGTCGAGGACTGGCTCGCCGCGCGCCCGCATCCCATCCGGGTATTCGAATACGGCTCGGGTGTCAGCACCCTCTGGCTGGCCAAGCGGGCCGACGAAGTGCACAGCGTGGAACACCACGTCGGCTTTGCCGAGTCCATGCAGTCGAGCCTCGAGGCCGCCGGTGTCGACCTGCTGGTGATCGCGGCGACCACATCGACAGACCCCCGGGTCCCGTCGGCCAAGCCGGGTTACGCCGACTCCGATTTCAGAGACTACGTCGCCGCCATCGACGGGGTGCCGGGCGAATTCGACCTGATCGCCATTGATGGGCGCGCTCGCCAACAGTGCCTCGAGGCCGCCGTCCCGCGGCTCAAGCGCGACGGCTTGATCGTGTTCGACAACAGCCTGCGTTCGCGTTACCGAGCGGCGATCGCAGCGTCGGGAATGATCGAGGACCGTACGCGCGGCCTGACGCCAACGCTGCCCTACCCCGAACAGACCTCGCTCCTCACCTTCCCGAGCTGACCCCCACGACGGACGCGCCGGCGCGCGGGCCGGCGTCTCCAGTGTGCCGTGGGTCCTCCCTTCGCCTACTCCGCAGTCCGAGCGCGGCAGCAAGCAGGACGACCAACGCAACGAGACCCGCCGCCGCTAGCACAAGCGTCGGGAGCAGCCATCGCGGGCGATAGGTGAAGGTCACGACGCTGTGGCCGGCGGGCACGGGCACGCCCTGAAAATACGTATCCGCCGCGACGACTGGTACATCCTCACCTCCGACGGAGGCTCGCCATCCCGGGAAGATCTGTTCGCGGCGGGTGAGCGTGGCCGCCGCGGCGCAGTCCACGTCGAAGCTGGTTCGGCTGTGCGGGGTCACGGTGCACCCCGGCGCGGTTGCGTAATCGGAAGCACCGTTCAGCCGGTAAATGTCGCTGATCGCGGTCGAGGTCACCGCCGTCAGCAGCGGCGCTGCGGCACTGGTGATCGCCAGGCCCCGCGGCGCCAGGATGTACTCGACGCCGGCCTGTCGGTAAGCGTCGACGTTCGCCACGAGCGCGGTCAGCCGAGCCTGCGGAGCCTTGGTGATGCGTCCGTTGGTGATGCCCGGGTAGGCGCGCTCGCGCACGAAGTCCACCCACCCCTGCGGCTCGGGGTTGTCGTTCACGTTGATCGAGCCGACGCCGTAGTACGAGGCGTAGTTGGCTTGCAGGATCGTGCTGAGCGAGTAAACCCGGCCCAGGTCTGAACCGTCCTTACCCTTGTCGCTCAGGTCGTGCAACCAGTCAACGAGCGCCGTGTCCTGCGTCCACCGGCGAGGGGCGGAGGCAGACGGCAGCGCGAACATGACGGTCGCCTCGCCGACCAGGACGAGGACCATGACTGCGAGCGCGAAGCGGCGGAAACGACGGGCGATGAGGGCGGCGCCGAAAAGCAGGATGATGCTGACCAATGCCCAGATGTAGGACGCGTGGTAGTAGGTCAGGATTTGCGGGGTCTGACCCGCATAGCGGCCGACTAGCTCCCGCGCCTGACGCAGGCACGCGGCCATGGTGGCCACCGTGGCGATTCCTGCGGCCACCGTCTGCCACCAGCGGATCTCGCGGCGGTCGAGACCGTCGACGGCCAGGACGGCCAACACGATCATCGCCATCGCCCAAGTGGGGAAGCAGTAGCGGTAGAACACCAACGGCTTCATGCCGGGAACGTGGTTGACCAGCGGCGTGACCACGGGCCACGCGAACGTTTTGGCCGCGCATAGCAACGACCACCCGGCGCAGATCAGCCGCAGTGCACGATAGCGGCGAGACGGATAGCCCAGCAGCCCGACGAACGCCAGGAATAGCAGCGCCGCACTGAAATAACCGCCGCCACCGCCCCAGAATCCGGCGAGATAGTTCGTCCCGCCCACGACGCGCGAGAATCCAAAGATCGGGCCGAACGCGTAGGGAGCGAACATCGCACCCCAACTGAACTCCGGACGGCCCTGGGTGCTGAACCCGTCACCGCTGTGGCCGCCGACGTACGGATGTGTGTGCAGGTAGGACAGGAACGCCGCGAGTAGCGGTGCGGCAAGCAGAACTCCCAAGCCAACCCCGACCGCGAGACGGGCGACGAACCGGATCCGAAAGCCCTCGCACCGCAAGAGTCGCCACAGAAACCACAGCCCGGCGAACAGGGCGCTCAGATATAGGCCCTCTGGGAAGCCGGCAGTGATCAGGCACCAGACGGCCACTGCCGTTGTCGCCACGCCACGCCACCGCGCGGTCGAGACGTTGCGCGCCGTGCGTTCCAGGCCGATCAACAACATGGGAAGGAACGCCACCGGCACGGCCGGCGCATTGGCGAGCCAGACGACGCTACCGGTCAGGGCGAACAGCACGCCCGCGATCGCGCACGCGGGTGCACGCAGCTCCATGACCTGCATCAGGCGCGCCGCGCCGAAACCGCCGATGAGCTGCAGCACCACGTGGAACAACAGGAAGCCGGCGGGTAGACCCTGCAGGAATATCAAGGGGAACAGGGCCGCGGACTGCATACCGCCGGCCAGCGGAGCGCCGAAGCCCTCGAAGGCGTTCCACAACGGCAGGTGTCCGTGCAGCAGCTGGTTCCACGCCGCCTTCCCTAGGGCTTGCGAGGTCGTGCCGTCGTTCGGGTCGATCGTGTACGAACCGGGCAACCGACCCTTGACCAGGGAACTGGCCAGCCCGGATCTGAGCGCGCGCGGGTCGCTGACGCTGTACCCGGTGAGGTAACGGGCGTTCGCGGCGAGGACAGCGAGCAGCACCAGCCAGTAAGGCCACGTCACCGACCTGAACGCTCGACGCGTCAGGTCGTTGGCCCGAAGTCTCCGCATTCATCAACCCATCGTCCGCCGCCGCTACGCCTGCGCAGCGAACCTACCGTCTTGCCAGCAGAGTCTGTGCCGGGCCCCGGTGCGGCAGCGGATGATCTTGATTGCGACGAAGCCAATCTCAACCTGATCGACGTCGTCGCCATCCTCGACGCTTTACCGACGCGACCGAGCACTCCCTCGTGACCGAAAGGGCGGGGCACGCACTCGAGGTGCCTCGCGGGATGGACGGCGGCACAACTGCCGAGCAAGACTGAGGGTCTGATCCGACAGCACAGCCGGGAGGCTCACTTATGGCGATCCTGCATCGTCTCGATCCGGAACTCGCGCCGGTATTCACCGTGCGGCTCCCGGTCGATCTCAACGACATCGACGGCGCTCGAAAGCAGCGGGCCGAAATGCTGGCCGCGCTAGGCGTCCCGGAGCCGAGCAGCACGGTCGCTCACAGCGACCAGCTGGCCCCGGGTGTCGACGGGAACCCGGACGTGATGGTGCGGGTCTTTCGTCCGACCGGCGTGCCGGAGTCCGAGCCGCTTCCGTGCGTGTATTGGACCCAAGGCGGCGGGTACGTACTGACCGCACCGGATATGGACGACACCTGGTGTGAGGGTCTCGTCGATACGCATCGCTGTGTCGTGGTGTCGGTCGACTGGCGGCGGGCTCCCGAGCATCCGTTCCCGGCGGCCGCCGACGACTGTTACGCGGGCCTGGCCTGGACGGTGGCAAACGCCGAAGATCTGGGCATCGACGCCTCGCGAGTAGCGATCGCCGGACACAGCTCCGGTGGCGGATCGACCGCGGGCCTGGCGTTGATCGTGCGCGATCGAGCCGAGTTCTCCCTCGCCCATTGCATGCTGATCTACCCGATGATCGACGACACCAACTCAACCGACTCCAGTCATGAGGTGACCGATCCGCAGGTGTGGAGCCGGGCTAGCAACGACATTGCCTGGAAGGCCTACCTCGGTGAGATGTACGGGACCGAACACGTCTCGCCGTACGCGGCACCGAGCCGCATGGTCGATCTGAGCGGCCTGCCGCCGACCAGCATTCTGACCGGAGAACTCGACCTGTTCGTCGATGAGAACCTGATCTACGCGCAGCGTTTGATGCATGCCCGCGTCCCGACGGAGTTGTACGTCTACCCCGGAGCCCCGCACGCCTTCGACCGGATGGTTCCGGGGGCTGCGGTGTCACGACAGTTCTTCGCCGATCGCGACGCGGTGCTACGCCGAGCATTTCGTTGAGGGCTGATACCTGAGCGCTCTTAGCTTGAGCGCCTGCGCGGCGCCCCCGCGCGGCGCCCCCGCGCGCCGTTGCTGTCCCCGTATGCGTGGAACGATTCGCCGACCCCCGATGGGCAATCCTTCGCGGTGGTGTCTCACCCGACCACCCGTGGTTGCCGGCCAACGATGTCGTTCACATTTCTGATCGGCAGATTTGGCCCATTCATGAACGACAAGTGAAGGCAGCCACAAAAGTCGCAGGTTGCAGCGCCGGCATCGTCGCATCGCGTGGCCACCGGATTGGCCAGCAGCTGTCCCGACTACGCCGGGGTTCCAAGATCGGTCGGGATGTCGCTCGGGGTGAGCGCCACTGTGTCGCTCGGCGACGGAGCGCTGGTGGTGGGCAACACGGGCGGATCAAGCTCGATCGGCGAGGGTGAGTCGCTGACGGTCGGTGTGGGGGTCGGCGTCGGAATGGGCGTCGGCGTTGTAGCCGGCGGGGTCGGCGAAGGCGGCGGCGGCGGGTTGACGACGACCGACGACGACGGCGAGGGACCCGGCGAGGTCTGAGTTGTGGTAACCGGTCCTCTAGCCGAGCTCGTGCCCGCGCCGGATGGTTTGCCGCCCGCCGTCGACGTGGTTCGAGAGCCACCCAGTTTGCCGGCCGCCGACGGGGTCGGCGAGGTTGTCGTCGACGGGCTGGTTGACGGGCTCGCGCTGGAACCGGGGCTCGTGGCTGCGTCCGAGGATTGGGTGTCCGAACCGGCGACCGGGCTGATTCCTTGAGTCGCGGGATTGTTGGACTGCTTCGTTGGGTTGGACCCGGAGCTCGATGGCCGCGAGGTGACCAGGTGCAGGCCTTCGATGCGACCGCTCGCATTCATGATCGTCAGGCCGATCAAAGACAGCGCGACGACCAGAGCGGCCGGCAGGGCGATCATCAGCGCTCGACGCAAGACCGGCCGGTCCCGCCGCTTTCGCACGGTGCTCGGTCGCGGCCATGGACTGATCGGGAGCCCGCCACTGTCTTCTGGCATGACCCTCGGCTGGTTGGCACGAATGCGGTCTCGATTTGGAATCGTCATTTCTGTCCCCGTGTCACGACGTACAAAGCCACTGAGCGATGTGCACTTGCCGGCCAAGGCAGGCGCCATGACGAGTGGGCCATGGTGACCTCCAGGGCGGCCGGCGCATCGGTGAAGAAAGCCTTATTGCCACAGCTCAGGCCGTGACAGCGCAATGGTCTCAATTTCCCCACCACGGCGCTAGTCGGGGGGCCTACGATCCAGCACGAAAGCCCCCGTCGACGCCGCACCGTCACTTGTCGTCCGGGTTATCCGGTTTGTCGGTCGGTCGCGGCCGGAAATCGACGTCAATGTCTTGAAAGCCTTTCATCCGCTGAGTCTCAGCCTGGCTGGTATATGCGCGCCGGTCGCCGGAAGTCAGATCGACATGGTCGGTGAATGGCGTGAGCAGCGCTCGGGGATGGAGCCGCTCGACGCGGACGACGTTGATTTCGACGCAGAACACGACCGCAACCGCGGTCAGGTACAGGAAGGCGATCAGCCCGAGCACCAGTGCGAAGACGCCGTTCGTGGCGCTGGCGTTCTTGATCACATGGGACACGTAGATAACGCCGAACGATTGCAGCAGTTGCCAGATCACCGCCGCGGCCACGGCGCCGGGGGCGACCTCCCTTACCGACAGGTCGCGAGCGGTGGCGATCCGAAATCCGAAGATGAAGACTGTGGTGTTCAGCACGAACGACGCGGCCAGCACGAGCACTTTGAGGAGGGATCCGAGCGAGCCCGCATTGCTGGCACCCAACGTCGACAGAATGGACGTTCCCAACACCGCAATCCCGGCGGTGAGCAGCAGCAGCAAGCTACGGCCGCGCGCCTTGAACGGATTCGGACGGCTGTTGCGGGGTATCGCCCACGCGGTGTTCATCGTGTACTGGATTGCCTGGGCCACGCCGAGCGCGCCGTACAGCGAGCCCAGGATGCCGACCACCAACCCGACCGTTCCGCCGCCGATCCGTTGCGGATCAGCGAGCTGCTGACCGACCACGGGGAATTGGTGGAGCGCGGAATTGAGGACTTGTTGTTGTAGATGCGTATCGCCCGACAAGACAAAGCCAAGCACCGTCGACAACAACAGCAGCAGGGGAAAGAGCGACACGAACGCGTAGTACGTGATGAGCGCGGCCAGGTAGCCGCCCGAGTCGTCGAAATACTTATAGACCACGGCAAGCGGAAACGCCGCCGCTGGATGCTTGCGCTGGTAGCGATCCAGCCGCGCCGCGAGTGCCATTGCCGAGCCTCAGCTCCCGGACCGGGCAGCATCGGCCATCACGTGAGCCTTCCCGAGGACGCGGTCTGGCGCTGTCAGCCCGCCGCGCGTTGAAGGCCCAGAGTACGGGACCATTCATCGATCAAGCGGATGCGGCCCGTCCGTTTGATGGCCCCGGCACAACCGCGGGCAACTCGCCAGTTGTGGCAACCTCGGCGGCAATGTCGCGCAGCTTGCGGTGCAGGTGCTGACTGGCAAACCGCAATTCCCCGAACGCCTGGTCTGCGGTCAGCAACTTGCGCGCCATCAGGATGCCGATCGCGATCCCGATCTGGCGATTGCTTTCGACTGCGATCTGCAAATGGGTCGCCCGTTGCTGGTGCATCGAACTGGTCAATGCCATCGAGGCGTAGGCGGCAAAGATGCTGCCGATCGCGACATCTAGATCACTGAAGGCGTTCGGTCGCATGGCGTAGAAGTTCAGCGCACCGCGCTGCGACGCATCGAGAAACAGCCGGACGCTGAACATGGCGCGGACGCCCGTTTCGCGGACCGCTCGCGCGGCGAAGCGCGGCCATTGCGGGTCCGTCGCCAGGTCATCGGCCCGGCAGATGTCGCCTTCGAGCAGCGCCTCGAGGCACGGCCCCTGTTTGGTGTCGTACTGGATTGCGTCGACCCGAAACGGTAGCTCGCTGCTGCCCGCGGCCGTGACCGGCGGCTGATTGCCCTTGATAAGGGTGAGCGCGGCATGCTCGCTGCCGGGAACCGCCTGCGCGGCGAACTGAACGACACGGGCGGCGTGCAGCGGTTCCGATTGACTGATGATCATCGCGGCGGCGAGGTCCGTGAACTGGGCGGTCAGCTGGCCTATCTGCGTTGGCGTACTGCTGTCGACGAGCGTCATGAGAACACTCCGGAACTGTTGCCTCAACGGCCACACCGACTGGAGTGGTAATCGTCCATCACGATACGCCGACCGGTGGCCGACTTTCGCGTAACGAAAACGTTCTGATTTGCGCAAACAGCCCGAACCTCGGCTCCCGTTCGAGTACACAGAGCGTAGGCGAGGTGCTTCGCTCCGTTGTTGACATAGGCCGCATACTGAACGCATCTCGAGCTAAGGACGTCGAGCTAACCCGAGCAAAGAGCGCTGAGGGTCGAGTGAAATGATTGAGAGACTGAGTCGCTTCGCCGACGCCAAGGTCCTGGTGATCGACGACAACGCCAACAATCTCGCACTCCTCGAGGCGATCTTGTTCCGCGCCGGTCTGTCATCGATCTACACCGAGTCGGACTCGCGTGAGGTAGCTCGGCGACTGCCCGAACTGAATCCGGATCTCATTGTTCTGGATCTGCATATGCCGAATCTTGACGGTTTCGAAGTACTCCGCCAGATCACCGAGTTTGCCCGCGGCGCGTACCTTCCGGTGCTCGTAGTCAGCGCGGATTCCAGCCGTACGGCAACCTATCGGGCACTGGAGTCAGGCGCCCAGGACTTCTTGAACAAGCCCTTTGACAACACCGAATTGGTGCTGCGCATTCGCAATCTGTTGCATACCCGATTCCTGCAGTTGATCCTGCGACAGCACAGTCTTCACGATCAAGGGGTGGCCGCGTCTCGCGAAATGCCATCGATGGCCGGCTGTGGCCCGGACCTGCGGAATGAACGCATTGACCGCGCGCTGAAACCGGGCGGAATCGATATGTCCCTGCAGGCAATCGTGGACAGCAGCAGCTGGCAGAAGATCGGGTTCGAAGCGCTTTCGCGATTCTCGGAGTCGCCGCTACGCACGCCGGACGTGTGGTTTGCCGAGGCGGACGACATCGGCCGCGGGATCGAACTGGAATTGTGCGCGGTCTCGCATGCACTCGAATCCCTGCCAGCCATCGACCAGCGGCACGACGATGCCTTCTTGTCGATCAACGTCTCGCCGGCGACCTTGCTGTCCCAACGGCTCGAAGCGATGCTGCCCGCCGAATTGTGCCCGCGCATCGTGCTGGAACTAACCGAACACGTCCCGGTGGAGAACTACGACGCCGTATTGAACGCGATGTCGAGTTTCCGCGAACGCGGCGTGCGGTTGGCCATTGATGACACCGGCGCCGGCTACGCCAGTTTTCGTCACCTCCTCAGCCTGCGCCCGGAGATCATCAAGCTGGACATCTCGCTGACCCGCGGCGTGGACACGATTGCCAGTCATCGAGCCCTGGCCTCCGCGCTGGTGATCTTCGCCGAGGACGTCGGCGCTCGGATACTGGCCGAAGGGGTCGAAACGGGTTCGCAGGCCCGCGCGCTGCGCTCCATCGGGATCACGTGGATGCAAGGCTTCTACTTCGGGGTCCCGGAGTTCCCGCGGGACAACCTCATCGGCGCCGGAGGCAGTTGAGTCAGCCTGGTCCGTCGGTCGGCGCTGGTCGGTCAGTCAGCCGTGCTCCGCTAGCTCGGCTCCGATGGCTGCGACGGTCGCGCGCCGTCAGTGGCGATGCTGCGTTGGGCCCAGGCCACGTCGTGCCAGGCGCCGAGCTTCCACCCGATGCGCCGATAGGTGCCAACGGGTTCGAACCCCATCGCCCGGTGTAGGCCCACGCTCGCGTCGTTGGGCAACGTCATGCCGGCGGCGACAGTGCGGAACCCTCGGCTGGCCAGTCGTGGGAGCAGGACTTCGTAAAGTGCCCGCCCGCCGCCGAGGCGACGCAATCCGACCTCGAGGTAGACGCTGACCTCGCACGCCCACCGGTACGCCGGCCGGGAAGCGAACGGACCACCGTAGGCATAGCCAACGACGCGACCGTCATGCTCGAGCACCAGCCACGCGTGCGTGCGAGCGGCCGCGGCCATGCGCTCGGCCATCCGCTCCGCGGTGGGCGGTTCGAGCTCGAAGGTCGCTGCGGTGTCCGTCACGTACGGGGCATAAATAGCTGCGCACGCTGTTGCGTCATTGGGTCGCGCGTCGCGCACGATCGCCTGGCCGTCGCTCATGGCATCGATGGTAGGTAGCTGCCTCGATGCATATTGCATCGCACGTTCGATGAGGGCTTGATATACTGAGTTACCTCATCATGAGGTTTATCAGTTGTTCACGGATTGGAAACACGGCGTTGTCTGAGTTATCGGGCTTCGAGGTTGGACAGGCCTACCTGCAGCTCTACCGACGGCTCCATCGGTTGGTCGATGAAGCCATGTCAGCAACGGGAATCTCGCTGTCCCGCTCGAAGGTGCTGACGGCGCTGGCCGAGCACGGACCGATGAACCAGTCGACGCTGGCCGGCCGGCTCGGCTTCGCCCCTCGCTCGGTGACCGACACCGTCGATTCCCTGCAACGCGACGGCTTCGCCGGACGAACGCCCGATCCGGCCGATCGACGAGCCTGGATCGTCGGCATCACACCGGCCGGGTCCATCGCCCAACAAAACGCTCAGGCCACCAAGCACAAGATCTTCGAACAGATTTTCGGAGCCCTCGACGGCCCGGCCCGCGCGACGTTGGTCGCGCTGCTGTCAACCGTCGAGCGGTCCCTGGAAGCACCAGAAACATCAGAGTCAGTCTCAGGAGAGTGCTATGGCACAAACATCCGCACCGACAGCTAATCCGAGCAGCGCCGTCGCGTCGCGGCGCGGGCAATCCGGCGGTGATCATCGCTGGCTGATCTTGGTCTTCGTGTCCATCGCCCAGTTGATGGTGGTGCTGGACGCCACCATCGTCAACATCGCGCTGCCGTCGGCCCAGGCCGATCTCGGCTTTGCCGATGGGCAGCGACAATGGATCGTCACCGCTTATGCACTCGCCTTCGGCAGCCTGTTGCTGCTCGGCGGCCGGGTAGGCGATTTGTTCGGGCGTAAGTGGACGTTCATCGGTGGACTGGCCGGTTTCGCCCTGGCCTCTGCGATCGGCGGCGCGGCGCAGTCCTTCGGGGTACTCGTTGCCGCCCGCACATTGCAGGGCGTCGCCGGAGCCATGCTGGCTCCCGCGGCTTTGTCGACATTGGTCACGACATTCCGCAATCCCCGCGACCGCGGCCGCGCGTTCGGGGTCTTCGGTTCAGTAGCCGTCGGAGGTGGCGCGGTCGGTCTGATCCTCGGCGGCGTCCTGACCGAATACCTCTCGTGGCGCTGGGCAATGTACGTCAACGTGGTCTTCGCGGCCGCCGCGGCCGCCGGCGCCTGGGTCTACATGACCAACGAACGTCCCGCCGTCCGAGCCCGAATCGACGTCGTCGGTGCCGCGCTCGCCTCCACCGGGCTGTTCGCTCTGGTCTTCGGGTTCTCACACGCGGAGTCAGCGGGCTGGAGCGCGACGACCACCATCGGATCGCTGGCCGTCGGGGTATTGCTGCTGGCCGCCTTCGTGATGGCCGAAAAGCGTGTCGCGGTGCCGTTGCTCCCGCTGCGCGTCGTCGCCGATCGTTCTCGCGCGACCGCGTATGCCGCCATGGGCATTGCCGGCGTCGCCATGTTCGGCGTCTTCCTGTTCCTGACCTTTTATCTGCAGATCGTCAAGGGGTTCAGCCCGGTCATGTCCGGGCTGGCCTTCCTGCCGATGATCACCTGCATCATGATCAGCTCCAACGCCGCATCGATGATCACGCTGCCACGGTTCGGTCCGCGAATCGTGATCACCGCCGGCATGCTGCTCGGTTGCGCTGCCTTGGCCTACCTGAGCCGGCTGAACGTCGACTCGCACTACGCCACTGCCGTGCTGCCCGCGTTGATGCTGATGGGTTTGGCCATGGGGATGGTGGTGTCGCCGTCGATGAACACCGCTACCGCGGGCGTTCAGCAGCAGGATGCCGGGGTCGCCGCCGCGCTGGTCAGCACGATGCAACAGGTCGGTGGCTCGATCGGTACCGCCGTGCTGAGCACCGTGACCGCAACCGTCACTACGAACTATCTGGCCTCGCACGCCTCGGCCGCGGGCGGCTCGCGGGTTGCGCACGTTGCGGCCACCCACGGGTACGTGACGGCTTTCGCGATCGGGTCGGTGCTGTTCGGTCTGGGCGCGATCATGGGCGCGTCGCTGTTCCCGTCCAAGGCCCGCCTGGAGGCAATTCGAGCGGCCGCGCATGCCGAACCATCGCGCGCCCAGGACACCGTCGCTGAGCCCATTGGGGTCGAGGTCTGACCGTTCGGAATTCGCGGGTTCCGCCGCGCCGCGTGGGTGGCGCGGCGGAATACCACGCTACCGAAAATGGTTCTCACTAAGCACCAGTGCTGAACAGGAGAACCTCATGAAGGTCAGAAATTCGATCCGCCGATTGAAGGCCAAAGACGGCTCGATCGTGGTTCGACGCCGCGGCCGGACGTTCGTCATCAACAAGAAGCACCCGCGCTGGAACACCCGGCTCGGTTGAGCGGTCCCGGCGCCGGTCAGCTCACACCAGAGTGGCATTCACTCCGAAGTGCTGGCCGGCGCCGGACCATTCGTCGCTGTTCGGCAAGGGTCCAGATTTCGTCCGCATGACCAGGCCTTCGTATGCGTTGTCCCTTACCGCGTCGCAGATGCGGCGGTAGGGGCCGACGCCGGCCAAGTAGGCAAGATAGACCCGGGGCTTGCCCGGGATGTTCGCACCGACGTATTGACTGTCGGCCCGGGCCAGCAGTGAGCTGGCCGCCACGTCGGCGACATGCTGCGTCCACGCGCCTTCGGCGACCGGCGTCGCCTCGATTTCGATGACGTCGTTGGCGCGCGCCGATTGCAGCAGATCGGAAATCCATTCCACGTGCTGCTCGATCGAGACCAGTACGTGCGAGCGGATCGAAGGGCTGCCCGGCTGGGCGATCATGAACATGTTCGGGAATCCGCTGGCGAGCACACCGAGATATGTCCGTGGGCCGTTCGCCCAGTGCTCGGCAAAGCGGGCACCGTTCCGCCCGACAATATCCATTTGCAGCATCGCTCCGGTGCCGCTGTCGAAACCGGTCGCGAAAACAATCATGTCCAGGTCGTATTCGCGGTCTCGGGTTTTCACGCCCGATGGGGTTATCTCCACGATCGGGTCGCTCTTGACGTCCACCAGGCTGACGTTGGGCTGGTTGTAAACCTCGAGATAGCCGTTCTCGGCGATGATCCGCCGAGTGCCGATGAAGAAGCCTTGCGGTGACAGCAATTCCGCGATCTGTGGGTCATTGACCCGTTCCCGGATCTTGGACCGGAAGTACTCGCTGACCCGGGTGTTCACGTCCTCGTTGGTCATCAGGTCCGACACGGCGCCGAGCAGGTACAGGCCACCGCAGGCCCACAGATCCTCCATGCGTTGCTGGAACGCGGCGTCATCGAGATCAGCCAGCGGGCCGGCCGTCAGCTTGCGGAACGAACGGACCCGCGGATACAGCGCGCCGTTGCCCGACCAGCGCGCGACCTCGCGGAACTCCTTGTAGTCAGCCTTGAAGTCCTGGGTGTATTCCTCGTCGGCGTCACCATTCCAGCCCGGCACCAGAAAATTCGCCGTGCGCTGGAAAACATACAAATGATCCAGCGGTTCGGCCGCCAGCGCGGTGACCGTCTGGGTACCGCTCGAGCCGGTGCCGATGACCCCGACCCGCTTACCGGTGTAGTCGACCTGGCGATCCGGCCACATGGACGTGAAGTAGCTTTCGCCCGCGAATGATTCCAATCCCGCGACCGGGTTCTTGTTGGGGACGGAATAACCGCCGGCGGCCATGATCAGGTACCTGGCGGTGACCGCCTGGCCTTGGCGGTCGGTCGTAACAACCCAGTGCGCGGCATCCTCGTCGTAGCGAGCGGCAATGACCCGGGTGTCGAATTGAATATCGCGGCGCAGGTCGAACCGGTCGGCCACATGATTGGCGTAACGCTCGATCTCAGGCTGGGCGGCGTACAACTCCGACCATTCCCAGTCCTGTTCGAGTTCCGCTGAGAACGAGTACGAATAGCCGAGGCTGTGAATATCGCACCGAGCGCCGGGATATCGATTCCAATACCAGGTACCGCCGACGCCGGCACCGGCCTCGAAAACCTGAACCCGGTAGCCGGCCTCACGCAGCCGGTGCAGCATGTACATGCCGCCAAATCCGGCCCCGACAACGACGGCATCAAAATCGTTCGACGTGTCCACCACGGCTATCACCACCCGGCCCCACCGTAAGCCAGCGGCCCGTGACCTGGCTAGTGACGCCGACCGGACTAGTCGATCACCCGGATCGGCCGGCCGGCCGACCAGCCCACGATGTCTTCGACGATCTGAGCAAACCAGAACCGATAACTGTCAGAGGTCACGTACCCGATGTGCGGCAGCAGCAAGGTGTTGCGAAGTCCCCGCAACGGGTGCTGCACCGGCAGCGGCTCGGTGTCGTAGACGTCGAGTCCGGCGCCCGCGATCCGGCCGTCGCGCAGGGCGTCGACCAGCGCGGCCTCGTCCACGATCGGGCCGCGCGAGGTGTTCACCAAGTACGCCGAGGGCTTCATCAGGGCAAGGTCGGCTGCCCCGATCAATCCCCGGCTGGCCGGTGACAGCGGCATGTGAACCGTGATCACATCAGATTCGGCGAAGAGTTCAGCCTTGGTCACGGCCCGAACCTGATGCGGATCGGCGCGTTCCTGAGTCAGGTTTGGCGACCAGGCGATGACCTTCATATCGAAGCCCTGTGCCAGCTTCGCGACCGGCACACCCAGCCGGCCCAGACCGACAACTCCGAGCGTGGCGCCGGCCAATCCAGGCCCGATCGTGTGCTGCCAGCCGCCGGCCCGCACGGCCGCATCCTCCTGCGCGAAATGCCGGGTCAGCGCAATGATCATGCCCAGGGTGATTTCGGGGACGGCGTTGCCCACGCCGGTCGTGCCGCAGACCAGGACGCCCTGCTCCTTGGCCGCGGCCAGATCGATCGCGGCGTTACCCATGCCGGTGGTGACCAACAGCCGCAACGCAGGAAGCCGGGCCAGTAGCCGCGCCGGGAAGGGCGTTCGCTCGCGCATCGCGACGATCACCTCGCTGCCCGACAGGCGACGAGCCAGTTCGTCCTCGTCGGCAATGTGCTCGGTGATCACCTCGACGGTGTAACGGGCCTGCACCTCGCTCCAGTCGGCGCTGGGCAGCGATACCCGCTGGTAATCGTCCAAAATGGTCACGGTAGGCATGCCGCCCACCATATTCTGGCGAGCTGTCCCCGAGTCGAACACGTCTACTCGTACACCGGCAGGTCACGACTTCGCATCGCCTTGAGCGACACCCAGCCGTTGGGTGCTCGGTGAGCGTGTTTTGGATGTCACGTTGACAGACGAGACGATCTGAGCACCGGGAGAGGAAGGACGACCAATCGTGAGCGTACGAACACGGCCGCAGCCGACACATGATCCGCGGCCCGCTAGTTGCCAGGCTCGGATCGACCTCGCGGCCCGCCGCATGGTCGATGCCGAATACGCGTTGCACGCGGCGCGACAGGCCCACGTGGACGAATGGGCCGCGGCGGCCTACGACCGATTGCACGAGGCGATTGCCGCCCACACCGCCGCCTTGATCGAACAGTCAACCGGCGTGATGCGGACAACTTCCACGACGGACACGCCCCCGGTTCGATAGCACTTCACCGGCGACGGCGAGTACAAAACAGGAGTGCCCACACCTGAACTCACCTTTCGCCTCGCCGTTCACGCCGACGCGCCGATCCTCTCCGCGCTGGTCCAGAGTGCGTACCGGGGCGACGACAGCCGGGTCGGCTGGACGACCGAAGCGGACTTGCTGGACGGTGACCGGGTCACCACGGCGCACGTCGAAGAACTCATCGCCGGGGGCCAGAGCGCAGTGCTGGTCGCGCTCGACGAGCAGGACGAGATCATCGGCTGTTGCGAAGTCCAACTACAAGCGGCTGGCCTGGCGTATTTCGGCATGTTCGCCGTTCAGCCCTCGCTTCAGTCGGCCGGCGTCGGCCGGGTCGTGCTGGCCGAAGCCGAGGCCTACGCCCGGCAGCGCTGGCAGGCCACGGCGATGGAGATGACTGTGATCGCGCAACGCGAGGAGCTCATTGCCTGGTACGAGCGACGTGGTTACACCGTCACCGACGAGACCCGGCCGTTCCCGTACGAGGACGTGAACGTCGGCGTCGCCTCCCGTACCGATCTTTACTTTCGGGTATTGCGCAAGACCCTGTAGGGATCGCTGGCTACCTCTAGGGATGTTTAGGCGGCGGTGGCTCAGTTGACGACGTTGTCGAGCGGTTCGCCGGCCAGCAGATGCTCGATCTGGGCTCGGATCAGGGCCTGACCACGGGCAGCCCAGCCTTCGGTGCCACCGCCGATGTGCGGGGTGATGACCACGTTGGGTGCCGACCAGAGCGGATGCTCGGCCGGTAGCGGTTCGGGATCGGTGACGTCCAGAAACGCGTGCAGGCGGCGAGTGCCCAGCTCGGCGAGCAGCGCATTGGTGTCGACAACCGGCCCGCGGGCCACGTTCACGACGATGGCACCGTCCGGCAGCGCGGCCAGGAAACCGGCGTCGACGAGGCCACGCGTCTGGTCGGTGAGCGGCATCGCGATCACGACCGCGTCGGCCGTGGGCAGCAGCGCGGCCAGCTCGCCGATCGCGTGCACCCCCTCGCGGGCGGACCGCCCGACGAGCACGGTGTCCGCGCCGAACACGTCCAGCGCCGCCGCGACGCGGGTTCCGATATCGCCGGCGCCGAGGATGAGCACCCGCCGGTCGCCCACCTCGCCTCGTTCGCTCTGGGCCCAGCGATGCGCCTGCTGCTCGCCCAGATAGAACGGCAAGCCGCGGACGATCGACAGCAATCCCGCCACCGCCAGCTCAGCCGTTGAGCTGCCGTGCACGCCGCGGCCGTTGGCCAGGGTCACGCCGTCCGGCACGTAGGCAAGCCACTGCTCGACGCCGGCCGAGAGGGCTTGGATTGCCGTCAATTTGGGCAGCTGCTCGATCGACTCCGCACGAAAGGTCCGATCCGCGTAACCCGCGACGAGGAAGTCCGTGTCCGCGACACCGTGGGGTGGTTCGTCCACACCATTCCAGACGAGCACCCGCACGGTGTCCCCCAAGTCGTCGATTCCGGGCAGGTACGTCTCGTCGGGAACGCAAACGGTGATCACGCGGCGCAGACTATCGCGTAGGCGTTATCGTCTGCCAAACTCCTGTTCATTGCTCTTACTTAGGTCCCGTTCTATTCGGTCCCTGCGGCCCAAAAGCGATATTGGAGCCATTTGCGGTGCAATCCACGGCTCGGAGATCGTCTTATCGGCTGACATTCCTGGTCCTTGCGGTCGGCGGCGGGGCTTATGCGCTCATGCAAAACCTGGTTTCACCAGTTTTGCCGCTCTTGCAAAAAGACCTGCACACCACGCAGAACACCGTGACCTGGGTGTTCACGGCCTACCTACTGTCCGCGTCGGTCTTCACGCCCATTCTGGGACGAGTCGGCGACATCATCGGAAAAGAAAAGGCGCTGCTCGGCGTCCTGATCATGCTCGCGATCGGCCTGGTGCTGGCCGCGGTGGCGACCTCGATCGGGCTGATGATCATTGCCCGCGTCGTGCAGGGCATCGGCGGTGCCGTGCTGCCGTTGTCGTTCGGCGTCATCCGGGACGAGTTTCCGCGGCAGAAAGTATCGACGGCCGTCGGCATCATTTCCGCGCTGGCGGCGTTCGGCGGCGGCGTCGGGCTGATCCTGGCCGGCCCGATC
The DNA here is from genome assembly GCA_025966315.1 of Frankiales bacterium. Taxonomy (GTDB): domain Bacteria; phylum Actinomycetota; class Actinomycetes; order Mycobacteriales; family Jatrophihabitantaceae; genus Jatrophihabitans_A. The sequence continues at coordinate 27,485 of JAOPUZ010000062.1, read as the reverse complement.
GTCAATACCCTCAATTATCACTGGCTCTTCTGGATCCCGGCGATCATCGTGGTCTGCGCGGCCATCGCGACGCATTTCGTGGTGCCGGAGTCGCCGGTGCGCACCGAGGGCCGGATCAATGTCGTCGCCGGCCTGCTGCTGTCCGGCTGGCTCGTCGCCTTGTTGATCGCGGCCAGTGAGGCCGGCATCTGGGGTTGGGGCTCGCTCAAGGTAGTGGGCCTGTTCGTCCTCGCCGTGTTGCTGGCCGCGCTCTGGGTCTGCGTCGAACTGCGCTCGGAACACCCGTTGATCGATATGCGCATGATGCGGCTACCCGCGGTGTGGACGACCAACCTGGTTGCCCTGATGTTCGGTGCGGGCATCTACGCGACGTTCGCGTTCGTGGCCCAATTCAGTCAAACGCCGTCGTCCAACGGGTACGGATTTGGTGCCAGCATCACGGAATCGGGTCTTATCGCTACCCCGCAAACCATCGCTATCTTTGCTTTCGGGGTGATATCGGGACCACTGGCCAAGAAAGTCGGGCCCAAAGCCTTGTTGGTTTCCGGCGCCCTCATGAGCATTCCGGCGTTCTTCCTGATGGCCTACGTACATGACGAGGTGTGGCAGGTGACCGTCAACCTCACGCTGCTCGGGATCGGGATCGGGCTGGCCTTCGCCGCGATGTCCAGCATCATCGTCGACGCGGTGCCCTCCCATCAGACGGGCGTGGCCAGCGGCATGAATGCCAACATCCGCACCATCGGCGGTGCCATCGGTGCGGCCGTCGTCGGCAGCATCATCACGTCGAACGTGTCTGCGGCGGGGGTGCCCGCCGAAAGCGGCTACCAAAACGGCTTCGCGGTGCTGGGCGGCGTCATGGTGCTGGCCGTGATCGCCGCGCTGCTGATCCCGAAGCTGGACACCACCCGCGATGAGCATCAACAGGAGCAGGCCAAGCTCATCCACCCGGAGTTGGTCATCGTCGCCGGCGGCACCATCGTCGGCGACGAGTCCGAATAGCATCCCCGTTCATGGCTAACAACTCCGCCGTCGAGCCGGCGTGGCGGGGACGCACGCTGTGGGCCCGGCATCGGTCGGCGCCGGTACGGGCGTTCATGCGCACCGAGTCAGGCAGCGCCGGCATCCTCGTCGCAGCCGTCGTCATCGCCCTCATCTGGTCCAACGTGGACGTCGGGTCCTACGACCGGGTGTGGGCCACCAGCCTGTCGCTCCGGCTTGGCCACTTCGGTATCACGCACGATCTGCTCACCTGGATCAACAGCGGGCTGATGACCTTGTTCTTTCTCGTCGTCGGGCTGGAAGCTCGCCGCGAGTTCGATCTCGGCGAACTGCGCGATCGTCGTCGCTTCCTGCTGCCCTTCGCGGCCGGCCTGGTCGGCATGGTGATTCCGGTGCTGATCTTCCTGCTGGTCAACCTCGGCGGCACCAGCTTGCACGGCTGGGGCGTCGCGATGTCCACCGACACGGCACTGGCGCTCGGTCTGCTGTCGCTGCTCGGCCGGGACGTACCAGACCGGGTGCGGGTGTTCCTGCTCACCGTGTTCGTGGTGGACGACCTGGCGGCGCTGCTGGTGATCGCGCTCGTCTACAGCAATCACATCGAGGTCATCCCACTCGTGGTCGCCGTCCTGGTATTCGGCGTGTTTCTGGTCGTGACCGCGCTGGGTGTTCGTCAGCGATCCGTCTTCGTCGCTCTCGGCCTGGTCGTGTGGACGTCCTTGCTGGCCAGCGGGGTCGACCCGATCGTGGCCGGATTGGCCATCGGGCTGTCGGCCACCGCCTATTCGCCCAGCCGCAACGACCTCGAACAGGCCTCCGGGTTGTTCCGGCTATTCCGCGAGCAGCCGACCGCCGAACTGGCGCGGTCCGCGACCGCCGGTCTCACCTCGGCCCTGTCGCCGAACGCGCGGCTGCAGAATTTCTGGCACCCCTGGACGAGCTACCTCATCGTGCCGCTGTTCGCGCTGGCCAACGCCGGGATCGTCATCAACGGCAGCTTCCTGGCCCGGGCGTACACGGCGCCGATCACGCTCGGCATCTTGCTGGGCTACGTGATCGGAAAGCCGATTGCGGTGGTTGGCACCTCGTGGCTGATCACCCGGATCACCCACGGCCGACTGCGGCCACCGGTCGGCTGGGCGGCCGTCATCGGCAGCGGCACGATCGCCGGGATCGGCTTCACGGTCTCGTTGCTGATCGCCACCCGGGCCTTCGCCGGCGATCAACTGGACGAGGCCAAGTTGGGGGCGTTGTCGGCCGCGGTGGTTGCGTCTGGGCTGACGTGGGCGGTGTACCGCATTACCGCGCAACTACCGCCGGCCCGCCGGGCGGCGGCCTTGCTCGGCGTATCGCAGCAATTGCTGGATCTGATCCCACCGGTCGATCCCGAGCGTGATCACATCCGGGGGCCGGCGGTGGCGTCGGTCACCGTCGTCGAGTACGGCGACTTCGAGTGCCCGTACTGCGGACAGGCCGAACCGGTCGTGCGGGACCTGCTCGCTGACAGTGACCTCCGTTACGTCTGGCGGCATCTACCGCTGACCGACGTGCACCCGAATGCGCAGTTGGCCGCCGAAGCGTCGGAGGCCGCGGCCGCCCAGGACGCCTTCTGGCCGATGCACGATCTGCTGCTGGCTCGCCAGAACGATCTGACGCCGGCTGATCTGTTGCGGTACGCCGACGAGCTGGGTCTGGACCGCGACCGGTTCCACGAAGATCTGATGCGGCACGGCCACGCGGCCAGAATTGCCCAAGACGTCGAATCGGCCGATCTCAGCGCCGTGTCCGGGACGCCGACGTTCTTCATCAACGACCAGCGCCACTATGGGGCCTACGACATCGAGACCCTTACCGCGGCGGTCAAGACGGCGCGCGCCCGGGCCGTGATCGCCGCCTAATTCCAGCTTCTGCGAGACCGCTGTCGTCTTCAGCCGACGATCAAGCGCCCAGAATCTGGCGTCAGGCGGTGATCGTGACGGACGCGCCCACCTTCACCCAGCTGTACAACCACGCCATCATCGGTGTGGGCAGGTGGACGCAGCCGTGTGATCCCCCGGTCGTGTAGTCCGGGCTGCCGAAGGGCATCGTCTGCCAGCTCGCGTCGTGGAATCCGAAGTCGCCGTTGAACGGCACCCAGTACTGGACGTAGTCCACGTAGCCCGGTCCGACGAGGTTGCGGTTTGTCTCGCGGCTGTAGACCTGCCAGGTACCGGTTGGGGTCTGGTCACCGTTGTCGGTCTCGCCGCTGGTGATCGCGGTCTGCTTCAGCAGTGTTCGGCCGCTGCACATCCAGGCGTGCTGCTGACTGAGGTCGACCAGCACCAACTGCGCGGCCCGGTTGGTCGCACACACCGTCGAGTCGGCGACCGACGGATGCGGCCCGGCCGCCGTCGGGGTCGGGGTCGGGGTCGGGGTCGGGGTCGGGGTCGGTGTCGGGGTCGGGGTCGGTGTCGGGGTCGGGGTTGGTGTCGGCGTTGGCGTGGCCGATGCGGGGGTTGTCCCGGCCGGACTGGTCGCCGCGGCCGCGTGCACCGTCGAGGCCGCCCCCCGATGTGCCGGGGACGCCTCGGCTTGCGACGAGCTGCTGGGACGGAGCAGCGCAACGACGCTGAGAACGGCCAGGAACGGCAGCGCGTACGCCCGCCAACCGAAGCGGAACACCAATCGACGTATCACCGGGACACGTAGCCAGGGCGCTACGCGGGGGCCCTGGACGTCGGAAGGCATGGTTCCAGCGTCGCACACGCACCGGTCGGGAAGTCGATCAACCCGCCGCGTAACGCACGATACGGCGGGTTGACCGACTCACCTTGTTTATCTTGTTTATCGCGTTGATCGCGTTGATCTCGTTGATCTCGTCCCGGCGGTGCCGGTCAGGCGTGGAACTGTTCCTGCTCGGTGGAACCCTTCAGCGCCGTGGTCTCCGACGTCGGGTTGAGCACCGTGCTGACCAGGTCGAAGTAGCCGGTGCCGACCTCACGCTGGTGCCGGGTTGCGGTGTAGCCGTCGGCCTCTGAGGCGAATTCGCGCTCCTGCAGTTCGACGTATGCGCTCATGCCGTCACTGGCGTAACCCTGGGCAAGATCGAACATCGAATGGTTCAGGGCGTGGAAACCGGCCAGGGTGATGAACTGGAACGAGTAGCCCATGTGCCCGAGCTCCCGTTGGAATTTGGCGATGGTGGAGTCGTCGAGATGCCGGCGCCAGTTGAAGGACGGCGAACAGTTGTAGGCCAGCATCTGGTCCGGGTACTCCGCCTTGATGGCTTCGGCGAAGCGCTTGGCCACATCGAGGTCCGGCAAGGACGTCTCCATCCAGAGCAGGTCCGAGTACGGCGCGTAGGCCAGGCCGCGGGAAATGCAGGGATCAATGCCGTTGGTGACCCGGTAGAAGCCTTCGGCCGTACGGTCACCGGTGATGAACGGTCGGTCCCGCTCGTCGACATCGGTGGTGATCAGGGTGGCCGCCTCGGCGTCCGTACGGGCAATGACCACGGACGGGACATCGAGGACGTCGGCAGCCAAGCGCGCCGCGTTCAAAGTGCGGACGTGTTGCCGGGTCGGGATTAGCACCTTGCCGCCCAGGTGGCCACACTTCTTTTCCGACGCGAGCTGGTCTTCCCAGTGCACGCCGGCCGCGCCGGAGGCGATCATGGATTTCATCAGCTCGTAGGCGTTGAGCGGCCCGCCGAAGCCGGCCTCGGCGTCGGCCACGATGGGGACCAGCCAGTCGATGTCGGCGTCGACGCCCTCGGACCAGCTGATCTGGTCGGCCCGCAGCAGCGCGTTGTTGATGCGGCGGACCACGGCCGGCACCGAGTTCACCGGGTACAGGCTCTGGTCGGGATAGGTCTGACCGGCTAGGTTGGCGTCCGCTGCTACCTGCCAGCCGGACAGGTAGATCGCCTTCAGCCCGGCGCGCACGCTCTGCACCGCCTGGTTGCCGGTCATTGCCCCCAGCGCGTGGATGTATTCCTCGGTGTGCAGGCTGTTCCAGAGCCGCTCAGCGCCCCGGCGGGCCAAGGTGTGCTCCTCATTGACCCGGCCCCGCAGCTTCAGCACATCGTCGGCGGTGTAGTCGCGCACGGTGCTGGCCCAGCGGGCGTCCTGCGACCATTCGGCGGTCAGGGCGGCGGCCAGGCTGTCGCCGGCGGCGGCCGGCTGGCTAGGGATCGTGTCGTTGACGGTCATGGTGGACGCTCCTTGAATCGGCGAATGTGGGCCGCCACGTCGGCGTGGTCAGCGGCTGGTCCGGTAACTCTGGCTGACCGGCGGGTGCCGATCCAGGCCCGCAACCTGCCAGGATTTGCCAATCTTTCCGGCCGATTTTGCGAATCCTGCTAATTCGCGGGTCTATTCTTGGACGATGGCGAAGAGCTTTGCCGGCGCGCGGCTCCGCCAACTGCGCGACGATCGCAACCTCAGCCAGGTGGAGCTGTCCCGGCTGCTCGAAATCTCGCCCAGCTATCTGAACCAGATCGAGCACAATTCTCGCCCGCTCACCGTTCCGGTGCTGCTGCGGATAAGCGACATCTTCGGCGTCGATGCGAACTTCTTTGCGCCCCAGGACACCACCCGATTGATTGCCGAGTTACGGGACGCACTGTCCGAGGTCGACGCCACGGCCGGCGCAGCCGCCGCCGATCTTGCCGATATCGCGTCCAATCATCCGAAGATTGCCCACGCCGTATTGGCCTTGCACCGCCGGTACCGCTCGCTGACCGATGAGCTGACGACGGTAACGCGCGAACAGCCGGAACTGACGACGTTGATGCCGCACGAGGAGGTGCGAGATTTCTTCTACGATCACCGCAACTACGTCGACCGGCTCGATCGATTGGCCGAAGCATTCGCCGACGACATCGGTTTGAACGACCGTCCGAAACTCGAGGTTCTCACCCGGCGGCTTCAGGACGTGCACGGCGTACGGGTGGTGCTCACCCACGGGCCGACGCCCGAATCGAACGAGCTGTCCCGCTTCGACCGAGCCACCCGGACGATTCGACTGTCGCCCCAGCTGCTCTGGGGACAGCAGGTCTTCCGGCTCGCCCACCAGATGGCCAATCTCGAATTCGCCGACGAGATAAGCGATATCGCTGACAGCGCGGTGTTCCAGGATCCACAGGCCCGGGACTTGCTGGTGATCGGCCTCGCCAACTACGTTGCCTCCGGAATGTCGTTGCCGTACACGATTTTTCGCAATACAGCCGAGGCTTTCCGCTACGACATCGAACGCCTTTCGGCTCATTTCAACATGGGATTCGAAAGCACCTGTCACCGCTTGAGCACCCTGCAACGCCCCCGGGCTCGTGGCGTGCCGTTCGCATTCGTCCGGGTCGATCGCGCCGGTAACATGTCCCAGCGGCAGTCGGCGACGGCGTTTCACTTCTCCCGCGCCGGTGGCACCTGCCCGCTCTGGAACGTCTACGAGGCCTTCGCTGCACCGGGCAAACTGCTGACCCAGGTGGCCGAGATGCCGGATGGGCGGCGTTACCTGTGGATGGCCCGGACAGTGCAGCGAAATCCGCAGCAATACGGCGCACCGGGAAAGCTCTTCGCCGTCGCATTGGGCTGCGAGATCAAACACGCCAGTCGGCTGGTGTACTCGGCCGGACTGAATCCGCATGATCGTTTCGGAGCCACTCCGATCGGGGTGGGATGCAAGGTTTGCGAACGGACGCAGTGCCCGCAGCGCGCCTTTCCGCCGGTGGGGCAGAAACTCGAGATCGACCCCGATCGCGGAACGTTCATCCCGTATCCCATCCAGACCGCGTCGAATCCCCGCCCGTAAGCAGCGGTCGGCGGTCCGTAGTCTCGACCCGTGTCCGAGACCACCCGCTACGGCTTGATCATCTTGGTGACCGCGCTCGTCGGGCTGGTGGCGGTGCTGTCGAATCGCCTGACCGACCAGCTCAAAGTGCCGGTACCGGCGTTGGTGTTGGCCGCCGCCGCGATAGCCGTCAAGTTCATCCCGGCCCTGCACGAACCGTCGGCGCACACGGTGGAGCGGCTGGTCACCGTGGCGCTGATCTGCATCCTGTTCGACGGAGGCATGCATATCGGCTGGCAGCGGTTCCGAGCCGCCGCGGCCCCCATTGCCATCGTCGGCGTGCTCGCTACCTTCCTGACGACGGGTGCGCTGGCGGCGTTGCTGCACGTGGCATTCGGCCTTAGCTGGTACGCCGGTCTGCTGGTCGCTACGGCGATTGCGCCCACCGACCCGGCCATGGTGTTCTCGGTACTCGGGCCGCGGCAGATCGCCGGTCGCAGCAGCACCATCCTGGAAGGCGAATCGGGCGCCAACGACCCGGTCGGGATCGCGTTGATGGTGAGTCTGATCAGCGCCGGCGGCTTGAGCGGGCACGCCTTGGGCCAGGTCGGTATCGAGTTCGTGCTGCAGATGGCGATCGGTGCGGCCATCGGCGTCGTCGGCGGCCGCGCGCTGCTCTGGTTCATGCGCCAGGTCTCGCTGCCGAACGAGGCGTTGTATCCGCTGCGTACCCTGGCCTGTGCCCTGCTGTTGTACGGGGTGGCCACGCTGGCGCACGGGTCGGGCTTTCTGGCCGTCTTCATCGCCGGCATCCTGGTGGGCGACGGCCGAGCACCGTACAAAAAAGAGATCCGAGGCTTTCACGCCGCACTGGCCAGCCTGTCCGAGATCGTGGCCTTTGTGGTCCTCGGTCTGAGCGTGGACCTCTCAGAACTCGGCAAAACGTCCGTATGGGTGCCCGGCGTGCTGGTCGGCGCGGCGCTGACGTTCCTGATCCGGCCGGCGCTCGTCGGCTTGTGTCTGGTTCCGGTCCGCTTGCACCCCAACGAGCGGTGGTTCGTGTTGTTCGCGGGGCTCAAGGGCGCGGTACCGATCCTGCTCGGGGTATTGATCCGCGAAGCCCACGTCCCGGGCGCGGAAAGGCTGTTCGGCATTGTCGTGGTGGTGGTGGCGTTCTCGGTCATTGTTCAGGGCAGCCTCACCGCCCCGTTCGCCCAACGACTAAACCTCATCGAAAGTCCTACTGGCACGAGGCCATAGCGCCGCTTCCGTAGGACTGTTCGGCCGTGGACGTCAGCTGGTGACGAGCAACGCCGCCCAGGACGCCACGATTACCAGCGGCACGCCACCGAGGCCAACCTTGGCGAAGGTCCAGGCGCTGACCTGGACGCCGCGTGCGCGGCACCGTTCCCGCCACAGCAGCGTCGCCAGCGAGCCCCACAGCAGGATCAACGGCCCCGAGTTGGTACCGAGCAAAGCGCCCAGCAGCTGGGTCGTTCGTCCGTCCGGCACGGCGGTTTCGACCGCAAGGTAGGCGGGCAGGTTGTTCACGGCGTTGCTCACCGCGGCCGCCGTCGCGGCCGTCCCCAGCGTGGACTGCCCGATCACGTCCGCGAGAACGCGGGTACCACCGTGCCGGGCAATTGCGGTGACCAGCAGGAAGAGGCCCTCGGTGAACACCACGATCCGCCAGGGCAGCAGGCCCAACGACAACTCCGACCGGCGCCGGATCGCGAACACCAAGCCGGTCACCGCCGCCGCCGGGACCGCAACCGCCCACGGCGGCGCGCCGAGCAACACCCCGGGGGCCAGCGCGATGCAGGCGACGGCCGACACCCAGAACGTCCACCGATCCGGCGCCGGCCGGCCGGCCGGCAGCGTATAGCGAGTCGCCAGATCCCGGCGGAACAGGAAGCCGAGGTAGGCCACGCTGACCAGTACGGCGGCCAGCGCCGGTAGCGCCATTCGCCCGGCGAAGGCGGTGGCGCTGAGGTCCAGGTGCCTGACCGCGAGCAGGTTGGTCAGGTTCGACACGGGCAGCAGCAGGCTGGCCGTGTTCGCCAGCCACACCGCCAGCAGCGCGAACGGCAACGGCCGCAGCCCCAGTCGATCGGTCAAGGTCAGCACCACCGGGGTGAGCAGCACGGCGGTGGTATCCAAGCTCATGCCGATCGTCGTGATGGTGCCCAGCACGGCGATGAGCAGGAACAGCCGGACGGTGGACCCGCGGGCGGTCCGCGCGCACACCCCGGCCGCGGCCTCGAACACGCCGGCCCGGTCAGCCAATTCGGCTAACACCGTGATCGCCACCAGGAACGCGAGCACCGGGCCGGCCCGAGTGATGGCCACCTCGTGGGCCTGCTCGCGCGGCAGCCAGCCGGTGAGGACGCTGAGGGCACCCGCGATCCCGAGCAAGGCCCACATCTTTTCGAGCCTGCCACACGTCCGTCCGGACACGGTCAGCCGCGCCCGCCCCCGTCACTCACAGCCGATTCTGGGAGTCCTCCGGTGGTCCAGCCGACCGGACGACTCCCAGAATCTTGAGACTCGCGGGGGTCGCAGGCGTCAGATCGTGAAGACCGGGATCGCCTCGCCACCCTCCGGCTGCTCGAAAGCGACCCGCACCCGCAGGCCGATCTTGGCCGCGTCTGGATCGATGTCGACGAACTGGGTGTAGATCCAGGGGCCTTCGTCCAGTTCGACGATGCCGACCACGGTGCGCGAGGGCGGCGTACCGTCCTTGGATCGTCCGTTCACCACACCGCAGGCCACGATCACGCCTTCGCCGGCGCTGTCGGCAAACGTGAGATCGACCGAAGCGCACTGCGGACACATTTCGGTACTGGCCTGGCTGACGTGTCCACAATTCTGACAGCGCTTGACCAGTAACCGGCCCGCTGCGGTTGCGTCGAAGAAGTCAGCGGACTGCGCGTCGCGCAGCACGATACCTACCGACATGAGAATGTCCTTTCGTTGTAGCTGGAATCGGCCGGATCAGCTGTGATCATGCGGGCTGAGAATGAGGGTCGAATGATGCTGCAAAATACCGCCGTTACCACTGACGAGCACGACGTCATGTTTGGGTACCTGCCGCTCGCCACCCTGGCCTCGAGCTTGAATGACCGCCTCCGACAATGGCGTCATCCCCCACATGTAGTACGAAGAAAGCTGGCCGCCACCGGTATTGGTCGGGCAGTCACCGCCTGGCCCGATGGCCCCGGAGGCGACGAAGGCGCCACCCTCACCCTTTTCGCAGAATCCGTAATCTTCCAGCGAAATGATGGTGGTGAACGTGAAGCAGTCATAGATCTCGGCGACGTCGACGTCCGACAGCGAGATACCCGCCATCTTCATCGCCTCGGGACCGGAGATTGCGGCGCCGGAGACAATGCCGAATTCACTGCCCCGTTCCAGCGGGTAACCCGGGTGGGTCTGGCCCCAGCCGAGGACGTGGACCGGCGGTTGACGCAGGCTCTGGGCACGATCGGCGCTGGTCACGATGACGGCGATCGCCCCGTTGCTGACCAGACAACAGTCGAAGAGGTGGAACGGCTCGGTGATCATCCGGGAAGCCTGATGGTCCGCTAGGGTGAGCGGATCCCGCATCTGGGCCAGCGGATTCTTCATCGCCCATTCGCGCGAGGACACGGCAACCGCACCGAACTGTTCAGTCGTGGTGCCGAACCGATCCATGTGGCGACTGGCGGCCAGCGCATAACCGGTGGGCGCTGATCCGATGCCGCTGGCGGACTGGATGCCCGAGTAGCCGACCGACTGACGGCCCGCGCCGCCGTACGCCCCGCTGCCGGCACCGAGGTTGGGTTCCAACGGTGCGTCGCCGAATACGCACGCCACCGAGTCGACCATGCCGGCCGCCACCGCCATCGAGGCGTACTGGATCATCGCACCGGCCGACGCCCCGTAGGACTGGATCTCGGACAGCATCCGCAGGTCGCGCATCTGCAGGTCGGTGGCCAGGCTCATGCCCAGGGCCCGGCTGATACCGGCATTGGTCAACAGGCCACCGATTTCCGATACCGCCAATCCGGCGTCCGCGGCGGCCAAGCGCACCGCATCGGCCGCGAACTGGGAAGCGGATTTTCCGTAGACCCGTTTGGACATATCCGTAATGCCCAAACCCGCAATCACGGGCTGGCGACCGGGAACCGTTCCAGGGACGCTCATAGTGCTCTCCATCCTTCTTGGTTTAGCAGGGCTTCGGTGTCCTGACCGAGTTGTGGGACGTGCGCATTCGCATCCGTTGCGAGCAGCGCCGAGGGCAGGCCCTGCCACGGCATACCCGGAAACGGAACCTGCTCCCCGGGGAACAGCTCAACGGGGGTGAAGAACCCCCGGGCCGCGAGATGCGCGTCGGCAGCGATGTCCTCCGGCGAGCGCACCTTGGCCCAAGGCAACTGCCGGCGCTGGGCTTCGTCGAAGATGTAATCGGCCGAATGTTGTTTGCAGAACCGGGCAATCTCGTTCACGATCTCGTTCATGATCGGGTCCCGTTGGCGCTGAGTGGCGTAGCGTTCGTCGGCCAGGCCGTGCGAAAACCCGGCTTTGTCGAACAGATCGAGCAATGCCGCGAACCGGCGGTCATTCAAGTACAGCGTCAGCGCGCACACATAGGCGCCGTCGCCACACCGGAATTGCCAGGCCGGGTTGGTGAAAATGCCGCTGGCGTGCCGTCCGGTGTGCCGGAATCCCTCCAGGTTGCCAAATTCCCACATCGAGACGTACGACTCCGTGGACACCGCGACCGAGTCGTGCACCGAGAAATCCAGGGTCAGGACGTCTTCAGCGCGGCGGTCCCGCCGTTCGCGCAATGCCGCGATCGTGGCGATGGCCGCGAGCACGCCGACGAAATGGCTGGATTGACCGCCGGTCGGGCTAATCGGCTGGCCGGGCCGTCCATTGACCGAGTCATAGCCGGTCTGGGCAGTGACGCCGCCCAGTGTGAGCGCGACCAGGTCGGAGCTGAGGTAATCCCGCCACGGGCCGGTCAACCCGAACGGCGTTATCACCACGTGAATCAGCCCGGGCCGCAATTCTGCCAGCCGCTCGGACGACAAGCCGAGCGTGGCGGTGATGCCACCGCTCATCCCGTCCAGGACCACGTCGGCCCCGGCGATAAGCCGCTCCAGCTGAGCGATCGCGTCAGCATCGACCTCGGCATCCGGCCGGTCCGCATCCGGCCGGTCCGCATCCGGCCGGTCGGCATCCGGTCGTCCGGCGTCCGGCAGGTCGAGCAGGACGGACTGTTTGCCGGCGTTGTAATAAGCGAACGGAAGGCTGTATTCATTACCGTCGGCGGCGCGGTAAAAGGGCCCGCTCCGGCGTTGTAACGCACCGCCCGGGCGTTCGACCTTGACCACGGAAGCGCCGAAGTCGGCGAAGACCTTGCCGGCATAGCCAGCGAACCCGTCGTCGATCTCGAGCACTCGGACGCCGGTCAGCGGCGACGTGTCGGTGCGACTTTGCGCCGCCGACCCCGCCGACCCCGCCGATCCCGCCTCTCCCCCCGGTCCGCCCGGTCCGCCCGGTCGCGGGCGGGGGCTGGTGGTCGCGGTCATGACGTGGTCTCTTTGGTGTAAATGGGTCGGGCTATATCCGGCGGCCAGATACCACCGGACTTGGCGAGCTCGGCGATCTGGTCGGCGCTCTCACCCAGTTCGGCCAGCACTGTCTCGGTGTCCTTGCCCAGGATCGGCCACCGCGGGTACAGCTCCAGCGGTTTTCCGTCCACGTGTACCGGCAAGGATTCGAACCGGTGCTCGCCCAGCACGTCGTGGTTGAGCCGCTGGAACACCTGGCGCGAGGCGAGGGCAGGATCACGATCGAGGCGGTCCCGGCCGGTCTGCAGCGCGCCGGCCCGGACGCCGGCCGCCTGCAACAACGCCATCAATTCGTACTTCCCGAATAGCCGCGTCCATTCGCCCAACCGCATGTCGAGCTCGTTCTGATTGGCCAGCCGCCTATCCAGGTCGGCGAATCTCTCGTCCTCGGCCCAATCGGGCTTTCCCATCGCCGCCTTCAAGGCCTGCCATTCCGATTCGTTGAGCACGGTGATCGCGCAGAAGCCGTCGTGGCCCGGATCATTGGTCGGGAACAGGTTGTAGGGGGCGCCGAGCTCGTAGCGGTACCCGTCGACCGTGCTTTCCGGCCATTGAGCGCGGTTGCCGGGCGGGAACAGCGCCTCGTGCGTGACCGTGCCGTTCAGGCCGCAATCCATCAGGATCGGCCCCAGCATCGCGGCCCCGACCTCGACCTGCGACACATCCAGCCGTTGGCCGGCGTGCCCGTCGAGTTGCCGCGAGCGGGCTGCCACCGTCACCAGCGCAGCCTGATAGCCGGTCATCACGTCGAGGTATGAATACCCCCAACCGGCCGGCGGCTGATCGGGTTCGCCGGAGGCCGCGGTGACACCGCTGGCCGCCTGGGCGGTGGGACCGTAGGAGACGTAGGCACTTTCCGGACCGGTATGCCCGAACCCCGACACGCTGAGATAAATGATGTTTGGATTCAACTCCAGCATTCGCTGGAAGGTCCACCCCCAGCCCGACATGACCCGCGGTGAATAAGATTCCACGACGATGTCGCAATGCCCCAGCAGCTCATCGACGATGTGATGACCGGCCGCGCTGGTCGGGTCGACGGTGAAACTCCGCTTACCGATATTCACCGTGCTGAAGAATCCACTGCTGTCGAAGACGCCCTCCTGAAATGGTGAGAACGCCAGGGCCCGGCCCGGGTCGGCCCGCGTCGGCCATTCGACCTTCACCACATCCGCGCCTAGTGCAGCCAGCACCTTCGTTGCCGTGGGACCGGCGACATTCCAGGAGAAATCCAATACTCGGGTGCCCGCTAGCGGAGCAAATCCCATCTCTTCACATCCTTCGTCCAAGATTCATTTCGTTGACGGTGTCGGGCTTTAACGGGCTTCTTCGTCGGTCTTTCGTCGGTCTTTCGTCGGGCTACGGCTAGATCGATTCGGCCAGGATCAGCGAGCGGATCTGGTCCTCGGACAGACCAAGCCATTCCAGGACGGCCCGCGCGTCCTGACCCAGCTCCGGTGGACAAAAATCGAGGCCCTCCGTCTCATAAACCGCGGGCATTCCTTTGAACGCAACACCCGGGTACGTGACCTTTCCGTAAAGTGCGGAGTCGGCTTCCACGAAGAACCCGCGGTCGATCAGGTGCGGGTCACTGAGCAGTTCGGCGGCGGTATTGATCGGAGCCCACGGCAATCTGCGCCGTTGCGCCTCCAGGAAGATCTCCTGGCTGTTGCGCTTCAGACAGAACTTGCCCACGACATCCATGATGTGCGGCATTTCGGCATCCCGTGTAGCGGCATCGCGGAAACGCGGATCGCACAGGTCGCCTTCGCTGCCCTCGCTACCCAACCAGTCCAGCAATTCCGCGAAACGCCGATCGTTCATGGACAACGGCAATGCGCACAGGTATTTGCCATCACCACACAACACGGTCCAGACCGGGGAATCCGTCGCGCCGGCATGCCGCCCGGTGTGCCGGTGTACCTCTTCGTGGCTGAATTCCCAGGACGGCACCGCCCCCTCAGTGGACACGGCCAGCGCGTCGTGCAAGGCGACCTCGACGCTGCGCGCACCGGCCTGCGCCGTGTGCCGCTCGAGTAGTTCGGCAATCACCCCGATCACGGCCAGGACGCCACCGGCATAACGAGAATGCAGGCCGACCGGCGCGATCGGCCAGGGAATGCCGCTCGGGTCGTCGTCGTAGCCGCACACCCCGGCAATGCCGCCGAGCGCAACCGCCGTGAGTTCGGACCAGAGGCCACCGGCCCACGGCGACTCCTCGCCGAACGGTGATACCAGGCAATGGATTGCCTTGGCATTCCAGGCCTCCAGGCGCGCCGCGAGCTGGCCGTCCAGCAGCCGGATGTCGTCCTGCGATTCCAGTACGACGTCGGCTCGCCCGACCAACCGGCGAAGCAGGTCGAGTCCGTCCTGGGAATCCAGGTCGAGCGCGATGGACAGTTTGGTGACGTTCAACGCCGCGAACGAAAGGCTGGCCTTGTGCCAACCGGCTCCTACCGCGAACGGCCCGGTCAGCCGGCTGGGACTGCCCTGGCGGCTTTCGACCTTGATGACCAACGCACCCATCTCGCCGAGCAACCGGCCGGCGTACTCCCCCACGACACCACCGACCTCGACCACCACGATGCCGCTCAACGGTCCGACCCGACCGGCCAACTTACGCGTCGGCACGAGGTTCGGCGTCCCGCTGACCGCAGTCACGAGGTCTCCTGGATCGCGGCGAGGTTTCGGGGTCTGGCCTTGACCGCCCGGGTACTCCGACCGGTCGCGGGCCGATCGGTGATTCCCTGGGCCGCCAACCGGGCGATCTCGGTTTCGGGCAGACCGAGCAGGTCCCGCAGGATGTCCGCGGTGTCCGCGCCCATCACCGGCCAGGTCGGCGGTGACGCGATCCGCTTGCCGTCGATCCGGATCGGGATGGACTCGAACCGGTGCTCGCCGATATCGGCCAGCGACATCTTCGGGAAGACTGCCCGCGCGGCCAGCGACGGGTCGACGTCCATACGCTCCCGCCCGCTCTGCACTGGTCCGCTTCGGACGCCAGCCGCCGTGAGCAGGGACATCAACTCGTACTTGTCGATTCCTATCGTCCATTCCCCCACTCGCCGATCGAGTTGCTCCTGAGCCGCGATCCGCCCGGTGGTCGAATCGAGCGCGGGCGACATGGCCCACTCCGGGTCGCCCATGCAGGCACGGAGCCGGATCCACTCCTCGTCGCTGAGGACCGCGATGGCGCAGAACGCGTCCTCAGGCTTGCCGGCCGTCCGGTAGATGCCGTAGGGAGCGCCGACCTCACCGCGGGCGCCGCCGGTGGTGTTGTCCCCGGGCCACACCGCCCGGTTGCCCGGCGGGAACCCCGGCCGGCGATGATCGGCGCCATTGAGCTGGGCGTCCAACATCAGTTCGCCCAACATGGACAGACCGGTTTCCACCTGCGACACGTCCACCCGTTGCGGTCCACCGCCACGGAATCGCACTTTGTGAATGGCCGACAACGTCCAGGCCGCGGCCATGGAGCCGGTGAAGACATCGAGGTAGGAATAGCCCCAGCCGGCCGGTGGTCGACCCGGCTTGCCCGATGAATGGGTCATCCCGCTGTACGCCTGCGCCGTCGGCCCGTACGTCACGTAGCTCTGGTACGGCCCGGTGTGGCCGAACCCGGTGACGCTCACGTAGATGACGTTCGGCGACAGCGCAACCAGCTTGTCGTAGCTGAAACCCCAGCTGGCCAGCACCCCGCTGGCGAAGGATTCCACGACCACATCAGACTCGGCCACCAATTGTTCGAGCAGTTCATGCCCCTCGCGGGATTTCGCGTCCACCGTGAAACTGCGCTTACCGAGATTGAGGTTCGCGAAGAAGCCGGCCGCGGCCGGCGACCTTCGTATCGGATCGGGCATCGTATGGGATTCCACCTTGATGACTTCCGCGCCAAGTGCGGCCAATATTCTGGTGCAGGTCGGGCCGGCCACGTTCCAGGTGAAATCGAGCACCCGGATTCCCTTGAGGGACTGGTTGGGCGCGGCGACATCGTCGCTAATACCGTTCATTGGGTTCCGACTCCTTTGCCGGGCAACGGCACGGCCCACCGGTTTCCTGTTCACCGCGCCGCTGCCCATCGATAGTCCGTCATGGTCTACCGAATCACTTTGCTGCGCCGCCGCTGACGACCGCGCCGGTCTTACTGTTCAAGACCTGCCCGCAGGTGAACGTCGTGGCCTGCACGTACTTGCCGCTTTCGACTTTGGCGATGTTCCAGCACGGCGCCGGGTGGGTGTGCGACGTCGGGAATGACAGCGCCGAACTGAACCCGGCAATCCCCGGGGTGTCCCAACCGGAGTTCAAGACCTTGTCCAGGTTGGCCGGGGTCAGGTCCTTGCCCACCTTGGTCAGGCCTTGCACGATCAGATCCGCACTTTGCCAACCAGCCAGAATTCCCTGCGAGATCGTGGTGCCCGGCTTGCCGACACCGGCCAGCGCGGACCGGATCTGGTCGTACGTCGCCTTGTTGTCCGGCCCTTCGAAGCCGACCCCGTCGTCGTAGTAGATCGAACCTTCGAGGGTAGGGGCCAGATCGGCCGATTGCAGCGAAGCCGGGTCGAAGCCGGCGAACTCGGCCTGGCCTTTCCAGCCGAGACCGCGCATGGCGCGCAGCATATTGACGTTGTACTGGGTGCTCGGCAGTACGTACAACATCACGCTCGGGCCCTTGCCACCATCGCAACTGCGCATGATGCTGCCGGCGAACGATGAGAAGTCCGTGACGCCGGACGGCGGCACGGTGGCGTTGTAGTCACAGGCATCCCAGCCCACATGCTTGGCCGCGACCTTCAGCGTCGGGATGATCTGGGCCAGGTTGGACGACGTGATCACCGCGTAGCTGTTGCCGGCCGGCGGTGGATTGTCGCTGGCAACCGGGGCGGTGATGGCGCCGGTCGTCGGGTCTGGCGCCTTGCCGGTCATGTATTGGGCGATAGCCGCCACCGACGTCGTCTCGGCAAAGGTCGGATTCTCCACACAGCCGTCGGAGCCGAAGAACCACTTCGAACCGCAGGCGGCATAGCTGATGATGTCGCCGAAGGTCGGAACGCTCTGATCGTTGAAGAATGACGCATCCACCGGCGCATAGGTGTCGAACGGCGAGATGGCGAATACCTTCTGATCGAGAACCTGTTTGCGGACGTTGGCCAATAGGGTCGCGGCTGAGCCGCCGTCATCGACCGAACCGATGTAATTGATCTTGCGACCGTTGATACCGCCAGCCTGATTGGTGACGTAGAACCGGGCTTTGGTGCCGAGGTCGACGTCGGCGTTCCCCGTCGGATTCCCGCCGAGCGTCTCGGACAGGTCACCCGCGATCTTGATCGAGTCGTCGCTTACCCCGCGCGAGGAATTGTTGGCGCTGCCGCCGCCTCCGCTGACCCCGCTGTCACCCGTCTGTTTGTTCGCGCTGCTGCAAGCCGCGGTCAGCAGCACCACCGCCGATACCGCCAACAGGGTCGTTCTTCTCTGCGCATTCCATGATCTCATTTCGCGTGCACCTTTCGCAGTTGTCGGTGTACCCCCACGAGCTGCCGCCGGCGAAGTCCGCGGGCTGGCCGGCTTGCTTGCCTAGCTGACTAATCAGGTCGTTACAGATAGGAACGAATTGACGAGGGTCTGAGCGGACACCTCGGATCTCGGCCGTTGCCATTCGATCCGGCCCAGCCGGATGAGGGCCACGTCGTCGGCGATGTCGAACACCTCGCCGGGCCGCTCTTCGATCAGCAGCACGGCCGTACCCCGATCGCGTAAGGCCTGGCACAGACCAAGAATTCGCTCACGCGCCTGCGGAGCCAGCCCCAAGGTGGGCTCGTCGGCAACCAGGATCCGCGGCGCCAACACCATCGCCGGCGCCATCGCCAGCAACTGCTGCTCACCGCCGGAAAGCATGCCCGCCGGCGTATCGCGTCGAGCCTGCAATTCCTTGAACAGCGCCAGCACCTTGGAAATCTCGGCCGACGTCCGCAGCGTGAGCCGCAAGTTGTCCTCCACGGTCAACCCCGGAAAGATGCTGCGCGATTCGGTCACCACGAACAGCCCGCTCCGCAACCGGTCCACGCCGCCCAGATCGCTCGCGTCCTGCCCGTTGAGGAACACAGTGCCCTCGCGCGCGTCGACGGTGCCGGCCAGGACCGAGCACAGGGTCGATTTGCCGGAGCCATTCATACCGAACAATGCGGTGATGCTGCCGCCGCGGGCCGACAGATTCACGCCGTGCAGGATCTCCAGTTCGCCGTAACCGGCGCGTAGATTCTCGACGAACAGCGCCGGCAATTCACCGTTGTCCGCCTGCCGTTGCCGGTCGGCCGAATGCGTCCGTCTCGCCGCATCGCTGCCGTTGAGCTGGGCCCCATCGACCACCGGTGTCGCGGCAAAGTCGACCGGCGCCCCAGCGGTGGCGAGCACCAGCCCACCACCACGATGGCGATCCCAAACCTGGGCAACGTGCCGGACGACCCAGTGGTATTGCGCCCGGTGCAATTCCAGAATCCCACCGGGGTTCTGAGCCAACCCCACCGCGCCGAGCCCGAAGAGCAGAGCCGGCCACTGCGTCGAGGTCGTGAGGTAGCCGAGCAGCTGCGGGAAGATCGACGAGCTCATGCCGGCCAGCACGGCCCCGGCGGGGCGCCGGATACCGATCGTGATCACGATGGTGACCCACAACAGCGCGCTGAGCGGCGGATTGGACGCAGCCGTGACCTCAGTCAGGGTCTGCCCGAGCAGCAACCCGCCCACCGCGGCGATCGCGGCGGATACGGCGAACACAATGAGCCTGGCCTTGACAATGCTCACGCCACTGGACGCCGCGCCCCACCGCGACCCGCGGGTGGCCAATACGCTACGACCCGTCTGGGACAGTTCGAAGTTGCGGACCAGCACGATGACGATCAGCAAGGCCAGGAACAGCACGATGCCGAAACGGGATTCGGCGTGGAAGGACAGCGACCCGATCCGCGGACGGGCCAGGAACCAACCGTTGGCCTGGTTGCCCACCGCGGGGATTTCGAAGATCAGCTGGTCGAAGATATATGCCAGGGCCAACGTGGCCAGCGCGAGTTGCAAGCCACTGAGCCGGATCGCGGGCAAAGCCACCAGGACTCCGGCGACGATGGCGGCGGCGATAGCGAAGATGGCCGCCAGCCACAAAGGAAAGCCATAGCTGCCGCTGAACCAACCGGCCAGCAATCCACCGCAGGTAACGAAGGCGGCCTGTCCGAGGGTGACGATGCCGCCGAGGCCGGTGGACACCACGAACGACAGGAAGATGACCGACATGGCCAGCCCTTGGTTGAACACGCCTTGCCACAACTCGCCGACGGAATAGTAGACAACTACAGCAACCACGGCCAGGACGAGAAACCCGGTGCGATTGCGCCAACTCTTGGCCGGTGGGATCAGCGCAACGGGCGCGTCCGAGGCCGCGGCGGCGGTGCCGGCCACCCGGCCCCGACGGCGGCTCATCAGCCAGAGACCGCCGAGCAGGGCGACGAATGGCGCGGCCGAGCCAAGCCCGGCCACTTGAGCCAACGGGCCGCGCTGCACGTAACCGCTGACCAGGTTCTCCAGCACGCCCAGGATCAGGCCGCCAGCAAAGGCCAACGGCACCGAGCGCAAGCCACCGATGACGGCCGCGGCCGCCGAGACGAACAGCAACACCAGGTAGGAGTCACTGCCCAGGCCGAGCAGAATCGAACCACACACTCCGACCAGGCCGGCCGAAATGAAGGACATGATCCACGCGTAACGCGATACCCGGGCCAGCTTGACGCCACGTATTCGGGCGAGCTGGTGACCGTCGACCGCGGCTCGCATTTCCAGCCCGATACGGGTGTGCTTGAGGATGTACCAGTACGCCAGCGCGGTAAGGGCCGCGAATCCCAGAATGATGAGCTGATTTGAATTGAAAAGGATGCCGTGGCCCAGATTCCAGGATCTGGTCGGCGTCGGGCCGAGGGCGATCGGGTTAGACACCGCCGGGGCGATCACGTGCGCCCCAGGGATATGCGTGACCTCGGTCAGGCAGATCTGCACGGCGGCCGGGATGGCCAGCGCCAGTCCGACGGTGCCCACGATGCGTGCTTGCTCGGGCGCCCGCGACAGGTGCCGGAATACCCATGCCTCCAAGCCGATTCCCATGGCCGGAGCAATGATCAGCACCGTGATGGCCGCGCTCGCGATTGTCGGTATGTGAGCGGCCAGGTGCAGTTCCATGAAGGCGAATGCACACGCGAACGCAACCGAACCCTGCGAGAAGTTGAAGATCCCGGTGGTGATGTAGGTCGTTACCAGCCCCACCGAGATCATGGCGAAGAGCGCCCCGCCCACCAGCCCCGAAATGATCAGTCCGATGAATTGATTCATGAGGAGGACCTTCTTCCGTCAGCATCCGACTCGCCGTCCGCCGATACGCTTCCCAGATAGATTCGTACGACCTCGTCGTGGCTTTGCACTTCGGCCGGTGATCCCGACGCAATTACCTCGCCTAAATGCATCACATAGACTTGCTGAGAATGACTCATGACGAAATCAATATCGTGCTCGACGAGTAATATTCCGCATTGTTGTTCGTTCAATAGCGGCTCGAGCAACCCAGAGAGCCGCTCCACATCGGCTGTTTCCATACCCGAGGTCGGTTCGTCCAGCAGCACCAGGTTCGGCTTGGTGACGATGGCCCGGGCGAACTCGAGCATGCGGGCCCGCCCGAGCGGCAGCCCGTACGCCGGGTCGCGCCGTACCGGGTACAGCCCGCAACGGTCGAGCAGGTCCTCGATCTCGGCCCGGTGAGCCCGCTCCTTGCGGCGCCGGGACGGCAGCGCGAACAAGTCGGCGAGCGGTCCGCCCTCGTCCCATTCCAATGCGGCCAGGATGTTGTCCTCGACCGAAAGGCCTGGGAAGATCTGCTGTCGCTGAAAGGTCCGGCGGATGCCGTGCTGGCTACGCCAGAGCGCGCCTCGCTTACTGATGTCTTGCCCGGAATAGGTTATGCGTCCACTGGCTGGCCGGTTCTGCCCGGCAATCGCGTCGAAGAGGGTGGTCTTGCCGGCGCCATTCGGGCCGATCAGTCCACAGCACTGTCCCGCCGCCACCGCAATCGACGCCTCGCGCACCGCCGTTACACCACCGAATCGCACGGTCAATCCCGAGACTTCCAGAATTGCTTTCGATACGGGATCGGGGCAAGGAGCTTCTTCTTTGATTCCCTCGATTACTGACACGGATTACCGTCCACCACATACTTTGCCGCGAGATGCCGCATCCACAATTCCCTTCAAGATAGGTCGGCGAATAGCCGTACATACGGCTTGAACGCTTTCCGGTCTGATTCTGGGCGTCATTGAGAGCAACAGCCCGGGAGAGCTCTCGCCTTGGGCGAAAGGACCCGGACACGCGCAGGCTCAAGCGAGTCAGGCCACGCGTTGTTTTGATCGCACGGGTTCCAGCTGCTGAAACCCTGGATGCGGGGACCTCCGTTGCCGAGGTCCCGGATGAGCTGGCCTCGGATGCGGAGGCCTCAGGAAAGGGGAGATCTCAGTTGCCGAGACCTCTGGATAAATCAGCTCGAATCGTGTCCCACGGCGCCACTACCGGCGAGGTCGACCACGATGATCATGTATGCCCGAGCGATTCGAACGACGTTCGCAATATCGCAACCGTCGACGCGGAGTGAGTTTAACCACGCATCTCTTGGGCCGTCAATACTGCTTGGAATTCCAGCTGGCAATCACAGAAAGGGCCGTCGAAGGCCGGGGCTTACAGACAACGATGGCGGCCGGTCGCAGGTGCTGCGACCAACCGCCATCGATACAACTATCCACTCGCCACGAGGCGAGTACCTGGGTCAGGAGCTGAGCGCGAAGCCCTCGTAATCCTTGGCCGCTACCTCGTCACACTTCTCACGATAGGCCCCGACTCCGCCGACGTAAGGCATGAACACCCTTGGCTTACCAGGGATATTGGCACCGATGTACCAGGAGTTGGCCCGCTTGTAGAGGGTCATGTCGGCCACGTCGTTGACGTGATCCACCCAGGCGTCCTCGGCATCGGCCTTGGCCTCGATCTGCTGCAGATCATGTTCCTTGAGGTACTTGATCGTGTCGGTGATCCAGTCGACGTGCTGCTCGATTGACGTAGTCATGTTCGACAGCACCGACGGGCTACCCGGGCCGGTGATCATGAACATGTTGGGGAATCCGACGGTGGAAATGCCGAGATACGTACGCGGGCCGGCTTCCCATTTTTCTTTCAGAGACAGGCCACCCTTGCCGACAATGCCCATACGGAACAGTGGACCGGTCATAGCGTCGAATCCGGTCGCAAATACCAGTACATCGACGTCGTAAGAACCCGCGCTGGTGGTTACCCCGGTCGGCGTGATCTCTTCGATCGGGTTCGTCTTAACGTCCACCAGGGTCACGTTGTCCCGGTTGTAGGTCTCGTAGTAATGGGTGTCGACACAGATGCGCTTGGTGAAGATCGGGTAGTCCTTGGGGGCCAGCAGCTCGGCGACCTCCTGGTTCTTGACCGTCGCCCGAATCTTGTTGCGGACGAATTCAGCCGCGGTGTCGTTGGCGTCGATGTTCGTCATGAGGTCCGTGAAGGACTGCAGCATCGTGAAAGCACCCTGGTTCCAGGCCGCTTCGTAGACGCGATTTCGTTCCTCTTCGCTCACCGAGAGAGCCGACACCTCGGGGTACGCGATTACCTCGGCGCCACCGGGCGAGACCCGCGCATTGTGCCGATGCTCGGAGTAGCGCTCTTTCCAGTCCCGTTCGAAGTCCGGGTCCATCGGCTTGTTGTTCGACGGCAGGCTGTAGTTCGGTGTCCGCTGGAAGACGAACAATTGATCGGCCTGCTCGGCCAGCTTCGGAATCGCCTGGATGCCGGTCGAACCGGTGCCGACAATGCCGACCCGCTTGCCGGTCAGATCTACGCCTTCGCGGGGCCAGCGTGAGGTGTGGTACCACTGGCCCTCGAACGTGTCGATGCCCTTGAAATTCGGGACGTTCGTCGCCGACAGGCAGCCCGCGGCAGTGATGAAGTATTTGGCCGAGACCCAGTCACCGCGATCGGTATGGATTATCCAGCGGCCTGATGGCTCGTCGTAGGTGGCGGCGGTGACGCTGGTGCCGAACTGAATGTCATCGCGCAGGTTGAACCGGTCCGCGACGTGGTTGGCGTACCCCTCGAGGTCGGACTGCGGTGAGTAGTCCTCCGACCAGCCCCATTCCTGTTCCATCTCGGATGAGAACGACAGGGAGTACTGCATGCTCGGGCTGTCCACCCGGGCGCCCGGGTAGCGGTTCCAGTACCAGGTGCCGCCGACGCCGTCGCCAGTTTCGAAGACCTTGACCGTCAGACCCAACTCACGCAAGCGGTAAAGCTGATACATCCCCGCAAAACCGGCCCCGACCACGACCGCGTCGTACTCCACATGGCTCGTAGAGTCGGCCTCTACGGCATCGTCTTGCGCTTGTGACATATCAAGTCCCCTTTGATTGTTAATACAACCTAACGGCTGCGTCCTGGACGGTCCAGCGTCCGAATGTCTCAATCTGTGCGACCCCGACTTGCCCAAAACGCGTGCATGCACGAGAGATTCGACGGCACAGCAAAACTTCGCGGGCCTGGTCTGGCCCCCGAAAAATAGAGCTAATTAAAGATGTACAGCAACCGACAGGAATATGTACGTAAAGTTGCTGTGAAACTTTTGTGGAAGGCACAGTTTGCCGGCTCACGCGTCATTCCGCGTCGGGCTGCCGGGACGCAGCGAACCGCGTCATGACACTAGGCTGTGCTTTACCGCCAAATAGGGCCTGTACTACGTTCGCCTGCTGTATCCAATTTCGCCCAGGTATAGGTGGTCAGCGCTCAGGTCGGGCCAGCCCCTAAACTTCTGCGACATGAAAGCCCGCACCCGGCCGGTGGTCATTGCCGGTGACCCCGTCCTGCATCGACCAGCCGCCCCGGTCACCGATTTCGGACCCGAACTGGCCGAGCTCATCGAGGACATGTTTGCGACGATGTACCTGGCCGAAGGTGTCGGGCTGGCCGCGCCGCAGGTCGGAGTGAGTCAACGGGTCTTCGTCTACGACTGTCACGACGAAAGCGGCGAGTTCTACAAGGGCCACGTGGTGAATCCGGTCATCAGCCACGCCAGTGCCGAGCTGGAGGACGGTGATGAGGGCTGCCTTTCGGTGCCCGGCCCGTACGCCCCGTTGCCCCGGCCCCGCGAGGTCACCATCACCGGCGTGGATCAGCACGGCGAGCCGTTACGCCTTACCGGCACCGGTTTCCTGGCCCGCTGCTTCATCCACGAGACGGAGCATCTGGACGGCATCTTGTACATCGACCATCTGAGTCGACGGCGCCGGAGTCGCGTCCTTCAGGACGTCGAACCGTTCTCGTGGAACGCGCCGCTGCCGTTCTGACGCCTTTCTCGCGCGAGCTAGGGCTATGCGCCGGCCAGCCCTTGGTGCTGCGCGCGGTCTAGCGCTACGCGCCGGCCACCCGCGGTGCCATTGGATCGGCGCCCTCGCTGCCCTGTTCCCGCAGCACGTAATCCTCGATGGCCTCGATGTTTTCCGGTGCCCGTCGCACGACGGCCAGCAGGTCGCTCATCGTGGCGGTCTCCTCGACCTGCTCCTTGATGAACCATTGGATGAACTGTTCGGAGGCGAAGTCCTGTTCCGCTCGCGCGATCGACATCAAGCCCGAGATCTGCTCGGTGACCCGGCGCTCCTGGGATAAGGCCAGCTCGAGCGGCGCGACCAGCGACCCGAATTTGCTGATCGGCGCCCCGACCGCGGGGATTTCGACTTCGGCGTCCGAGTCGATCAGGTATTGCGCCATCATCATCGCGTGGTCGCGCTCCTCAAGGGCTTGCCGGTAGAAGAACGCGGCCGTCTGCGGCATGGTCAGCGCGTCGAAATAAATGGCTATCGACACATACTGCTGATGGGCGGCGAATTCATTGCCGATCTGGCCGTTGAGCTGATCCACAAACCGTGACGAAGGCATTTCTAGAATCTATCTGACCCCCGAATCCGCACGGTTGCATGGTCAACGTCCACTGAGTTTGGTTAGGCAACCCTTATCAGCGACTGCTACAGTGATCGGCGTGCCGAAGCCGAAGAAGAAGTGCTGCTCCGACAAGCCGCGCTGCTCGCGCTGCCCGATCCGGATGCTGGCTGAAGGCACCCTGCCTGACGGATACGCGGTCCACAAACGGCGCCTGGTCAAGGCCAGCAAGCATCCGAAAGCTGCCAAACTACCCAAAGCCGCCTAGCTTTCCTCCGATCGTGCAACATCTGGCATCTCCGAGATGCCATATGTTGCGCAATCCGGCGATCAGGCCGCCAGCAGCTGGCGAACCTGACCGAGTACCCAGTCCGGACGCTCAGTCAGCTGCCGCCAGGTGAAGCGCAGCACCCGCCAGCCCGCCGCCACCAGCGCGTTCTGCCGGGCTCGGTCGTCTTCGAACCGATCCGAGAGCTCGTCGTGATAACGCCGACCGTCGATCTCGATCGCCAAGCGCTGCTCCGGAAACGCGACGTCGATCCGACATGTTCGCCCCCTGACGCGGACGCGGTGCTGAGCGCGCCAACCACGAACCCCGGCGTTTCGGAGCAGCCGGTGAAACACCCGCTCGGACTCGGCGTGTGCACCCGGCTCGATCCCGGCCAAGATCGCCCTGAGCTGCGTATTACCAGTCCGGCCCGGGTGGGCGGCGACGCTGCGGACGAGGTCTGAAGGCTCGATCCAACCAAGTTGGATGCCGCGATCGGCCAGATTGCGCGCCAAGGCCGGCGACTCAGCTCGGCAGAGGTCAACCAGGCTGCGCACGCGGGTGGTCACGCGCAGCCCGCGCACCGAAGTGATCTCGCCCGGGCCGACGGGAACCCGGTGCAGGTCGATGCCAGACGGTGTTCGTCGGTAGCGCCGGTCATCGACGGTCAGGTGGATAACCGTGGTCGACACGTCCACCGGCAGCATCAAAAGACGCGCCGCAGAGTGATGACTCACGACGGCGGGATCGGCCCACAGGCTCGCGGCCCGCAACCGCTGCGGATAGGTCGGCGTCAACGAGCCATGCAAATAGGTACCCGGATACAGGGGCTTCAGCTCGCCGCGGCGAACCATGCTGTCCAGCTCGCCGTGGCTGAGACCGGCCGCCACGAGCTGACTGTGGGACACCACCCCGTTTTGCCGACGAGCAATGGCGAACCAGTTCATGACCAGATTCTGGCCGATCCGGGCGCCCGACCCGGTGGTCATCCACAGGGTGCGGTCGCGGTTGTCCACAGGGTGCGGTGCCGGTCAAATTGTGCAACATCTGGCATCTCACAGATGCCAGATGTTGCACAACCGGGCGGTTAGGGGAGCAGCAGTTCCGCGATCTGGACGGCGTTGAGGGCCGCGCCCTTGCGCAGGTTGTCGTTGGACACGAACAGCGCCAGTCCGCGACCGTCATCGACCGTCGAATCCTGCCGGACGCGGCCCACGTAGGACGGATCCTGGCCGGCCGCCAGCAATGGGTTGGGGACCTCGGTCACCACCACCCCCGGTGCGTCGGCCAGCAACTCCAATGCCCGGGCCACCGAGATCGGACGGGAGAACTCGGCGTTCATGGACAGCGAGTGGCCCGTGAACACTGGCACCCGCACGCACGTGCCAGACACCTTCAAGTCGGGGATGCCGAGGATCTTGCGGCTCTCGTTACGCAGCTTCTGCTCTTCGTCGGTCTCGAACGAGCCATCGTCGACGAGATTTCCGGCGAACGGCAACACATTGAACGCGATCGGACGGACGTACTTCACTGGCGGCGGGAACTGCACCGCGGAGCCGTCGTGGGTCAGCTCAGTCGCCCGGTCGTAGACGTCGCGGATCTGCGAATCGAGCTCCTCGACTCCGGCCAACCCGCTACCGGACACGGCCTGATAGGTCGACGCGATCAGACGGATGAGGCCGGCCTCATCGTGCAGTGGCTTCAGCACCGGCATCGCGGCCATGGTCGTGCAGTTCGGATTGGCGATGATCCCCTTGACCGCGTTCTTGATCTCGGCCGGATTCACCTCGCTGACGACGAGGGGGACA
>JAOPUZ010000020.1 GCA_025966315.1 Frankiales bacterium | reverse complement strand
CTGGGTCAGGAAGGCAACCGGTCCGGTGAGGTCCAGCTCGGCAATGTCCTCGAGCGATTCCACCACTACGACCTGGTCGGGGGCTTCGCCGACGGTGCCGATCATCTCATCGTGACCGGCGTGTCCGATCAAGATGACCGTGGCGCCTCGCTGCGCAAACCGCCTGGCCTCGGCGTGCACCTTGGCCACCAGCGGGCAGGTGGCGTCGACGACTCGCAATCGACGCGCGCGAGCGGCGTCCCAGACGGTGGGCGCAACCCCGTGCGCGGAGAAGACCACAGTGGCTCCTTCTGGCACCGCGTCGAGTTCATCGACGAAGACGGCGCCCCGCTCTTCAAGATCGCGCACCACATGCGAGTTGTGCACAATCTGCTTGCGAACGTAGACCGGCGCCTCGGAGTGGCTGAGCTCTCGTTCCACCGTCCGGATTGCACGCTCGACGCCGGCGCAGAAGGCTCGCGGACTGGCTTGCAAAACGGTGAGCCCGGGATGCGGCCCGTCGACCGGCGGCGCGTTGACCGCGTTTACTAGGAGTGGCAAATGAACTGTTTGACGTACCCACACGATCGGCCCCCGTCGTTTCGAGAACGCACCACGACAGTGCGGTCAAAGCAGGCACCGCGTGGCGGCCTGGGGTAGGTCTCATGCTTAGCGACTGCCTGTATAAGAACAATGCTTGTGGGCACAAATTCACAGGGTCCTGAGGCCTTATTCGCCTGGACCGCCACCACCCCGGATCGCCGTTGGCCTACCGATGATCGGCCAGAGCCTGTTCGACCCCTTCACCCACGAGGTTGAACGCGAGGATGGTGAGAATGATCAGACCACCCACGGGATAGATGAGCCACCAGGCCCCGGTCGCCTGGTAGCTAACGCCGTCGTCGAGCATTGTTCCCCAATCAGTAGCGGGGGGTGCCTCGCCGAGACCGAGAAAACTGAGGGCCGAGATGGCCAGGATCGAGTCCGCGACCTGAAAGGCCGCGTTCACGGTGATCGTGCCAAGGACGTTCGGTAGCACGTGGCGCCAGATGAGCCGGGTGTTCGTCGCACCCATCATGCGCGCCGCTTGAACGAATTCACGTACCTTCAGCGTCAGCGTTTCGCCCCGCACGAGCCGCGCGGGTACCAGCCAGGCGAACATGCTGATGGCGATGACGAGAAGGGTGAACGTGGGACGGTAAATCGACACCAGGACAAACAAGATGAGCAGTCCCGGCACGGACAGCAACGTGTCGACGACGCGCATCATCAGGGCGTCCGGAAAGCCTCCGAAGAAGCCGGCTATCGCACCGTAGAGGGCCCCAAAAACGGTAGCCAGCAGCGCCGAGAGCAAGCCGATCTTAAGTGCGGCCTGCCCGCCGATCATGAGCCGTCCGAGTTCGTCGTACCCGTTGGGGTCAGTACCAACCGGGTACCCGCGGCTGGGTGGATCGAGCACGGCCTCAATGTTGGTCGTGATCTGATCGGTCGGATAGATATGTGGTCCGAGAAAGCAGAACAGCACGATCACCACGAGCAGACCGAAACCGATCCGGCTCAATGTGGTGCCGAACAACGCGCTGCGGGTGATCTCCAGACGACGGCCGCGGTAGCGCTTGGCCGCACTGCCGCCGGCGTCATCACCGATGCCGCTCATGAAGCCACCGGCGCTTCGTGCCAGCGCTCATCGCTGCCAATCGCTGCGCTGCTCACTCGTTCCTCACTCGTTCCTCGCCGCGATGCTCACTCACGACAGCCGCACTCGCGGGTCGGCCAAAACGTAAGCCAGGTCGGCGATCAGGTTGCCGAGCACAGTCAGCGAGCCAAGCACGACCGTGATCCCGAGCAACACCGCATAGTCGCGGTTGACCGCCGCGTTGAACGATTCCAATCCGATGCCAGGGTAGTTAAAGACCGTTTCGATCAGGATGGCGCCGCTGAACAGGCTCGGCAGTGACAGCCCAAGCAGGGTGATTATCGGAGTGCAGGCATTGCGAACTACATGGCTGAGCACCACTCGCGGGCCTGAGGCACCTTTGGCGCGGGCGGTACGGATGAAGTCTTGGCCGAGTACGTCTAACGTCGACGAACGCGCGTAGCGGCTGAACACCGCGATGCTGGTTAGCGTGACCGCGGCCAGCGGCAGCACGAAGTGATTCAACTCGGTGAAGGCAGACGTCCAAGTGCTGCCTTGCGGGCCCTCGGTCGGGAACCAGTGCAGCCGTAACGCGAAGATGTCGATCAGCACGATGCCCAGGCAGTAATCGGGCGTGGCATACAACAGGAAGGCGAATCCGGTGAACAGGTGATCCTCGAGCGTGTTCCGTCGCCAGGCCTGCAGTACACCGGCGGAAACGCCGATGATCAACGCGAGCAGAGTCGAGATGCTGAGCAGGATGGCGCTCTTGGGCAGGTCGTGACCGAGGATGGAATTGACCGACTGATTGCGCCGGTAGGAATATCCGAGATCGAAATGCAGGAAGACGCGGTCGAGATAGTTAACAAATTGCACGATGATCGGACGATCCAGACCCTGGTCATGAACGAACCGGGCCTTGACCACCTCGGAGGTGCGTGGCGGCAGCAGCGCCGCGGTCATGCCCCCCGGGAGCAAGCGGAAAAGAATGAAGGTAGCCAGCGTGATGGCGAGCAAAGTTGTCACCGACTGGGCCAGCCGGCGAATGAGGAACCACAACAATTGTCCTCCGACGCGCGACCCGCGACCCGCCTGCCGGCCCACCCCTGTGCGCCTGGTCGTGACGCTACGCTAAGGCTTCGGGACGGCGTTGACTAGTTGACCACCCGTCGGCGGCGATTCCTCGCCATCGGCCAGGAATTCGCCTTCGGCTCGGAGTTGCGTATGGCGTTGCTCGAAGTAGACCGGCTCTCGACCCGGCTTGTCCTGGCCGATCGGACGATATATGCAGTCGACGACGTGAGCTTTTCGATCGAGGCCGGCCAGACGCTCGGACTGGTCGGCGAATCCGGCAGCGGCAAGACCATGACGGGCTCATCAATCATGCGGTTGCTGCCGCCGGCCGGCCGAATCACCAGCGGTTCCGTTCGCCTCGAAGGGCAAGATCTGCTGCGGCTGCCGGAACGCAAGATGCGCCAGATCCGGGGCCGCGACATCGGCATGATCTTTCAAGACCCGATGAACTCGCTCAATCCGACGCGGACCATCGGACGGCAGATCGCCGAGCCGATCATCATTCACCAGCAGGCCAAACGGCTGGACGTCCGCGCCCGAACCCTCGAGTTGCTCGAGCTGGCGGGGATGCCCCGGCCGGTCGAACGGATCGACAGCTATCCACATCAGCTATCGGGCGGACTCAGGCAGCGAGCCGCGATCGCGATGGCGCTGGCCTGCTCACCGAAGCTCCTGATCGCCGATGAGCCGACGACCGCGCTCGACGCCAGCATCCAGGATCAGATCCTGCGCTTGATCGAACGGTTGAAGCGAGAACTTGGGATGGCGATCCTGCTGGTCACTCACGATCTGGGGATCATTGCCGCGCACGCCGACCGGGTCCTGGTGATGTACGCCGGCCGGATCGTCGAGCAGGCCGATACGGCCACTCTGTTCGCCCAGCCACGGCATCGGTACACCCAGGCATTGCTCGAGTCGTTGCCGCGCATCGACCGAGATCCCGCCGCCACCCTCTACAGCATTCCTGGCTCGCCGCCCGAGCTCAGCGCGCTGACCCAGCAATGCCGGTTCGCACCGCGGTGCCAGTTGGCGACCGAGGAGTGCCGGTTGGAGTTGCCCGCGATGACGCACGAGGAACCCGGGCACAGTTTTGCCTGCGTCCACCCGCGGATTGACACCGGGCCGGCGCTGGCCACCGGTGGTTCGCCCAGCCATGGGATTGCCAGTCGAACCAATAACAGATCGGCTGACGTGCTCCTTCGTTTGGACGATGTGATCAAGGAGTTTCCGGTGAGGAGCCGGCTGACCGGACGGCAAGGTCGGGCGGGCGGGTCTATCAAGGCGGTCTCGGGCGTCACCCTCGACGTCTACCGCGGCGAAACCCTCGGTTTGGTCGGCGAGTCCGGCTGCGGCAAAACGACGATCGGTCGCATGATGGTGGCGCTGGAGATCCCGGACTCCGGCTCGATTCAGTTCGGCGACGAGGACGTCTTCCGGCTCCGGGGGCGGCGCCTTCGACGTAGGCGGCGTGACCTGCAGATGATCTTTCAAGATCCGTACGCTTCGCTCGATCCGCGGATGCGCGTGGAAGCAACCGTGGCCGAACCGTTGGCTATTCAGGCGACCGACAGAGGCCGCCGACGAGACCGGGTACTGGAATTGCTGGCCGACGTCGGCTTGGCCGAGAGCGCGGCCCGGTTGTTCCCCCGCGAGTTTTCTGGCGGCCAACGTCAGCGTATTGGCATCGCCCGGGCGCTGGCGCTGACCCCTGACCTCATCGTCGCCGACGAGCCGGTCTCGGCGCTCGACATATCTATCCGCTCCCAACTGCTCAACCTGCTACGCCGTCTGCAAGCCGAGCACGAGCTGACCTACGTGATGATCTCGCATGACTTGTCAGTGGTGCGCTACCTCGCTGATCGGGTCGCGGTCATGTACCTAGGCCGGCTCGTCGAGATCGGCCCGACCGCATCGGTCTATGACAACACCGTGCACCCTTACACCGCCGCCCTGATCCAAGCGATCCCGGTTCCCGACCCCACCCGCTCCCGCCAGCGAGACCGGATCGCCGTGCGCGGCGAACTTCCGTCCGCAGTCAATCCGCCGGCTGGATGCCGCTTCCACACGCGGTGTCAGCGGGCCGAAGACATCTGCGAACGGGAGCAGCCACCACTGCGACCGTTCGGGGACAACGGTCACCTGGCCGCCTGTCACCTGCCCCTGCGTGCGCCCTCGCTGATTCAACCCGGCGTCGCCCCGGACGCCTGATTCGCGGCTACTTGGTGAAGTACCAGTCTTCGGGCGTGATGTTGTCGAAGATATTGATCGGCTCCGGACCATGCAGGTTCGATTTCACCTCGTCCAGCGAGAACGTGTTTTCTTGCCACAGCACCGGGATCTGCTGCACGAGGTAGTCCTGGTAAGCGTCCAGGGTCTTCTTCGAGTCACCGGGCTTAGTTGTTGCGGCAATCAACGCGTCGGCCTGCGGATCGCTGTAACTACCGAGGTTGTAACCGCCGCCGGTCTGAAACAGCGTCTCGCCGGTCGGGTAGTAGTCGGGCGCGTAGACCCAGCTGCCGTCGGCCATCTCCCAGCTGCAGGCATTTTCGCTCGGCTGGCAGCTTTGCACTTTGCTGTTGAGGGTGTTGCCGTCCTCGCCGTCGAGCTCGTAATCGAGCCCGACCTTGGCCGCATCGGATTTCATCTGGGCAATCGTCTTCGGGTATGCGATGCCGCCGGTCGTGTAGGTAAAGGCGATCTTCAGCTGTTTACCAGCCGGGATATTCGCGCCGCATTGATCGGGCCCGGTGCCGGGTCGCTCACATGTGCTGACGCCGCCCCGTTTGACCTTCCAGCCATGCGCCGTGAGCAGGCTGGCGGCCTTCACCGGATCGTAGGCGAACGGACACGAACTCGCGTAGCTGTCGGCAAAGTTATTAGCCGGCCGGATCGGTATAGGCCCGCAGCCAGCGTCGCCGAGGTCGTTGTAATAATTCTTGATTTTGCCCTTCTGGTCGTTCAACAGTTGCATCACCTGACGGATGTAGAGCTGTTTGAACAAGGGGCCAACAGTCGGGTTGTTGAAATTGAGCAGCTCGTAATTGACGGCGAAACTATACGCATTGGTCTGCTTGTAGCCGACGCGGACTAGTGAGGGCTGAGATGACAGCTGGACGGGTGAAATGAAACCGACGTCAGGACCGGAGCCGCTGAGGAGTGCCTTGAACACTGCGTCGGTGCTGGTGAAGGTCTTCTCGACGAACTTTTCCAGCGTCGGCTTGGTGGTCCCCGAGTAGTTCGCGTTCGGTACGAAGCTGACGTTTCCGTTGGACGCGGTGTAGGAACTCAGTTTCCAAGGGCCGTCAACCACCTGCCACAACGGATTCGTGGCGTACGTGGACAGGTCCTTGGACTGGCCATCCAGGTATACGTACACCTGCTTCGCCCCGGCGGCGGTCCGATCGACATCGCCGACCGCCCCGTTTGGTGATGTTTTATCCCAGGCGTGTCGTGGTATCGGCGTGATTTGAGATAGCTCGTTATAGGTAAACCAGTTTACGTCGTATGCCCGATCAAGATCGAACCGAATTGTCTCGTCATTGAGCACGCTCGCCTTGACGATGTTGTCAGGGTAACCGCCCGGTGAGTAAGCACCGAAGTTCTCTTTGTTGGCCTTGACCATATTGTGCCAGAACTCGACGTCCCGGGCCGTCACCGGCGTGCCGTCAGACCACTTGTAGTCGTTGAGGGTGATCGTGACCGTCTGGTTGCCGTTAGAGAATACCGGCGGCTTTGCGATCGAGAGCGGATAATTAATGTTCGGGGTAGTTCCCACGCCATACCAGTAGAGCGGCCGGAACAGCAGATTCTGCAGATTAGCAATGTTGGTCTGACTGAAATACTGCGCCGAGTACAGCGGAAAAACGTAGTTCGGGCCAGCGCCGAAGTTGACGACCGTCGCTGTGCCACCTGGTTGCTTTGCGGCAACGCTGGTGCCGAACGGGTTCGGCGACGGCCTGTGTCCCGAGGTCGTACAGCCAGCTAGCGCGAGCACGACAGCTACAGCGGTAGCCGCAATCAGCCGCGAACGGAGCTTGAATCGTGTCTTCATCTGACACTCCTGACGTCGGCGCCCTCAGGCAATGAGCGCTCGGAATCTATGCCACCCGGGCGCGTCCGGTGGCGACCAGCGGCAAAGATTCAATAACGTTGTTGGCGGGTTGGCGGTTAGTACCACGACTTTGACCGGATCACGCACCTTGGGCAACGCCACCCGGCCCGATATCCCGATACGATATGTGTCTACGTAAGACCAAGCATCTCTGGCGAACCTAGCTCAATTTCGCGGGTCGTGGCGAGCGCGCGGCTCGGCAGATCGCGTTTCGGTGCTGCTGTATTTTAGGGGGTCCTGGTGGCTGGGTCGGGGATGGCGCCGGTGGACGGTGAGTGCGTCGTAGAAGATGCCGTGTTACAGGTTTTGATGTTTGGCCGGATCCGAGCGCTGGTTGGCGAGGCGGAGCTAGATTTAGGTCCGCCTGGTCGGTGCGCCTTGTGGTCGGTGCTGGTGGGGCATGCGAATCGGCCGGTGTCCAGGACACACCTGATCGACGCGGTCTGGGGTGAGCAGGCCCCCGGGAGCGCACCAGCAATCGTGCATACCTACGTCTCGGCGCTACGTAAGGCGCTGGCTGGGGGCGGGCTGGGGGCGGCCCGGTTGAGTCGTCATGGCGATTCGTATCAATTGCGGTTGGCCGAGGACGAATGTGATGTGACGCGAGCTGAGGCTCATTGGCGGGCCGCGGAGCAGGCTCGCCAGCAGGGTCGAGGTGACGTGGCACTCGCGGAGTTGGATGCGTGTGCCGGGTTGATGTATGGCGTCCCACTCGATGGCGTGCCTGGACCGCACGCTGAGGATGAACGATCCCGATTGATCGAGTTCCGGTTGGAGGTCCAGGAGCGGCGTGCGGAAGCGCAGTTGTCGGCGGGCCTGGCTGAGCTCGTGTGCGCAGAGTTGGGTCCGGTGGTGGCGCAGTATCCGTTACGAGAATCAACGGCGGTGTTACTGATCAGAGCCTTGCACCAGGCGGGCCGGCGGGTCGAGGCGATCGGGGTTTTTGATCGTGTGGCGCAGGCGTTGGATTCCGAGTTAGGTATCGACGTCGGGCCGCAGCTACGTCGCGCGCGCAACGACGTCGACCAGGACAGTCGAGGCGACGCCACCGGTCGACGCGCCGATGGGTCGAGAGCTGGGCCAGCGCCCGCGCAGCTTCCGGCCCGTACCGCCTTCTTCCTCGGCCGCGAGAACGTCTTGGCGCAGTTGGACCGCTGGCTGGCTGAAACCAGAGAAGGTGCGCGGCACGCTGGGGTGAGTCCGGTTTGCACGATCGTGGGTGGCGGCGGGATGGGTAAGACGGAGGTGGCGGTGGCCTTTGGTGACCGGTCGCGAGATCACTTTCCTGATGGTCAGTTGTTCCTCGATCTCCGCGGGTTCCATCCCGGGCAGCCCCCGTTGCCCAGCATGGACGCGCTGGCGGTGTTACTGCGCGGACTCGGCGTGGCCGCTGATCGGATCCCGGTTGAACTCGACGTACGACAAGCGCTTTACCACCAGCTGCTAGCCGATCAGCGCATCCTGATCGTGCTGGACAACGCCCTCAACCGAGACCAAGTCCTGCCGTTGATCCCCCCCGCCCCCGGCGTGGTCGTCGTCGTCACCAGCCGCAACGAATTCGCGGTGACCCTGGATCGCGTCCTCAACGCGCAATTCCAGCTCGATACGCTAGCCGAACACGACGCCCGCCAGCTCCTCCAATCGATCCTCGACCAGGAGCGCACGACGACGGAACCAGCTGGCTTGGACCGGCTCATCACCCTCTGCGGCGGGTTGCCCCTGGCGATCCGGATCGCCGCTGAGCGATTAGCCATATCACCGGACACCAGCCTGTCCGAACTGGCCGACGAACTCGACGACGAGAAACGCCGCCTGGACATGCTCTCGACCGATGACGACGAAATGACCAATTTGCGAGCCATCTTCTCCTGGTCATACCGCGCCCTGACCTTCGAAGCCGCGCAAGCATTCCGCCGCCTCGGCCTGCATCCGGGCCAAGACTTCGACCTCGCCTCCGGCGCCGCGGTGATCGGGACCAGCGACACCCGCACCCGGCACCTTCTGCAACAGCTTCAGCGAGCACACCTGCTCAACTCCAACGCCACGGCGGGCGGCGCGCGATACCAGATGCATGACCTCGTCCGGGTATACGCCACCGAACGCGCCGAATTCGACGAACCCGAACGCCAGCTGCAAGCCACGTCGACCCGCCTCATCCACTGGTTCACCAACACCGCCATCAACCAGCGCCTGGCCCTGGGCACTTGGGGGCAGGCGCCGGATCCGCTGGCCATGTCGGCTGAGGTCCCCGCGCCGCTCACCTTCGGCGATCCCGAAGCCGCGCTGGGCTGGGCCGAATCCGAGCGGGACACATTGTCCGCGGTGCACGCGATCGCAGATCGGACCGGCGACTATGAAGCGAGTTGGCGGCTGGCCTGGGGCCTCTACACCTACGACACTTACCGCAGCAATACCGAGTACGCTCTGACCGCCCAAACCCTAGGCGCCAAAGCGGCCAAACAGCTCGAAAACCCGTCGAACATAGCCCGGTTCGAGATGTGCATCGGTCAGTGTTATTGGGGCGCCGGCGAGATGTCGGCGGCCGAGGACCACGCCCGCGCGGCATTGGACGCCATCCGCCGAACCGACCAAATCGCCAACCAGCTTCAGGTCTTGGGAACCATCATCGGAATTTTGATCGACAAAGGCGATCTGCCGGCTGCGTCCCAGACGGCCGAGGAGTTACAGCAGCTACCGCCGGAATTCTGGGCTCACCACCCGGGCGTTCACCGCGATCTGTGCTATCTGAACTACGCGCTCGGCAATTACGACGAGGCCCTCAGCTACGGGCTGCAATCTATTACCGAAGCCGAATCCAGCGGCGAGTTGAATCTGGCCGCCTTGAGTCAGTGGTATGTCGGCAAGGTTCATCGCGACGCCGGCCGGCCCGACGACGCGTTAGCCGTCTTCCAGTCCGCGCTGCAAACCTTCCGCAACCAGGGCGACGAACACAGCGGCGCGCTCGTAATGGAAGATCTTGCGGTTGCTCACCAACTGCTGGGCAACCACGCCGAAGCAACCGATGCGGCCCAAGCCGCCGTGTCGATGTTGGAACTCCTCAGCCCGTACGAAAGCAAGCGGGCCCGGAACGTCCTCGCCGAAATCGCCGAATGTCGGCGGCAAGTGAAGACTGACCACCGCGCGGCAAACGGAAATTGACCAGCTTCCCCGAAACCCTGTGCTCAGTCGAGCCGGGAGGAAGCGAGTGTTGGGTGTGGAGGATTGGGCTGAGATCCGC
>JAOPUZ010000010.1 GCA_025966315.1 Frankiales bacterium | reverse complement strand
GGCGCCAGCGAAAAAGGCGCCAGCCAAATCCGGGTCTAAGCCCTGATCACGCTCAGAACGGCTGCTCGGAAGGCAGTGTCCAGATGACAGTGCCCGCACCAATTATTCTGAGATACAGGTTGTGGCCGACGCCGAACGATTCTTAACCTGCCTCAGTCGATGGTGTGGACGATCAACACGTCGGTCCTGGCCCTCTGGGAGACGTTGGCTGGGACCGATCCCAGCAGCCGCCCGGCGACGCTGCTGAGTCCGACGTTGCCGACGACCAGCAGGTCGGCATGGACCTCCTCGGCCAGGTCCACCAGCGCCTTGATGGGGGCACCGACGATCGGCCGTTCCTCGATATCCTGAGCGCCCGCGGCCATGGCCCGTTCGCGCCCCTTCCGCAGGATGGCGTAGATGGGGGCCCTCCCGTGCATCTTGTAGCCCGCGGCTCCGAGAGCGTCCTCAGCGCGGGAGTCAATTACACGATCCGGTCGCGGTGGTTTTGACCAGCCGCCCTTCTCCACATTAGACAAGTGCGCGGTCGCGATGATTAACTTCGCGCCGTGATCCGCAGCGATCGCGCCTGCGCGGTCCACCGCACGCAGCGACGAGTCCGAGCCATCGGTGCCGACCACCAGGGTCTGATAGGCGCTCATCTCCCTCCTAGTGTAAAGCCCAACAGCGGCTCAAGACCCCGCAATCTTCAACCAAATGCGCGTACCCATTGCGCCTGGGCGTGCATCTCGGGAGTTTTGCGACCTCTGAATCAGTGCCATCCGGCAGTTGTTGGTCGCGCCACTGCCAGAACGTTTTCAGCAGATGATGTTCGTGGCAACGACATTTCAGATTCGAGGCGTGGGTGCGGCCACCGTAGGCGATGGTGTGGTCGATGTCGCAATTACCTCCGCCATGCCCGGCTCAGACCCTGAGCATTCAGGTAGCGATCCTTTATCTCTTTGTTCGTGCGGCGAATCGCGTCACGGTCGACCCGGGCAACGATGGCGTCACCCGCAGCCGCAGACTGCGTTGGGTCAGGCCCGGCCAGCGCGGCGCCCGCGCCCCAGTTCTGCATCCACAATTGCGAGGGCTTTTTCGTCGGTGACGAGGGCAGTGCGATAAGCGATGACCTGATAGGGGGCGTAGTTGATTTCGCCGGCCGCCAGACGGTGGCCGACCTGCGGCAGCCGCTCGCGGATCACCAGAGCGTCCTGCAGATAGCCTGATGCCAGGGCCGGGCTGATCCGCTGCATAAGATCCGCGATCGCGTGAGCCGCCTAGCCGTCTCCTGATTCGAACGCAAGTTCGATACTGCCGAATCGCGCTGACACGTCGACAGCACTAGAACACGTTCTTGTTACGGTGGCGGCCGTGATCCTGGACAGATTTCGCCTCGGTGACCAAGTCGCCGTCGTCACCGGCGCCGGGCGCGGCCTCGGTGCGGCTATCGCAATCGCTTTCGCCGAAGTCGGCGCCGATGTCGTCATCGCGTCCCGAACACAATCCGAACTGGAGGCCGTCGCCGAGCAGGTTCGTGCGGCGGGCCGCCGCGCTCACGTCGTCGCCGCCGACTTGGCCCACCCGGAGACCACCGCCGAACTGGCGAGCCATGCCGTCGAAGCGTTCGGACGGCTCGACATCGTGGTCAACAACGTCGGCGGCACCATGCCCAATGCACTGCTGGGCACCTCGGTCAAGGACCTGAAAAACGCGTTCACCTTCAACGTGCTGACTGCGCACGCCCTGACCGTCGCCGCGGTGCCGCTGATGCTCGAACATGCCGGCGGCGGCAGCGTGATCAACATCAG
This sequence comes from Frankiales bacterium, assembly GCA_025966315.1. Taxonomy (GTDB): domain Bacteria; phylum Actinomycetota; class Actinomycetes; order Mycobacteriales; family Jatrophihabitantaceae; genus Jatrophihabitans_A. The sequence goes on along the minus strand of JAOPUZ010000010.1, from coordinate 1,268 downwards.
TTCCGCGATCAGCCGGCTGCCCGGACGAGGATTCGCTGCCTACGGCACGGCCAAGGCCGCGCTGGCCCACTACACACGGTTGACTGCGCTAGATCTGTGCCCCCGAATCCGGGTGAACGCCATCGCACCGGGTTCCATCGCGACATCGGCGCTGGACGTGGTGGCATCCAACGACGATCTGCGCCATCCGATGGAACAGGCGACGCCGCTGCGGCGTCTGGGCGACCCCGTCGAGATCGCGGCTGCTGCGGTTTATCTCGCGTCACCCGCGGGGGCGTACCTGACCGGCAAGACGCTCGAGGTCGACGGAGGAATCACGTTCCCCAACCTCGAGCTGCCCATCCCCGACGTGTGAGGATTGACGGCCGGCCGCCTGGGGTAATTTCGGGGGGCCGAACTTTTTGCTCAGACCTCTTCGAAAGACGGTTGGTTGGCCCAGGACACGCTGAGCCGGCCCCAGGCAGGGTGGTACCTGCTCGGGCCGGCGTTCGTCGCCGCGATCGCCTATGTGGACCCCGGCAACGTCGCCGCCAACGTCAGCGCCGGAGCGCAATTCGGCTACCGGATGCTGTGGGTCATCGTTGTCGCCAACCTGATGGCCGGCGTCGTCCAGTACCTGTCGGCGAAACTCGGACTGGTCACCGGGCTTTCGCTGCCCGAAGCGGTTGGCGGCCGGCTGAGCCGCCCGGCCCGGTTGGCCTATTGGGCACAGGCCGAGCTAGTGGTGATGGCCACCGATGTGGCCGAGGTAATCGGCGGGGCCATCGCGCTGAAAATTTTGTTCAACCTGCCGCTGCTGCTCGGCGGTGTGCTCACCGGAGTGGTGTCGCTATTGCTGCTGACCGTTCAGGACCGGCGCGGACAGCGCTTGTTCGAGCGAGTCATCACCGGGCTGTTGATCCTCGTGGCACTCGGCTTCACCGCCAGCTTCTTCGTCGCGACACCGCCGCCCGGGGCGGTGCTCGGTGGCCTCGTCCCCCGGTTTCAGGGCACCGAGAGTGTGCTGCTGGCGGCAGCGATGCTCGGCGCCACCGTCATGCCGCACGCCGTCTATCTGCACTCAGGTCTGGCCCGTGACCGCCACGGGCGACAAGACGCCGGGCCGGGACGACGGCGTCTGCTTCGCGTCACCGTGTGGGACGTCGGGCTGGCGATGGTGGTGGCCGGGGCAGTCAACGTGGCGATGCTGTTGGTAGCGGGGCTGAACATGCGGGGCCGAGGCGGCGGGTCCATCGAGGCCGCCTACTCAGCTGTCCGCGAAACCGTCA
>JAOPUZ010000007.1 GCA_025966315.1 Frankiales bacterium | reverse complement strand
ATGACCCGGTTCGGGCGGCAGAGGACCTTCTTGAGCGGGACCGGGCAGCGGCACCGCGGGATTGGCGCGATGCGGTAGGCGGTTCTCCCATGCTGGGGGCGCGGTCGACCTCGTTGGAGCAGCTCGGGAGTGGGCTGCCGTTGTCGGGTTTGTATGCGCCGCTGCCGGCAATTGCGGGTGAGGGGGAATTCCCACCGAGACGTGCGACGCCGTTGTCGCTCATTGATCCGTCGCGTTGGCCGAATCCGAATGAAATGAGACGGCCTGCTCCGGTACCTGATTCGCGTCCGTGGATGGCTCCGCCGACGGGAGCGATGTCGGGTGTGCGCCCGGATTCATGGGGATCGATGCCAGCGCCGGGTGCAGGTTTCGGGGCGGGGTCGTTGGCCCGGCCGGTGAGTGTGGGTTATTCGGCTGGGGGTCCGCGGGATGTAGGGAATGCAGGTGGTGCTACCAACCTTGACCGTTCGCGTATAGGCGGTTCGGGTCCTTCGACCCTGACGCCGTATGAAAGACTGTTTCCTATCCAGGCTAGTGTCTTTGACCCGCCCGGCGACGTGCCCCCACAGCCCACCCCCGCGCGGCCGCGGAGTGTCGCGAGCAACCCGCCAACGTGGCAGCCCGGCCATCTTCCTTTCGAGCCCCTTGACGCCGGCGCATCCCCGTCGTATCAGGGATTGCCGCCGCCCACCCCGATGCCGTCAATGCTGGGGATGTTGCCGCCGGTGGCGGGCAGTTCATACGATCCTGCTTTGCTTCCTCCTCTTGGGACGTCGAGTCTGGCACCGTCCTCGTTCGGCGTTCCTACGCCCGTGTTTCGACCGCCGTCGCCGTCGCTGTTCGGCGTTCCTACGCCCGGGTTTCGGCCGCCCACCCGAACGACGAGTGCGGCCGGCCCTCGGACGTCCTTGGTGCATGGTGTGACGTCGGGGTCCGGGGCTTGGGCCGGTTCGTCTGCGCAGAGTTTGCCGGTCCCACATGCGCAGGCGCTTGCGAACGAAATTCATCGACTGGCCAAAACGATATGGTTCACGAACTGGGTTTCGATCAATACCGGGACGACTAAGGACGTGCTGCAAGGTGTGCAGGTTCTAGCTGTAAACCAGTTGCTGCAGGATGTGGACCAGTTGCGCGCCTATCAGGCGGTGCTTCAGGCGGTGCTCCAGGCATACACCGATATTGCAGCGTTGGCGGACAACGACAGGGCGGCCGTGAACGGGTCGCGCTGGGTTGCGCCGCGTCTCAGCCAAGAGACGATGGCGCATAATCCCGTTCACCGGGCGGACGACTCGGCGAAACCTGTTGAGTTCCAATATGTACTGGCGGTGGTGCTGGGTGTGTGTCGATACGTCGCCGAGTCGTCTAGAGGACAGTGGCTAGTCATGTCAGCGGAGTACATCCGCCGGGATGACGTGTTCACGAGACTTCGGGTTGATACTCGGATGCAGTGGTGGTGGGTGTGGGATCTGCTCCAGGCGAACGCTATGTACCAAGACGCGGTCCGGTCTCAACGCGAATCTGGCGTCGGCTGGTCTGGTAATGGGCCGCCGCCGATTCTGATTCGAGAGTCGCCTGCTAGCAAGCCTTACCGGGCTGCGGATCTGTTGGCTTTGACTCTTGAGGTGTGGAGCAAACTTAACGGCCGGCGTTCCGAGATCGTGATCGGTGAGATTCCGCTGCACGTCCTGATCGTGGTAGCGGAGCTGACCCGTCGAGGGATTGCCGGTTGGAGGATGTCCAATACGGGCCGCGAAGCGTTAGCGCGGGTGCTGTTTGAAATGATGCGGTCGCTTCGCCAAGCAAACAACAATTTTACTCCCCCAGAAAGTGCACGTGTCCATTTCGCCGATCGAACCGGCGAGAAGAGGGTCAAGGAGACGGTCGCATATCGGCCGGTCAGGTCCGCCGTAGAGGCTAGCGAGCTGATCGAAGCGGCGTTGCCGGGCTGGTTCCGTCAGGCTGACGTCGATGAAGAGGTAGGGGGCGAGTATCTAAGGGTCTACGGCATGGAGCTGTATGCCGAGGTCCGGCGGATCGTGCTGTGGCGATACACGAAGCGCGGTGGGAGAACGCAATCCATCGCGTCTGCTATGAACGACGTAGTCGGCCTGGTGGCCCGAACGGTATTGGCTGTGCGGCTTCGTAAAGGCCTGGGTTTTCCGCCAACGAATGTGTTCTCGATTCTAAGGAGCGGGATATTACATTCGATCACCGTCGATTGGTCGCGGTATGGGCCCGGGTCGGCTGGGGGGTCGGGGTCGCGGGAGGTGTTGGTGTGGCGGGTGGAGCCGGTTCGGGATCAGTGGGGTGTGGTGGTGGCGGCGGGGTTGGTGGCGGCGCAGGGGGTGTTGGATCGGTTGGTGGGTGTGGTGGGTGGTGTGTCGGTGGATGAGTTGGCGCGTCGGGTGGTGGCAAGGGTGGTGGGCGCGGCCAAGGTGGTGGATGCGGCGGGTGTGGGTGGGTTGGTGGGTGGGGTGCGGGATGTGGTGGTGCAGGCGTTGTTGGTGTCGAAGGATTTGGTGTCGAGGGATGGGTTGCAGGCGGTGGTGGGTGCGGGTGTGGGTGGGGCGGTGCGGGAGGTGGTTGGGGTGTTGATCGAACAAGGTGTGTGGGGTTGGGCGGGGTTGGGGGTGGAGGTGGAGGTTGGGGTGAGTGAGTCGTGGGCGGTGCGGGCTGGGGTGGATTGGGGTGTGGGGTTTGGGGTGGTGGCGCAGCGGCGGTTGGGTGTGCTGGCGGCGGGTGTTCGGGCGGGGTGGGAGGCGGAGGCGCGGGGGTTGCTGGTGGTCGCGGTGCGGGGGTTGGTGGCGGTTAGGTATGAGGGGTTCGGTGAGGCTGAGGCAGCGGCGACAGCGGTTGGGGTGGTGGGGAATCATGGTGGGTCGCGGGTGGTGTGGTTGGCGGCGGCGTTGGCGGCTCATGCGGGTGATGCGGCTGGTCCGGTGGTGTCGGGGTTGGTGGCTGAGTTGGCGGAGGGGTTGGTGGGCCGGTTGGGGTTGCTCGCCGGTAGCGGTTCCAATCCCCTTGACGATTCCCAGTTCGATGCGCTGGCCCGGGCGTATGGCAACGCCAAGCGAAAGGATCCGACGGATCCGACCGAAGCTGATGTGATTGGTGGAGCGAGTACGAGTCGGCGCCGGCTCTATGAGGGATCTTCGTCCGGGCCCGTCTCGGCGACTCGTCCTCAGGGTGGATTTCCTCACGTGTTCACTGTGGTGGATGTCGACCGGACTTCGTATCTTGAGGCGGAGCTCAAGGCCGGTCAGCTCGGCAAACAGTACGGCGGCGCCGTCAGCATCACTAAGGTGATCCTGACTGAGGCCCGTACATCCGTGGAACCCAACTCTGGCCTCGGTGTCGTGCTGGACGAGCCGGAGTTGGAACAAAAAATTCTGCGCGTGGTCACCGACCAGCTCCGCGTGACCAGGCAGGTCGATGCGAGCCAAACGCATCAGCAGCTGGTGCAGGCTGCGCTGGATGCGGGCGTGGCGGCGGCGGGGGTGTATCTGGTGCGCGGCCGGCTTATGTCGGACGGATTGCCGGAGGTATGGATCGCGTACGAGGCTGGCCGGGCTCAGCTAGCTCATAGCAAGATCGGGTGGGATGCTGCGCTCACCGAGGCGGCGCAGGCTCAGCTGGCCAATATGAGTGAGAACGATGCGGCTAGTTTGCGGGCCCAGGCGACTGCGGTGTTGACGTCGGTGGCTGGCTTGCTTCGGGAATCCGGCACCGTGAGCAACCCTGATGAGCTTGCTGGCCGTGACATTGCCATCGGTGCAGACCAGGTTGACCGACTCGCCGCGGCATACAAGACTCACGCCGACGATCCTGAGCTGCCCGTGCTGGTGTACACGCTGGCCCTCGCGTGCGTCCAAACCTACGCCGACGGCCAAGCCCGAAGAATACCTTCTGAGCCGCATTCTGAGCCGCATCCGGAGTGGAAGAATGGTCAGCATGCCCGCGCGCGGTTGTGGGGGATTCTGAACGCCGTCAAGACATGGGGCGGGCTGTTCGATAAGGCGCTCGGGGCTCGTGGTCCGGCGTCGGCGGATTACCTTAGCTTAAAGTCGAAATACGTCAATCTGAGGTCGAAACTGGATTCTGCGGAAGTCGCGCTGGGGAGCGTATTCGGTCTGGTTGACGCCTCAGCTGAGCGCGTTGAGAGCACGGCGGCAGCCAAGATGACAGTCGAGGTGGAATCGCTGGCGCGGTCTGCGCTTGGTCTTGCTTTGCTGGGCAATGTCGGGGCTTCGGTATCTACTGGCGATCCCAGTTTGCAGACTTTAGAGGTCCGTCCGCTCAAGTTGGCAGAGCTCAGTCAGCTCGAGTTGGCCGAGCTGGGTATCCGCATCACACTAATGACGAATCTTCCAGCCGGGCCCGGACCGACTACTAATGCATCGCGGTTGCCGGCTTCGTTGCCGGAATCCGGTGTGGTCATTACTCCCCTGACTGCGGTCCAAGCCGCTGATTCATTCGCCGTCTTAGTCCAGCAGAAAGGGATTAAAGAGTGGATTGAAGCCAACGCCGGCACCGATGAGCAGCTCCGCAATCTGTGCGTGATCGTGTCACGCCTGCCAGTGGGCGGACGGCTTGCAGCTTCCCAATATGCAGATCAGATAAACAGCTTGTTGACTGACCACCCGCTGTTGGTGACGTTGATTCAGAAGGCTCATCGTGACATTGCACGTTTGGCGATGCAGGATGCCGACAGCGACATCCGCCCCCCGTGGTCAGGGAATACGCCGTTGACGGAGCGGATCCGCGAATTCACTACCGATCTATCGCGAATAGAAACACTGTCGACATTGCTGGGTATCTGCCGGCTCATTCAGCAGAAGACCGGTAGTTGGCCGACCATACCATTTGACTCGCCGAGCGATGGCGCCGGCGCGTGCTTCGCCGTTCGTCACAGGATGGTCTGGTGGAGGCTGTGGGATCACGTTAAAGACGATGCGCTCTACCTCAAGACGATCCGGAATTATCAGGCGAGATCGGTCGGTGGGTGGGATGGCGAAGGTCCTCCACCTGTGCTGGTTCGGCTAGTTGGCGAGGATGGCGATGGACGCGTCGTCCGCATCGCTGACCTGACCGCGCTAACGGCGAAATTGCTCGGCCGGTTTCACTTTCACGGCCACGGCCTAGCTCCAGATCGGCTGCCAGATGACCTGTTGCGGGTACTGCCCACGGTGGTGGCTGTGCTGGTTGGTAATGGGATTACGGATTCGACTATGCCGAGGACTATTCCCGACATGCTCGGGCGCGTCAGCTTCGCGGTGATTCGTGCGACGCGTGCAACGTACCCGAACCGTGAGCTCAGCCTCAACCAGAATGTAGCTTTCACTGTCGCTGGCACGGCATTGAAAATTGGCCGCATTCAGTACCCCCAAGACTGGAGTGTCGCGCCGGCGCGAGCTGAGTGCGCCGTTCAGGCCACTGCTCACATTATGGAAGCGCTGCCCAATTGGTTCGAACAGTGTGGCGTCACGCTGGCCCAAGTGGCCGAAGGTTTCGCGCCCAAGCACCTCGATGGGGATTTGGAAGCCGAGATCGGCCGCACCGTCCTGCAGACCTTCGAGGCACTCAAGATCGATACCCGGTCCTCCAATGTAAGGAGGGTAAACGTAGCGTTGGAACCGGTGGTCGAGCTGGTGGCTCCGCGCGTACTTGCGGCGAGGATCGTCGCGTGTATTCCACGGCAGGCTGCGTTGCCTAAACGATTCGTGGTGAGGGTTAGCAGCAGCAAGTCCGCTTCGTACGGTGTTGATTGGTCTCGGTATGTAGAGGCCGCTCCGTATCCAGAGGCTGCTGCCGGCCGTGAGGTAGTGGCCATGATGGTCAGGGTCGAGCGTGCCGATCCCGATGGCATCGCGAAGGCATTAGCAGCATTAGCGGCGAAGCGGCGCGCCACGGCGACGAATACGCCGGCGGGGTTCGAACCACGGCCGACGGCCGATTCAATCTCTGTATTAAATGAAGCCGAAGCAATCAAGACAGCAATCGTCCGGACCTCCATTGTTTCGATGACTGAAACCAAGACCGATTCCGGGACCGTCATCGACGAGCTGACCGGGCTGGTGTGGCGCGCGGCTGTCAGGCAGCTCCGCATATCAACCCCGGCAGACCCGCCGCGCACCGGCCAAATTCCTGCGGACCGGATTCAATGTGACCGGGACGCCGAAACCGAAGTAGCGGGCACCTACCGGCGCCGGAAAAGATTCGCGTCGATCGGCTCCTCGAAGCGGCTGATCGAATATCAGGGCGGGCCCAGCCGCGACCTATCCAGCGTCGGTGACTCGGACCGATCCTCGGACGCATCGTGGGGTAATACGCTGCCCAGCGCCTATCAGGACTACGTGACCGCCATGTTGGATGTTGCGCCAAGTCGTTTTGGGCAAGACTTCCTCGCCCGCGTCAAGATGACTATCGGTGAAATCTCGCCGGAGAACGTTTTGGAGCTGAGTGAGCAGGATGCAGGCATCCTGCTCAGTGGGCTCGTGGGTGTTCGCGCCATCAATGCGCCCTATCGTACGTCCTACCTGCCTCGGACGGGCTGGCGGCAACACCGGAACGCAGATGGTCAGATCGTCGCGATGGTCAACGCGGCGGCGAGCATCTTGATCGACTCCGTTACCCGCCGCGTTAAATGGGGTTTGCGAAAAGGCGGCCGCGCCGACGCGCCGCAATTTCATGTGGCTGAGCAGGCCGATGGATGGTCCTTAGTAAGCCAGGAGAGCACCGATAAGTTCCCACTAACCGACATCATTGAAGATCGGGTTCTGCCGGTTCCCGAGACTGATCCGGTGGACGACTTAGTTAACCTTTTATTTCAGAGCAGTTATTACTCAATCACTAGAATGGGAGCTGAGTGGCAACTGGAGAGTGACGTTCGCTACCTCTGGCGGCAAGCATGGGACTTCGTGGCCACTGGGACTGAGTCGCTTATGCAGGCAGCATTCGTTGCCGTCACGGATGCTCGTGCAGGCCTGGAAGCTCTTCGTGTCATGTTGCCGAGGGGCTCCTGGCGACGGCTGCCCAATGACGGGAATGCGTTCAAGCATTCGCTGGCCGGGCTGGTATTGAAGTTTGACCCCGCGTTGGAATCGCCTCTTGATAGCCCCGGTGGCGTGGTTTTGTCTCGCGTCCCGTCTCGCGTCCCACTGGAGTTCGGTGCCAGCTCGCCGGCGTACCGACTCGATACCACGCCCGAGGGGAACCTGGTCATGAGTCGCCCGGGCTCACTAGACTTGCTATTAGGGACCGTCGTGGACTCCCGTTCACCATTGACGGCGGGTTCGACAGAGGACCCGGACACAGACGAGTCGGTCGCAAAGAAGTCGGACACAGAGAAGCCGTTGCGGCTGCGTGGTGGCGCCGGCCCGGAATCGCTTGCATACATCACCGGTGCACCGGGGAGCGACCAGATCCTGCCGGCTTCTTCGACTACTGAAACTGCCGGCTCGCGCGAAGCGGGTGCGTTGCCGCCGGCGGTTGGCGCATGGGAGAACGTAAATGCCAAGGTATTTCAGGACACCGCGCTCTCGTTTGGCCACTTTGCTCGGCGGCCGGGCAGCAATTTGCCGTGGACGGCGACTCCTGAGCAAGTGCTGGACGCGGCGGCGCATTCGTCGATGCTTGCGGCGACTGAGCGGGCCGACGGGTGGTATATGCCGGATTCATTCAACATGATTGAGGACCCGTCCGGGTTTGGTACGCGCCGGTCGGGTGCTGGCGCGGTAGCCGAGAACGGTTTGGTGAATTACGCGCGCCGGCCGGGGGATTTGGATTCTGAGTTGAGCGGTCTGGGTGTGGATAGTGCTCTGGTGCCCGATCCGATGGTGCCTGATCCGATCCAGGACCAAACTCCAACCTCAACTGGACTGACCCGGCAGCAAGCCGCTGACACTCTGGCGGACCTGACGCGGAGGACATGGTTTACCAACTGGGTCAAAGGCAGCGAGTATGTATCGGAAGTTCGGAGCGGCGATTTCGATTTGGTGGACGCCCTGCGTACCGCCTATGACGACCTGACCGAGCTAGCGCGGGGGGACCGTTGGGACCCTTTCTGTCCGCCCACTGTGACACGCGCGGACACGGAGCGGGCGAATTACGCTGTGATGCCCACCTCGTCATTGAAACTAATAGCGGCGGTACTGGGTATTTGTCGCCGTATTCGCCTCGCAACCGGTAAGTGGCCCGACGTCCCACCGGGCCCGCTCCTGGGTGACGGGACACTCATTATGCGACTACTGATGACGTGGTGGCAGGTCTGGGCCGAAGTTCGAGATAGCCAGGAGTATGTCCTGGCGATGCTGTCTCTTTCAACCGAGGCAGTCCTCGGCTGGTCGGGCGAGGGCGCGCCGCCGTTGCTAGTTGGTAGTGATTCACCAATCAGGATCGGAGATCTGCTGAGTTTCACGGTCTTTGTTATGCATCGCCTGGCCTCACCACGTCAAGCTCGGCCTCGGTCGGAACTCGAATCAGCACGGATTTATCGTGAGATCGACCCGGCTCTGTTGCACGTGCCGACCACGGTTCTAGCTCGGCTAATCGATGATGAGTTCACCGCCCGAAGAATGCCTAAGACCGGCAAGGCAGCGCGAGCGCGGGTGGTGCTTGAGGTGATGCTTACGCTGCGTGTCACGGGATCGGGGTGGCGGCCGGCTTCACGTAATGAGGTCGAAGACGTGCACCCGTATGCTAGCGGTTCACACGGCAAACGTAGGATTTATGTCTCGACGTACTCCGTCTGGTATGCGTATGAGGCGAGCTACCTAATCCTAAACGCGCTGCCTGACTGGTTAGGTTCGGCCGGAATTCCGTATGACACGATGAAGAAGGATTTCGATAGTCGATCGGAGCATCTAGAAACAGCAGTACGGCGAGTGGTGCTGCAAGCTTATGTCCCGGAGGAGCGTGCCAGCGCCAAGAAAATGTGGGGCGCGATCGGCACGGCGATGCGTGCGGTGGTGGCGATGCTGGCCCCGAGGATGTGGCTGATCGCCCCTGCGTCGTCTAAGGACCGGTTGCCGCGCACGTTTGTTGTCACGGGCCAAGAGGGGATGGCGCGTCAGATTCCCGTCGATTGGTCGCCGAATGAAAGACCGTCTGGGCGAACAGTGGTCGCACTCCGAGTTGTCCTTAGCCGGGCGCACCAGAATGTAGTTGACGACGCGGCGCGGATGGCTGCGCGAAAGCGCGAAGACACCGACCCGACCGACCTGGTTGACGCGGTGGCCAATGCGGGTCGTGTGCTGCTTGAGCGTTCGGGTGGCCTTCCGTGGGAGGCAGTTGAGGCTGACGTTTCCCAAGAGGTGAGGGCGGCTCTGAGCGCGTTGCATGAAGACGTTTCGCTTGGCTACCGGATCGACGTGGCGCTGAGGGCGACCGCGAACGCTGTCGCGCCTGCTGCGATGTTCTCGCGTGCCGTGGCTACGGGATTGCCGCCGCGGATGGCCCTGCGGTTCGGCGGCCAGACAGAGTTCGTTGACCTCGAATGGGACCAGCGGTTTCCCGTTCACGCCGAAAAAACTCTCGCCGATTTAGCCGGCATCGAGCGGCGTCGATTGCTGCAATTAGCCCGCCAGCTGCTGACTGATCGGGTGCGTGTGGATCTCACCGAGCGCACACCGGAGCTGGCGACGGAGCAGCTGGATGCGGCCGTAGCGGCGAGAATTAGTGCGTACCGTCCGAGCCAGCTTGCCCGGATTGCGGCGGCGATATCGGCAGCTGCGCGTCGGCGCAACGGGGAACTGCGCGACGGGCAACTCGAGTCGCTGTTGGGTCAGTTGGTCAAACAGGACTTGCGGCACCGTCTCATCGGCGGCGCCGGCTCGCAGCGTGACTCGGACTCGGTCATGCTCTCGCAGTCACAGGCTGGGCCTTCTTCTGAGCTGGAATGGCAGCCAGGGACGGCTAACGCAACGGATGCGGCGACGTTAGCTGACCGGTCCGGCCCGATGCCGGCCGAGGGGGATCTGACGCCCCACGAGGTGTACGTCGCTCTTTCGTCCGTGCTGAATTCATGGGCGTATCTTCAGGCCAAAGAATCCGATCTGTGGCGGGTTGGACTGTGGGATTGGTGGGAACGCGTATTCACAGCGTTTGATCCAGCTCAGTCGCATGCTGCTCTGGCTCCAGATGTGCAGCTCGCGGTAACGTCCGCGAAGCTGGCATTTCGCAATATTGAAGCCCTTGCGGTCGAGGATGGCATACATCCAGGGTGGAAGGCATTGTTCGACAATGCGGGAGATCAGTCAATTGTGGTCTCGGTGCGGCCTTCGGACGCGCGTCTTCAGCGACTGACGCGTGCGGAGGTCGCGGTAACGCTGGCGATCTGCCGGCACGCCGACCTGTTGCTGGTACCGGAACGACGGGATGGAGCCGCCGACCGCGGTCGGCCGGCCTGGACGAGTAGTACGGCAGTGCCGCCCGAACCCTTCCAGCTAAATGTCATCGGCCCCCGCGTTCGGTGGTGGCGGTACTGGGATGCCGTTCGCGGGTCGGGGGCGTTATCGGAGCCGGTGATCGTCGCGATAGACGGCGGTCGCGGTGCGGTTACGTATGTGGCGGATTTGGTGGCCTTGGTTGCGGACGTCCTGCGACAGTTAGCACAGCCCGTCGGCCCGGATGGACTGCTTACGGATCTAGACTCTGACTTGTTGCTGCCAGTACTGGCCGCCACGGTGGGCCGGATCGTCGCGGCGCGGGAACCGGTCGAGAATGTCGTCGTGTGGGCGGACGCGCATGAGGCGCTGCGCGTGGTCGGCACTGCCGCGGCGGTGGAACTGCGGCGCTGGAATGTCCCCGAATTAGCGCCGCCGGAGATTTATGCGCACCTTGGTGGTGAAAGCGCGACCCGGATTTCGAAGGCATTGACGCCAGAGGAGGCGAAAAATGCGCTGAAGTCGCTGCTGAATTTGACGGTGTACAAAAATACGAAAGCTGCCAATCCAGAGCACGATGGACTGTGGGGATGGTGGGACGGTGTGGCGGTTGCGCTTGATCCAACTCGTCTAGACGACGCGCTTGATGCTACTGACTTGCTGAATGATCTGAATGACGCGGTGGCTTGGGTGCAGCAGGCGTTTCGCGATATCGATGGCCTGGCGACTCTCGACAGCAGCGATCCTTGGAGACAATTGTTTGCAAAGGCGACCCAGTTTCGGTCGAAGACGATGCGACCGACGGATCTATATGCATCTCGGGGGGCGCGGGCGAAGGTGGCGGTGCTGCTGGCGATCTGTCGGCACGCCGTCCGGTTGTTGTCCGCGGACGCGGCTCCGCCAGGGACAGCTGGACGTCGTTGGCCGGGCTGGACATCGGACGAAGTCCAAGATTTTATGCGATGGTTCACTGTCGCTAACCGAATGGGTTGGTGGCGGTACTGGGATGCGGTCGTTGCGAGCGGTGTGTTGTCGGTGCCGGTCGTGGTCGCGGTGGGCGGTGCGCAGCCGAACGCTGCGGACGGTGCGCAGCCGAACGAGTACGTGGCGGATTTGGTGGCAATGGCCGCGACCGTAGTCGCACAGTTAACGCAGCCTGTCCGCGTGTCTAGTGCGGGGGTCGATCTGATCGATGATCTGTTACCGATGCTGGTGAACACGGTGTGGGCTGTGGTGACAAGGCAGGTGCCGGTCGACGGTGTGGTCAGGTGGCCCAACGCGCAGACGGCGCTGGAGGTTGTCGGAACCGCTGCCGTGGCGCAGCTCATCATTAACAACCCGGCCATCGACCTCAAACACCGACGGCAGGTCCGCGTGCGGGTCGGTGGTATTCAGCTGAGGATAGGCTTGCCTGACCTATTGAAAGCAGGTTGGAACGAGGTCTCGCAGATCACCGGTGAGATCGGGGGGCCGGGTCCGGTGCCGGGTTCTAGAGACCCGCTCGACGAGTCTGGGTCTGGTTTGGGTAGCACGGGGATGGGTGAGGAGGGGTCGGCGGGAGAAGTGCGTTGGGCTCGCCCTCTTTCGTTGGAAGACGTGTTGAACCCGTGGGTTTTTCGTCAGGCCGATGATTCGGTTCATTCTCCGCCTCGACTCGGTGCGCAGCAGGACGAGTCTTGGGAGAGGTTGGCATCGCCGGGTGGACCGCCGGCATACGAGGTTCCGGAGAGTGTGCGTCCGTCTTCTCCTTATTGGTCCGCGAGTCCGCCGGCGCCGTCAGCGAGTGTGATGGGTTCGTGGGAACAAGCTGGTTTGGGCGGGTCGGGGCTGGCGCAGCTGTCGATGTCGGATTTGACGCCAGCGGAGGCGGAAGAGGCGCTGAAGTCGGTGCTGAGTTCCAAGGCGTACCGGAGCACCCGGAGAGTCAATCCGCAGCCCGAAGCTCTGTGGTTGTGGTGCGAGCTAGTGCGTCGGGCCGTTGACCTTAAGCCAATTGACCGAGATGCGACTGCCGAGACGTTGATAAGCGATGCGGTGGCTCGGGTACGGGAGGTGTTTCGCGATGTCGATGGGCTGGCGAACCTCGACACAGATGGTGCTTGGAGACAATTGTTTGGTGCAGGGGGGTGCCAGATCAACTGTCTGGTGTGGCCTTCGGATCGAGACGCGTCTTCGAAGGCGCGAGCGTTGGTGGCGGTAGCGCTGGCGATCTGTCGATACGCCGACCGGTCGTGGTCTGTAGACGCGGCCCCGCTAGGGGCGTCTGGACGTCGGCGGCCGGTGTGGACGAGTACCCGAATGAAGGCCAGTGACAGTAGGGCGCTGCCGGTCCGCAGCCGAATGGAGTGGTGGCGATTGTGGGATGCGGTCGCTGAGGCACGTGTGCTGCCGCTGGCGCTGTTGTCGCTGCCGGTAGTAGTGGCGCTACGCGACGGAAGCGGTTCGCGGTCGTATGTGGCAGAACTGGTGGCGTTGGCCGCAAAGGTCATGGCGCAATTGACTCAACCGATTTCGAGCCGCGGGTCGATGACTGAATTGGACTCCGATGAGGTGTTAGCGGAGCTGCCCGGCACGGTGCACCGAATTTTGACGAAGAATCACCCAGTCGACAGTGTCATCACGTGGGACAGTCCGTCTTCGGCGGTGCTCGCGGTCGGGACCGCCGCCGCGGTGCAACTCCTCTGTTACAAACCGCGCATCAACCTCGAACGCCGACCCCATGTTCGCGTCTCCTTTGGTGGTAAGGAGACTGCGGTATCCGTGACAACCATCGTGACCGCAGCCTGGGCGGAAATCGGGAGGATCTTCGGTGAGATCCCTGTGTCGGATCGGATTCCGGGTACCAGTGGTGGGCCGGAGCCGGAGCCGGAGCCGGAGCCGGAGCCCGACTCGGGGCTGGCGTGGCTGTCGATGTCGGGTTTGACGGCAGAGGAAGCGGAAGCGGCGCTGAGGTCGGTGCTGAATTTGACGACGTACGGCAACGCCAAAGATGCCAATCGGCAGCACGATGCTCTGTGGGGATGGTGGGATGGTGTTGCCTTGGCGGTTGGGCTTGTTCCAGTTCCTCGTGACGAGGCTGCTAAAAATTTGGTGAGCGACGCGGTGGCTCGGGTACAGCGGGCGTTTCATGATGTCGATGGGCTGGCGACTCTCGATGCAAGCGGTCTGGCCTGGAAGCATTTGTTTGATGCAGCGCGAGTCCGGTCTCCGAAGAATGCAGTGCGGCATTCGGATCGAGACGCATCTTGGGCGGCGCGGGCGATGGTGTCGGTGGTGCTGGCGATCTGCCGGCACGCCGACGAGTTGGGAGTGGTCGAGGCGTCTAGACGTCAGCGGCCGGCCTGGACAAAGGACGTAATCAGCGACAGAGGCGGGAGACCACTGCCTATCGACACGCGGATGCGTTGGTGGCGGTACTGGGATGCGGTCGTTGCGAGTCATGTGTTGTCGGAGCCGGTTGTGGTCGCGGTGGGCGGTGAGGACAGTGCGCAGCCGAAAGAGTATGTGGCGGATTTGGTGGCGCTCGCCGCGACGATGGTCGGTTTAGTGCTGCCTGCCGGGGTGGCCGGTGCGCGGTTCGATTTGGAGTCCGATGAGCTGTTACAGGTGCTGGTGAGCACTGTGCGGGCGGTGGTGACGCTGCAGGTGCCGGTCGGGGGTGTGGTCAGGTGGCCGGACGCGAGCAAGGCGCTATACGCGGTCGGAACCGCTGCTGCGGTGGAAATCCTGCGTGTTACGCCTGACGTCGTGCTGGGGCGCGGGCCGCGGGAGTCTAGCGTGAAGCTTGGCAGCTGGAAACCCAAAGTGCAGATCGCAAAACTGCAGAGGTTGGCCGAGGATGAGACTGGGCTTCTCATCCGTGAGGTCCCGGTATCAGGGGTTCCGGGTCCGGTTCCGGGTTCTAGTGGTGGGCCGGGGTTCTCGTCTGGGTCGGGGCGAAATATCGATGCTCCGGGATGGTTGCAGGCTCGGTGGAGCGGTGAGGGTGCGGGTCCGGTGGAGAATTCGGTGGGGTTCCATTATTGGCCGCAACTGGTGGGTCGGAGTCGATCGCGTAAACCCACATTTGTGAATCACGCGCGGCCACCGGGCTATCCGGACCTGGCGTGGACCGACCTGTTGAGCTCTGACGATGTCGATTTGCGTCTTGGTTTATCGTCTGCTCGGCGTGGTGCGTCGTCTGGTCCGCGTCGTGGTCCGTCGCCTGTTCTGGGTCGTGCTCCGTCGTATGGTCCGGGAGGTTTGGGGGGCGGTATCGGTTTTTCGGCGGTTGATAGCGCCGGGCAATGGCGACTAGATAATGGGCCGCTTGTTGGCTACCCGGATCTTGTCGATCCCCAGGGTCTTTATACGGATGCGGCAAATCTTGACCAGGCGAACTCGGGTCCGACATACCGGCCGGCCTCGGTACGGCCGGAATCAACGTTGCCTTGGCAACGGCTGCCGTCTGTGTACGACATGTTGCCGGACGGTCAGGATCGACCTCCCGCTTGGCCCATGTCGCTGGGTGGGAATAGCTCGGTTGGCGTCCCGCGTCCGATGAGCGTGGGCCCCGATACCGGGCGCAGCGGTTTTCCGAGGCCCGCTTCGGTGGCGGGGGGTGTCGGTGGCAGCGGTCGCGCGCCGCGGCTGCCTTTTGCTGGTGTGGGTGTAGGCGGTCCCTGGATGCCTGATGCGAATGCGGTGCAACCGCAGGTCCTTCCCGCCTTCGGCCAATCGTCCTCGGGCTTGGCAGCGTCGGTCCCCGTCGGCCCGGTCCAGTACGAAAGGCCGCGGTCTAGGTCGGGGCAGGCGGCTGCGTATGGGGCCTTGGGTGGCGTGCCTAGTTCGCTTCGCCGACGGTCAGGGTCGGAGACGCCGGATGCGTTGTTGACGTCTTTGGCTGAGGTCGAGGATGTGCTTCGTCGTTCTGGGCGTGCGCAGGACGAGTTGCAGCGGGTGCTGGGATTAGCGGTTGGATCGAGCGGGGACAGGTTTTCTGCATTGGCTGGTTCGGCGGTTGTGCGTCCGCCTTCTCCCTATCGGTCCGCGAATCAGGCCAGTTCACTGGGGCCGTCGAATGCGCCGGTGCCGATGAGTGCGATGGGTTCGTGGGGTCAAGCTGGTTCGGGCGCCCCGGGGCTGGCGCAGCGGTCGCTGTCGGGTTTGACGACAGCGGAAGCGGAAGATGCGCTGAGGTCGGTACTGAATATCAAGGCGTACCGCGAAGCCAAAGAGGCCAGAGTCAATAAGCCGCACGGTGGACTCTGGTTGTGGTGCAAGGACGTAGGCCGGGCCGTTGACCTTAAGCCAACTGATCGAGACGCGGCTGCCAAAACATTGGTGAGCGATGCAGTGGATCGGGTACGGCGGGCGTTTCGCGATGTCGATGGCTTGGCGACCCTCGACACGAACCTTCCTTGGCAAGAATTGTTTGATGCACAGGGGAGCCGGATCAACCCGAGTGTGGTGTGGCCTTCGGATCGAGACATATCTTTGAAGGCGCGGACGTGGGTGGCGGTAGCGCTGGCGATTTGTCGATACGCTGACGTGTTGTGGTCCGTAGGCGCGGTGCCGATAAGGGCGTCTGAACGTCGGCGGCCGGTGTGGAGCAGTGCCACAATGAAGGCCAGCGACAGTAGGGCGCTGACGGTCGGCAGCCGAATGGCGTGGTGGCGATTGTGGGATGCGGTCGCTGAGGCAGGTGTGTTGTCGCTGCCGGTGGTGGTGGCGCTAGGAGATGGCCGCGGTTCGCGGTCGTGTGTGGCCGAGCTGGTGGCGTTGGCCGCAAAGGTCATGGCGCAATTGACGCAACCGATTTCGGGCGGCGGGTCGATGACTGAGTTGGATTCCGATGAGGTGTTAGGGGAGCTGCCCGGCACGGTGGACCGAATTTTGGCAAAGAATCAAACAGCCGGGAATGTCATCACGTGGGACGGTCCGTCTTCGGCGGTGCTCGCGGTCGGGACCGCTGCCGCGGTACAACTCCTCCTTTCCAAACCGGGCATCAGGCTCGAACGCCGTCCGTATGTCCGCGTCTCTTTTCGTGGTAAGGAGACCCCGCTATCCGTGACAACCATCGTGACCGCAGCCTGGGCGGAGGTAGGGCAGATCTACGGTGAGATCCCTGCGTCGGATCCGATTCCGGGTTCTACAAGTGGTGGGTCGGGGTTCTCGTATGGGTCGGGGCAGTTGCGGTCTCGTTCGGGTGGTGAGGTTGAGGGTCCGGTGGAGAACTCGCTGGGGTTCTATTATTGGCCGCAGCTGGTGGGTCGGAGTCGACCGCGTAAACCCATATTCGTGAATAACGCGCGGCCACCGGGCTATCCGGGTCTGGCATGGACCGACCTGTTGAACTCTGACAATCTCAATCTGGGTCTTGGTTCCCCGGACCCTATTTTGGAGGTGTTGTCTCCGCTTCCCGTGCCTGACCTGGCTTTGTTTAATTCACTTCTTGTACCGTCCACGTCCAGGTCCACGTCCAGGTCCGCGTCCAGGTCCGCGTCCGCGTCCGCGACGGCGGACGCGCCGCGGGAGGCATCGCCGGTTGTACCGCGGGCAAATGAGGTTCAGCTGAGATGGCATTCCCGATCGGTTAGTCCGCCGGATGGGAGTTCGGCTTCTTCCTATTGGCCCGCGAATCCGCCGGGGCCGGGGTATGCGCTGGAGGTTGCTGGGGCCGGGTCGGCGCCGGGGCCGTCAGCGAGTGCGATGGGTTCGGGGGCTCAGGCCGGTTCGGACGGGCCGGTGCCGGCGTGGCTGTCGGTGTCGGATTTGACCGATGAGGAAGCGGAAGCGGCGCTGAAGTCGGCGCTGAATTTGCGGGCGTACGACAAGGCCAAAGCCAAAGATGCCAATCGAGAGCACGATGCCCTGTGGGGATGGTGGGATGGTGTTGCCGTGGCGGTTGCGGTTCGTTCAATTATTCGTTACGACGCTGCTAAAAATTTGGTGAGTCACGCGGCGGCTCGGGTACAGCAGGCGTTTCGCGATGTCGATCGGTTGGCGACTCTCGATGCGAACAATCCGGCATGGATGCAATTGTTCGATGCAGAGGGAACCCAGTCTCAGAAAAATGCAGTGCGGCCTTCGGATCGAGACGCATCTCGGGAGGCGCGGGCGAAGGTGGCGGCGCTGCTGGCGATCAGCCGGCACGAGTTGGCATTGGTCGGGACGTCTGGACGTCGCCGGCCAGCCTGGACAAAGGACGCAATCACCGACAGTGGCCGGACGAATTTGCGTGTCGATACCAGGATGCGTTGGTGGCGGTACTGGGATGCGGTAGTTGCTGCGGGCGATGTGTTGTCGGTGCCGGTTGTGGTCGCGGTGGGCGGTGTAGACGGTGTGCAGCCGACCGTGTCTGTGGCGGATTTGGTGGCGTTGGCCGCGACGATGGTCGCGCTGTTAGTGCTGCCTGCCGGGGTAGGCGGTGCGCGGGTCGATTTGGAGTTCGATGATCTGTTGCCGGTGCTGGTGAGTACGGTGCGGGCGGTGGTGACAAGGCAGGTGCCGGTCGGGGGTGTGGTCAGGTGGCCCGACGCGAACATGGCGCTGGACGCGGTCGGAACCGCTGCCGCGGTGGAAATCCTGCGTGTCTGGCCGGACTTCGTGCTCGGGCGAGGGCGGCGCGAGCTTGTCGTGAACCTTAGTCGCCACCGGAACTCCAAAGCGAAGGCCGTAACCCTGCACAGGTTGGCCCGGGCCGAGTTGGGAGAGTTAACCGGCGCGTCGGACGCGTTGCCAGAAATATTGGCATCGCCGGGTGAACGGTCGGCATACGAGGTTGCGGGGGTGGCTTCTCAATCGGCGGGCGTGCGTCCGCCTTTACCTTATCGGTCCGCGAATTCGCCGGGGCCGTCAGTGAGTGCGGTTGGTTCGTGGGGTCAGCCTGATTTGGGCGGGTCGGGGCTGGCGCAGCTGGCGATGTCGGGTTTGACGCCAGCGGAAGCGGAAGCGGCGCTGAAGTCGGTGCTGGGTTTCAAGGGGTACGAGGACACCCGGAGAGTCAATCCGCAGCCCGAAGCCCTTTGGTCCTGGTGCGAGGACGTGCGCCGGGCCGTTGACCTTAAGGCAACTGATCGAGATGCGGCTGCCGAGACATTGATAAGCGATGCGGTGAGTCGGGTACAGCAGGCGTTTGCCGATGTCGATGGCTTGGCGACCCTCGACACGGGCCATCCTTGGAAAGGATTGTTTGATCCAGATGGGCGCCGGATCAACCTGAGTGTGGTGTGGCCTTCGGACCTGGGCGGGTCTCGGGAGGGGCGGGCATGGGTGGCAGTGGCGCTGGCGGTGTGTCGATACGCCGACCTGTTGAGGCCCGTGGGCGAGCCGTCGCGAGGGGCGCCTGAACGTCGGCGGCCGGTGTGGAACAGCGCCGGAATGGCGACCAAAGGCGATAGTGAGCTACAGCGGGTCGGCACCCGAATGGCGTGGTGGCGATTGTGGGATGCGGTTGCTGACGTACGTGTGTTGCGGTTGCCGGTGGTGGTTGCGGTAGGCGATGGCCGCCGTCCGCCGGCGTATCTGGCAGATCTGGTGGCGTTGACTGCAAAGGTCATGGCGCAACTGGCTCAACCGATTTCGAACCGCGGGTCGATGACTGAACTGGACTCCGATGAGGTGTTAGCGGAGCTGCCCGGCACGGTGCACCGAATTTTGACGAAGAATCACCCAGTCGACAGTGT
>JAOPUZ010000028.1 GCA_025966315.1 Frankiales bacterium | reverse complement strand
CGGCCACCGAGATCTACACGGCAATGGGGCGCTGGCTGGGCCGCGGTCTGGCCAGCCTCGCCGCCGTCATCGACCCGGCGGTGTTCGTCATCGGCGGTGGGGTGTCCGATGCGGCCGAGCTGTTGCTGGCCCCGGCCCGAGATACCTTCGCCGAGAGCTTGACCGGGCGAGGGTTCCGTCCGCCCGCCCAGATCAGACTGGCCGAACTCGGCCCCGACGCCGGCTTGGTCGGCGCGGCTGACCTGGCCCGCCGCCGTTGGTGATCGGGCAACGGCCATCGGCGAGAATGACGCCATGACCATCTGCCGGCTGCTCTGCTACAACGTTCGCTCCATGCGGGACGACGTCCTCGCTCTCGGCCGGGTGATGCGCGAGCTCAATCCGCACGTCGCGATCGTCCAGGAGGCGCCGCGCTTCCTGCGCTGGCGGTCCAAGTGCGCATCGCTGGCGCGGCGCGCGGGAATGGTGGTCGTGGGTGGTGGCCGACCAGCCGGCGCCAATCTGATCCTGTCCTCACTCGGCGTAGATGTGGTCCAGGCCTTCGACGTGGCGTTCACGACCGACCGCCATCTGCACCATCGGGGCGCCGCACTGGCGCGACTTCGGCTGTCCGGCCACGAGTTCGCGGTGGCCGGCACCCATCTTGATCTGATCGAGGCGCCCCGGCTGCGGCATCTCGACGAGCTTGCCGCGCACGCCCGGCAGCTCGTGCCGGCCGAGGTGCCGCTGGTCGTGGCCGGCGACCTCAACGCCGTGCCGACCTCGGCTACCTGGCGTCGAGCACTGGACTTCGGAGCGGACGCCTTCGCGGTGACCGGCTCAGGTGACGGTTTCACCTATTCGGCGCTGGCCCCGCAACGACGCATCGACTCGGTGTTCGTCGATTCGCGGATCCGGGTGCTGAGCACCACCGTGATCGATTCGCCGGACGTGCTCGTGGCCAGCGATCACCGGCCGTTGCTGGTCGAACTGGGGCTGGCCGCCGATGGCCGATGAGCAACCGCTGAAGCGGTGCGGGGGACAGGTCTAACTGGGACGTCAGCAACGCAGGATCGGCACACCAACCGGCGCCTGCCAGGCACCGAAGTAGTCGTCCTCGGCCGCCAGCCAGGTGCGCCATTCCGCGGGCAACTGCGGCTCGTGCTGCGGGTCGACCTCCGCGCGGCTGGGGAGGTCCCGCGCGCGCCAGCGTCGCTCGCGTTCCGCCCGGTCAACGGTGATCAGCACACCGAGCGCCAGATAGGGCCCGCACGCTTGGATCGCGGAAACGCCTTCGACGAGCAGGACCTGCGGCGGCACTACGGTCACCTCATCGGCGAAGGCGCCGATGTTCCAGTCGTAGCGGCGGTAGTGCCCGGGCCGGCCTCGGCTCAACGGCTGGAGCACGTCATCGCGCAGCCGCGGCCAGAACGTGAACTGGCCGGTCCATCCCTCGAGCAGGTCATCGGTGTGCACGGTGTCGAGGACTCGGGCTTGCAGGGCCGCCGCGAGCTCCGTCGCCAATTCCGACTTTCCGGCCGCCGCACCGCCATCCACCGCCAGCACCGTGACGTCACCACAGCGCGGCGTGACGTCCGGCAACGCGTCGAGTACGGCGGTTACGGCGGCGCGCCAACGCTCAGCAGTCACCGCCGCAGGATGTCACGGAGATCAGCCGGCTTGCCGTAGCGCGGGTCGAGCCGGGCGGCTCAGACCCCGATCGGACGGACCGTACGCACCGCGCCGAGCCACCGCTCCAGCGGCAGCGACCCGCGCCGGGCCGCGGTAATGCCGGCGTCCAGCAGCACCGCATACGGCGTCTGGGCCAGCTCGCTCACCTGGGGGCGAGCCAGGAACGACGCGCGCTCCTCGGCGCCGAAATCCTGCGGGTCGCTGCCGGTCAGCCGGCACCACAGCACAAAAACGGTCTCTTCAGAAGTCATCATGCGAAACACCTCCCGTCGAGCACGGTCCAGCTCGGAAGTGTCAGCAACGCCACATTGACATGACGGACAAACGAACGCTGCGAAGCGAACTCAGTCAGACGACCGCGCCGTCGTCGTCCGGATCGTCCCAGGGTTCCGGACGCAGCCGCAGTACCAGCATCACGGTGCCGAACAAGATCAAGACCACCCCGAGCGGCAGCGGCACGTCAGCGGGCAAGCCGAGCCTGGACCCGAAGGCCAACGTCAGGATCCCGACCAGCGTGACCAGTACCGCCAAGGCCGCCCCGAAGGACATCTTCGGGATCGGGGGTGCCGGCGGCGGGATGAAGTGCTCGACCTCGTCGATCTCGTCGGCGGCGCTGTCGTTGGTCGCGACGGCGTGGTCGGCCGGCGATACCGAGATCTCGTAGAGCGGCCGGTTGAGTTCGCCCAATCCAGACACGATCTCAGCGAACACGGCGTCGGTGTCCACGCCGGCGAGTGGGTCCGGCCGGGCGGTCGGCCCACCCGGACCGTCGTTGGTGAACCCCTCGAATCCCTCGTCGGCGGCATCCTCAGCCGGTTGGCCGGGGGTATCCGGCGCCCCTGACGCGCTGCCCGGCGTGCCCGGAGTTCGCACCCCGTCGCCGGCGTGCGCGACGGAAATGCCCAGTTCGGCGGCGAGTTCGCCGAGAATGGTTCGGCCCTCGTCGGTCCGGTCGGCCGCCACGAACACCCGGTCGGCCGCCACCGGCGTGCCCTGCGGTGCGGGCTCGACGTAGGCCGCGAGCTGACGCAGGCCCAGCACATCGAGCAGATGGTCGGACAGCCGCGGATCGACGTCGGCAATGGCGAGGAACTTGTCGCTGTCCAGGCCGTTGTCCCGGCGGCCGCGGTGCGAGGGCGCGGGATTCATCAGCGCTCGCCTACGAGAACACGGGTCCGCTCAGCGATGAAGTTGACGCTGCCCGCAAAGATCTTGGGGGCGTCGTTGTCCATCGTGGCGACGTGATAGCTGTCGTGAAGCAGGACCTCGTCGACCGTCGTATTGGTCGCGCCAGCGTGCAGCAGGCGGCCGGAGAGCTCATCCACGACGTGATCCTCGGTGGAGTGGAAGAACAAGATCGGCGCCCGCACCTTGGCCAGGTCGGCGACCGTGACCCGCCAGAGCTGCTGCAGGGACGCGAACGCGCGCAGCGGCGTCCGGTCGTAGCCGAGTTCGGCGGCGCCCTTGCGCTTGATGTCGCTGCCGATGCCCGCGATGGACGGCACAGCCAGCGAGACATAACGGGCAAATTTCGCGTCCCGGCGCAGGGTGCCGTACGCGGGGTTCACCAGGACCAGTCCGGCCACCCCGTCGCCGAATTCCTCTGCCAGCCGGGTCACCAGCGCGCCGCCCATCGACAGGCCGCAGGCGAACACCACGTCGCATTTATCCACCAATTCGAGGTAGGCGGTACGGATCTCGGCGTACCAATCCGTCCAACGCGTCCGGTTGAGATCGGTCCAGACCGTCCCGTGCCCGGGGAGGCGGGGCAGCCGTACCGAATAACCGGCCTCGGCCAGATGATCGGCCCACGGTCGCAGGCTCAGCGGGGCGCCGGTGAAGCCGTGACTGACCACGACCCCGATCCGGCCGTTCACCCCGTCCCCGTCGTGGGAAAACGGCTCGGCGCCGACCAACACCGGTGATGAGCTGATCACGGCTTCTCCTGTTGCCAAGCGGTTGCCGACGATGGCCAGCGGTGGTCGGCAGGCCCTCGGTGCTGACCGACTGCCACCGAACGGACGTCGTCGCGTAGACGTTCATCATGCCCCCCGGATAGGGTCAGGTCACGCGACCAGTGCTGGTAAGTGAGGATCCTCTATAAAGATCCGCCGCAAATCCGCAGCAGATCGATATCAGGAGGCCGTCGAGGTGCTGTATTGGTTCCTCAAATACGTCGGGTTGGGCCCGCTGCTGCGCGGGATCTGGCGACCCTGGGCCGAAGGTACGGAGCACGTCCCGGCCAGCGGCGGCGTCATCCTGGCCAGCAATCATCTGTCGTTCTGTGACTCGTTCTTCATGCCCGTGATGCTGCGCCGGCGGGTGACCTTCCTGGCCAAGTCGGAGTACTTCACCACCCCCGGCTTGAAGGGACGGCTGTCGCGGGTGTTCTTCCGGGCCATCGGGCAGGTTCCGATCGATCGCGACGATGCCGACGCCTCGCGCGGTGCGCTGACCGCCGGGATCCGAATCCTGGGCGAAGGCAGCATGCTCGGGATCTACCCGGAAGGCACTCGCTCGCCCGACGGACGGCTGTACAAGGGCAAGACCGGGGTGGCCCGGATGGCGCTGGAGGCCGGCGTCCCGGTGATCCCGGTGGCCATGGTGAACACCGACAAGGTGCAGCCCACCGGCCGCCGGTGGCCCCGGCTACGGCCGCGTCCGGGGGTGCGTTTCGGGGAGCCGCTGGATTTCTCCCGCTACGAGGGGCTGTCCGGTGACCGGTTCGTGGAGCGGTCCATGACCGACGAGATCATGTACGAACTGATGCGGCTTTCCGGCCAGGAGTACGTCGACGTGTACGCGGCCAAGATGAAGCTTCGCTATGACAATCCCGCGTTCGGGGCCAAGCGCGGGCCGCAGGATCCGGCCGGCCCGAGCGCTTCGGCCGGTGAGGCCGCGCGTATTCCGACCGAACGTGCCGGCTGAGTCGGCCGACGGTGCGCTTCTTCTACGACTGCGAGTTCATCGAGGACGGCACCACGGTCTCGCTCGTGTCGATCGGGGTGGTGGGCGAGGACGGCCGCGAATTCTATGCGGTGTCGACCGAGTTCGACCCGTCCCGTGCCATCGACTGGGTTCGTCAGAACGTCCTGAACCAGTTGCCCTCACCCGCGGACGGCGCGTGGCGCTCGCGTGCCCGGATCCGGGACGAGCTGCTGGCTTTCCTGACCGAGGCGCCGGGAAAGATAGAACTCTGGGCCTGGATGGCCGGTTACGACCATGTCGTGCTGGCGCAGCTCTGGGGTGACATGCGAGCCCTGCCGCGGCCGATCCCGCGCTTCACCCACGAACTGCGACAGCTCTGGGAAGACGCGGGTTCGCCGCCACTTCCGGCCGCCGGCGTCGACGCCCACGACGCCATCGCCGACGCCCGCCACAACCTCGCCCGCTGGCAAACCATCCGCGCGATATGGCCCGATCAGGGGTCCGGACGCGACTAGGCTCCCCGGACGAACGACCAACCCACTCGATGATTAGCGCAGATAGTGCAGATAGAGCAGGTGAACTGGTTATGCGGATCGGCGTGCTGACTGGCGGCGGCGATTGTCCTGGATTGAACGCGGTGATCCGGGCGGTGGTGCGCAAGGGAGTCGGGGTCTACGGCCATGAATTCGTCGGCTACCGCGATGGCTGGCGCGGCCCGCTCGATGGTTTGACGATGGAACTCGGGGTGGCCCAGGTACGCGGCATCCTGCCCCGCGGCGGCACGATCCTGGGCTCGTCCCGGACGAACCCGTTCGCGGTCGAGGGCGGCGTCGAACAGATCCGCTTCAACCTGCACGCCGCCGGCATCGACGCCTTGATCGCGGTCGGCGGCGAGGACACCCTGGGCGTGGCAACCCGGCTGAGTGAACTCGGCGTCAACGTGGTGGGTGTGCCGAAAACCATCGACAACGACCTGAACGCCACCGATTACACGTTCGGCTTCGACACGGCCGTGAACATCGCGATGGAGGC
Source organism: Frankiales bacterium (assembly GCA_025966315.1). Taxonomy (GTDB): domain Bacteria; phylum Actinomycetota; class Actinomycetes; order Mycobacteriales; family Jatrophihabitantaceae; genus Jatrophihabitans_A. The sequence continues at coordinate 47,858 of JAOPUZ010000028.1, read as the reverse complement.
CATCGACCGGCTGCACACCACGGCCGAATCCCACCACCGGGCGCTGATCGTCGAGGTGATGGGCCGGCACGCGGGTTGGATTGCGTTGCACTCCGGTCTGGCCGGCGGCGCGAACGTGATCCTGATTCCCGAGGTGCGCTTTTCGATCGAACGCGTCTGCGCCTACGTCGAAAGCCGGTTCCAGTCCCAGTACGCGCCGATCCTGGTCGTGTCCGAGGGCGCTCAACCCGAAGAGGGCGAGATGGTCACGCTGGAAAAGGGCGTCGACGCCTTCGGGCACGTGCGCCTCGGCGGCATCGGTGAGTGGCTGGCCGGCCAGATCGAACACCGGACCGGCAAGGAAGCCCGCACCACGGTGCTCGGCCACATCCAGCGCGGCGGCACGCCAACCGCGTTCGACCGGGTGCTGGCGACCCGCTTCGGGCTGCACGCCATCGATGCCGTGCAGCACGGCAAGTGGGGATCGATGGTCGCGTTACAGGGCGCGCAGATCGTCACCGTGCCGTTGTCGGCCGCCACCGAGAAGCTCAAGACGGTGCCGCCGGAGCTCTACGCCGAGGCCGAAGTCTTTTTCGGTTGAGCCGTAAGCTAACCGGCGTGACCGCAACCGTTCAAAGCACCGGCGGAGTCCCGCTGCACCCCGCGCTTGCCCCGTCCAACCCCGAACCCGCCGCGCTCGACCTGGACTTCTGGCGCACGCTGCCGGCGGTCCAGCAACCGAACTGGCCGGACGCCGCGGTGCTGCGCGAGGTCGCGACCACGTTGAGCGAGTTGCCGCCGCTGGTGGTCGCCTCCGAGGTGGACACGCTGAAATCGCGGCTCGGCCAGGTCGCCCGGGGCGAGGCTTTCCTGCTGCAGGGCGGCGATTGTGCGGAGACGTTCGCGACGTCCTCGCAGAGCGACATCGCCGGCAAGATCCGGGTGCTGCTGCAGATGTCGGTGGTGCTGACGTACGGGGCGTCGATGCCGGTGGTCAAGCTGGGCCGGATGGCCGGGCAGTACGCCAAGCCGCGCTCGTCCGATCTGGACGCGAGCGGGCTGCCGTCCTACCGCGGTGACATGGTCAACGAACTGCACGGCGACCTGAGCGCACGGACGCCGGACCCGCGCCGGATCCTGCGGGCGTACTCCACCGCGGCCAGCACCCTCAACCTGCTGCGCGCCTACGCCAGCGGCGGGTTGGCCTCGCTGGAGAAAGTCCACTCCTGGAACACCGCCTTCGCCCGGGACACCGACACCGGCAGCCGGTACGAGCAACTGGCGTCCGAGATCGACCGGGCGGTGCGGTTCATGCGGGCCTGTGGCGTGCACGATGCGGCGCTGGACGGCGTCGAGATGTTCGCCAGCCACGAGGCGCTGATCCTGGAGTACGAGCGCGCGTTGACCCGAGTTGAGGGCGGCCAGGCCTATGACCTGTCCGGCCATTTCGTGTGGGTGGGGGAGCGGACCCGGCAGCTGGACGGCGCGCACCTGGACTTCGTATCCCGGATCGCGAACCCGATCGGGGTGAAACTCGGCCCGACCACGACGCCGGAATTCGCCGCCGAGCTGGTCGAACGGCTGGATCCGGACAACGAGCCCGGCCGGTTGACGTTGATCAGCCGGATGAGCAACGCCAAGGTGCGCGATGCCCTGCCCCCGATCATCGAGCGGGTACAGGCCACCGGCCACCTGGTCGTGTGGCATTGCGACCCGATGCACGGCAACACCGAAGAGACCGCGAACGGTGTCAAGACCCGGCACCTGGATCGCATCATTGATGAGGTCGACGGATTCTTCGACGTGCACTCCGCCCTGGGCACCCACCCCGGCGGACTCCACGTGGAACTCACCGGCGACGACGTCACCGAATGCATCGGCGGCACCGCGGAGTTGACCGCCGCTGATCTGGGCCGCCGGTACGAGACAGCCTGCGATCCGCGGCTGAACATCGAGCAGTCCCTGGAGCTCGCGTTCCGGGTCGCCGAGCGGCTGGTTGGGGACCGCCGCCGGCGCGAGCAGGAAGCGGCCCACCAGTGACCGCGGCCAGCTCGTCGTCCGCGCCGGTGGTCGATCTGCGTAGCGACACCGTCACCCGTCCGTCCCGGGCCATGCGTGAGGCGATGGCTAACGCCGAGGTCGGCGACGACGTCTACGGCGACGACCCGACGGTCAACGCCCTGGAACACGAAGTGGCCGATTTGCTCGGCTTCGAGGCGGGCGTCTTCTGCCCGTCCGGGTCACTGGCCAACCAACTGGGCTTGCGGCTGCTGGTCTCGGCGGGCCAGGAGCTGGTGTGTGACTTCACGGCTCATGTCGTCCGGGCCGAACTCGGCGCGGCCGCCACCTTCTCCCAGATCACCACTCGCACCTGGCAGTCCGACCGCGGCCTGCTGGACGCGGACACGGTGGCCGGTGTGATCACGCCCAACGCGGGACCGTATCTGGTCTCGACGGCGGCGATCGCGGTCGAGAACACCCATAACTTCGGCGGCGGCACGGTGCAATCGGTCAAGCAATTGCAGGCTGTTCGGGAGTTGGCCACCGAACACGGGCTCGGCCTGCACCTGGACGGGGCCCGGCTGTGGAACGCCCACGTCGCCACCAGCACGCCCTTGGCGGAACTGGCCGCCGGCTTCGACACGGTGTCGGTGTGCCTGTCCAAGGGACTCGGCGCACCGATCGGGTCGGTGCTGGTGTCCACCACCGAGCGAATTGCCGCGGCGCGCGTCTGGCGCAAGCGGTACGGCGCCGCCATGCGGCAGGTCGGCATCATTGCTGCGGCCGGCCGCTACGCGCTGGCCCACAACATCGACCGCCTGGCCGAGGATCACGCCCGGGCCCGGCTGCTCGCCGAGGCGCTGGGCAGCAGTGCCGAGGCAGCGCCCACCAACATCGTCGTGCTGGACGTGCCGGACGCCCCGGCCCTGGCGGTGGCGGCCCGCGAGCACGGTGTCTGGGTGTCTGTACTCGGGCGCCGGACGCTGCGGCTGGTCACCCACCTCGACGTCGACGACAACGGGATCGACCGCGCGATCGACGTACTTCGTCCGCTCGTCCTGACCTGAGCCCTCACCTCGACGGCACGCGAGTGGCGTGTTTGCCGGTCTTCTTTGCACTTTAGGGTCGACAGACCTAGCCTCATCACACGCTGTTAACCTCGGGGGCTGCACAAAAAGGGGAGTAACTGGTGGGCCAGAGCCTGGATCCGGTCACGTTTGCCATCCCGGTCTTCCTTTTCTTCCTCGTCCTGGAAATCGTCGCCGTGCATGTCCTGCACCACGACCAGTTCCGGATGGGCCCCGACTCCACGGTTGTCGGGTACACCGTCATGGACACCCGGACCAGCCTGCTCATGGGCATCGGGTACTCGGTGATCAATCTGTTCTGGCGCGTCGTGGTGTTGATCGTCTACGTCGCGGCCTGGGAATGGACGCCGCTGCGACTCAGCTCGCACGCCTGGTACACCTGGGTGCTGGTCTTCTTCGCTGACGATTTCGCCTATTACTGGTACCACCGCTCGGCGCACCGGATCCGGTTCATGTGGGCGGGCCACATCGTGCATCACTCGTCCACCCACTTCAATTTCTCGACCGCGTTGCGGCAGAAGTGGACCCCGATGTTCACGTTGCCGTACTGGTTGCCGTTGGCGCTGGTCGGCATTCCGCCGTGGATCATCTTCCTGGCTATGACCTGGAGCCTCAGTTACCAGTTCTTCCTGCACACCGAAAAGGTGGGCACCCTGCCGCGCTGGTACGAATCGATCATGAACACGCCGTCCCATCACCGGGTGCACCACGGCAGTGATTCCGACTATCTGGACGTGAACTACGCCGGCATCCTGATCATCTGGGACAAGATGTTCGGCAGCTTCGTTCCGGAAACGCACCGGGTGAATTACGGCCTGACCAAGAACATCGACACCTACAACCCGCTCAAGGTCGCCTTCGCCGAGTTCGCCGACATCGGCCGGGACGTCCGGAGCGCGCGTGGCCTGAAGGCGAAGTTCCTGCACATCGTCGGGCCGCCGGGATGGAAGCCGGTGGGCGGCATCATCGAGGTGCCCGCGCAACGCCCCCTGGCCGAAGAAGCCGCCTGACCACGCGATCGTGGCCGGAATTGCCACTCAGGGCAGGCCGCTCCTACCACAACGAGTGAATGGCGGGCGAGCTCAGCCGGCCAGGTGCGCGGCCGACGTCCGGCCCATCAGCGCCGGCAGGGTGGCGACGGCTTCAGCTAGTTCGTCCAGCGAGGCACCGTTCAGGGCCTGCGCGCCGTCCACCAGCGCCGTTTCCGGGTCGGGGTGAACATCCACCATCACGCCGTCGGCGCCGGCCGCTATACCGGCCCGGGCCAATGGCACGACCAGATCGCGTCGACCCGCGGCGTGTGACGGGTCGACGATGATCGGCAGGTGGGACAGCGCCTGGATCATCGGTACCGCCGACACGTCGAAGGTGTTGCGAATGGACGGTTCGTAGGAACGGATGCCACGCTCGCACAGCACCACATCGAGGTTGCCACGCTGCGCGATGTACTCCGCCGCCATCAGCCATTCCTCGTACGTCGCGGACAGGCCGCGCTTGAGCATCACCGGCTTGCCGACCGACCCCATGGCCTGCAGCAGGCCGAAGTTCTGCATGTTCCGGGCGCCAACCTGCAACATGTCGGCGTACTCGGCCACATCGTCGACGTCGGTCACGTCGAGGACCTCGGTCACGATGGGCAGCCCGGTCTCGGCTCGTACCTCGGAAAGGATCTTCAGCCCGTCCAGCGCCAGTCCCTGGAACGCGTAAGGGGACGTGCGTGGCTTGTACGCACCGCCGCGCAACAGTGTCGCGCCGGCCCGTTTGGCCAGCAGCGCCGACTGCAGCGTCTGATCGGGCGTCTCGACCGCGCACGGACCGGCGATCAGGGTGAACGTGTCGGGCCCGATCGGTACCCCGCCCACCCGGACCGTGCTGCGCTTGGTGTGGTTGTCCGCCGACACCAGCTTGTACGGCGCGGTGATGCGTTTGGTGTCGGCAACCCCGGGCAGACCATCGGCGTCGAGCGTCTCGAGCACCTGCTCGGAGCCGACCACGCCGACAATGGTCCGCGTCACGCCGCGGCTGACGAAGGCTTGGCCGCCGTGCGCCTCGATGTGCCGGACGACGCCGGCGAGTTCGTCCTCGGTTGCCGCGGGTGTCATCACGATGACCATGCGGGCAGCCTAGCGGGCGGTGACTTTCGGTGGCCGCCCTACTTGATGGTCAGCGTCACGGTGCTGCCGATCCGGACCTGGTTGCCGGGTCTGGGATCGACGCTGTCCACCTTGTAGCCGCTGAAGTCGAAGAGTCCCTTGTGCTTGCGGTTGATCGCTACTTCCAGCCCGAGCGCCTGCAACGCCGCCGTGGCCTGGCTCGGGTCGGAGCCTTTTTGAATGTCCGGGATGGTCACCAGCTGCGGGCCCTTGGACAGCACGACCGAGACCTGACTGAATTTCACGGCCTGCGACCCGGTGCCCGGCGCCTGGCTGACGACTTGTCCGCTCGGCACCACCTCGTCGTACTGCTCGCTGAATGTGGCCGTGAACCCTTGCTGGGCGAGCAGCCCCTGAGCCTCCGCTTTGGTCTTGCCGACCACCCCGGGCACGTTGATCACCGGAGGTCCCAGCGACACGACGACCTTCACGGCCGAGTTGCGCTTCACCGGGGTGCCGGCCACCGGGGAGGTGCTGATCACCTTGCCCGCGGCGATCTTGCCACTCGGGTCGTACTCCTTGTCGGTGGTCAGCGTCACCGGTAGCGCGCGAAATTTCTGCACCGCGGCGGCATACGTCAGGTTGGCCACGGTGGGGACGGCGAATCGCTCGGGCCCCCGCGAGATCACCAGTTGCACCATTTTGCCCTTGAGGATATGGGCATTCGGGCCGGGCCGGGTGGTGATGATGCGGCCCGAAGCGACGGTCTCGTCGTACTGCTGCGCCACCGCGGCCGACACCCCGAAGCCGGTCTCGGTCAGCTGTCTGGTGGCCGCCGACTGGGACTGGCCCACCACATCCGGCACCTTGTCATAGCGGCCGACGACCAGCCACCAGGCGCCGTAGCCGGTCAGGATGCCCAACAACAACACGATCAGCACCCAGATAGTGGCCCGTCGCCGAGCCCGTTGCCGGCGGGTGCGGGGCTTGCGGCCGGACTTTCCGGCCGCTTCAGGCTGGGCCGTCGGCGGCCGGGACGAGTTCACCGATGAGGCCGCCGCCGGGCGGGTGCTTGCGGCCGGTGCCGCGAATGCGGCCGGCGCGGACGCCGCGGACACCACCGTGTCCTGCTGGCCGATCGGATAGGGCGCCTCGCGGGATGCCGGCGGCCGCGGATTGGGCGCCGTCGGGGCCTCGGCCGGGTGCGGGCTGATGGCGTCGATCACTTGCGTGTCGCGGTCGGTGGATGGCGGCCGGCCGGCCGGCGGAGCCGCGGGTTGCGCTGGTCGCCGAGGTGGCACGGCGACCACGGGCAGCGCGAGGTCGACCCGGACGTCGTGCAGTTCGGCGAGCAGCGCGCCGGCATCGAGCGGTCGCGCAGACGGTTCGCGCCGGGTGGCTCGGACTACCACCTCGTCCAACTGCGGTGGCACTCCGGGACGGCGGCTGGACGGCGGCGGCACGTCCGAGTGCACGTGCTGGTACGCGACCGCCATCGCACTGTCGCCGACGTAGGGCGCGGTGCCGGTGAGCAACTCGAACAGCATCACGCCCGAGGCGTAGACGTCCGAGCGCGCGTCGGCATTGCCGCGGGCGATCTGCTCGGGCGGGCAGTACGCGACGGTGCCCATCATCAGCCCGGTGCGGGTGTTGCTGACGTCGGATTCGATGGCCCGGGCCAGCCCGAAGTCGGCGACCTTAACCAGGCCGTCGTCGGACAGCAGGATGTTCTCGGGTTTCACATCGCGGTGCACCAGCCCGGCGCGGTGGGCGGCCGCCAGCGCACCGAGTACCGGCTCCATGATGGACACGGCTGCGGCCGGGGACAGCGCACCGTATTCGCGGAGCAGGTCCCGCAGGGTCCGCCCACGTACGAGCTCCATGACCAGGAAGACATGGCCGTCATCAGTGCCCTGGTCGTAGACGGACACGGCGTTCAGGTGCGACAGCCGCGCGGCAATGCGGGCCTCGTGGGCGAATCGGCCGGCGAAAGCAGGGTCGGTGGACAGCGCCGCGGACATCACCTTGACGGCGACCTCGCGGTCCAGTCGCTCGTCGTTGGCGCGGTACACGGTGGACATACCACCGTGGGCGAGTCGCTCGATTATCCGGTAGCGACCCTCCAATATCCGGCCGACGATCCGATCTCCCATGGCCGTCTGCACAGCTAGGAGTCTAAGTCGCGGTCCCGGTCGCCGGGTCGCGGCGCGCTAACGCCTGGACAGGAGGCCGCCACGGGCCATCGCCGGTACGCCCGAACACCCGGAACGCCGCCAACGGCGCGAAGTAGGGTCGAACGCATGGCCCAGAGTCAGCAGGAACAGCCCGCGCGGCCACGGATCGAGTTCGTGACCGACTACGACCACCCGGGCGGCACCATGTTGATCATGGACGCCGTGCGGCAGTCCTACGTGGACCTCGACGACCCGAGCTACCTGGATTTCGAGTACATGCAGTACTTCGCCAGCGTGCTCGCGGTGCTGCCCGACGGCCCGCTGACCACCACTCACATCGGCGGCGGCGGCCTGACGTTGCCGCGCTATCTGTCTGTGGCGCGCCCCGGTTCCACCCAGTTGGTGCTGGAGCCAGACGCGGAGTTGATGGAACTGGTGCGCGAGAAGTTGCCGTTGCCGCGCCAGCACCGCATCCGGGTGCGCACGGTGGACGGCTTGGCCGGCGTCGCCCAACTGGGCGAGGCCAGCGCGGACCTGGTGGTTCTCGACGCGTACGCGGACGGACGGGTGCCGGCTGAGCTCACCACGGTGGAGTTCTTCGCCGACGTCTCCCGTGTGCTGCGCGGCTCGGGGATGCTGCTGGCCAACGTGGTCGACGAGCCGGGGCTGAAGTACGTCGCTCGGGTGGTGGCCGGGTTGCGGGAGGTGTTCGGGCACGTGCTGCTGGTGGCTTCCCAAGATGTGCTGAAGGGGCGCCGCTTCGGCAATGTGGTGCTCGCCGCGTCCGCCGACGCCTTCGACCTCACGGAGCTGCACCGTGACCTTCGCCGCCAGCCTTTCCCGGCGGCCGTGCGCGACAACGACGAGCTGGCGACCCGATTCGCCGGTGCGCGCCCGCTCAGCGCCGCCGATTCCCAGCATTCGCCGGAACCGATCCGGGCCGGTTGGCGGGTTCGTTAGGTCGTCGCGGCTTGTGGCAGGCTGGTTCGCATGTCTGAGGCTTTGTCGTTCGACCCGTCGCCCGCCCTGATCCCGTTGCCCGATGCCGCCGAGCTGCTGTCGTTGCCGATAACCCGCGTGCACCAGCTGATCAAGGACGGCCAGCTGGTGGCGGTGCCGGACGAGCAGGGTCGGCGCAGTGTGCCCAGGCTCGCCGTCGCCGGCGGCGTCGTGGTGAAGGGGTTGCCGGGCGTGATCACATTGCTGCGCGACGCTCGTTATGGCGACCCCGAGATCGTCGAATGGCTGCTGCGAGAAGACGAATCGCTGCCCGGATCGGCGTTGCAGGCGCTGGCCGACAACCGCGGTACCGAAGTAAAGCGGCGCGCCCAGGCCGCCGGATTCTGACCGGCTCGCCCACCGGACGCGGCCGTGCGTCAGCTGACCTACCTTGCCCTGCTGGCCGGCTGCCTGGTGGGGACGGCGCCACTGGAGTTTCTGTTGCGGGTGCGCGTCTATCGCCGTTGGCGGCGCCTGACGCTGGCGTTGCTGCCCGGATTCGTGCTGGGCGTGAGCTGGGATCTGTACGCGGTGCACGCCGGGCAGTGGCACTTCGATCGTCGACGTCTGATCGGACTGTGGATTGCCGGGCTGCCCTTGGAAGAGGTGCTCTTTTTCGTCGTCGTGCCGATTTGTGCCGTGCTGTCGCTGGAGGCGGTGCGGCGCTGCCGTCCGAACTGGCTGATCGGCGACGAGCCGACGACCGAGGAACACCGGTCGAGCGGGTGACCTACACCGAACTCGTGGTGCTGGCCTTGTTGGTCAGCATCGCCGTTGATCTGCTCGTGCTGCGTACCGGGCTGGTCCGCCGGCGAGCGTTCTGGGTCACGTACGCCATCGTGTTGTTCTTCCAGTTGCTGGTCAATGGCGTGCTCACCGGGCTGGGCGTCGTGCGCTACGACCAGCACACGATCATCGGGCTGCGGGTGGCATATGCGCCGATCGAGGACATCGGCTTCGGCTTCAGCCTGATTCTGCTCACGCTGGGCTGCTGGGTGGCACTGGGACGCCCGCGCGGCCGCTGACCGTCGTCGATGTTCGGACGGCTCGAGGTCGTACCGTAGACCTGTCGGTCAGCCAGCACCGATTGGGTTATGACGACTGGGGGTGCTACGCGTGAGTGACGTACCTGACGTGCTGCTGAACAACGGCGTCGCGATCCCACAACTTGGGTTCGGCGTGTTCCAGATCAAGCCGGCCGACACCGCCGCTGCCGTGGCGGCGGCCCTGCAGGTCGGTTACCGGCACATCGACACGGCCCAGATGTACGGCAACGAGAAAGAGGTCGGACAGGCACTGCGCGAATCGGGGCTGGCGCGGTCCGAGGTGTTCATCACGAGCAAACTGAACAACGGCTTCCATGCCTACGACGATGCGCTGTCCGCCTTCGACCAGAGTCTGATTGATCTGGGCCTGGAACGGATCGATCTGTTCCTGATCCACTGGCCGCTGCCGAAGGTCGGCGACTTCGTCGAAACCTGGCGGGCCCTGCAGACCGTCTACGCCGACGGTCGGGCTCGCGCCATCGGGGTGTCGAATTTTCAGGCCCACCACCTGCGTCGCCTGCACGCCGAGACCGAAGTGGTGCCGGCGGTGAACCAGATCGAGGTGCACCCGTATCTGACGCAGGAACCGTTGATCGCCTTCAACACCGAGCACCAGATCGCCACCGAAGCCTGGTCGCCGCTCGCCAAGGGCAGCGTGCTGGACGACCCGACGGTGGTGCAGGTGGCCAAGGCGCACGACCGGAGCCCGGCCCAAGTGGTGCTGCGATGGCACCTTCAGCGGGGCAACATCGTGTTCCCGAAGTCGGTCACGCCGGCTCGGATGGCGGAGAACTTCAAGATCTTCGACTTCGAGCTGTCGCCGGCCGAAATCGGCATGATCTCCGCGCTGAACCGGGACGAGCGGACCGGTCCGGACCCGGACGCGTTCAACTAGGTGTCGAGCTGATCGGTACCGAGCTGATCGGATCGCACCAGCTCGTCGGCCAGCAGGTCCATGAGCAGGCCGTCGTGCCACTGACCCGACACCGGGTCCAGCTCGTAGCGGCGAAGCAGGCCCACCGGACGAAAGCCGACGGCTCGGTAGCAGCGGATGGCTGCGTCGTTGTCAGCGGCCGGGTCGATGACCAGCCGGTGGTGTCCGCGGTCCTGGATGAGGTGAGCCGCCAGGATGCGAACCGCGTGCCGGCCGTGGCCGCGGCCGTGCACCCGCGGGTCGAGAAAGATGTCGATCGAGGCGTGCCGGTACATCGGCTCGTTCTCCTCGCCGTACTGGATCATGCCGATCACCGCGGACTGTTCGAGTACGGCGAAGCGGATCGCCGACTCGTCGTCGAAGGGCCACGCGTCCGATGCAGCCTCGTCGCCCCACCGGGCCCGAACCTGCGGGGTCGACAGGATCCGGCGCAACTCGGCCACGTGTTCCTCGCGCACGCGCACCAACACGAGTCCGACGCCGCGGAGTATGTCTGGTTCGCTCACGCGACAATTGTCGTCCATGACCGCTCGGGTTCGGCTCGTTCACGAGTTCGTTGCACCGTCGACCCGGGCCCGACCCGAACCGGTGATGCGATCAGCGCATGAGCAAGCGAGCCCTGGTCGTGGTGGATGTCCAGAACGATTTCACCGAAGGCGGCCCGTTCGATCCGGCGACCGCCGGCAACGACGCGGTGGCGGCCCGGATCGGCCGCTACACCGCGCGGTTTCGCGGTGACTACGACGTCGTCGTCACCACCCAGGACTGGCACATCTCGCCTGCGGATCACTTCGTGAAGCACGCTGTGCATTGCGTCGCCGATACCGTCGGCGCCGAGCTGGATCCGCAACTGTCCGCCGGCGCCGGGGTCGACTTCTTGACGTTGGTCGATCTCCCGTTGCGCAAGGGCTTTTACGCCGACGACTACTCCGGGTTCAACGCCATCGACACGGCGGGCACCACCCTGCCCGAGTTGCTTCAGGGCGCTGGAGTCACCCAGCTCGACGTGTGCGGTTTCGCCGCCGATGGTTGCGTTGCCGCGACGGTCCGTGATGCTGCCGCGGCCGGATTCGACGTGACGCTGCTGGAAGATCTGTCGGGGGTGTTTGCCCCGACCACCTGGGGCGAGACCGTCGCCGAGCTGCAGAGCCACGGCGTCAAGGTCAATGGCTCCGTGCTGGTCGACTCCGACTGAACGTCGAACGCACTGGCGGGCACCGCCTGCTCGCGGCGTGCGGCGATCCCGCGTTGACGTGCGACGCGGGGTGGCCGTAATGTTCGGTTTCTTGTGACGGTGCAGGTAAGCCGGTGAGAATCCGGCACGGTCGCGCCACTGTTAGCGAGCCTTGAATTCGAGGTTCGTGAGTCAGACACTTCGCCGTCACGATGCCCCAACGAGAGGGACGCCAGATCCCTGAAGGAGGCTCATTGTGAGCAGCGTGTCCGTTCATTACCCGAGTGTCAGCATTCCTGTTGTCCTGCCGGCCACCAAGGCCGTTTTGCTCCTGGCGGGGACGCTGTTTCTCGCATTGCTCGTCTACTATTTTGTCGGTGTCGACCAAGGCGCGACATCGGTCTTCGGCAATGACATGCACGGGCATGAATTCGTACACGACGCTCGCCATTTCCTCGGCTTCCCTTGTCACTGACCCGATCTGATCAGTCCACGGGACAACGACATATGGAAAAGAAACTCATTCTTCGCGGCGCCATCGCCGGCGGTTTGGCCGGTCTGCTCGCATTCTTGTTCGCGCGTATTTTCGCCGAAACGCAGATACAGCAGGCGATCGACTACGAATCGGGACGCGACGCGGCGGTGGCTGCTCTCGACAAGGCCGCCGGTCTGCCGGTCGAACCGGCCGGTCCGGAGCTGTTCAGCCGTACCGTGCAGGCAAATCTCGGCATCGGTGTCGGCGTGATTGCTTTCGGCTTGGCGATGGGAGCGATCTTCGCGGTGGCGTACACCGTCTGCTTGGGGCGGGTCGGTCGCATCCGGCCGCGTCAGCTATCGCTGCTGGTTGCCGGCGCCGGCCTGCTCGGCTTCTACCTGGTCCCGTTCGTCAAATACCCCGCCAACCCACCGGCGATCGGTAACGAGGACACCATCCGAGAACGCAGTGCCCTTTACCTGACGATGGTATTGGCCTCCATCCTCTTCCTGTGGCTGGCCGTGTGGATCGGCAAACGGCTCGCGGTTCGCTACGGCAACTGGGCCGCGACGATGCTCGCCGGCTTCGGATTCATCGTCGTCATCGGCTTGCTGATGGCTCTGTTGCCCTCGCTCGGCCAGCTGGCCAGCAACAAACAGCAGTTCGGCAATCACGGCACCGAGACACCGTTGCCGTTACTGGGTCCGGACGGCAAGATCGTGTACCCGGGCTTCCCGGCCGACGTGCTGTTCAGCTTCCGGTTGTATTCGGTGGCCGCACAGCTGATCTTGTGGACCACGCTCGGTCTGGTGTTCGCACCGCTGGCCGAGAAGGTGCTGGCACCGTTGACGGCGGGCGACACTGCCGATACGCCGGTGCCCGAGCAGCAGCAGCCCCTCGCGATCAGCTAGCGACGTGCGGGGATCGGGAATGGCCAGTCCAATTCCGCCTCGTGCCCTGGCTGGCGACGCCCGCTTGGTCGTCGAGCTCGTTGAATTGGGGCCCTTCTTCGCGGTCGACCTGCATGCGGCGAATTCGGTGCCGACGGCACCCTGGCGGGCAATGTCGGAGTTGGCGTCTGACGGCGGTGCCCTCGACCGGCGGATACGTCAGGTCCAGGCCGGCTTGGCCACGATGGCGGCCGTGCCTCGCGATGAGATCGAGCTGCGGGTGGCGGCATCGGTGGCCCAGCTCGGCCTGGCCGCTCGGCTTGTCTCACCGGTGGTAGCGCTGGCCGTGCGGTCGGGCCAACTGCTCGACGTGGCCCTCAGCGGCTCGACCGGATCAGGTGGGGTTCGCTGGCGACCCGAGCTGGGCGGCGCCTTCCCGCTGTCGGTTGCGGCCAGCGCCGCCGGGCCGACGTACGAGACGATCGACGAGCTGGTCGCTGCCCTGGGCGAGAATCTCCTCAGCCGGGCGCTGCTGCCGCTGATCGAGGGGACCCGGGCCGTGGTGTCCGTTTCACCCACCGTGCTATGGGGAAACGTCGCATCGGCGGTGAATTCCGCCGTTACCCTGATCGCGCGGCGACATCCCGAACAGGCTGCCCGTTCGGTGGCGATCGGCAACATTCTGCTGCGCCTCCGGGGCTTCCCGCCCGACGGCGCCGAACCAGCGAAACCAGGTGAAGTAAGCCAAGTAGGCCAGGGTTTTCGTCGGAGGAGTTGCTGTTTGATCTACCGCCTCGCGCCGCGGTCCCGGGCCTCCTACTGCGGGGACTGCGTGCTGCTCGGCTGAACGTCGCCACCAGCCAGGAGGGTGGCTCGGTGGTTTTTTGGATCCCGGTCTATCGCTGGCCGAGCGGTGGGGTGCACGATGAGCTCAACGATCCAACCGTGCCCACCCACGAAGGAGTGCCCGATGAGACTTGCCCGTATCGGTACCGCCGGCCAAGAAATCCCGGTGGTCGGCGACAGCGCCGGGCGCTGGTTCGACGTTCGTCCCATCGTGGCGGATATCGACGCGGCGGCCATCGCGGGCCGGCTCGAGCGCATCAGCGCCGCGCTGGCGGCCGGCGAACTCACCGAAGTGCCGGCGCCGCAGCGCTTCGGCCCCGCCCTGGCCGATATCGGCAAGGTGGTCTGCATCGGGCTGAACTACAGCGACCATGCCGCCGAGACCGGGGCCAAGCCGCCTTCGGAACCGATCGTCTTCCTGAAGACCCCGGACACGGTCATCGGCCCGGATGACCAGGTCCTGGTGCCGCGCAAGTCCAGCAAGACCGACTACGAGATCGAGCTGGCCATCGTCATCGGGTCGGAGGCCCGCTATCTTGATTCGCCCGAGGACGCGCCCGCGGTCATCGCCGGCTACGCGATCAGCAATGACGTCTCGGAGCGGGAATTCCAGAGCGAGCGGGGTGGCCAATGGGACAAGGGCAAGAACTGTGAAACGTTCAACCCGTTCGGTCCCTGGGTGTTGACCGCGGACGAGGTGCCCGACCCGCAGGCGCTCGGCCTGCGCACCTGGGTGAACGGCGAACTGCGCCAGGACGGCAACACCGCGAACATGATTTTCGGGGTCAACCACCTGGTGTGGTACGTCAGCCAGTTCATGGTGTTGCGGGCCGGCGACATCGTGAACACCGGAACACCCGCAGGTGTCGCGATGGGCACCAATGACTTCGCCTTCCTGCAGGAAGGCGACGTGATGGAACTGGAAATCGACGGCCTGGGACGGCAGCGCCAGGAGCTTGGCCAGGCCTGATCGCTCAGTTGCTGTAGAGCCGCTCGGGGGCCACGAACACGACCGCCCGCCGTTGCTCGGCCATCACGCGATCGTAGGTGTCCCAGTCGTCGTGACTGCCGCCGGCGGCGACGAAGACCGCGCGTAACAACAGGCGTAACCGTTCGGCGTCGAACTCCGGATGCGGATCGTCCGGGCCGATCAGCTCGGCCTTGCCTTCGACCGCGGCCCACTGCCAGCCGGAGCGGAAAGTGGCGGTGAGCTGCGGTCGTGCTCGCAGGTTGGCCAGCTTCACCCGGCCGTAGGTGACGAAGCCGAGCACGGTTTCGGCGGTGATCGGGTGGGCCAGCACGCCGGCGTTGACCAGCGACGACTGGATGGTCAGATCAGTCCGTAGCGTCGAGATGACGACCAGACCCTGTTCTTTGCGGCCGAGTTCGGCGACGTCCTGGACTGTGGTCATGGATCCTCCGACGGTCGTTCGTACGAACCGACCCTAGCGTCTGGGCGGGCTCCGTAACTGACCAAGCGGGGGCGACGAGAGGCAGCCCGTATCGCCACGGCGCGGATGGCGATCCTCGAGGATGCGCCGTCGGGGCTGCCCGCGACGCAGCTGAGTGAGCTGTCCAACGGCTTGGGTCAGCTATTGGCTACCGTCGTCGCCGGAAAGGACGGCGGCGCCTGGATTTGCCGGCGGTGCGATCTGAACGCGTGTGGCCGGCCCGAAGGCCGATGTCCCATCGCGAACGCGGCAGCCGTCAAGTACGGTCGCTAACCGCGCTTGCGGGCATAACGAACAGCGAGGACGACCACGATCACGATGACGATGAGCAGCAAGAACTTCATGGCGCCAGGCTAGCTTGCTCGCTTGGCCGGCGTTCCGATCGCATTACGACGCATTCGAGGCTACCGTGGATAGTGCGTTGCTTCCCGCCTTGGATTCGAGGAGGGCACGCTAGACAGCCAGCGCATGGAGGTACCGCCCCTCGGGGCGTGCTGTGACCCGCGCGTCCCGAGACGGGGCGGTCTCAGGAGAGTTTGAGACCGAGTGATCTCGCGGTTTCTTCGCGCGTCGGGGCATCACCGGCGGCCAATCTGACCGTCACCGAAGCACCAGGGTCGCTGTAGAAGATCTCACGGCTCATCAGGCCCGATTCGGTGTACTCGATGACGACGACGCCGGGAACCGACACCGTAGCCATGGCGTGCGGGTCGCCCGGATCGCCCGCACCGGCAGCCGCGGCGGACATCAGGGTGGTGACAACTCCATCACCGATCGACACCCCGTGGCTGACGACCAGATGATCCCAGTCCACCCAGATCATCAGGTCCGAGGCGCAGAGCCGTTCGACGGCGGTCCGGAACTCGGCCGGCCCCGTTTCGGCGCTCGGCTGCCCGGCCGGACGCAGAACCAGGGTGAACTCCGGTGCGAGGGTGCCCAGTAACAAATTCAGATCGCCGATCAATTCGCCGACCAGACGGTCGCGCATGACCTGATAGATGCGGCGCAATGCTGGGTCGTCGGTCGCGGCGAGCTTCTCGTCGATGATGTCCAGGGTTCGAGCGGGATTTTTCGCCGTCGTTTGCACAGTTGTTCCTTCCAACGTCTTGAGCCACCGGGTGCGTAACGCAGATCACCGGTGAACGACTGCCGAGTGAGATTCGGTTCGGTACCACCTAGGGCACCGCGGCCACGTTGCGGTAGCCGGCACTATCTCGGCATCGACCGGGGAACCGGTCGTCATCAGGACGCAACGTAACCCGCCGTCAGAGTGTGCGTCAATATTGGCGAACGCCGGTTTAACTGGGGATTCGATGAGTGAACTCGCAGGGATTTAACTATGCGCCGGCGCTACTTGTCGATCAAATAGTGCACCGGGCCCTCCAGCCCGAGCAGTACCTGACCGGCCGTGGTCGCGGATTCGTCCCAGTGTGTGTAGGAGTGATTCTTGGCCACGTTGATGTCTCGCTGAAATCGCTGCAGCGGATGATCCAAGTGATGGATGCTCGAGCCGGCGCCATCGATCATGATCGATACCGCGTCTCGCGACAGCAGCCCGACCTTGGCCGTCCGCAGTCGTAGTTCGGCATTCTGCTCATGGGTGCCGGTTCGCTGCCCGGCCGCGGCCAGCGCGGCGCAGACTCGAACCGATTCGTCCCACAGCAGACGGGCCGATTGCACCGTGACGTGTGCGTCGCTGTAGCGCACCCACGCCTCCGGATGGTCGCGTTGCGAGCCGTTGTGGAAGGCAATCTCGCGCGTCTTGATGCGTTCGCGAAAGACTTCCAAGGCGCCCTCGGCGGCGCCGAGTGGCACGGCAGGCAGCACCACATCGAAGGTTCGCAGCGCCGAGAAGGTGGCCAGCGGACTGTCCGCGTGAGGGAACTTGGCAACGTGCGCGGCCCGTTCCTCAACCGTCGGGGTGATATTCGCACGCCGATAGGACGGTATGAAGATGTCGCGCGCCACCAACGTGTTCGAACCCGTTCCGCGAAGCCCCTGGACGTGCCAGACATCTTCGATCTCGAGATCGGCCATCGGCACGATCGCCATCAGCGGCTTGGGCCCCTCCGACGTGTCCTCCAGCGTGGTCAGGAAAACCCAGTCCGAATTCATGGCCCCGCTGGCAAAGGGAAAGCGCCCGCTGACCCGCCAACCGCCCGGAGCCGGCGTTGCCGTGCCCGACCCCATCGCCTGAAAGCCCGAGGAATTGGCCGACGTCGCGAACGGTTGGCCCCCGTGAATCTCCTCCTGCGCCTGCTCGGGTAACTCGAGAATCATCTGCACAAAGTGAATAACCATGAACGAATAAACCCAGGCCGTGGACGGGCAGCCGCGAGCCAGGATGCGCACGACGTTGCCGAATTCTTCGATGCCGTAGCCCCAGCCGCCCATACTCAGCGGGCTGGCCAGCAGGAAAAGGCCTGAATCGTACAACTCGGCCATCGTCTCATCAGGAATCTGGCGGAGCTCCTCGGTGTACCTGGCGCGTTCGCGCAGGGCCGGTACCAAGGCAGCGGCTCGGGCGAAAACGTCGGCCGCGGTGTCGGGTCGTGGGTGAACCTCGATGTCGATCGTGCTCACAACGCTCCCTCGCGCAGTGCCGGCAGGACTTCTCGAGCAAACAACTCCATGCTGGCGCGGGTCATCTCGACCGACATCCCGCCGAGGCGGAACACCAACGTGAGTTCCTGCGGGTCGAGGGCGGCCTGGATCTTGCGGATCTTCTCCAGGCACATTGCTGGCGTACCCCAGATGGAATCGCGCGCGGACGCGTCGAGTGCCACTTCTTGATCGACGCCTTGCATTTCGCGAGCACGGTCGGCCCACCATTCGTAACCGCCGGTTTGTTCGAACGTTGCGCCACCGAGCAGTCCGTAGTGGGTGAAGGCCATCAGGGTCTCTTTGCCGATGTACTCCCGTGCGATGCTCCAGGCTTCTTCTTCGGTGGGGGAGCAGACGACGCGCAGGAAAATCGTCGGCTTGACCGGTGCCCATCCCTTGGCGTGGCGGACCTGGTTGAACTGCTCGATTTCGGTGCTGTACTCGAGCGGATTTTTCGAGGTCGTGAAATACATGCCCAGCCCGAGCTCCGCGGCGCCGGCCAACGATTGCGTAGACATCCACGAGCACAACATCCGAGACGCCAGTTCGGGGTCGCGTGGCCGCGGGCGCGTGGTGAGGTCCTTGATCTTGTGGATTTCGCCGTCGTAGGAAAACCCTTGCTGAGTAAGGGCAAGCTGCAGAACCTCGACGCCTTCGTTGAAGCGCAGCCGGGATTCGCTCATGGGTACCCGAAATCCGTTGTATTCACTTTCGGAAGCGCCACGACCCAGGCCAAGGGTGAGCGTGCGGCCCTGGCCCAGCATGATGTCCAACATGGCTGCCTGCTCGGCAATCCGGACCGGGTCGTGCCACGGCACCACGATCACGCAGCTACCCAGGTTGACCCGTTTAGTGCGGCCAGCGAAGTAGCTCAGCAGCTGTAACGGATTCGGTTCGACGACATAGGACGTGAAATGGTGTTCGGCCGTCCAGATCGAATCGAATCCCAACGGCTCGACCAGATCACCCACCGCAAGCTCGTCCTGGACGAACTGCCAATCCGGTACATCCTGCGGTTCGTTCGGACGCTCGCGAGAACGCCGCCAGTCATCCCAGTCCTCGAACATCAGCGCGACGCCAACCCGCATCCGAGCGTCCCCTCTCTCTGTTGCGCTCGTCCGCTAAAGCATCCGGACGGTGCGACGTAGGTTCCCTTTTCCTGATGACCGCCTTTGTCGGAACCTACCCGACAGATAACGACGGCGGCAGGGCTAACTGAGTCCAGCGGGCTGGACCAGCGACTGCCCGTTGCTCTGCTCACGGGTTCATGCACCGAATTAGTGCAGCCGGCCTGGCCTGGCCTACGAACAGGCCACATTCTGCTAATCGGGCGCGGTTACTCGGTTAGTCTGCCCGGCGTGACTCATGAAGGCAGTCCGGCGAGGTATCGCGCGACCTTCGCTGCCATCGTGCTGACCGCCAGCATCGGCGCGGCGCTGCCGTCCGCGGTCAATCCGGCGCTGCTTTCTATTCAGCGCAGCCTGCATGCGTCGTCGACGTCAGCCGCCTGGATTCTGACCATCGCACTGCTGACCGGCTCCGTAATGACCCCCATTATGGGAAGTTTGGGGGATATGTTTGGTAAGCGGCGAATATTGCTTTGCTTGATCGGTTCGGCGGCCATCGGCTCGGTCGTCTGTGCCACCGCGCAATCTATTGGCCAGCTTATTGTGGGCCGGGCCTTTCATGGGGCCTCGGTGGCCTTCTTCCCGCTTTGCTACGGCATCATCCGCGATGAATTTCCGGCCGAACGGGTCCGAAGCGGCATTGCTTTCATCTCGGCATTGGTCGGCATTGCCGGTGCCGGCGGCATCATCCTGGCCGGCCCGGTCACCGATCAGTTGTCGTGGCACTGGCTGTTCTGGTTCGCCTTGTGCGGCAATGTCCTCAGCCTCGCCGGGGTGCTGTTCTTCGTCAAGGAATCGCCGGTCCGGGCACCGGGACGGATCGACTGGGCCGGTTCACTCGGGCTGGCCGCCTGGGTTGTGACCCTGCTGCTCGGGATAAGTGAGGGCGCCCGCTGGGGTTGGACTTCCGGGCCGATCATCGGGTTGTTCGTGGCCAGCGCGCTGCTCTTGCTGATCTGGACGCGCATTGAGGGACGTAGCCCGGCACCGCTGGTCGACATGGGGCTGATGCGCCTTCGCGGTATGTGGACGACCAACGCCGCGGCGGTGCTCTCCGGAATGGGCTTGTTCGCCACCAGCTATCTGGTGCCGCTCTACGCGCAGATGCCGAGAAGCCAGTACGGGTTCGGCTTCTCGACCAACGTCACGCACGGCGCATTGTTTCTGGTGCCGCAGTCGGTCGGCATTCTGCTCGTGGGACTGAGCGCAGGACGGCTGATGACGCGCTTCGGCGGCAAACCGCTGATGGTGATCGGGTTGGCCGACTCCGCCGCCGGACTATTGCTGCTCGGCCTTGCCCACAGCCATCCGTGGCAGGTCTATCTCTGGATGGCCATGACGGGCATCGGGATCGGCCTGTGGGGTGCGACCATGGTGAACCTGATCATCGAGAACGCCCCGATTGCGCAAGTGGGAGTGGCTACCGGGATCAACATGATCATGCGCACGATCGGGGCGGCTTTCGGCGGTCAGCTCGCCGGTGTGATCTTGGCGTCCACCGTCACCTCGGGTCATCTGAGTGATCGGGGGTTCACGATCAGTTTCCTGACCATGGCCGCGGCCATGACGGTGGGCGCGATCGTGGCGCTCGGCATCCCGACGCACGGGCTGGTGCCGTCCGCAGCGTTGCCCGAAGACGTGGCCGCCGCCGCCGCTACGCCTTGACCGGCGGCGTTACGCTTTGACCGTCGCTGCGCATCAGAGAGCTTGCCGGACACTCTCCTGTCCGGGTGGCTCGGTGACGATCTGCAGCGCGTCCGGGACGACTTGCCGGATCCGCTCCTGCCATTGCGGTTGAAAGTCCACGCTGTCCGCGTACGGCATCGTCATCAGTGCCAGCACGTCGGAGGCCGGAAATTCGAGGGACGTCGTGGCGCCGGAATGCTCGTTCACGCAACGTTGCAGCAGGTCCATGATCAGCCGCCGGGCATTCAGTTCGGCCCATCGCTGGTGAGCCGCGTGGTCCACCTCGGGAAAGGTTCGAGCATCGACCTGCAGAGCTTCCGAAGCGCGCCAGGTGTCATCCTGAAGCCGAGCTCGCAGGAAGTCGATCAACTGCTCATCGCTCATTACGCACCCTGCCTCTGCCTCGTCTGATCGCGATCACATCAACGAGAGCGGGGTCAGGGCTCCATGGGTAGCGTAATGCCCCGGGCAAGAAACGGATGGCCGTTGCGATTTTGCAGTAGCCACCTCTTGGCGTCCACCGTGCCCCGGTGGTGTCCTGGCAAGTGTCCTGGCCGTGACGGGGGGCGAGGTGTATCGACGAATCACCTTTGAAATAAGCGATCTAGGGCCAAACGGTATCGCCTCGTGT
The DNA here is from genome assembly GCA_025966315.1 of Frankiales bacterium. Classification (GTDB taxonomy): domain Bacteria; phylum Actinomycetota; class Actinomycetes; order Mycobacteriales; family Jatrophihabitantaceae; genus Jatrophihabitans_A. The sequence goes on along the minus strand of JAOPUZ010000028.1, from coordinate 26,660 downwards.
CACCTGGTTCCGGGCCGGGCGTGGTCATTTCTGTGGTCAAAATCGACTCAGTAGCGGGTCGGGGCGCCGCGATCCTTGTCGTCAGCCCAGTCACACGCCTAGTGCGTCCGGTACGCGACATCGGTCATCGGCTGGGGCCCGCCGCGCGAGGCCGCTGGCTCACCCTGATTGGGTCGCGTGGGCTTAGGCCTGCGACACGACCCGAAGTGCCTCGATCGCAGTGACGGTCAGGCGTGTCCGCGTGGCCAGTTGCTAACGACAGTGGTCCTCAGTTGGCGCGGCGTGGTCATCGAGTGTTGGCGCGGTCACGGCTCCCTACCCTCTGCCCATTGCCGGGCCCGGCGCAGCGATGCCCCCGCGCGTCTAGCAACGACGACGGCACGTGCCGTGCCAATCACCGCCGCAAAACGGATGGCGGCCTGACGCTTACTGGATAGGCGCCGGGCAAGGACACAAGGGCTGTTAGGCGGCATCTTTACACTACGGTCCCGTAGAGCAGAAAGGTCCGTTCGACCATGACACCAGACTCAATGGCCATCGGCCGGGCCTTTGTTCACACCACCGATGTCGATGATGCGCAGCAGGCACTCAGCAAGTGCTACCTACCCATGCGGCTTCGGCCAGCGTCGCGACGGCCAACAATCGATACCCGGCTCGACACGATCGAGCTCGGCCGAGCCACTGTCGGCACCATCCGCTTCGGCGCAGACATGCGCATCCGAACCGAGTCGGCGACAAACTTCCACGTCGACATCCCCGTGAGCGGGCGTTGCGTCTCGAAGACAAGCGCGGCCGACGAAGTCGTGACTCAGCCGGGTACCGCTCAGGTCTTCATGCCCGGTGTCGAAGCAGACCTGCGGTGGACCGCGGACACCAGGCAGTTCTGCGTGATGCTCGACCGGGTCGCGGTTGAGAGTCACCTGGCTGCGTTGCTTAGTCGCGATCTGTCCCGACCGCTCGTGTTTGCCACGATAATGGACCTGCGATCGAGCGGCGGGATCACCTGGACGCGGGTACTGATGCTGATCGACCACGAGATGCGCCGTGCCACCGGGCTTCTCGGTCATGCTCTGACACGGCGCACCCTCGAAGGATTGCTCATCGAGGGATTGCTCACCGGCCAGCACCACAACTACTCCGAGGAGTTGGACCGCCCTCGCGGCGAGGCTAGCTCATCACCGATCCGGCGCGCCATCGACTGATCCAAGCCAGGCCCGAGCGCGCCTGGACGAGTGGTGTGCTCGCCACTGAAGCCGGTATCTCGCTGCGCGCATTCCAGAACGCGTTTCGCACGGCGACAGGCACCAGCCCGATGGCATACGTACGCGCGGTCCGTCTCGAGCGAGCTCACGGAGAACTGCGACTTGGGCCCCCGGGGGCAACCGTCAGCCAGATCGCGCGACGGTGGGGCTTTGTGCACCTCGGCAGATTCGCCTGCGCCTACGAACAATGCTACGGACAACTTCCATCTGTCACCCTGGGCGAGAGGCATGGGTGACAGTGCGTGGGGCGTTGGCCAGTAGCGGCTAGGACGAGATCGTTCGTCGGAGTGGAGCACCGATGGCTGAGGAGTCGGCGACACGGTGTTCTACCAGGGAATCGCCGCCGGATCCTTCACTCTGACCAACGCGGTGACCGACTCCGACGCAGGCCCGTTCTCGAGCACGACTTCGGACCTTGCCGGAGACTCGGCCGGGTGGGCGCACGCGCCCGCCACAGTCGTGACTCCGGCTGGCGGCCCATATGTCAGCCAACCGTTCAGTTGGAGTCCAGGAACGACCAGTGCTCCGAGCCTAGCCGTGACCGGCCGGGATGTGGCGGGAAACAGCGCGACCACGAAACTGAAGTTCGTCAACGACTCTTCGGCGCCGACGGCAGGAACCATCAGTTATCGCAGCGGCTACCAGCCCGACGAGTCGGTGACCGTCACGTTTACCTCGGGGACCGATTCCGGTTCCGGCATTGCCACCCGCCAGCTGCAGAGTTCGGCCGCGAGTCTGGACTCAGGCACCTGCGGTGCGTTCGGCGCCTTCACCGATGTCGGCGCGAACAATCCGACCTCGCCGTACACCGATAGCCAGGTGGATGACCAAACCTGCTACCAGTACAGGTATGTCGTGACCGATCAAGTCAGCAATCGCGATATCGCGACGAGCACGGCGGTGGCAGTAGTGGCTGCTTCGATCGGTGGGCCGGCGCTGCGGACCGGGTCCGTTCTCCCGTGCTCGCTGGTACCGGCGTCGTCAATAGGTTGGCGACGACGATTAGCGGGGACCTCGGGGCGAGCCCGAGCAGCTCGGTCGTCGGGTTCCCGCCGGGGTTTGTCGCAGGAACGGTCTATGCCGGCGATCCGACCGCCGCGCAAGCGCAGATCGATCGAGCAGCGGCATACGCCGATGCGGCTGCTCGAGTCCCGGACAGCGAATTCGCTGGCGATCTCAACGGCCGAACATTCCATCCGGGCGTCTATCACACCGCGGCTGCCCTGGCTCTCACCGGAACGGTGACCCTCGACGGTGATGGCGATCCGAACGCCGTCTTCGTCTTTCAGATAGACGCGGCCCTGAAGACCGCGGCTGGAAGCAACGTAGACCTGATCGGCGGTGCGAGACCCAGCCACGTGTTCTGGCAGGTCAACGGAGCGGCAGGGACGATCCTCACCGCGGACGCGATCACCCTAGGCGCTGGCACTCAGCTCATCGGACGAGCCCTCGCGGGAGGCACAGTAACCATGGCCGACAACACCATCCGATTCACCAGCGCGCTACCGCCGGTAATCACGATCGACGGCGGCGGGGCTGCCGTCACCAAGGACACCACTCCGACCATCACCGGAACCACGAATGCCCTTGCTGGAACAGCGTTGCTAGTCACCGTCGCCGGTCAGGCACTGACCGCGACAGTCCAGACCGACGGCACCTGGAGTGTGACCGCACCAGCGCTCTCCGCGGGAACGTACGACGTGGTCGCCTCAGTCCGTGACCCAGCGGGCAACGTCGGCAGCGCCACCGAATCGCTCGTCGTCGAGGTCAATCCGAACCCGGTCTGGCTCGCCTCAGCATCGACCTTCTCGGTACTAGCAGGGACGAGCGTGGTGAACACGGGAGCGACGACGATCGGCGGAGACGTGGGAGTCAGTCCGAGCAGTTCAGTCGGAGGCTTTCCGCCCGGCCAAATTGCCGGCACGATCCACGCCGGCGACGACACCGCGGCACAGGCCCAGCAGAGCGTTGCCGCTGCCTATGCCGACGCCGCCGGGCGGGCACCGAGTAGCGAGTTCTCCGGCGACCTGAACGGCAGCATCTTCCACGCCGGCGTATACCACTCGACCGCTGCAATGGCACTAACCGGAACCGTAACCCTTGACGGTGAGAACAACCCCAACGCCGTATTCATCTTCCAAGTCGACGCGGCGGCAAACACCGCCGAGGGGAGCATTGTGAATCTGGTCAACGGTGCACAGGCATCCCACGTCTTCTGGGTGGTTGCCGGCGCGGTGGGGACCGGTGCATTGTCGTCGTTCTCCGGAACGATCATGTCGGCCGGATCGATCACGCTGGGCGCTGGCGCACAACTCGTCGGCCGCGCACTGTGCGACGGCACCGTCACCATGGCCGCAAACGAAGTCGAATTCGGAAATTGACGCGCGAATGACCACGCGGTCGCCACTCGGCCACGAGATTGGAAAAGGCGAATGAAGATCGAATCCCTTGCCATCTGCACCTATCGGCCGGTTCCGCACGGGACGTTGGTATCGGAGGCGTCCTCGCGACGGTCGCCGGACACGTCGCCGGTCCAGCCCGGCGCTTGCGCTGTCGCCGGCCTAGAAGACGTTCTGCGCGCACCAGGTAGCCAGACTGCCCCGGTCGTGTCATTGGGACCGCAGCAGGTTCAGGAGCTCTTGTTGTGAGTTGACGCCGAGCTTCGCGTAAACCGAGCCCAGGTGATTGCGAACGGTGCTCTGGCTCAGGAACAGATCGCTGGCTATCGGTGTACCGCGGTTCGGTGTCCTGCGCTATTTCAGGAATTCTCGCCAGTCGATGTAGCGGGCTGATCGTGCGTCGGTCCATCCCTGCGTTGCTGTGGAGTACGTCCGCGGTTGGCATAGGCCGCCCTGCGTACCGCTTCGTCCGTCTCGAGTCCGGCCCCGAGCGCACCGGCGACGGTCGCGAGCGAGCCACCAAGCCAAGCCAACTCTGCTTTGTCGACGTAGCCGGCGTGATGCTGCAGGACCCTCGACAGCAGTCCACTGGGGACCAGCACCAACACTCCTACCGCGCTCAGCAGGACGAGCATCACGTACAACGCGAACACGCCGAGCAGGACCGTTGCCGTCGTCGCGGTGTTGAACAGCATCACCTGCTGTCGAGCTCGCGGATACGGGCTGCGCTCCCACAGGCCCGCGCCGATGATCATCGTCGCCGCGATCGCGACGACCGAACCTACCGTCGCGAGGACAAGCCGAGCAACCCCCAGTTGATCGGCGATCCGCCAAATGTCGGACGTGACCAGCGTTGCAGCAACGGTCGCCGCCGCTGCTGTCAATGACCGGGTCAGATGCAGAGTCAGGCGCCAGGGCTGATTTGCTCGGAGCATGCCGGCGAGCAGGTGCAGGTTGCCGAGAATGACCCGCGCCAGAAACACCACGCTCGACGGATGTGGCGAGACGGGAGTACCGAGTTCTCGGATGCGGGTACCTGCACGTCTGTGCCGGCGTTGAGCCGACGAATTATCAGTGGGGTGCGGCAAGACGTTCGCGCCGATCAAGGTGCTTACCGCGTTCGCCATACTCCGGCGCGTCTTGCTCTTCACCGAAACCGCGCCGTGCGCGGGCAGCGAAACGACGGCGACGCCGTGGGCACGACTTGCGTGACTGAGCACCGGGTGGCGTCCGACCTTCAGCGGCAAGTCGGTGATCAGCACTACGAGGTGACATTGCTGTTCGAGCAGGTGCTCCCGGGCTCGACCAAGCAGATCGGATACGTCCACCGGCGGCGATATCTCGGTATCGCCCAGATTCCTGACCTGCCAATCGATCGCGGGAAATGCACGGGAAAGATCCTCCAGAAGCCCCGCACCGAGCTCTTCGAGCATTGTCTCGGCGATGCCTGGGGTGGCGACAATTCCGATCTGCAGTGGGCCTTCGGGGATCGGCTGAGGGCCATCCGTCCGGTGCTGCGTCGGCTCGGGCCGCTCGGTACGGATGGAATCGGGTGATTGTGCGGGGTCGCCGGGGTGACGTCGCATAATGCCTCCACCCTCACGGGTCCGCGTCAAGGGTCCGCGGACTTTGTAATAACCCCATCTTCTAGCTGGCCGAACCCCGGCGAAAGTGGATGTCACGGCTAGCGAACTCGAGCCGGGGCAGGCCCCTTGTCGCTGATGAACAGCACTTCGGACAGTCCGGTGAGCTCCAGCAGTCGGGCGGCCGGTCGTCCGACGTGGTCCAGGATGAGGGTGCCACGGTGAGCGAGGCACTCGTTGTGTGCCTGCACCAGAGTCCGCAGCCTGGTGCAATCGACGAAGCGCAGTCCGGAAAGATCTAAGTGATGTTCCCCCACCGGTGTCGAGGCCGACTGCCCACGCACCGGCGATGCTCGGATTCGCCAGGGTCTGTGAAGGAAAGACGGCCTTGCTCGACCCGCCAGCACGGATGTCGGCTCACCATGATCGGGCGACCTGACCCGCATTTGGGCTACTTGACCTCGATCTGCCGCCGTTGCTGGCTGGTCCGCAGCTTGGGTACCCGCAGTTGAAGCACCCCGTCGGTCATCGTAGCTTCGATGTTGCCGCCGTCGACCTCGTCCGGCAGCACGACTTCGTATCGGAACTGACCCCAGGAACGTGTGTGGCGGCGGAGCAGGCCGCTGCGCTTCTGTTCCTTGCGCTCACCGCTGACCGCTATCCGGCGGCCGTCCGTCTCGACGTGGACTTCCTTTTTCTTCAAGCCGGGAAGTTCTACATCGATAAGGTATGCGTCATCGGTCTCTTCCAGATCGGCCAGTGGGATGAAGCCATCTTGCCTGCCGACTGCGGACAGCGACCATTGGTCGTCGAAGAGCTGGGAGAGCTCCTGGCTGATCCGGGTGAACTCGTCGGCCGGCGTACGCCGTTCGACACCGGTTTCGCTTTGTTTCACGGGCATAGCCATGTTTTGTCCTTTCGATGGTCTGCGATTTGCGGCATCGGTGGCCTCGGTTTTGCAGCGCCAGAATCCGGAATTGAGTGGACCTAGCGGGACAGTCGATCCCTTCCCGGAAGAGGCTCGGGCCACCCGTCACGCGGTAGGTACGCGCAGTCCGTTCAGTGCCTCCTGCAGTTGGGCCTCGACCTCCTTCGACATCGAGGACTTGAGGACGGTTCCGCCATACTTACTGAGCGCTTGGACAGTCTTGTCGAAGGTGAACTCCTCGACGATGAGGAATAGCGCGGACGTACCGGGTTGCACGAGGTCGCGCACCCGCTCCTGGAACCCTGTCTCGATGTCGATTTTGGTCATCAGTCCCATGAGCGCGCCGAGCCCGGCCCCGAAGACCATGCCGAACAGCGGGATGAAGAAGAGCAGCCCGAACAGGAAGCCCCAGAACATGCCCCACGAGACGTTGCCGGCCACGGGGTGATGGTTGGTAGTGACGTGGAAGTGTCCGTCGCGGTCTCGCCTGATGACCGCGATCGCGTCGGGTTGGATGACCAGATCGGCGGCTAGCCGCCGGGCTTCCGCGGCGGCTTCGTCGGCCGTCGTCTCGTCCGGGTAGCCGATAGCGATGAGTGTGCTCATGCTCGTCCCCTCTGGGTTGTCGGATCATCGGTGTTGGCGGGTCAGGACTGCAGGGCTCAGCCGTGGGCCAGGTCGCCGAGCTTGACGGTGAGCTTCCGGGTGGCCGAGGTGGTTGCCGACTTCACGGTGACGGTCACTTGTTGGCCGGCTGTGTGCTCGGCAAGGACATTCGCCAGGTCCTGGGCCGAGGTGATGGGCGTGCCGCCGACGTTGGTGATCAGGTCCCCGCTAGCGAGGCCGGCAGTAGCGGCCGGGCCGTTCGGAACGACACTCGCGATGCCCGCGCCCTCGGGTTTGCCGTTCGCGTCGGTGACGGTCTCGATCGCGACGCCTAGGGCGGCCCGACCGGAGTTGGTGACCTTGCCGTGCGAGATCAGTTGGCTGGTGATGCTGCGGACCATGTTGCTCGCGATGGCGAAACCGATTCCCGGTGCGGCCGACCCGCTGCCGATCTGCTGGTCTACGGCGGCCAATGTCGGGATGCCGATCACCCGTCCGTCGAGGTCCACGAGTGCGCCGCCGCTGTTGCCGGGGTTGATGGCGGCGCTGGTTTGGATCGTGTCTGGAATGGTCGCGCCGGGGGAGTCGCCTCCCTGGGGTTCATCGACGGTACGTCCGAGCGCTGACACGATGCCCTCGGTGACGCTGCCCGACAGGCCGAGTGGGTTTCCTACGGCCATCACGATGTCGCCGGCCTGCAACTCGTTCGAGTCGCCGAGGGTGGCAGCGTGCAGTCCGTTGGCGCCGGTCACCCGGATGACGGCCAGGTCGTCTGGCGCGAACGTGCCCACTAGTCGCGCCGAGTAGGTCGAGGCGGTGTTCGCGAGCCGGACCTGAAAGGTAGTGGCGTTGCCGACGACGTGGGCGTTGGTCACGATGTCTCCGCGCGTGTCCAGGATGACGCCGGAACCGAGTCCGGTGGCCGTGCTGATCTCGACGACCGACGGGAGAACCTTGCCGACCGTGGCGGTGAACGCGGCCTGCAGTGCCTGCGCCGGCTGGGCGGTGGTCGACGCCGGCTTGGCCGGTGCAGCAGCTGTCGTCGACGAGGGGACAGTGGATGGTGCGCTGTGGCCGGTGCCTGCGGTCAGGCCGATGAGGGCCAGAAGTGCGGACGCGACGACCCATGCAGGCGTTCTCGTCATCGTTGTCATGCGCCATCCTTTCAGCGGGCTACGACTAATTCAGCACCGCCGCGAAACGTTGGTCTTCAACCTGGAAGTGCACATGTGCCACCGCGGACTGTCCTGATGGGACGAGTGATCGTGACCCGGCGGGTCTCATGACGGCGCCCGGTGCTTGCCAGATCGAAGCTGCGAAGCGGATCAGCGCGCAACGTTGGACGCGCGCTGCAGGACATCATCCGTGCCAGGTCAAGAGCCAGATCGAACTTCGACATCCCAGGGTGAGGCCAGGCCGGTGTACGGCTGTGAGGCCCACACTCACCGCAGAGCTACTAAGGGAAACGACATGACGCTGATGCGATTCGACCCCTTCCGCGAACTGGACCGGCACGCCGAGCGTGTGCTTCCCGCGGGGGTACGGGCGATGCCGACCGACGCCTTCCGGCGCGGGGATGAGTTCTTCGTGCTCCTCGATGTTCCCGGCGTCGACCCGAGCGATGTGAACGTCACCGTGGAACGCAACGTGGTTAACGTTCAGGCCAACTTCACCTCGCCCCGGCAGGAGGGTGACGAGCCGATCATCGACGAACGATCGCATGGACGTTCGAGCCGCCAGTTCTTCCTCGGCGAGAACCTCGACGCGACCAAGCTGCGGGCCGACTACGACCGTGGCGTGCTGACGCTGACCGTTCCGGTGGCCGAGCAGAGCAAGCCGCGCCAGGTGCAGGTCGCATCGAACCCGGCTCGGACCATCGAGGTCGAAGCGGGGAGTCCGCAGAACGCCCAACATTCAGTCAATTCCTGAAAGGGACCTTGGCGAATCATGGTGCCCTGATCACCCGCCGGCCGCGCAAGTCGGACTAGAGGTTCTCCCGCGGGATGACCGTCAAGACCCGCACCAGGTGCTCGCGGAACTCTGCCATGAAGTCGCGTAGGAACGTCGCCGTTGATTCGTTGCGAACTTCGCCGTCCGGGCTGAACACCTCGGGCGAATACTGAACATAGGCCTCGGGAGCGGTCATCTGCCGGGCGTTGCAGAAACTGAGAACCCCCCGGAGGCTTTGCTGCGCGACGGCCGTTCCGATCTGGCCGATCGAGGCCCCGATGACCGCGGCCGGGACGTGGTGGAACGAGTTCTTGCCCCACGGTCGTGACGCCCAGTCGATGGCGTTCTTCAATGCGCCAGGTATCGACCGGTTGTATTCGGGCGTGACGAATAGCAGCGCGTCTGACTGCCCGATCGCCTCCTTCAGCGCCGTCGCTTCGGGTGGATAGCTCTGGTCGTAGTCGGGGTTGTACAGCGGCAGAGTCCCGATCGGAATTTCGGTGAATTCGAGGTCGGGCGGCGCGAGCCGGATAACTGCCCTGGACAGCACTCGGTTGATGGACGTACTGGACAGGCTGCCGACAAAGTAGCCGACCTGATACGTAGTCACGCAGCTCCCCTTCTCTGCAAATGTCAATTCATTTCTCTTGGTCAGGCAAAGCATCACATCCGGCGTGCATACCCGATTGCCTGATGGTCCCGATCCTCAAACTCAGGCGGCGACGTTGTCATGGACCTCGCGTGACGAATCGCGCCGCAATGGTGCCTCTGCCGGATCAATCGCGCGCGCATTGACGCCTAGTTGGTCTGCCGGGTTGAACCACGGTGCGGAAATGAATCCGTCGGGCCGAAGATCGAGCCGCCGTCAGCAGGCAACCTGGCTCCAGGCTGCGCTACGGAGATTGCCGTCGGCGGCTTGGAGAAAGGGCAGCGAATGGACGCCACACCGACACCCGCACCGGTACCCATGCCGATGCCTGAAATGCTCGACCCAAACCGACCATCGCTCAAAGCACGGTTGGAGATGGCCGACGTGGCCGAAAGGGTGCGTCTGCTGGCTGAGTCACTCGAGAAGGTCAGCGTTTACGGCCAACTGCTGTGGCACGACGTCGACGCGCTGCGCCAATACTTACTCGCTAGCGCCCCGTCCGATCCGTACCTGCCCGGTCCGCACCGGGTCGGTGCATCCCCGACTGGACCCGACGATCAAGAGGGTTGGAACAACTGGATCGCCGCGTACGCCGAGGCAACGTCAGTCTTGGCCGGGCCGCACGGCGACTCCGGGTTCGGTCTTCGTGAAGCGCGGCACGAGGAGCAGATTCGTCGCTCAGCGCCCGACGTCCTCCTGCAGGCCAAGCTGCGGCTTTACTCGCCACCTGCCTGACACCTAAGCCGCTGCATCAGGTTCCCTGATCGGGAACATCTTCAAGCGTTCGTGCGGGAGTCACTAGCTGACCCGGACAGCGACGAAACCGCCGCCGCGCGAAAATTCTTTGCGGACTAGGTGCGGACTGAACGCAAAATCTCATACCAATCCGGTAGAGAAAGGACTGCTACAGCCCAGCAAATCCGGGCCCGCAATGTGTGCCCCCGGCAGGATTCGAACCTGCGCCACCGCCTCCGGAGGGCGATTTTTGCGATTGTGGAGATCGTTGAAAACTGTTTGAAGATCCCGGATTCACTGGCCTACATGCGTTTGCTGCCGTTGATCAACATCGGCCGTTTTCAGTTCTGATGTGTACCCGATGAAGATCAACTCCGTGGCCGGCGAGTGTTCGATTCTCGCCCATCGACGTGCGTCAGGTGCGCAGCACGGCAAGCGCCAGCGCTCGGCTCTCGGCTTGTTCGGCGCGATCCGTCGTCGCGGCGCGGACACCGCCGCCGGGCGGTCGGGAGAAGTCGGCGCGGAGGACGGCTGCGGCGTCGCCCTGAACGCCGGAGTCGCGCCACTCGACGGGTTCCGGAATCCGCTGGCGGTGCGCGCGCAGCAGCCGCCAGACATCGACTGCGTCTTTCGCTGCAAGCCGGCTCGACCAGCCGAGGGCCTTGAGGCAGAGGGCGGAGTTGATCTCGGGAATGACGGCTGCAAACGACACGGTGCTGCCATCGAGCATCGTCACGGTGAGGTCGAGCTGCTCACCTGGGCGCGCCAACGCCAACGACAGGCCGGGGATCTCGTCGAGCACCATGTCTCCGTGCTGCTGGTTCGGGATCAGCCGCCGGCCGTACGCCGGAGCGAGCACATCGATGACGAGACGCAGGCCGACGTCAGTTGTCCGGATGAATCGGTTGGACGCACCTGGCCTGGTGTAGCCGAGCGCCTCGAGCCCGGGGACCAGCGCCGGATCGCGGGCCGACGTCACCGCGACCCCCATGTCGGCGTCCTGCGTGACCCTGACGACCGGCTCTGGTACGTCGGCGAGAGCGACGTGCAGCCGCACCATCTGCCCGCCGACGAGTCGGTACTCGATACCTACATCGTCAGCCACAGCCGCGAGATCACGCATCGCGAGGAAGCCGGCCTCCTCGGCTTGAGATGACGCGCTGAGACTAAGGGCCGTCACAACACCGCGCCTGACTCGATCATCCAGGTGTGCCAGGCTTCCAGCGCCTCACCCGCGTCCGGACCCGGGCTCCGTGACAGGTCGTACAGCACCTGAAACGCATTTGCTCTCGCGACGTCGCCGTGGCCGCGCATCTCCATAAGAACCGGAGCCTTCGAGATCGGCCACACGCCGCGCTCGTCGGACAGCACGAGGGTCAACGTCGACGCCGAGGCATCGCTCGGCGTCAAGCCGATGGCGGAGAAGTCGGCACCGCGCTGCGCGTACAGAGTGGCCCGCCGGGGAGTCCGCCACGGCGCCACGAGGTCGGCAGCTACGTCGCCCGAGACGACCGGGTTCGCCCGCTCGCGGCTGAGCGCCTCGTAAGCGCGGTAGGCCTGCTCGTTGATCGGGTCAACTCCGAACCAGTGAGTCTCGATGCCGTCCGGTCCCGGGTAATTCGCAAGCCACCAGGAGACCGCACCGGCACGATCCGTCACCTCCCAACCGCGCTCGCCTCGCGCTACCAGGTCTCGGTCGGCGAGCCGGTTGAGCGCCTTCGAGACCGCGGCCTGACCGACGTGGGCGAACTCGGCGATCTCGTCCTGTCGGGCTCCGTGCGCCAGTGCAAACAGTGCGCGCACCACGGAGAAGACGCTGCGGCCCGGCCGGCCCGGGGGTCGCTTCGGCGCCTGCGTCGAGTCAGCCGAGTCCATGCGCAATGTTCGCTGCGCGAGCCGAAGCCGGCCGGTACCGTCGTCGGTCACCACTGACCAGCCCGCTGCCCAGGCGCGTTCAAGCGCGTCGCTGGTGATGCTGCGGGTGACCAGAAGGGCGTGGCGCTCGGGCGCGGGCTTGATGTCGTGGGTCCGAGCCACTCGTGGAATGGTGAGCACGAAGAAGATCGCCGAGTGGTCGTCATCGGTCAGCCGCACGTGGTCGCTGTCGACGGGTAGCACCGCGATGCCGTTCTCCTCGAGCGTCGTGATCCACACGAGACCAGGGTATTCCAAATAGCGAGCCAAGGTCGTGATTTGGAATATTGCCGGTGTCTGTGATCAAGTCGGACTGGGTCGGCCGCCATGTCCGCTACCCACGCAGCGAGGTCCAGCGCTGGCTCCGCAGCCAGCGCAGCACCCGTGGCAGCGATGTCGCTTGACGTCACCTAATTATGTCGGACAATAATTCGCAGAGGCGACTAGGTGGGAGCAATGGGCCCGCCGACATCGCATCCGCCGCGGGTCAGCCCGGTACGTCATGGACCAAGCCGAACCGACCCGCATGACGACAGTGGGTGGCGCGCATGCATGGCTATGGATCGGTGCGGACGAGCGCGGTCAAGAGCTGGCGATCATCGCCGTCGAGATCGACCCAGCCGACAATGCCCCTACCTGGTCGTCATCCACGTGATGCCGACGCGATTCAAGGGGCGATGATCATGCCGAAACGCGCGAAGTCCCACGAGATCGACCTCGAGCGCGAGGATGTCCGATTGTCCGACGGCACTCGACTCACCGAGGACGTCGCGGACGCCATCGTCGACGACGACGTCCGCCGCAAGGCCGGCCGGCCATCACTCACAGGTGCAGCGGCGGCCTCGCCACGAGTGTCCTTCCGGGTGACGCCGGAGGTCCGCGACCGGGCAGCCGCCATAGCCAGCGACGAAGGCAAGACGATCTCCGAACTTGCCCGCGAGGCGCTCGAAGCCCGAGTGCAGGCGTCGTAACCAGCAAGGGGTGATCAGACATGGCCAGTGTCGAGCGGCGAACCCGCAACGGACGGTCGCGGTGGTACGTGCGGTACCGCGACCCCGCCGCGTTCGACCGCGCCGCCGAAGCGATCGGCCTACCCGGTCTGCGTCCGCACGAGCTGCGCCACACCGCCGCGAGCCTGGCCATCGCGGCCGGTGCTGACATCAAGGTCGTACAGAAGATGCTCGGCCACAAGTCGGCCACGATGACTCTCGACCAGTACGGCCACCTGTTCGACGACCGCCTCGAGACGTCGCCGATCGACTCGGCGCCGCCGCCGGATGCCTACATCGTTTCGAACGGCCAGCCCCGCGACAACGTCAGATCGCTGTCGACTTGACGCGCACGAACCGTCCTTAGGCGCGGCACCCGCCGCCGTCGGTGTACGCGCAGACGGATCGCTCTCGTGCGGGCGACCGGCGATGACGGGAGTGACCGGTTCTTACGGCATACCTCACCGCAGTACGACCCGTCAGGGGTATGGCGGGTCCGCGGCGAAGCGGAAGTCGGCGCGCTCTCGCGCCGCCGCCGTGACAACACTCGTTGACCTGGGCGGAGAGGGGAGCGGCCGTCTCGCCGCGCGACCGGTGTTTACGAAGATCGGCTACGCCAGCGAGGGGAACGCCTCGTACTTGTGGCGGCGATTATCGAAGGCTGGCTTGGTGCCTTCTAGGACGTCGAGCGCGAACTGGGCTACGTTAAGCTCCGCGATGCTGCCGCTGTTCAAGGTGAACCGCTCCTCCTTCATCTGACAGTGAACGATCTGGTCAGCGTCACCGACCACCGCCAGGTTGGCGTTGTGGGTGACCACAATGGTCTGACGCCGACCGGAAGCCTCATGTATGGCAGGGACGAGCTTCGAGGCGATGGTCTCGTTGTCGAGGTTCTCCTCCGGCTGATCCAGGAGTACCGGGGTGGTCCGGCGATCGACTACGAGGTAAAACAACGCAAGCACAAGTCCTCGCTGACCAGGTGAGAGCTGCGATAGAGGCTGACCGTCCCCCGTGAGACCAAACCTCACCTCAAGCCAGGGCAGGTCGAACATGCTCATCAAGAACCCATCGAGGGTCGTGGCATTACGGAAGACTTTTGACGGGTCTCGTAGGTCGCTGTCCAGTTCCCCGCGTTCGTGTTCCAGGCGAAGCAACGCTTCGGACAGCTGTGCCGCAAGTTGCGCCCAGCTCGTGTCCTCAAGGCGCTGGGGTAGAACGGCGAGCCAGTCCGTGAAGTCGCCATTTCGGCGCCCGTCCAACCCCGCCGCAATGCTTCGCCAGGCTGGAAGAAGGCGCAGCTCTGCATTGAACTCAAGACCCGCGTTCTTCACCACGTCGGATTCGGCGATGAAGGCAGATGCAGGGGCGTAGAGGCTCTCCACCGCGAGCAGTTGCGCTTGCAGCGCCTCGAATATGCGCTTCGAACTCGCCAGGATGTCTTGGCGAAGCTCCTCCACCCGTGCGGGAGTGCCGGCGATCCGTTCAAGCAGTGCTAGAAGACCTGCCTGTGACTCCTCGTCATTGTCGTCGCCGATGAGGGCAGCAACCCGCTCCTCCGATTGAAGAAGACGCTGGCGTGCGCGCTCCCGTGCACTGTCCGCTGCGGCGAGGGCTTCCCTGTTCTCGCGCCGCGCCTCATCCTGTTCCGCGAGCTCTTGGTTGACCGCCTCGCGCGCGGTGCCAAGTTGACCAAGCGCAGCCTCAGCGGTCGCGCGCCAGGTTGAGTACCGTTCGCCGTCGACCAGAAAGCTGATGAAAGGTGCGTCAGAGGCGCCAAGCAATGCCTCCGCTTCACGGTTCAGTTCTGCGACGTCTAGGCGGATTGCCTCCGCTCTATCGGCGAGAGCTTCCATGTTGGTCAGCTGTTGCCGTAGGCGTGCTTGCTGCTGGTCGTTGGCGGCACGCCTCTGGATTAGAGCGGTTCGCGCCTCCTCGATCTCTTGAGAGGCTTCTCGAAGTCCGGTGAGTTCGCCGTCGTCGTTGCTATGGGAATCGAGCTCGTCGAGCGCAGCCTTCGCCGTCGCAACGGTCTCGTTCGCCGCTGCGACCTCGGCATTCTTCAACGCTAAGCGGCTCTCCACCTCCTCCTTCTGGTTCGCCGCACGGAAGTCCGCCGCATGGGCGTAGCCGCCGATTCTTTCGCGCAGTTCATCTCGGAGGCGGCTGATGGTGTCTTGGGATGACTGAGTCTTCTGCGTCAGTTGTGCGTCGAAGGACTTTTCGCCCGCCCTCTCGCTCTCGGGTATGTGGGTGAAGAGAATTATTCTCAACTCCCGCTCGAACTCATCGCTGTCGTCATCCTCGGGGTCGAGGTTGCACACTCGCTCCACGAACTGTTGGGGCAGATACTCAACCGAAACCGGAACGGCGCGGTCATGCCGTTGCATCAGGTTCACCGAGCGAGATGCGTGCGTTGCCCAGACCAGCTCTTTGCGTACTCGCGGGCGGTCTTTTGGTTCGCCGGCTTGAGAAAACGAGTTGGACTTAGAAGCGCGAACTCATTGTCCCGAGAGGAGTTGCCGCCGAGAGCGATGCAGTCAAGGAGTGCAGACTTTCCCTGCCCTTTGTTTCCCACCACTGCAACAAAACCGGAGTTGATGGGCAGGTCGTGGCGAAACAGCTGAAGATCAGCGTTCTCTGATGAGACTCGGACGCGGTCGATGAAGCGCTCGGGATGACTACGGATGCGGGCGAGCGCTGGCGGTTCCAGTCCGACGTACACACGGCGGTCGAACTCCTCGATCGCGTAAGCCAATCCGGCGAGGGTAGGGGTCGTGTTCATCCACGTCTGGCAGGCGCCCAAACGGGCAGGTTGGTCAGAGTCTGAGAAATGGTGTGCGTCGCTGCAATCCAACACCTTGTGGGTCACATTGCTGGAGCGAAGCTCTTCCACGTCTCGCGCCCAGCGTGCCGGGTCCGGATAGGCGGTAAAGACAAAATCGGACGAGTTGATGACATTCTTCTTTGCTGCGATGGACTGGTCGTTCCACTTGATGTCGCGCCACTCAGTCTTGCCGATCCCGATGAGTGTCTTGCCCTTGAAAAAGTGACCATCGAGCACCGCGCAAACATCAGTCAGCCTGACGTTGAGGTTATTGAAGCCCTCGACCAGGTCCGAGTCGTAGTCCGGAAGGCGGTCTTTGGGCACGGTCTCCTTGATCTTGCTCCCGAGGTCTGCGAGCGATTCCCGCGTGATGACGGCCTGCCATTCGATGCCTTGGTGGCTGGATGACAGGGTAACTTTCGGCAGTAGCGCGTTGATGAACTGCGCGCGGATGAGTTGCGGGGTGAGGTCTGGATCGAACACCACGTGAAGGTTGACTCGTGAGAGGTCTCCGTCCGTGCCTCCGAACTGGTCGAGTCGCATCTCGATGACCGGGAAGATGGCTTCGAGGTTGTTCAGCCTGCCGCTCTTCCTCGCGTCGAGCACTCGCTCGTACCCGTCCAGGAACCAGTAGTCATTGATGCCGATGACGCTGATGTCCTCCGGCAGGGCTTCAAGCTCGGTGATGAACCGTTCCCACGTCTTTTCGTCGTCTGCGCCGTAGTTCTGCACGATCGACGACGGCGTGTGGATATGCAGGTCCCAGATGCGCCAAGCGGTTCCCCGCGCTCGCTCCATGTTAAACCGAGTCACGATCCGTCACTTCGCCCGACTCCTTCGTCAGCCGACCATGCGGGACAGCCGCTACGAGTTCATGGCGGCAGGCTATCCGCTGACGGCGACAACGCCATCCGGACGCGCCGTCAGCGCTCTGCGCTGCACCGGTCCGTCACCCCGCGTCCAGACAACGGCACCGGGCCTGCTGCACGATCAAGTTACATTCTCGGGTGCCGATGCCAGCACCAAGGTGATCGCTCGTAGCGCGCATATCGCTGACCCCGCGAATGACCATCGCAGGTGAAGGCTGCGCCTATTCGGCGATCCCGCGGCCGGTCTCGGAGCGTGCGCACGCGGTCCGCGCAATCGAACGCGTCCGCAACTTGCGCTCGAGCTCGATCGACCCGCGGTAAATCGAACGACGTCTTGACCCATCATCGCGGTGGAAAGCAAGCGCGCGAGCTTGATCCTGATGTGTACCCGGTATGTACCCGCGGCCATTTGCGTGATCATGATGCGAGTTTCGAAACAACTGCAGGTCCCGAAAATACGGGACCTGCAGCGTGGTGCCCCCGGCAGGATTCGAACCTGCGCCACCGCCTCCGGAGGGCGGTGCTCTATCCCCTGAGCTACGGGGGCCGAACCATGTTCAGCCACGCGATTGTTGCTTCGGCCCGGCATGCGACCGGCGGTCAGCTTATCAGCCGGCTAACTAGTCCGGCGGCGGCAACGGGCTGGCGCCACGTTCGCGCAGTAGCTGTTCCAGC
Organism: Frankiales bacterium; assembly: GCA_025966315.1. Lineage (GTDB taxonomy): Bacteria > Actinomycetota > Actinomycetes > Mycobacteriales > Jatrophihabitantaceae > Jatrophihabitans_A. The sequence continues at coordinate 9,277 of JAOPUZ010000028.1, read as the reverse complement.
TGGACGATCTCGCCACTCTGCGAGTCCGCCATCTTCTGCGCGGCGTTGCGTACATAGCTCTCGCTGGCGTGCGTAGCGGCCCACTGGGCCATCGGTAACCCGCCCTGGTGATGGTGCAGCATCAGTTGCAGGAAGAGCACGTCGAGCGCCTTGCCGCTCGCCGACTGCAGCTGGTCCATCTGGGCCTGGGTGGCAATGCCGGGCATCAAGCCATCCGAGCCGACGTGATCGTGTCCCGATGCCGCCATCCACTGCATCACGGGATTGGGATTGGACACCGGAAGGCCCCAGGCGTCTAGCCAGCCCTGCATCTGGCCGACCTGGTTGAACTGACTGGTTTCGATGTCATAGGCCAGCGATTTGATCAACGGATCGGTGGTGTGATCGCGGGTGTAGCCGGCCATGCTGACGGCCTGCCGATGGTGCACGGTCATGTCCCAGGCGAAGCCGGCGTCCACCGACGACGCGTCCGGGGTGTTCGTCGTGTTGTCACGATGCCCGACCAGATAACCCGCTCCGGCCGCGATCACCAGTGCGGCCACGATGACCAGCGCCGCGAGGATGCGACGCATTCCACGATGCGGCGGTGTCGGCGTCGAGTCGTCCGGCACTGGCGGCGACGAAGTCACGGCAGTCATGTGGCTACTGCTCCGTCGGATGACCCGGTGTGCTGGGGGTCGACTTGAACGTGGGGTTGTCGCAGCTGGCCCCCAGCTCCGGTGTATTGGACTGACTGAGCTTCAGATCCTCGATGAACGTGGCGATCCGGGGATCGCTGGCCGAGTCGACGAACAGCTGATAACCCCAGGCCTGCAACGACACATTGGTCTTCAGCCCGGCGTACGGAGTGAGCAGCATGAACTGGTTGCCCGAGACCAGCTTGGTCAGGATGTCCAGCTGGTCGGCGGCCAAGCCGGGCTTGTAGGTGATCCAGATGGCCCCGTGTTCCAGCGTGTGCACGGCGTTCTCGTTGGCGATCTGCGCGGGGTAGACCGTGCCGGTGCAGTCGGCCCAGATCGGCGAGTGGTCCCCACCGACCGGCGGGGATTGCGGGTACGTCACCACGGTGGTGACGTGATTGCGGGTCAACCCGGTGTAGTGCTGGATGCCGGCAATCTTGGCCGGATCGGCCGCCACCTTCTTCTTGTGGCCGAGCGACACCGCGTAGCCGATGACGCCGACCGCCAGTACGACGACCAGCACCGTGGCGATGATCAGGCCCCACGGGGTCTGGCGCTTGTTGACGATCTTCTTCGACTGGACCCGGTTTGCGCGGGCTCGTTCGGCCCGCTCCGCCGCCGTGCTGGCGCCGCCCGACTTGCTGGGCCCCCCGGCCGGTGTGCCGGTCGCCTTGTTGGCAGGTTTGGCGTTGCCACGAGCACCGGGCTTGGTCGGTTTGGTCATCAGGTCGCTTTCGTCTGGGTCGTGCCGATCAGCGTAGTCGAGCACCGAGTCTAGGAGCGCATCCTGTGCATCGCCGCATGAACTCAGGCGGGAGGGCGAAAAAGACGACCGGCGACGCCACTAGCATTGGCCCGGTGACCCCTGATGACGTCGTTGTCCTGATCCGGGACGCCGTGCACCGTGCCGTCGCCGCCGGCGACTTTGTGGCCGAGTTGACGGATGACGCGGTAGTCGTCGAACGCCCGAAAAGCCGTGAGCACGGCGACTACACCAGCAACATAGCGTTGCGGCTGGCCAAGTCCGCGGGCAAGCCGCCGCGAGCGATTGCCGATGCCATTGCCAAAGCCCTCATCGAGGCGGACGGCATCGCATCCGTCGACGTGGCCGGCCCCGGTTTCCTGAACCTCACCCTGGCGGCCGACTCGCTGGGGGTCATTGCCCGCTCGGTGGTCGAACAAGGCCGGGCCTACGGAACCTCGAGCACCCTCGCCGGGCAGAACATCAACCTCGAGTTCATCTCGGCCAACCCGACCGGGCCGTTGCATCTGGGTCACACCCGCTGGGCCGCAGTGGGCGATGCCATCGGACGAGTACTGACCGCGGCCGGGGCGCAGGTGACCCGGGAGTTCTACATCAACGACCGCGGTGTCCAGATGGACTTGTTCGCCGCGTCCTTGCAGGCGGCCGCGTCCGGCGAGCCGGTACCGGCCAACGGCTACCACGGCGAGTACATCGCCGATTTGGCGGCGCAGGTCGTGGCCGCCGAGCCGGAGATCACCCGGTTGAACCCGCAGGACCAGCTGCTCGCCTTCCGCGAGGGCGGCTACCGCGTGCAGTTGGCGCAACAACAGCAGGTCTTGGACGACTTTGGCACCCATTTCGACGTCTGGTATTCCGAGCGGTACCTGCATTCCTCCGGTGCGGTCGAGCGCGGCCTGAACACGCTGAAGGAACAGGGGCACACGTTCACCGAGGACGGCGCGCTGTGGCTGCGGACGACCGATTTCGGCGACGACAAGGATCGGGTGCTGATAAAGAGCGACGGTGAGCTGACGTACTTCGCCTCCGACACCGCGTACTACGTTGACAAGCGCAATCGCGGTTTCGACGTCTGCATCTATCTACTGGGTGCCGACCATCACGGTTACGTCGGGCGGCTGCGCACGGTAGCGGCCTGCGCCGGCGACGACCCGGAATCCAACATCGAGGTGTTGATCGGTCAGCTGGTCAAGATCATGCGGGACGGTGCCGAAGTCCGGCTGTCCAAGCGGGCCGGCGATATCGTCACGCTGACCGACTTCGTCGCCGCGGCGGGCGTGGACGCAGTCCGCTATTCGCTGAGCCGGTATCCGGCGGACTCGCCGCTCACCCTGGATCTGGGCCTCATCACGCGGCGCAGCCCCGATAATCCCGTGTTCTATGTCCAGTACGCGCACGCACGATTGTCCTCGCTGCAGCGCAATGCGGCCGAGCTGGGAATTGTCCGCGCGCCCGAACCGAATCTCGCGCTGCTGAACCATGAGCGCGAAGCTGACCTGCTTGGCGCGCTCGCCGAATTCCCGCGGGTCGTCGCGTCGGCGGCGAACCTGCGGCACCCCCACCGGGTCGCGCGCTATCTCGAGGAGCTGGCGGGTATTTATCACCGGTTCTACGACGCCTGCCGGGTATTGCCGATGGGCGACGAGCCGGCCACCGACCTGACCCACGCCCGGCTGTGGCTCTGCGAAGCCACTCGGGTGGTGCTTTCCAACGGCCTCGGCCTGCTCGGCGTGTCCGCGCCCGAACGGATGTAACGGCTCCGGCCGCCCTTTCCCTGACCAGACAGGACCACGATGAGTCGCTCTGCCCACCCGGCCGGACCGAGGCACGCCGATCAACTCGCGGCGCCGGTCACGTCCGGGGCAACGGCAACGGCGGCGGCCGCGTTCCACGGTGCCCTGGACGCCAGGATCTGGTCGGCCAATGCGAGCCGGACTGGCGGCGTCGTGACGGTGGCCGGCGTGCCGGTGACCGACTTGGCCGCGCGGTTCGGCACGCCGTTGTTCGCCCTGGACACCGAGGACCTGCGCCAGCGGGCCGCCGGTTATGTGCAAGCCTTTGCCGGCGCTGATGTCTTCTATGCCGGCAAGGCCTTCCTGTGCACGGCCGTGGCCAGAATCGTCAGTGAACAAGGATTGGGCATCGACGTATGCACCTCGGGCGAGCTGGCGGTAGCACTGCGCGCCGGCGTCGATCCCGCCCGGATTGCCTTGCACGGCAACAACAAATCACGTTCGGAGTTGCACGCCGCGGTCACCGCGGGAGTGGGCCGGGTGGTGCTCGATTCCGCGGTCGAGATCGATCGGTTGGCCGAGATCGCGGCGGTGGCCGGCGTCCGCCAGCGGGTGTTGATCAGGGTCACGGTCGGGGTAGAAGCGCACACCCACGAATTCATCGCGACTGCGCACGAGGACCAGAAGTTCGGATTCTCGCTGTCGAACGGTGACGCGCTGGCCGCGATCGAGACCGCGCTGTCGAAGTCGTCGCTGGAACTGGTGGGTGTGCACTCCCACATCGGCTCGCAGATCTTCGACACGTCCGGCTTCGAGGTTGCGGCCCACCGGGTGGTGGGACTGCTGGTCGAGATCCGGGACCGGTACGGGCTGCAACTACCCGAGATCGATCTGGGCGGGGGACTGGGAATCGCTTACGTCGAATCCGATGACCCGCAAGAGCCGGCCGAGGTCGCCCGGCGACTGCGAGCCATCGTCAAACAGGAATGCGCCGCGGCCGGTATCGCCGTACCGCGTCTCGCGGTCGAGCCCGGACGGGCGGTGATCGGCCCGTCAATGCTGACCTTGTACGAGGTCGGCACGGTCAAGACCATCAGCCTCGACGGCGGGATGCGGCGCAACTACGTCTCCGTGGACGGCGGGATGAGCGACAACATCCGCACCGCGTTGTACGACGCGGATTACACCGTGGTCCTGGCCAACCGGCAATCGGACACCGAACCGGTACTGTCTCGCGTGGTCGGAAAGCATTGTGAGAGCGGAGACATCGTGGTTCGCGACTGTTGGTTACCCGCTGATGTGGCTCCGGGCGATCTGCTCGCGGTTGCGGCCACCGGCGCGTACTGCTACGCGATGGCGAGCAATTACAATCGGGTGCCACGACCGCCGGTGGTCGCGATCGCCGGCGGCCAGGCCGAGGTCATCGTTCGCCGCGAGAGCATGGACGAGGTCATGGCTACCGACGTCGGCTGGCAGACCGGCACGGAAGCTGCGGCCTTGCCGACCGAATCGACCATCCGGGTCGACGGTTCGTCCCGCGCCGGAGCCGGCCGATGAGCCGGGCCAACGAACCGGGCGGCGTCTTGGACCGGCCGCCGTTGAAGGTCGCCCTGCTGGGTTGTGGTGTCGTCGGCTCGGCGGTGGCCCGGCTTCTCATCGAGCAGCACGACGACCTGGCCGCCCGGGTGGGCGCGCCGCTCGAACTGGCCGGCATCGCCGTCCGGCGACCGAACCGTCATCCCGATGTCCCGGCCGAACTCCTGACCACCGATGCCCAGGCCCTTGTCGAACGGGCGGACATCGACCTGGTCATCGAGGTCATCGGCGGCATCGAACCCGCCCGCACGTTGTTGCTGTCGGCGCTGAAAGCGGGCAAGAGCGTGGTCAGCGCGAACAAGGCCTTGCTCGCCGAGGACGGTTCGACGCTGCACGCGGCAGCCTCGGCCAACGGCGCCGACCTGTACTACGAGGCGTCGGTGGCCGGTGCGATCCCTCTGCTACGGCCGTTGCGAGAATCACTGGCCGGCGACCGGATCAACCGCGTGATGGGGATCGTCAACGGAACTACGAACTTCATCCTGTCCCAGATGACCGCCACCGGCGCCGGATTCTCCGAGGCGCTCGCCGAGGCGACCGCGCTCGGTTACGCCGAGGCCGACCCGACGGCCGACGTGGACGGCTACGACGCGGCGGCCAAGGCCGCCATCCTGGCCGGGCTCGCGTTCCACACCCCGGTGACCGCGGCCGATGTCTACCGCGAAGGGATCAGCGAGGTCACCGCAGCCGACGTAGCCAGCGCGGCAGCGATGAACTGCACCGTGAAGCTACTGGCGATCTGCGAGCGCGCCGGTACTGAGGCCGCGCCCACGGTCTCGGTCCGGGTCCACCCGGCGATGATCCCGAACAGCCACCCGCTGGCCGGCGTGGGGGATGCGTACAACGCGGTGTTCGTCGAAGCGGCCGCGGCGGGGTCGTTGATGTTCTACGGACGCGGCGCCGGCGGCGAACCGACGGCCAGCGCAGTGCTGGGCGATCTGGTCGCGGTGGCCCGAAACCGGGTCAGCGGCAGCCGGGGCGCGGGTGAAAGCGCGTACGCTGACCTGCCGATCACCCCGATCGGTGACGTCATCACGCGGTACCACGTAGCCCTGGACGTCGCCGATCGCCCGGGCGTGCTGGCCGCCGTGGCTGGTGCCTTCGCCGAGAACGGCGTCAGCATCCAGACCGTCCGACAGGAAGGCCGGGGCGCCGACGCCACGCTGGTCCTGGTGACCCATGCCGCGCCCGATTCAGCCCTGGCGGCCACGGTGGAGTCGCTGTCCGGCCGGGACTTCATCCGGCGCGCGGGCAGCGTAATGCGAGTGGAAGGCCTGACAGGAGAATGACGGTGGCGACGAAGCTGGCACGACGTTACGACGGCAGTGCATGGCCCGGCCTGATCGAGGCGTACCGGGATCGCTTACCGGTTTCGGCCAGCACCCCGGTCATCACGCTTTACGAAGGCGGCACCCCACTGGTCGAGGCTCGTGGGTTGTCCGATCGGGTCGACGCGCAGGTGTTTCTCAAGGTCGAAGGCGCCAACCCGACCGGCTCGTTCAAGGACCGCGGCATGACGATGGCCATCTCGAAGGCCGCCGAAGCAGGCGCTCAGGCGGTCATCTGTGCCTCCACCGGCAACACCTCGGCCTCGGCCGCGGCCTATGCGGTACGCGCCGGGATGGTGTGCGCGGTGCTCGTGCCCCAGGGCAAGATCGCGCTCGGCAAGATGGCGCAGGCACTGGTGCACGGTGCCCGACTGCTGCAGGTGGACGGCAACTTCGACGACTGTCTAGAACTGGCCCGAAAGCTGGCCGTCGACTACCCGGTCGCCCTGGTCAACTCGGTGAATCCGGACCGCATCGAGGGCCAGAAGACCGCCGCGTTCGAAATCTGCGATGTGCTGGGCGCGGCCCCGGACATCCACTGCATACCGGTGGGCAACGCCGGCAACATCACCGCGTACTGGAAGGGCTACACCGAGTACGCGCGGGACGGTCTGATCGAGAAAACCCCTGCCATGTATGGCTTCCAGGCCGCCGGGTCGGCCCCCATCGTGCTGGGCGCGCCGGTTCTCAAGCCGATGACCATTGCCACCGCGATCCGGATCGGCAACCCGGCGTCCTGGACCCAGGCCGAGTCGGCCCGCGACGAATCGGGCGGCCTGATCGATTCGGTCACCGACAAGCAGATCCTGGAGGCGTACCGGCTGCTGGCTCGCACCGAAGCGGTCTTCGTCGAGCCGGCCTCGGCGGCCAGCGTGGCCGGACTCATCAAAGCGGCCGGACTGGGCAAGGTGCCCGCCGGCTCGACCGTGGTGTGCACCGTCACCGGAAACGGGCTCAAGGATCCGGAGTGGGCCATTGCCGGAGCTCCGGCACCGGTGACCGTCCCGGTCGACGCGCTGGCCGCGGCCCACGAACTCGGACTGGCTTAGTGTCGCCTGCCGTCCCGGCCGCCGTTTTCTCATCAGGCCCGCGCACCGTCCGTGCCCCGGCGACGAGCGCGAACCTCGGCCCGGGCTTCGATGCCTTCGGCCTGGCCCTGAACCAGTACGACGAGGTTACCGCGGAGGTGCTGGCCGCCGGCCTGGAGATCATCGTCACCGGTGAGGGGGACCAGCAGGTCGCCCTGGACGACTCCCATCTGGTCATAACCGCGATGCGGGCGACGTTCGCGCTCCTCGGTGTTCAGCCACCGGGGCTGCGACTGCGCTGCGACAACCGGATCCCGCACGGCCGCGGACTGGGCTCGTCGGCCGCCGCCATCGTCTCTGGAGTCTGCCTGGCGCGGGCCTTGGTCGTCGACGGCGCCGCCCGGCTGGACGCGGCCGGGATGCTTGCCTTGGCCAGCGAACTGGAGGGTCACCCGGACAATGTGGCCGCCTGCCTGCTCGGCGGCTTCACGATTGCCTGGCAGCAGGACGGCGTTACTCAGGCGACGAGATTACGCCCGCGCGGGATCCGGCCGGTGCTGTTCATACCCACGACCCAATCGGGCACCAAGGCCGCCCGGGCGGCACTGCCCGAGACCGTGTCGCACGCCGATGCCGCGTTCAACGCCGGTCGGGCCGCCCTCCTAGTGTGCGCACTGACCGGCTCGCCCGAGCTGTTGATGGCCGCGACCGAAGATCGTCTGCACCAGGCCCAGCGTGCGACCGGCATGTCAGCAAGTGCTGAGCTGATGGGTCGGCTGCGAAAGCTCGGCGTGCCGGCGGTGATTTCCGGCGCCGGATCGACGGTGTTGGCCTTCGCGATCGACGAGCGGCAGATCAGCCTCGCCGCCGATGCTGCCCCGGCGGGCTGGAAAGTTCAGGTCTCCGAGGTCTCGGACGGGGCCGAACTGATCGTTGGCGAGCTGGCACTGTGAGTAGCAGGTGTCCCGCTGGCCCGGCTGCCGCGGGATGCGCCCAAGCCAACCGGAATATGACACGCCACACCCGTGTTGCTGCTATCAGCGCCTTGCGTCTAGTCTTGGTGCATTCCTCGCGGGACCACCGTCCGTGGACTATCGCGACGAAGACAGCTCGATGCGTCTGCACGTGCTCAGCCCGAGAATCCGAGAAGACCTCTTACCTCGGGTTCGCACCGCACAGACATCAGCTGGCCATTCAATTCCTGGTCGGTTCGCCGATCAGTTCCGGCGAGAACCGCCGGCCAACACCGGTGTACGTCCGACTCTGATCGGCGTACGACCACTCGGAAGGATCCGACATCATCGTGACCGACACCCAGGACCAGCTCGATGTCCTGCCCAGCGCCGCCGAGACAGCCGGCGCCAGCACCAACTCCGCCAACGGAGCGGCAGCCGCTCGAGCCAAGCGTCGTTCCGGCTCCCTCTCGGGCATGTTGCTGCCCGAACTCCAGACTCTCGCCTCTTCGATGGGCATCCCTTCGGGCAAGCTCCGCAAGAGTGACCTGATCGCTGCCATCGAGGGCGCCAACCGAGCGCCCCGCGCCAGCGCCGGGACCGCCAGCGCGCCGGCCACCTCAGCGCCGTCGGGTTCAACACCGCCGGACTCAGTACCGACCAGCGATTCCGCCGGTCCGGACGAGACCAAACCCAAGACCCGCACTCGTCGGGTCGCTACCCGCGCCGCGGGAGCGGCTCGCGCCGACACCCTGCCGGGAACCGGCGATCCCAGTGGTGACGTCGCGGGCAGCAACGGCCACGCAGCCGGCCCGGTCGCCGAAGCCGAGGCCCTCGTACGCGACAGCGGGACGATCGACCGTGAGCGGGCGCCCCGCGAGCGGAATGGACAGAACGGACGGTCCGACGCCGTCGCCGACTCGAGCGGCATCGACGGCTCGGACACCCGCACGGACCGTGCGCCGGCTCGCGACGACGCCGACCGCGGCGATCGAGGCGATCGGGCCTCGCGCAACCGTGACCGTGACCGTCAGAGCAACCGGGATCGCCAGAGCAACCGGGATGGTCAGGTTCGGGACAACCAGAACCGCGACAGCCAGAACCGGGATGGTCAGGTTCGGGACAACAACCAGAACCGCGACAGCCAGAACCGCGACAGCCAGAACCGGGATGGTCAGGTTCGGGACAACCAGAAC
>JAOPUZ010000011.1 GCA_025966315.1 Frankiales bacterium | reverse complement strand
GCCTGGCACGAACTCCGCCAGGACGGACACACCCTCTACAAACACGGCAGCTACAAGGCAATGTGGGACCGACGCGCCCGCGAACCCAACATCCCCTTCTCCTCAGGCTTCGACAACCACATAGCCGCCGACAACTACGCCGCACGCACCATCATCGCGCAACGCAAGGAGGTCAGGAAATTTCTTACGAGCAATAAATGCTCCGTCCAAATACCCCACGATTTCAAAAGGCCGGTTGGTCTTGTCCACGCCAAAGGAGCAGAAGAAGCAGTGCCTGGCTCACGCGTCATCGTTCATCTGGCCAAGGATCACGACTCACCGATCGGCTTTAGAATAGTCAGCGCGTACGTACATTTATGAGCCACTTTACTACGTCCGAAGGATGTCGAGCATGCTTGAAATAGATCTATCTCAATACCCGCAATTGGTCTTCTTCTGTGAGCATTACCATGAAGATTGGTTAGACATGTACGGTGACGAAGAGACCCTTTTCGACCGCTACATCGAAGACAATCAGGCCCCGGCGGCCAAACTGATACCGGAGATCGATCAGATAATCGCGCAGTACAGTGCACAGGAACTTGAGGAAGTATTTGACAGCCGCCCGATGTACCTGGAACGCAATACCTACGCCAGACTGAACTGGATAGAATGGCTGCAAAGCGTGCGCGCCGGCATAGCAGCGCGGATCGCCGCCGACCCGCCATCAGCGTTCGACTACTACCCACTTTTGGCGGCAACGAACGAAGATGACTACCTATCGACCTGCGTGCTTATCGGAACACTTAGCAACTCCATCGCAGTATCCATCGACCGCCGTCTGATCACCGCTCTGCAGCGTGCCACTGTGAACATGTTCGAATACATTGGCGAGATTGACCGGCAACTCGGTGTCTTGCTAGACCTCACCGACGATGCCCTCATTGCCCGACTCGATGAGCTGGACATCATCATCGACACGGCGATGCTCGGCATGTCCCATCGCGAACTTCTCGAGCTGGCCCGTCACGTCGTCCGGGACGTCGGCTCGCCGCCCGCCTGGCTGCAATAGGAGACGGAAATGGATCGGGTGGTAACGCGAAACACGAGCAGATGAAAATTATGTGGTTTAGAAACCCCCAAGGACGAGATACGGCCTTCTGCGTGGGGTTCAAGGATGCGGTATCGGCTGACGACACCGTTGCGCGGGCCATGATTGCGAAACGAGGCGAAATTAGGAAATTCCTCTTGAGCCGCAAGCGACGAAAGACCATAGAGCACGATTTCGGAAGGCCGATCGGCTTCGTCCGCGCCAAGGGTGCGATCGACGCCATGCCCGGGACGCGCGTCGTCGTCAAGATGGAAAAGGACCACGAATCACCGATAGGGTTCCGGATAGTAAAAGTTTTCGTGCGGCCATAGTCGCTAGAAGACGGCTGGACCCGGCCCGTCGGAGTCCTCCGGGGAACCCGGCCCGTCGGAGTCGTCCGGGGACGTGGGCCCGTCGGATTAGTCGGGGACATCGGCACGCGGCTCCGCCTGATTGCAGAAGAAAGCCCTACCCGCACAACGCAGACTGCCGTCCGTCACACGATGGCGGCGGACGGCAGACTAGCTCACAAACAGAGCGGAGACGGATCTGGCGGACGCCGAACTAACCAGCCCGCGAGCGACCACCCACCGACAAGCGCTCAGCCTTTGGCGCGACGGCCCCGAGCCTTCTCGCGATCGGTCTGGGCCAGCAGCACCTTGCGGATCCGGATCGTCTCAGGCGTGACCTCGACGCATTCGTCCTCGCGGCAGAATTCCAATGACTGCTCCAGCGAGAGATGCCGCGGCGGCACCAGGTGCTGGAAATCGTCACCAGTCGAAGACCGCATGTTGGACAGCTTCTTCTCTTTGGTGATGTTTACGTCCATGTCGTCCGCGCGGGAGTTCTCCCCCACCACCATGCCTTCGTACACCTCGGTCGTCGGCTCGACGAACATCGTGCCGCGCTCCTGCAGGTTGATCATCGCGAACGGAGTGGCAACCCCGGCCCGATCAGCCACCAGCGAACCGGACGCCCGGGTGCGCAGCTCGCCGAACCACGGCTCGTAATCCTCGAACAAGTGGTGGGCGATACCGGTCCCGCGCGTCTCGGTCAGGAACTCCGTCCGGAATCCGATCAGCCCACGAGACGGCACCAGGAATTCCATGCGGATCCAACCGGTGCCATGGTTCGTCATCGTCTCCATGCGGCCCTTGCGAACCGCCAGCAGCTGAGTGATCGTGCCGAGGTACTCCTCCGGCGCATCGATGGTCAGCCGCTCGACCGGCTCGTGCAGCTTGCCGTCGAGTTGCCGGGTGACTACCTGCGGCTTGCCGACGGTCAGCTCATAGCCCTCACGTCGCATCTGCTCCACCAGGATGGCCAGCGCCAGCTCACCGCGGCCCTGCACCTCCCAAGCATCGGGACGATCGGTGTTGAGAACGCGCAGCGACACGTTGCCGACCAGTTCACGATCCAGCCGGTCCTTTACCAGCCGGGCCGTGACCTTCGATCCTTTGACCCGTCCGGACAGCGGCGAGGTGTTCGTACCGATGGTCATCGAGATCGCGGGCTCGTCCACCGTGATCAACGGCAGCGGCACCGGATTGTCCAGGTCGGCCAGCGTGTCACCGATCATGATCTCCGGAATCCCGGCGATGGCGATGATGTCACCCGGGCCGGCTTCTTCGGCCGGCTTACGCTCCAGCGCCTCGGTCATCAGCAGTTCGGTGATCTTCACCCGATCCACCGTTCCGTCATGCCGGCACCAGGCCACCCAGGATCCCTTACGAATGGTGCCCTGAAAGACGCGACACAGCGCGATTCGACCCAAGAAAGGTGACGCATCCAGGTTCGTGACGTGCGCCTGCAACGGCGCACCCTCGCGATAAACCGGCGCCGGAATAGTCGACATGATCGTGTCGAACAGCGGCTCGAGGTTCGGCGAATCGGGCATGCCGCCGTCCTCGGGACGAGTCAACGATGCCCGCCCATCACGCGCACACGCATAAACGATCGGGAAGTCGATCTGGTCTTCGGTTGCGTCCAGATCCAGGAACAGCTCGTAGGTCTCATCGACGACAGCCGCGATCCGCGCATCCGGACGGTCCACCTTGTTGATGACCAGGATGACCGGCATCTTCGCATTCAGCGCCTTGCGCAGCACGAATCGCGTCTGGGGCAGCGGCCCCTCCGACGCATCGACCAGCAGCACGACACCGTCGACCATGGACAGACCGCGCTCGACCTCACCACCGAAATCGGCGTGGCCCGGAGTGTCGATGATGTTGATGACCGTGCGCGCGCCGGACGGGCTGGTGTGATCCACGGCGGTGTTCTTGGCCAGGATCGTGATGCCCTTTTCGCGTTCGAGGTCGTTGGAATCCATCGCCCGCTCGTCGACGTGCTGGTGCTCGCCGAACGCGCCGGACTGCCACAGCATGGCGTCAACCAGGGTCGTCTTGCCGTGGTCGACGTGCGCGATGATGGCAACGTTGCGGATCGTCTCGCGGACCGAGTCGTTCACGGGCTGGCCGGCGCCGTGAGCGGTGCGGTCGGACATAGCGGTGCGCTCGGACATAGCTCTTCTTTCGTCGGGCGCCGATACTGCCGCAGGCGCCGTGGTCACATCATTCATTTGGTGTTGAATTCATCGGTCCGGACAGTTACTTCATTCCAATCGGCGTGGTAGCCGTGCAGCGCGGGCGTAATAAACCACCACTCCCAAATAGGTCAGCGCGCCGACCAGGGCCATCACCGAGGTGGTGGGATCCCAGGTCGCCGGTAACGCGATGACCTCTACGCTCTTGCCGTCATAAACGACCCGATGCTGCTCGCCGATATGCCAGCGCGGGTCGCCCAGCAACTGCGTCGCCGTTATCTCGCCGACGTCGCTGGTGAACGTTCCCCCGATCGAACACACATCGTGCGAGCAGGTCCGACCTGTCACGTAGTACGTGCCTTTGATGCCGGTCGGCCGGTTGCCCACATGATTGGCGATGCCCGAGATCGAGAACCAGACCGTGGCCAGGCAGATCACCGGGAACACGACCCAGAACAGCAAGCCCGCGACCCGGCGCACGCCGGGAAACGACATCGCGGCCAGTTCCGTCGTGGCGACGGGTTCCGGCGGACGCATGACGTCGTGGCTGGTTGGCTGCTCGGTAGACATCACCGCACATCATCACATCTTTAGCCGAGAGCTCGCGGTGCCCGCGTTGGTGCGGCACTGCTGTTACCCCGGCCCGTCGCCGGACGCCGACCCGACCGGCGCGCACCCGAAGCACCCTCGGACGGACGCCGGGACCGCGCCGGACGAGCATCGGTCCGGGGACCGCGGTTACGCGAACGATCGGATTGGCCATGCCCGGAAGCAGGTTGCTTCTTCTCGATGACCGGCACGCCGGACGGCTCCCGCGCTCCGGTCAGCTGCACAGTGTCGGAGTCACCCGGATGCGCGTCGCGGTGGTTGGCCTGCACACCGGCCTCGGCCAGCAATGACCGGACGGCGCGTTCCTCGGCTGCGGTCGTGATCGTGATCACGATGCCTGATTCGCCGGCCCGCGCGGTGCGGCCCGAACGGTGCAGGTAGTCCTTGGAATCGGCCGGCGGATCGACGTGCACCACGAGGGACACGTCATCGACGTGAATCCCGCGAGCGGCCACGTCGGTGGCGACCAATGCCGGCACGCTGCCGTCCTTGAAATCGTTGAGCGCGCGCGTGCGCTGCGACTGGCTGCGCCCACCATGCAGAGCGCCGGCCGGAACGCCCGCCTTGCGAAGATTCTCAGCCAGTCGTTCCGCACCGTGCTTGGTCCGGACGAACAGGATGGTGCGTTCCTCGCGAGCGGCCAGGTGGGCCACGAAGGACCACTTCTGCGCGACCGGCACGCGGAACACGTGATGCGACATCGTGTCGACGACCGGTTTCGGCGGCGCCAAAGCCTTGATCACCGGATCATGCAGATACTGCGTGACCAGGGTGCCGACGGCGCCGTCCAGGGTGGCCGAGAACAACAGGCGCTGGCCACTATTCGGGATCAGGTTCAGCAACTGACGCACCACCGGCAGGAAGCCGAGGTCAGCCATGTGATCAGCCTCGTCGAGCACCGTGATCTGCACGTCGGACAGATCGCAGGCCCGTCGCTCCAGCAGGTCGATCAAGCGACCGGGCGTGGCAACGACGATGTCGACCCCACGAGCCAGTCCCTGAATCTGCTTCTGGATGGGCAGGCCACCAGCGACCAACCGGACGCTGAGTTCGCGCGAGTGAGCCAACGGCGATAGACCGTCGACTACCTGCATCGCGAGTTCGCGGGTCGGTACCAGGATCAGGCCGCGCGGCAGCCGTGGCCGCGACACAGCACCTTCTAGACGCGCGATCATCGGCAGGCCGAACGCCAGCGTCTTGCCAGAACCGGTAGCCGCACGCCCGAGGACGTCACGACCGGCGAGGGCATCCGGAATGGTCGCGGCCTGGATGGCGAACGGAGTCTTGATGTCGGCGCGTGCCAGTGCCTGAGCGAGGCCGGCGGGCAGGCCGAGTTCACCGAAGCTGGGCATCGCATCCGGGTCGATGACCGTGATGGGCAGGTCGTCGAACGGACCCTTCGGCGGCATGGCACGGTTCACTGAACCGCCGGAGTTACCCCGTCGCGGTGTGCTTGCGGCACGACGCCCCGACTGCGGTGCACCGGTGCGTTGACCGGAGCCGTTGCCCGCACTGCGTGACTGGCCCGAGGACGGACGATTGCTGCGTTGGCGATCTGATTGGCTGGAGCCGGCGCTGACCTGGGAATTGCTGTGTGAGTTGCTGCGGGCATGCGGCATTGCGTTGGACGAGTCGAATGACAAGGAGCTTCCTTCGGAACGAGTGGCGCGTCCCGATGCTCCGCGACTTCTAGGTCAGCGGCGTGCGGTGAAACGAGCCCAGCGGGTCTCTCTGAACGAGACGGCGCCGATATGAATAAACCCAGTCTACCGGGCGGCGGGCGTTCGCGTGACCAACTACCCCGTGGCACCAGTCAGACCCGCCGCGGTGGCAATGGCGGCGCCGCACGGTCCGGCCGGTCCGCCAGGTCGGGACGGGCCGGTTCCGGTCGACGTTCGAGTTCTTCCAGGACGTAGCGGATGCCGGCCGCCAGCTGCGGATCGAGGTCAGCGCCCCATGCCTGCGGCGGGAATTCCACCACGACATCGGGATCAACGCCGTAGTTCTCGACCCCCCAGCCAAACCGTTCGAACCAGAAGGAATAGCGCGGTTGGGTGACGCCGGTGCCATCGACGAGTGAATAACGCCCGTCGATCCCGACGACACCACCCCAGGTTCGCGTCCCCAGCACTGGGCCTAATTCCAGCGACTGGAAAGCGGCATTGACGATGTCACCGTCCGAACCGGCCCACTCGTTGGCCAGCGAGACCACCGGCCCGCGCGGGGCGTCACCGGGATAGGAGCTGTCCGGGCCGAAGCGGACCGTGTCCCAGCCGACGATCCGGCGCGCGAGCTTCTCGATCACCAGCTGCGACGTGTGACCGCCCTGGTTGTCGCGCGTGTCGAGGATCAACCCGTCCCGGGCGAACTCGGTCCGCAGGTCTCGGTGCATCGCCGCCCACCCGTTGGAGACCATGTCCGGCACGTGTACGTAGCCCACCCGGCCACCCGTCGCCTCGTGCACGATCGCCCGCCTGGTGGACACCCAGTCCAGGTAGCGCAGCGGCTGGTCACTCGCCAACGGGACCACCGCCACCGATCGCAGCTGACCGGCCCGCAGCGTGGTCAGCTCAACCGGCTTGTCGGCTGTCCCCAGCAACAGTTCGGCCGGCCCCGCCGCCGGCACCGAGCGACCGTTGACGGCCACGATGACGTCGCCGGCCCGCACATCGACCCCGGGCGCGGTCAACGGCGAGCGCGCGTCACGGGAGGAGTTGTCGCCCGGCACAACCCGGGTCACCACCCAGGCGCCGGTGTCGTTGGGGCTCAGGTCGGCGCCGAGAAAGGCCGGCCTGGTTTCCGGATTCTGAGCCCCGGCTGGCGCAATCTCATAGGCGTGCGACGAGCCGGTCTCGCCGTTGACTTCCCATAACACATCCGACAGGTCATCGCGGCTGGCGATTCGATCCAGCACCGGGCGATATTTGGCCACCGCGGCGTCCCAGTCGACGCCACCCATATCCGGTATCCAGAAATGCTCGATCATCAACCGACCCATCTCGTCCAGCATCTGCCGCCACTCTGCGGGCGGATCGACGCTGAGTTGGATGCGCGCCAGGTCGACGGTGAGGCTTCGCTCGCTGTCCTCTGACGGCTTCTCGTCCGCTGGGACCAGCTTCAGCTTGTCCCCGTCCCGCAACACAAGTTTCGAACCGTCGCCCGATGCCACGACATCGTCGACACGTTCTGCCAGTTCGATCTGTTTGCGCTTGCTGAAATCCCAGCGCTGCAAAGAACCGCGCACGTCGTCCTCGGGGCTGCGGGACTCGCCCAGCTCACCGGCGACCGGCAGATCCGTCCACACCACGCCGCCGGCGACCGCGAGCAACCCGGACAGCCGGCCGGCGGCGACCGGGAACGGCACGACCCGGTTCTCGATGCCGTCCAGGTCGACGGTGATCGGGGTAGGCGCGCCGTCGAGCGGTTCGCCCTCGGCGCCGTCAGCGCCGACCACGGCTTTCGGCGTTTCTGGCGGCGAGCCGGCATCGAGCTGACCGCCGAGTTCAGGCTCGAACGGGGAGGCGATGCCAGCCGCCAAGGTGACGAGATAAGGCCTGGTGGCCAACGGGAAAGACAGATCGAACACGTGCGCGTCGTATACCGGGTCGAAGGTGCGCGCGGATAGGAATACCAAGTACTGGCCGTCCGCACTGAAGACCGGCTCCGAATCGATGAACCGCCGCCGCGTCACCGAGGTGATTTGGGCGCGGGCCAGTTCGACCAGCCGGATACTGCGCAGCTCACCCGCTTCGGGAGCGGAATAGGCCAGCCAGCGGGAGTCCGGCGAGAACGCCAGCCCGCTGGGGTCACCCGCGGGGTTTGCTTCGAGCTCGGTGACTCCGCCGTCGGACACCGATACCAGCAGCAGCCGGCCGTCGTGCGTGGCCAGCGCGAGCTTGGTGCCGTCCGGGCTGGCGATCAGTTCGAGAACTCGCCCGATGCCGCCGGTCACCAGCCGGCGCACCGAACCGTCCGCGGCCACGAGCTCGAGCGAATCCGGACCGTCAGCGTCGGTTACATACGCCACCCGATCCCGGGCAAACGGGCCCGACGGTGTGACCGCAGACGTGGCCACCGCCGGCTCAGCGACCGACGAAGCAGGGACCGACGACGCAGCGACCGAGGCCGGCGCAAACCCGGAAGCAGCATCGGAGGAAGCAGCGACCGATGCCGGAGCAATTGGCGTCGCTCGTTCGCTGGGCACCACGACGGGCAGCCGGAATCTGACACCGGGTCGGGCGGCCAGCACCGGCACCGGGCCGTTGCGGTGGGTCAGCCAGACGAGGTTGCCGCGCACCTCGAGCGCGCTGGCCCGCCCGGTGTGATCAACGGCCAGTTCACCGAGGTGCTTGGCCGGGGACAGCCGCCGAACCGCGCGACCCGACCGGGAACCGGTCAGGGTGACATCGATCCGGCTGGGTTGGGAGTCGGCCGCCAGCGAGTCCAGCAGGAACAGCTCGCCCGCGTGCTGATAGACCAGCCGGTCGGTGTCGCCGGCGAGCTGCCGGGCGAAGAACTCGTCGTGATCGGTGTGCCTTCGCAGATCAGAGCCGTCCACCGCCACCGAATACACGTTGCCGTGACCCTCGACGTCGGAGATGAAAGCCAGTCGTTCGCCGAGCCAGTTCGGGTGCCACTTCGGCGCCCCCAGATCGGCGAGGAACTCGCTGAAATCGGCGGACGGATCATCGGCGATCCAGAATCGGCCACCAGTCCCGCCGCGATACCGCTTCCACCAGGCGTAGTCGCGCAGGAAGCCGGTCCCGACCACGATCGGTTTCGCCGGCCGGCCGTCGCCCGCGTCGGCCACCGCGTTTACCGGCCCGTAACTGAGTCGCTGCGGCGTCGCGTCCGCGCCCGGCAGCACATCGATGGCGTACGCCCAGAACCGGCTGCGGAACGGCTGCGAACCCGCCGACAGGACGATCAGCCGGCCGTCGGCGGCGAAGCCGTGGACCATCGTCGATGCGTGGCCGAAGTACGTTAATTGGCGAGCGGGACCCCCGCCGGTGGGCATCACGAAGACCTCGGGCTCACCGCGGCGGCGGGACATCCAGGCGATCAGGGAGCCGTCCGGCGACAGTCGTGGACGGGCCACCGGGACCGAGTCCGACGTCAGCCGACTGGCCGGCCCGCCATCGGTCGAGGCAAGCCAGACGTCATCTTCGGCGGTGAAGACCAACTGCCCGCCGCGTACATGTGGAAACCGCAGATACCCCTCGTAGCCAGTCACGCTGCCGACCTTAACGACAACCGCCGACAACTCGCGACGCCGGTTGCCGCAGCGATCAGAATCGTCGCCGGATCACGTATTTTCTGGCTATGACGACAGACGGCAACGGCACGGGTGACGGGCGAACGCCGCCACGGGTACCCCTGCTGCGCGCCATGACCGGCCGGGACGCCGACGAGCCCAACCGGGTGTCGACCCCGCTCGAGCTCTTGTTCGATCTGACCTTCGTCATTGCGGTGGGCCGGGCCGCGGCGGAACTGGCCCACGATCTGTTGGCCGGCAACACCGGGCACGCGCTCGTCGGCTACCTCACCGTGTTCTTCGCCATCTGGTGGGCCTGGGTCAACTTCACCTGGTTCGCCTCGGCCTACGACACCGACGACGTCGTCTACCGGCTGCTGACCATGGTGCAGATGGCGGGAGTCCTGGTGCTCGCCGCCGGCGTGCCGGCCGCCTTCAAGGATCACTTCCTGACCGTGGTGATCGGCTATGTGCTGATGCGGCTCGCCCTGCTGACCCAGTGGTTGCGTGCGGCCCACGCCGACCCGGGCCATCGCCGCACCGCGCTGCGTTATGTCGCCGGCATCGGCGCAATCCAGGTGCTGTGGATTGCCCGGCTGGCCATTGACGGCAGCTATTCGCTGGCGGTGGCCAGCTTCATCGTGCTCGCCCTGGCCGAGATGGCTGTGCCGTGGTGGGCCGAGCGGCCGAACATGACCACCTGGCATCCGCACCACATCGCCGAGCGGTACGGGCTGTTCACCATCATCGTGCTGGGCGAGGTGGTACTGGCCGCCAGCAATGCCGTCCAGAATGGCGTGTCCGAATCCGGCGTGAGCGCGGACCTGGTGCTGGTCGGTGTCGCCGCGCTGGTGCTGCTGTTCGCCTTGTGGTGGCTGTACTTCTTGCGCGAAGCCGGTGACGATCTGGCCAATGCGCAAAGCCTCTCGTTTTATTTCGGCTACGTGCACTACGGCATTTTCGGGGCGATCGCGGCGGTGGGTGCGGGCCTGGACGTGGCCGTGGAAACGCTGGGCGAGCACGTCGAGATCTCTGCTACGGCGGCGGCATTCGCGGTTGCCGTACCGGTCTCGAGCTACCTGTTGGTGCTGTACGGGCTGCGCCGACGGTTCTTGCACTACCCGCTGCCGCCGCTGGCCGGTGTCCTGATCACGGTCGCGGCGACCCTCGTCCTCGCGGCACTTGCCGACCGCATCGGGATCGCCGCGTCCATCGTGCTACAGAGCGTGGTCTGTGCGCTGCTGGTGGCGTTCAGCCTTTACCGCAAGCGGTTTCACGTTCAGACCGCGGGTACGTAAGCATCCGACTGAACGCCGTAGTTGGCTTGCTCGATCAGCCCGTCCGCGGACACGACGAAGGTCGAGCGCAGCACCTTGACGGTGGTCTGGTCGTCCACGATCTGCTCGGTGAGCACGTGATAAGCCCGATGCGCGGATGAATCGGGATCCGACAGCAACGGAAAGCTCAGCTCCTCGGTGGTGGCGAACTCGGCCAGCTTCTCGGGCAGATCGCGCGAGATGCCAACCACCGACGCACCCTCGGCACGCAGCCGCGCCAGCTGCGACTCGAACTCGTGGGCCTGAATCGTGCAGCCGCTGGTCATCGCCTTCGGGTAGAAGTAGACGATCACCCGGCCGCCGCGGAAGTCGCTCAACGACACGACGCTGCCATCCGCCGCCGCGAGCGAGAACTGTGGCGCCGGGTCGCCGGCGTGCAATCGGATATCAGGGCCTGCGCTCATCGATCTGCTCCTATCGGTACCAACTCGAACTCGACCCGTCCGGTCGAGACCATCACGGCCGGCGTCCGGCCTCGTTCGTGCCAACCCAAACCCGCGACGGCAACGGCGATGAGCGCGAACCCCAACCACTGCGACCCGGTGAGATGGCCGTTCAGCCACCACACGCCGACCACGGCCGCGGTGGCCGGAAAGGCCAGCTCGGCAAAGGTCGCCCGCGAGGCCGGCGTCCGACGCAGCCCGACGTAATACAGGACCAGCGCGAACATGCCCGGGATGAGCGCCAACAGCACCAACCCGACGAAGTCCCGTCCCACGTTGGGGCCGAGCGTGACCGGTGCGTGGGTACACCAGACCACGACCAGCGCGGCGGGCAAGCCCCAGGCGTAACGCAGCACGGTCAGCTCACGCGGCGGGATCGCATCGCTGACCAGGCGGCCCAGCACCGTCCCGGCCGCCCACAGGGCAGCCGATCCGAGGGCCAGCAACGCCACCTCGACCGCGGATACGTGTACGTGGAAGGGCTGAGCGAAGGCCAGCAGCCAAGCGCCTACCAAGGCCGGCACCGCGTAGTAGGCAAAGCCGGGCCGAAGCCGTTCCCGCAACAGCACGACCGCGAGCGCGACCGCGAACAGCGGCTGCAACTTCTGCAGGACCAGCGGCGTGACGAAGTCACCGTTGGCCGCCGACAGCGTGAAAGCCTCGGTGAAGAGAGCCGTGCCGACAGCCGAAGCCCCGATACCGATGGCCGCGACCGCGGCCCGGTCCCGCCACGAGCAGCGCCGGAAGACGGCCACCGCGCGGGGTAGCAACGGCAACACCAGCGCGACCACGATCAGGTGCTCCCAGAACACCACCGTCGCCGGGGCCATGGTGGTGGCCAGCGGCTTGCGCAGCAGCCCGTCCAGACCCCACATGCCGGCCGCGAGCGCGATCAGCCAGGTGCGGTCGCCGCCGGTGGATGTGCTGGGACTGGTCGACATCAGCGCGCCGGCTCAGCCGGTGATCTTGCGCAGCCGAGGCAGGATCTCTTCGCCGTACAAGCGCAGGAAGCGTTCCTGGTCCGGACCGGGGGCGTGGAAGACCAAGTGCGTGAAGCCCAGATCGAGGTAACGCGAAATGGCCGCAACGTGCTCGTCCGGGTCGCTCGACACGATGAACCGGCTGGCGGCGCGCTCGATCGGAAGTTGGTCGGCCAGCCGCTGCATCTCGACCGGGTCCTCGACGCCGGTCTTCTCATCCGGCGACAGGGCCAGCGCACCCCAGAAGCGGGTGTCCTGCAGGGCTCGTTCGGCGTCCGGGTCGAACGAGACCTTGACCTCGATCAGCATGTCGACGTCGGCCAGGGCCCGGCCGGACTGCGCCGCGCCCTCGCGAACGGCCGGCAGCAACGTGTCGGAGTAGAGGGACGGTGCCTTGCCGCTGGTCGTGATGAAGCCCTCGCCGCGGCGGCCGGCCAGCCGGGTCGCGGCCGGGCCGGAGCCGGCGATGTAGAGCGGTACCGGAGTGGCTGGACGGTCGTAGATGGTCGCGCGTTCCACGTTGTAGTACGTGCCCTCGAAGTCGACCCGATCCTCGGCCCAGAGCAGTTTGATCAGCTCGATCGCCTCTTTGAGACGGGCGAAGCGCTCCTTGGCCTCGGGCCATTCGATGCCCAGCGGCGCCTCGTTCATCGACTCGCCGGAGCCGATACCGAGTACGACCCGGTCCGGGAACAGGCAGCCCAGGGTGGCGAACGCCTGCGCCACCACCGCCGGGTGATAGCGGAAGGTCGGGGTCAGGACGCTGGTGCCGATGATGATCCGGGAGGTCTGCGCCCCGAGGGCACCCAGCCAGGGCAGGGCGGCCGGCGCGTGCCCGCCGTCGTGCCGCCAGGGCTGCAGGTGGTCGCTGACGAACACCGAATCGAAACCGGTCTGTTCGGCCAGCACGCTGTATCGCAGCAACTCTGAGGGCGCGAACTGTTCCGCCGACGCCTTGTATCCGAACTTGACCACGCGTGTTCACCTTTCCCGCCCGCCGGCATCCGACGGGACTCAAACTGAGATTGAATATTGGCTACGGTATCGCGTGGTCAGCTTAGCGGCTGGCCACTGGATAGATGAACCGACCGGGATCGGCCTGATATTCCGTCAACGATCCGGTCGTACTGATGCCCGGGATCGCGGGGACCCAGTCATCGTGCAGCAGTTCGTCCGGATCGCCGTAGCGAGCGGCCACATCGCGGACCTCGGGGTCGTCGTAAGCACTCAGCCGGCCGTGTTCGATGACCGGTATGACCCGGCCGTCCGCGGTCTCGACCGTCAGTGTCGGGAACAGCAGGTGGACGTGCAGGTGCCCGTACAGCAAGCCCTGATCACCGGCCCAGTCCTCTTCGGCCGAGCGCCAACGGGTACCGAAGCCGCAGTGAATGACCCCGCCGCGCCGGCGTTCCCACTCGAAGCCGTCGGAGGACAGCCGGTCGATGTTGGAGGGCCGGCGGATCTTCGGATTGGTGCCGATGGCCAGCTCCCACAGCCAGAACAGGCCGGGTGCGGGGAAGCACGGGTACTGGATGTTCGCCGATTCCTCGTCGAGATCGCGCCAGCCCTGCCCGTACTGGCCGCCCCCGGAGATGCGTACCACCTTCGAACGCTGCACCTCGATCTCGATCCGCGGGAAAGCACGGCCGTAGTGACTCATCGTGCCGGCGATGACGCCGGTGGTGTCGTCGTCCGGCTCCACCGGTGTCGGCGGGTGCGCCATCAGATGACCCCATTTGGGGTTGAGGCCGTAATCGTGGCGGCCGTCGTGGAACGGCTTCTCCTGGATCGACATCGTCAGATCGGTGCCCTCCGGATCGGTCAGGCTGAGCCGGCCGCCGATGTTCTCCGTTATCCGCGACCAGGTGTGCTCGTTGATGATCCGGTGCAGCTCGCGGGGGAACAGGTTGGCCTCGCCGAGGAAATGCTCCTTGGTCGTCCACGGGAACGCCTCGTAGCGACCGGCTGATTTCGGCACCGGTCCGGCCGAGCCGTGGATGAGCAGATCGTAGTTGCGGGCCGCCGCCAGTTCCTCGATCCACGGCGCCCGGTCGCCGCGACGCAGGTTCACCCAGTACGGCTCGCGACGCATCATCATCTCGATCTCGTCGAGCGGACGAAAGTCCCGATCCGGCTCGTCGTCGAGCACCATCAGATCGACCTTGGCACCACGGTCATGCATGGCCCCGATTACGGTCTCGATCACCTCGCCGTCGGTGATCCGCGGTACCGCGAGCAGCACCCGGTCACCACGCTTGGTGTCGCCATAGCCGATGAAACCGGCCGCCGAGCGGCGCACCTCGGCCGAGCCGACGACGTGCTGGGCGATAGTCTGCATGCGGTTCATCGACATCACGCGGACACCGGTGGCACCCCGAGACATCCCGGTCGGCGAATGCGAATGGCCTTCGTTGCCACACATAGCTGCTCCGTTCTCAGATGGATCGGTGTCGGTGCATGAGCTGTCCGCCCACCACGGTGGCCAGCACGTCGATACCAGCCAGGTCGATCGCCGGGACCGATTCGGGGTCGGCGGCCAGCACGGTCAGGTCGGCCAGCAACCCAGTCGCCAGCCGCCCCCGGGAGAATTCCTCGCCCGCCGCATAGGCCGGCGCCGAGGTGTACATCGTGATGGCCTCGACCACCGTGATCCGTTCGGCCGGATCGAGCGGCCGGCCGGCTGAGGTCCGCCGGTTCACGGCCGCCTGGATACCGACCAGCGGCGCGGGCGGCGCACTCGGGCAATCACTGTTGGCCAGCACGGTCAGACCGGCATCCAGCGCGGACCGCAACGGCACCATGGCCGATGCCTGCCCCTCGTCGAAGATGTCGAACCAGGAATCCCCCACGCTGTGAATGAAGGCAGGCTGGGTGGACAACACCAGCTGGAGATCTCGCATTCGTTTGAACTGGTCGCTCAGCCGTCCGTTCGACGGCGGCAGGTATGCATGTTCGATCCGGTGCCGCAGCCGACCCCGCTGCCCACCGCGGCCGTTACCAGTATTGCCGTTAGCACTGCTGCTCGCCGGCAATCCCGCGAAAGCATCCAAGGCCATGTCGACCGCCCGCGGGCCGATCGCGTGCACGGCGACCTGCAGCCCGTGCCGATCGGCTTCCAACACCACCGCGTCGACCTCGTCAGCGGTGGCCCGGATGATGCCGAAGTTGGCCGGCTGGCCGGGATAGGCGTCATACACCGCGGCATTGCGGAACGTGCAGGCTCCGTCGATGCTCAGCTTCACGCCGCCGAGTCGCAGCCAGTCGTCGCCGAACCCGGACCGCAAGCCGAGATCCACCAGGGCCGACAAGGGCGCTCGGCCTTCCAGGACTCGCGGGTAGCCGACCACCCGGACGCCGAGCTCGCCGTTGGCGTGCAGCTGGGCGTAGTCGCCGAACTCCTCCGGCGTACGGGTGATTTCGTGAATGGAGGTGACCCCGTTGCGGTGCAGCTCGCCGATGCCGGCCCGCAACGCCGCCAGTCGTTGGCCGTCATCCAGCGCCGGTACGACCGTGTCGGCCCGGGTAGTGTCCAGCCGCAGTTTGCCCCGCTCGTGCAGGATCCCGGTCGGATCGCCGGCGCCATCCCGATCGATCCGGCCGCCGTCGGGATCTCGGGTCGCGGCATCGATGCCGGCCAACCGCAAAGCCCATGAGTTGGCCACGACGACGTGCTTGCCCATCCCCCGGAGCAGGACCGGGTGATCCGGCGCGACCGCGTCGAGCTCGTAGCGGTCAGGCAGCCGTCGTTCGACCAGCGTGCCGGCGACCAGGTTGTCGCCCTGTAGCCAAGTTCCGGTGGGCAGTCCGGCCGCCCGCTCGGCGACGGCCGCGAGCACACCGGAGATCGTGGTCATGCCCTCGAAATCGAGAAAGTGCTTACGCAGCATGGCCGTTCGATGAAAGTGGGTGTGACTGTCGGTGAAGCCCGGCAGCACAGACGCCCCGGCCAGGTCGAGAACCTCGGTCGCCGGGCCGCCCGCCGCCCGCACCTCGTCCACGCTGCCGATCAGCACGATCCGCCCGTTGCGCACCAGTAGCGCTCGGTCCGCCGCCGGTCGCCCGTACAGCCGCGCGTTGATCAGAGCCAGTTCGAGGTTGCCGGAATACTCCGGACCAGCGGCTGTCATCAGAACGCCGGCCGGCCGGCCATCGGGTCCGGCCAGCGGTAACCAGTCAGATCCGGAGCATCGGCCAGATCCGGCTCTTCCTCGATGAGCTGCATCGGGTCGAGCAGAATCTGCATCAGGTCATAGAGCGCATCCACGTTGTGTACCCGAATCAGCCGCGCGGAGTTCTCGGTGTCGTCGTTGATGTGTTGATGCCAGCACCAGTGGTTGACCACGACCAGGTCACCGGCGCTCCACGGGTGATCCACCCCGTCGATCTCGGTGTGCCCGCGTCCGCTGACCACGTACAGGTATGCCTCACCGCCGTGCCGGTGCTTGGCCTGCCACAGGCCCGGGCCGAGCTCGTGCATGACCGCGGTGAGCCCGGACGTCCGGTAGCCGATGGTCTCGTCGACCAGGAACATGCTGCGCGCCCCGCGCTTGGTCACCCGCGGGTTGACGTCCTCCCACTTGGTGATCAGCCGGTGCGCCGTGGCAGGCGAATAGGCCGCGGCGAGCCGGCGCATGCGCCGCCCGTAGGAGTCGGGCCCGGCGTCATCCGGCGCGGTCGAGCGCGGCGCCGGCGGTAGTTGGGCGAACGGCTCGTCACCGGCGTCTTCGAGGACGGCCAACCCGAACGTCTCGTACATGGGCTCGACGCTCCAGGTCAGATAGCGCGCCGGCTTGTCGCCGTCGGTACCGGAACGATGCCACGCCCACCGCGGCAGATAGACGGTGTCCCACGGCCGCCATTCGACCCGTTGGCCGTCGATCTCGGTCCACCCGGTGCCCTCGATCACCCACATGATCGCGTCCCACGAATGCCGGTGAATGCTCGAGGTGATCCCCGGGCTGACCTCGTGGACGGCCGCATCCAGCACGTGCGTCGGATGCGGGCCGTCGGCCCCTAGATAGATGCCGCGTCGCATCCGCCGGCTGGGGTTGTCCTCCAGCACGACGTCCGACGTTCGGATGACCGCGGTCCGATGCTGCCGGCTCTGCTCGACCTTGGCCGCTCGGCGCTTCTTCTGCACCTCGTAGTGGGTGGTACCGGTCTGGGTTATCGAGCGTGCCATGGCTGGTGCTCAGTCGCCGTGGGTGATGAAGCCCTCGGGGCCGAACCGCACGCCCGTCTCGGGTGAGACGTTGTAATGAGAGTACGGCGAGAACTTGCCCGATTCGATCTCACGCTGCACGTCCTCCATCGGCACGTGCCGGCCGGCTTCGACCTTGCGGTCCAGGCCCAGCCAGTCGAGCATCCGCTTGTTGGTGATGCCCATGTAGAGCGCGTGATCGGTGGCGTCGGCCGGATTGACGTGGGTGTGCCATTGCATGGTGGGGATGTAGATGAAATCCCCTTGCGACCACGGGATCCGCTCGCCCTGGACCTCGCTGTATCCGGTGCCGGCGATGATATAGATCGCGGCCTCGTTGTGGTGCTTGTGCAGGTTGGTCGACTGCCCCGGGTCGAGCCGGCCGATGTGCAACTGGATGGTGCGCAACGGCAGATCGACGTCCCGGCCGGGGTGCTTACGGTCGGAGTCGGCATAGAGATCAAGGTGCGGCTGACGGTGCACCAGCGGGTACGCCTCCAGCGGGCGGACCTCTTCCTCGTGGTAATGCAGTTTGCCCTTACGGCGCGGGCCGTTCGGGTCACCCTCGTCGTGCGAGTGACCGTGCGAGTGGGCTGCGGGTTCCGACGAGCCGTGCGAATGCCCGTGGGATTGTTCTTGCGAGTGGGCGTTATCGGTGCTGCCGGTCATTCGACTTTCCTCCAGCGGTTATTGGTAAGGGTGGCGGGTTCAGCTCGAGCTGAGCTTGGCGAACTCGGTCGCCGTGTCGTCCTGGACCGTGGAATCGGCTTCGTTGGTGACGGCCGCCAGCTTCGCTCCGGCAGGCATGTTGCTGGGTTGTTCCTCGTTGCCCTTGAACTCGTACTTCAACTGCGAGGCGGCTCCCTCGTCGCTGGCGTACCAGCCCAGGAAACAAGCCGCGGCGTTCGGGTGCGCAGCACCCTTGACGACCAGGGTGTAGTGATCCTGGGTCGGCACCACGTCAAGGTACTTGATGGCCACCGGCGCACCCTTGGCCTTCTGCTCGTTGATCTCGGCGTCATGCGAGCTGGTCGTCAGCAGCACCTGGCCGCTGGTCACTTCCTGCACGCTGGCGGTGGCGCCCTTGACCACCTGCGGCTTGTCGGTGGAC
Organism: Frankiales bacterium; assembly: GCA_025966315.1. Classification (GTDB taxonomy): domain Bacteria; phylum Actinomycetota; class Actinomycetes; order Mycobacteriales; family Jatrophihabitantaceae; genus Jatrophihabitans_A. Next base: position 70,134 of record JAOPUZ010000011.1, on the reverse strand, counting down.
AGGAACTTCTTGTACCACGCGACGGCCTTGTCCTTGCCCCACGCGATGCCGAGACCGGACAGGTACTGCCCGCGCGGATCGACGATAATCTTGCCGGCCCACTTCGAGTTGATCAGTTCATCCCAGGTATCGGGCAGGTCCGAGGCCTGCAACTTGGTGGTGTTGTAACCCAGTCCCAGAATGATGCGCTGGGTACGGACGAACTGCACGCCCTGGTTGGTCAGCACGTCGTCGCTGGATACGCCCAGTGCGGTCCAGTCGACCGGTTGCACCAGACCCTGCTGGATCAGCGGCGCCGCCGACGGCATGTCGATGGCGGTGGCGTCGACGTCGATGGCGTGGTGAGCCTGCTTCTCACTGACGATGCGGGCGACCGAATCCTGCGGCCGCAGCGATCCGAAGTTCATCTTGATGCCGGGGTACTTCGCTTCGAACGGGGCGATCTCCTTGGCGAAGATCTCCGGATCGGTCGTGTCCTGGAAGGAAAGTGAGCCCTCGGCTTCGCCGGCCTTGCAGACCGAGTCGAGCGTGCCGCCGGTACCGATCGTGGCCGCGGCGGCCGTGGTCTGCGTTCCCGCTGAAGACGGCGAGGACGAGGACGAGCAGGCGGACAACGTCAGGATGCCGCACAGGGCGACGCTGACCGCAGCAACGGTGGTGCGATGTTTGACCAGAGACATGCCGGCTCCTTGCCGAGAAACGAATGAGGAAGAGCGTCAGGAACGGGACTGAGCTAACCGCCGAATCACGCGCGGGGCCTGGGTGTCGATAAGCGTGACCTGACCGGCAATCCATGTCAAGGTTTTTGGTTACAATTTACAATCACGATTTCCGGGAAATGCGTCCGAGCAGGATCAATCGACCAGATCGACTGTGCTGGCCAGGGATGCACCCTCATCGGCGGCCAGCGACTGGATGCCGATGCGGACCTCATCCAAGTGGGCATAGAGCCATTTCTCGGCCGCTTCCACATCGCCCCAGCCGATGATGTCGACCAGTCCGGTGTGCGAGTGCGAGCGGCCGCCGTGCACCCGGAAGCTGAGCAGGTAACGGCCGACATGACCCCGCAGATCCTCGATCAGTCCGACCAGCAAAGGGTTGTTGGCCACGTCGTAGGCCTCCCGGTAGAACGCGACCCGGGTGTCGACGAACTCGCCGCCCTCCGGCTCGGCGTCCAGTGCCGCCGCCAACTTGGTCAGGGTGGCCAGCCGATCCGGCGTCATCTGCGCCATCGACAGCCGCAGGGCGTGGCATTCCAACAACATCCGCAGGCGGTACACCTCGTCGATCTGGGCGGCCGACATGGTGCGGATCCGGGCGCCCCGGTGCGGGTGGAAGGTGACCAGCCCTTCAGATTCCAGTTGCAGTAACGCGGTGCGCACCGGAATGCGCGACACCCCAATGGCCTCGGCCAGCGACTCCTGCCGCAACCACTCCCCCGGCGCGAAGGCGCCGTTGATGATGGCTTCGCGCAGGACGCCGTACACCATCTGGCCAATGGTCTTATAACCGCTGGCCAGATGGTCGATGACCTCGGTGAACCGTGCGTCCGTACTGAGATTGCGACCCTTCTTCGGGGCCATCAAGAGCCCATCCGGCTGCCGCTGGAACGCCGCAGCAACAGGGCGGCCACGATCGTGATTGCCGTCATCACCACACTGAGCACGGCGGTACCGGTGGCGTCGCCGTAATCCCAACGGGTGTAGATGAGGCTGGACATCACCAGGTTGCCGGTCGAATAGAGCATCAATGGCAACGTCAGATTCTGAATGCTGGCCAGGAAGACCAGCAAGAACCCGTTCAGGAACACCGGGCGCAGCAACGGCAGCAGTACCCGCCACCAGACCTGCCAGCCCCGAGCGCCCGACGCTTCCGCTGCCTCTTCCAGGCTGCGCTGGATCTGGGCGATGCCGCCGGTGGTCAGTCTGGTGCCCAGGCTGACGTACTGGGTGCCCATCGCGATCACGATGATCCAGATCGTGCCGTAAATCGGCAGCGGCAGGAGCAGGTACATCAGCAAGGTGGCCAGACCGATGACGACCCCGGGAATCGCGTGCGGCAGGAAGGCGAGCACGTCGGCCATCCAGCGCAGCCTTGACCGGGATCGCACGATGATCCAAGAGACCAGGACGGCCAGCACCATCGATCCCAACGCCGCCGACAGCCCCAGAATGAGGGTGTTCTTCAACGCGGTGATGAACAGGTCGCCGGACAACGTCTTGCGATAGCTGCCCAGGGTCGAGCGTTTGATCGCCTCTTTGCTCACCGTGCTGATATAAGGCTGAATGCTGGCCCAGATGAGGATGGCCAGCGGCAGCACGAAGGCCACGAAGATGTAGCCCCATGCGAACAGCATCGCTAGTGGCTTCCACTTACCGAGCTTCTGCGTCTTGGGACGGAACGTCTTGCCGGTTACCGTCACGTAGCTGCCGGAATCACCGACCACCCGGTTGTAGGCGATCAGCGGCAACAAGGCCAGGATCAGCAGGAATCCGCCGTAGGTCGAACCCACCCCGTAGTTCGGCAGGCCGATCGGTGGATGGGACGCGTTGTAGATCTGGGTGGACAGCACCGTCACGTGGCCGGGCACACCCAGGATCAGCGGGATGTCCACGGCCTCGACCACGGTCACGAATTCGTAGACCAGCGCACCGATGATGGCCGGCTTGAGCAGCGGCAAGGTGACCCGGCGGACGATCGTTCCGAACCCGGATCCCGAGGTGCGGGCGGCATCTTCGAGGCTGGCGTTCATGCCGCGCAAGGAGGCGGTCACCAGCAGGAAGGTCAGCGGCACCAAGGCCATTCCCTGCACCAGGATCATCCAGGGCAGCGAGTAGACGTTGAGCGGACCGGTCGTGCTCTTGCTGTGGATGACGCTGCGCAGCACCAGGTTCACGAACCCGTTGGTCGGGTTGAGCAACAGGCTCCAGGCAATGGCCGAGATGACGCCCGGAATTCCCTGCGGGGCCACCACGAACACGAAGACCGTGTTGCGGGCCGGTAGGTCCGTGCGTTCGATCAACCACGAGAACGTCAGGCTGACCACGAACGCGAACAGCAACGCCCCGACCGAGAACTCGACCGTGGTCCACAACACCGAATACGTCTGGCTGTCGGTGAAGACGTCGATGAAGTTCTGACTGGTCCACGGGAACGGCGGGGTGATGACCACGCCGCCGCTGGTGTCCTCGAACGCGGTCAACACCAGCATGATCAGCGGACCGAGGACGAGATACAACAACACCAGGATGGTGATCGTGCTGACCACCGAGCGGGCGGTGACCCGGCGGCGCCAGCCGGTACGCTGCCGCCGCGGCCTGGGCGGCGGCGGTGCTACCGCCGGCGGTTCGAGGACCGTGGTCATACGATCTCGACCGTCGGATCGAAGATGGGTTCCGGCTCGTCCAGCGGGGATTCGACCGCGCTGGTGGGGGTGTGGATCAACACGCATTCCTCCGGCGGAATCTCGAGGAAGACCTTGTCACGGCGGCGGAATCGGCTGTGCGGACTCCCCTTGACCCGGATCAGCTCGTCACCGACATAGATGTGGTAATCGACCGCCTCACCGATGAACAGCCCGATGTCCACGACGGCGGAAATGCTGTTGGTCAGCGGGTTGAGGTTCTCCTCTTCGGTGACCCGGATCGCCTCGGGACGAACGGCGAGCGTGACCGGCTCGCCCGGCACCATGGCCTTGTCCGTCTTGGCGATCAGCGCGCCGATGCCCGTCTCCAGGCGGACGAAACCAGGCGTGGAAGCCGGCCCGACGTAGCTGCCACGCAGGAACGTGGTCGCACCGACGAAGGCAGCCACGAACTCACTGTTCGGCGTCTGATAGATCTCGCGCGGCGTACCGACCTGAGCGATCACGCCGCGGTTCATGACCGCGATCCGGTTCGACATCGACAGGGCCTCGACCTGATCGTGGGTGACGAAGATCGTGGTCACCTTGATCCGGCGTTGCAACATCCGCAGTTCTTTACGCATCTGCTCGCGCAGCTTGGCGTCCAGGTTCGACAGCGGCTCGTCCAGGAGCAGTACCTTCGGCTGGCGTACCAAGGCGCGCGCCAGCGACAGACGTTGCTGCTGCCCACCCGAGAGCTGGGTGGCCTGCCGCTCGGCGAACTCGTCCATGTTCACGAGTTCGAGCGCCTCGTGGACTTTTTCCTTGATCACGGACGACGATTGGCGCTTGCCGACCCGCAACGGGAAGGCAACGTTGTCGAACACCGTCATGTGTGGCCACACGGCGTAGTCCTGAAAGACCATGCCGATATCGCGACGGTGGGTCGGCACCACGCTGCGGGAAGAGAAAACCACGACATCATCGAGGGAAATCGTGCCGCTGGTGGGTTGCTCCAGACCAGCCAGGCAGCGCAGGGTCGTGGTTTTGCCGCAACCGCTGGGGCCGAGCAACGTGTAGAACTCGTTCTCTTCCACCTCGAAGTCGATGTGGTCCACCGCGGTGACGGTGCGGCCGCGGTCGTCATAACAATGCTCGAGCTGTTCGACCTTGATCGCACTCATGAGGTCTCCTGCTCTTCGCGCGAGCGCTCATCGCTGACATTCGCTCCGCGCCTCGCTCGCTGGCGCTCCCTGCGATGCTCACTCATGAGGTCTCCTGCTCCTCGCGCGAGCGCTCATCGCTGACATTCGCTCCCGCTCGCTGTTCGAAGCCAGCTCGCTGGCGCTCCCTGCGATGCTCACTCATGAAGTCTCCTGCTCTTCGCGCGAGCGCTCATCGCTGACATTCGCTCCGCGCCTCGCTCGCTGGCGCTCCCTGCGATGCTCACTCATGGCCGTCCCCCTCCGTGGTGGGTCACTGACCCATCAATTTCGCGTACTCGTCGGCGACCTTGGTGGCCAAGGCGGCCTGATCCGGGTCGTTGATGGCGACGACCTTGGCGCCGGCCGGCAACCCGTCCGGAGCCGACTTGTCGCTCTTGAACTCGTACTTCAGCTGTTGGGCCTGTCCTTCGGCGCCTGTCCACCAGGAGTAGAAGCACGCGGCCGCCTCGGGGTGCTTGGCGCCCTTCATGATCAGTGCGTACCAGTCCTGCGTCGGCACGATGTCCAGGTACTTGATGCCGACCGGCGCACCGTCGGACTGCTGCTCGGCGGCCTCGGCGTCGTGCGAGCTGGTGGTGAGCTTGGCCTGCCCGGAGACGATGCTCTGCATGCTGGCCGTCGCACCCTTGATGATCAAGGGCTTGTCGAGCTTGAGGAAGTTCTTGAACCAGTCGACGGACTGCTGCTCGCCCATGCCCAGCGCCAGTCCCGACAGGTAGATCCCGCGCGGGTCGGCGATGACCTGGCCCGACCACTTCGAGTCGAGCAAGCCGGCCCAGGTGTCCGGCAACTCGGACGGCTGCACCAGCTTGGTGTTGTAACCCAAGCCCAACACCTCGCGGTAGGTCCGGATGGTGGTGTAGCCGTTGAGGGTGAACTGGATGTCGGCCGGGACGCCCAGCTTCGTCCAATCCACCGCGGTGATCAGTTTCTGGTCGAACAGCGGGGCGAACGAGGGCAGGTCACCGGCGATGGCGTCCACGTCGAGCGGGTGCCGAGCCTGTACCTCGGCCACGATCCGCTGAACCATGTCGGCCGGCCGCAGCGAGGTGTACTTGATCTTGATGCCCGGATATTTGGCGTTGAACGGCTGGATCTCTTTCTGGAAGACATCCGGGTCCGTCGACGTCCAGTAGTTCAACGTGCCGCCATCGTTGCTGGCCGCGGCGTCACAGGCCGCGGACGACGTCATCGAGAAGGTGTCACTCGATCCCGTCGAGGCGCCGGCGCCGTTGGTGGTGTGCTTACCGGCGCAACCGGTAACAGCCAGCACGATGGCCGTCACGCCGGCGCAGGTGGCAAGCAGTCGCTTGTTCATCGGACCCCTTTATCGATATCAGGTTGTCTGCCCCGTGGAAATTCGGCGCATAGGCAATTGGGGAGGGCATTAGTGTGGCCCCAGCCCCCGGGTAGCCGTCAAGTATTTTGGCTACAATTATCAAATTGAAATATTGACACGTCGTTTTCCGATTGTGTCCACGGTGTTAACCGAGATCGTCGGCCTCCGGTAATCCGTTCATAAGGCGCCAAACCCGTTCCGGAGTAAGGGGTAACCGATCTGGCCACTTTCCGGTCGCTCGCGCGATCGCGCTGGCCACGGCCGGTCCCATCGGGTTGAGCGCACCTTCACCAGCACCTTTGGCCCCGTACGGGCCTACGCCATCACCGCGCTGGGCAATCATCGTGTCGATCTTCTTGGGCAGATCGCCCATCCGCGGCACGCGGTATTCGACCACATTCGGATTCACGATCTGTGGCCCGTCGTAAACCAATTCCTCGTAGAGCGAGTACCCGAGACCCTGGGTCGCCGCGCCCAGGTCCTGGCCCTCGACAGCCTTGGGATTCATGGCGAAACCGACATCAGCGACGGTGACCAGCTGCTCGACGGTGACGAAGCCGGTCTCGGGATCGACCGCGACCTCCACGCCGACCACGCCGACTTCCCAAAAGGGCGGCATCTTTTGCGTGACACCCTCTCGACGTACCGTGCCCACACCGGTGACTTCGCCGGCCTCGGCACCGAACCAGCGCTGGATCACTTCGCCGAACGTGGCACTGAGTCCGTCTGGACCGCTGATACCACCCGGCAGATGGTCGATCAGGTCCGGTGTGCACTCGAAGATCTCCGACGCCATCTCGGCAATCTTGCGCCGCGCGTCACCGCAGGCCCGCTGCACGGCGAGCCCGACCAGCGTCGTGGTCCGGCTGGCGCCGGTGGTGCGCTCGTACGAGCCCGCTCCGGTGTCGGACTGCACAACCTGCACGACCTCCATCGGAATGCCGAGCTCCTCGGCCACCAGCTGCACCAGCACCGACTTGCTGCCTTGACCCATCTCGGTGGCACCACTCATCACCACGGCCGAGCCGTCGGTCTGGATCCGGACGATGGCGGTCGACACCGGGAACGCTCCGGCATCCGAAGCGGCCAGACCGACCCCGATCCCGTGCATCGGCTGGTCGGAGGCATCACGTTTCAACGATTCTTCGAGCATGCCCAGGTCTGCGTGCAGGTCGGCATCGATGCCTCGCTTGCCGGGCAGGATCTCTTCGCCCGGGTGGACGAGGTTGCGCCGGCGCAGCTCATACGGATCCAGCCCTAGTTGTTCGGCGGCCTGGTCGAGATTGAGCTCTCCGGCCAAGGCACCCTGCGGGGCACCGAAACCGCGGTAGGAGGAGGCCGGCGCGGTATTCGTGTAGACCGACTTACCGCGCCCGGCGATATTCGGCACCCGGTACGGCCCGAACGCACGGTTGACCGCTTTGGCCAGTACCAGCGGGCTGTTGTCGGCGTAGGCGCCTGATTCCAGAATCACTTCGTACTCGCGGGCCAGGATCACGCCGTCGCTGGTGAATCCGGTCCGCATCCGGGTCTGGGCCGCATCGGCCCGGGTGGTGTAGATGGCACCTTCGACATCGACCACCAGCTTCACCGGGCGTTTGGTGATCCAGGCGCCGATCGCGGCCAACGGTTCGAGCTTGGTGTACGACTTGGTGCCGTATCCCCCGCCCAGATAAGGAACATCGACTCGCACCTTCGCCAACGGCAGGTCGAACACCCGCGCCAGGTCGGTGCGGACCATGTACGGATGCTGGGCCGAACTGGTTACATGCAGACCGTCATCGGTGAAGTGCGCGACCGAGTTGTAGGGCTCCATCGCGTAGCCGTACAGCATCGGAAAGTGAATCAGCGTCTCGACGATCACGTCTGAGGCGGCGAAGGCGGCCTGCACATCGCCCCAGGCCAGCTCGTGGGAGTGCGTGATGTTGTCCGTGGCCGGCAACGCGGTGTCGCTGTCGTCCGGCGCGGCGGCCATCGCCGAGAAGGATTCGTCACCGGTCGAGGCGTATTGCTCCTCGTGTACCAGCGTCGCGTCCGGCGCCAGCGCCTCGTCGATGGTCATCACGGCCGGCAACTCGTCGTACTCGATCCGGACCAGATCAGCGCCGTCAGAAGCCGAATAGAGGTCGTCACCGATGACCAGCACGACCGGCTCGCCGTAGTAACGCACCTTGTCGATAGCCAAAATGCAGTGGTCGGGGACGATGTGACCAAACCTCGGGAACAGCCCGGTCAGATCATCGGAGGTGATCACCGCGACCACACCGGGCACGGCCAGCGCCTCGCTCCGGTCCACGTCGATGATCCGCGCATGGGCGCGGTCGCTGCGGACCACGACCGCGTGCAGACAGCCCGGCGGCACCACGTCGACCGTGTAGACGGCGGCGCCGGTCACCTTCTCTTTGAGGTCGCGGCGGAGCACGGCCTTGCCGGCAAAGGACTTTCCGGAATGTTCGGGGAACACCGGATGCGCTTTCATCTTCGAGTCAGTCATCGCTGGTCCCCGCCGCCCGGATCCGGCCCGCCGCGTCAAGTACGGCCTGCACGATCGGTTCGTAACCGGTGCATCGGCAGATGTTGCCGTCCAGGTATTCGACGACTTCGTGTTCGGACGGGTCGGGGTTGCGCTCCAGCAGCGACGTCGACATCATCAGAAATCCCGCGGTGCAGAATCCGCATTGCAGGGCGAAGTTCTCGACGAAGGCGCTCTGCAGCGCATTGAGTTTGCCGTTACAGGCCAAGCCCTCCACGGTTCGCACTTGGCGGCCATCGACGTCGACCGCAAGGTAGGTGCACGCACTGACCGGTCGATCGTCCACCAGGACCGAGCACACGCCGCAGACCTGCAATTCGCAGCTGAGCTTCGTACCGGTCAGGCCTAGGTCATCACGCAAGAACTGGGCCAGGGTCGCGCGGTTACGTACCCGTCGGGCAATCGGCCGGCCGTTGATATGCGTCTGGATCTCGGTGTCCAGCGGCTGCTCACTCAACTCATGCTCACTCATGAGGCTGCCGGCTCTTCGCGCGAGCGCTCATCGCTGGCATTCGCTCCGCTCCTCACTCGCTGGCGCTCGCTGCGATGCTCACTCATGGGGCGCTCACTTTCTCCGCCAATTCGGCCAGCGCCCGGCGAATGAAGACAGCCGTGACGTGGCGCTTGTACAAGATGCTGCCGGTCAGGTCGGGCGTCGGTTCGAGCTCACCGGCAATGGCTTCGGCGTCCACGCTCGCGACGTCCTCGAAATCGAAACCGGCGGGCAATTCACCAACCGCGCCGACCACCAGCCGGCACCCCGCCGCACCTCGCGCGACGGCCGCGACACCGACCGTGGGCCGTTCGACGGTCTGATACTTCAGGTACACCCCGGCCGTGACCGGCAACGGGATCCGGACGTCGACCAGCAATTCGTCCGGTTGCCGGTCAGTCCAGTACGGGCCGAGCAGGAAGGCGGCCATGTCCAGCCGTCGTTCTCTAGTCCCGTCGGCCCCGTCGGTCCCGTCCGCCCCGTCCGTCCCGTCCGCGGCGACCAGCCGGACCTCGGCCGACAAGGCGCTGAGCACGGTGGCCACATCGGATCGAGGCTCGGCAAAACACAGATTGCCACCGATCGTGCCCTGGGCCCGAACCCGCGCGTTGCCGACCAGCGCCTCGGCGTAGGCCAGCAACGGCGCGTGTTCGGCCACCAGGGGATCGCGGGCGACCTCGTCATGACTCAGCCCGGCGCCGAGCACCAACTCGCCGTCCTCGATTCGGACCTCGGTCAGCTCGGCGATGCCCTTCAGGTCGACCAGTTGGCGCGGGCGGATCAGGCCCATCCGCATCGCCAGCAGCAGTTCGGTGCCGCCCCAGTACGGCACCGAGTCCTCGTCCAGCTCGGCCAGCGCGGCCGAGACGGATCGCGGGCGGGCCAGGCCGAAGGGCGGCAACATGTCAGACCGCGCCCAGCGCGTTGCCGGTATGGGCGAAGAACTCGTCCAGGATCTTGGTGGCCTTGGTCCGGATCATGCCGGCGCCCAGGGTCGCCACCTTGCCGATGACCTCGTAACTACCGTCCACCTTGATCTGCGTTCCCCCGTCGGCACCGTCGGTCAGCACCAGAATCGCGTCGATGCCGATCCGCGACGATACCTGGCGATCCTCACCGTTTGCTTTGACCCGGATCTGCTCGCCCTCGACGACCTCACTGACCGCGATGGCCAGATCGGCCTTCAGCTTGAACGGGCCAAGCCGGTCCATCAGCACCGCCGAGTACGACTCGAGCGGGCTGATCTCCTTGGCTTCGTTGACGACGCTGACCCATTCCACCAGCTGCGGGACATCGGTCAGCACCGCCCAACATTTGACGCGGTCCGCTTGTACCGTCAGTTCGCGGGTGAATGAGGTCGACGGCATGACTCAGCCCCTTAGCTTCGGCAGGACTTCGCTGCCCAGCAGTTCGATCTGCTCGTACCATTTGTCGAACTTGAACCGGAAGTCGAAGACGAGGTGCTCGACGCCCAGGGCTTCGAACTTCTGGCATTCGGCGATGGCCTCTTCGGGCGAGCCGACGATCAGCTGGCCCGACAGGTCGTCCACCGTCTCGAATGATCCCGACGGTGGCCGGACCGCGAACTTGGCCTTGTTCGCCCACGCCAGCAACCCGGGGATATTGACGTGCTTGAGCGCTTCCTCGCGGGTGCTCTCGATCGACGTCGGCGGGATGACGGCGATGGTCGGACGGGTCCGGCCGGCGGCCTGCGATCCCGCCTCGATGTCGGTGATCCGCTTGGCCAGGGTGTCCATCGAAATTCGGCCGGGCATCCAGCCGTCGCAGAACTCCACCGCCAGCCGGGCCGAGCGAGGGGTGGCGCCGCAGTACCAGAACGGCACCTTGCCACCCAGCGGCTTGGGCTCGATGGTCACGTCGTGGAACTCGAAGAACTCGTCCTTGTACGAGACGTCGTTCTCGGTCATGACCCGCTTGAGGATCTCGGCGTTGGAGCGAACCAGCTCGACCCGGTCCAAGCCACTCATACCGACCGCGTCGAACTCGTGGTCGAAGGTGCCGGCACCGAAGCCCAAGATCAGGCGTGGGCCGACGAGCTGGGTGATGGTGCCGGCCATCAAGGCAGTGACCAGCGGGTGCCGGAAGGGAATGAGCGAACCAGTACCGAGTTCGATCTTCGAGGTGACAGCCCCGATCGCGGTGAGCGTGGTCAGCGCATCGTAAAACGTCCGGTTCGGCTTCTCCATCTCACCGTGCGGCTCGAAGACCAGGTGATCGCGCACCCAGACCGAGTCGAAGCCCAGCTCCTCCGCGCGCTTGGAACCTTGCAGCAGCTTGTCCTTGTCGGCTTCGTCGCCGAAGTGGGGCAGCAGTAATCCGTACTTCATCCTCAGACCTCACTCATCGAATCAGCAGTGGTTCGTTTTGCGGTAGCCATCTGGCCGTAGCCGGGCCGGCCGACGACCTTGCCGTCGGCGAAGACGGGTTCGCCACGCACGAGCGTGGTCTCGAAGTTCACCGAGATGGACCGGCCGTCGTAACAGGTCCAGCCGATCTTGGACAGCACACCGGCGTTGGTGATGGTCCACGGCGAATCCATGTTGGCGATGACCAGATCGGCGTCGAAGCCGACGGCGAGCTGACCCTTGACCGCGTTCAGGCCAAAGGCCTTAGCCGGCTGGAACGCGGCCAGATCGACCGCGCGCTCGAGGGTGAGCTTGCCCTGGTTCACCGCGTCCAGCAGCATCGGGTAGTAGTACTGGATGCCCGGCGTTCCGGTATGCGAACTCCACATCTCGGTCCAGCCGATTTCCTTCTCCTCGCGGGTGTGCGGGGCGTGGTCGGAGGAAATCATGTCGATGGTGCCGTCCCGCATGCCTTCCCAGACGGCCTCGCGGCCCTCGTCCGGCACCCAGTACGACAGCGCGTAGGGGCCGAGGGTCTCCACGTCCTGCCAGGTGGACAGGAACGGCGCCCAATGGTTGACCTCACAGGTGACGTCAACGCCGCGGTCCTTGGCCCGCCGCACGGATTCGATCGAGCGCTTGGTCTGCATGTGAGCGATGTGCACCGCGCAGCCCGAGGCCTCAGCCAGCCGCAACACCACGTCGATGGCGGTGTCCCAGATGACACCGTTGCGGGCGGCATAGGCCGAGGCGTATCCCTGCGGGGTGTTCTCGCCGCGCTTGAGATATTCGCCTTCGATGTAGTCCATCAGGGCCTGGTCGTGCGGGTGGATGATGAAGCGCTTGCCGCTGCCGGCAATGGTGTCCATCATCTGCAGCAGGTGACCGTGGTCGTGCATGCCGGTGCCGGCCGGGTGCGGGTACGTGCGCCCGGTGTCGACCACCATGTAGATCTTGAACGCCCGGATGTCGGTCTCGATCATCTTCTTGACTTCGTCCGGATCGGTGGCGGCCGGGTTGTGGTTCCAGTCGACGATCGAGTTCGCGCGATACAGCTCGAAGACCTGCTCCAACGTCTCCAGCGTCGTGGTCGGCGGAGCAAGATTGGGCATACCGAATATGGTGGTCACGCCACCGGCAGCAGCCTGCTGCGTGGTCGTGTTGATGTCTTCCTTGTGCGTGTACCCCGGTTCGCGGGTGTGCACGTGCACGTCGATCATCCCGGGCAGCACCAGTTTGCCCGTCGCGTCGATGGTCTCGGCGTCGATTCCGCTGCTCACCTCGGCGCTGACCAGTCCGGCTATCCGACCGTCAGCGATCAGGACGTCGGCCTGCACTGTTCCGGTGGGCGTGACGACCATGCCGCCAACGACTTTACGATCAACCTGCATGAGTTCCTCCCAGATATTCGATGCTCTCGACACGCTCGGTGACCTGCCGGACGACGACGTTGCCGTTGACGACATAACGGTCGAACCATTCGACGATTCGCGGGGTTACTGATTCCCAGTACTGGTCGTACGCGGCGTAGTGCGTCGTGTGCCGCTGCATGATCAGCGAGCGTGGACCGCCGGCTGCCTCGTACAACGCTTCGGCGTGATCGGTCGGCGTGGTGGCGTCACCCTCCACCGCAACGATCATCAACGGGGTTTGCAGGCCGGTCGCCGCTTCTAGCGGGCGGTACTTCAGGATCTCATCGGCGGCGGCCAGCGAGACCGCGGTCGGGATCCGGTCGTCGACATCGGCTTTCACCTTGGTAGCCCGCCGTTCTGGCGTCGGCACCATGATCTCTTCACGAGGGTGTACCAGTCGACCCTTGCCGCCCGCGGCCCGATCGCGACGGTCCTCGGCCAGCATCGCTTCGAACGTCAGCCACTCGTGCTCGGAGCGCATCCGGTGCAGCCAGTCGGTGCCGTCGGCCACCGGAACCTGGCTGACCGCGGCCTTGATCCGATCGTCATTTGCCGCCAGCAGCACGGCGTTGCCGCCACCGGTACCGCCGCTACCGAACACGCCGATGGCGTCGGGGTCGACGTCCGCACGCGTGGTCAGGTAGCTGACGCCGTTCATAAGATCGAGCAGCTGGCCGCTGAACGAGAGCCGGGACCGGTCGCCCTCGGAATCGCCGAAACCGCGATAGTCCAGCACCAGCACGCCGAAACCGGCCGCGGTAAGCGCTTCGTGGTATCGCACGTACAGCTTGGCGTCACGCAGGCCGAGCCAGCCCGGGCCCTGGATAATCGCCCGCAGCCGTCCGGTGTACTCATCCGGAGTACGCCAATAGGCCGCTAGGCGCGAGCCTTCGCTGTAGAAGGACACTTCCTCGGTACGCAAATCCCAACTCCCTGTCGTTGAATACTGTATTCAATTACGAAGGTAAAGCATCCGGCCGATTGTGACCAGACGATGTGACGCGGTTCAGATGCTGTCGAGAGCGCTGATGACGTGTCGCACCGTCATCGTCTCGGGACGCAACGCAAGTTCCGGTCCATTGCTGACTAATGCGCGCAGCACCAGCTTGCGAATCCGGCGCGCGTCCAACTCCGCCGTCACGCACCGCGCGGCCAGCTCGATCAGCTCCGGGCTGTGCGCCGACAAGGCCACTCCCAGTTCGGCCAACGACGAGGAGAGAATCTCAGCCGCGGCCGTCTTCCCTGGCAGCACGAAGGTTTCGTGCAGATCGACCCGGGACAGAAAGGCACCGTCCACCGTCGCGACATCGTTGGTGGTCGCCAGCAACACCACGTTGGGGTGCTGTGCGGCCAGCCGGTCGACGCCGGTGAGCACCGCGTCGGTGGCCCGGTGGACGTCGACCGGATTGGTGTCCAGCGAGGCCCGCGACCTGGTTACGGCCAGCGCTTCCACCTCGTCCAGCAGGACGATCAACGGCCGGCCGAAGCCGGCGAGTTCGGGCAGCGTGTCCCGGAACAGCCGAGCTACCGCCCGCTGGCTTTCACCCAGGAATTCGCTCGGGAACGCGTGCGGATCAACGACCGCGAACAGCACCTCGTCGGCCAGTCCCCGCTCCCGCAAGATCGCGGCGACCATATTGGCCGCCCCGTGCGCGAGCGTGGTCTTACCGGTGCCGGGCGGCCCCGAAAGCAGGGCCAGCCCATGCACCGGCAATCCGACCGGCGAGATGCCGGCCCGCTGGGTCAAGCAAAACAGTCCAAAACTGAGCAGTCGTGATTTCATGCCCTCGTCGACCACGATGCCGTGCCACTGGTCCTGCCAGGAATCGTCGGGCAGGATGCCGGTGACCGAAACACCTGGGCGTTGCAGATCGGCGAGGCTAGCCGCAGAAACCACCGTCATTGTGCTTCGTCTCAGCCTTCGGTATCGCCGGGAAAGCGCTCGATCTGGTGCAAACCGAGAGCCTTGATGGCGAAGGTGTCCTGGACCGCGAGGTAACGGCAGACCTCGGTCTCGCTGTCGTTGAAGTGCTGGTGCCACATCCAGACCGGGAAGCTGAACATGTCGCCTTCCTCCCAGTCGATGCGCTCCTGGTTCTCGCCGTCCCAGCTGACGATGGTGTGACCCACGCCCGAGACGATGTAGATGACGGCTTCGGTGGTGTGCCGGTGGTTGACCGACGCCTTGCCCGGGGGCAGCTCACTGACGTGCGGCTGCAGCCGGATGTCGTGGCCCAGGCGGTAGAAACGAGCCTTGGTGTTGCGGTACGGGCGCGAGATGAGCTCGGTCGTCTTGAGGTTCTTGACGATGATGGCTTCGGTGGGCGGGTTTTTCTTGTTCCACTCCTCCCGGACTCCCATCTCGCTGTTCTCGGTCTCGCTCAACGCCTGTTCTTTGACGACGAGGCGTTGTTCGGTACGAGCGGTGGTCATGCGGATCCCCTTCCAGGATGCAGCTCGGAGCGCTAATCTGAGGCGCGCCGAATTAGAGGATATGGTATCCAATCTTGAAGTCAAGCCCGGGCGGACTCGCGAAACCTCCTGGAAATAAAGGGAAGGAGAGAACGACAATGAGCCAGCCGACCGCACCCGAATCCCGCTGGGGTCTCTTTACGCAGCGCAGTTTCCGGGTCTATTGGACCGGCGGCTTCCTGTCCAACGTCGGCACCTGGCTGCAAAATGTGACCGCCTCGGTCCTGGTGCTCAAGCTCACCGATTCCCCGCTGATGGTCGGCGTCCTCAACTTCGCGACCTTCGCCCCGATCTTCGCCCTGTCGATGTTCGGCGGCATGTTGTCCGACCGCTACGACCGGCGCCGGGTCGTCGTGTGGACCCAGGTGTTCTCGCTCGCGGTGGCTGTGGTGATCACCGTGCTCACCGCGACCGGTCACATCACCGCCCCGGTGTTGATCGCGCTGGCCACCCTGCTGGGCTGTTCCTATGCGTTGGCCAAGCCCGCGCTTGCCTCCTTGCTGCCGGCCCTGGTGCGCCGCGACGAGATCGCGCGCGCGACCGCGGTCAATACCCTGCAGTTCAATCTCGGTCAGGTCGTCGGCTCGGCCCTGTCGGCGCTGATCCTGGCGGTGTCCACGCCGACCGCGGCCTTCGCCGTGAACAGCGCCTCCTTCGTCGCCCCGATCGTGGCGATGTATCTGCTGCGCAAGGTGTCCATGCCTGATCACGGGTCGCGGCGGAGCATGCGCGGCTCCGGCCGCGAAGGGTTGCGCTTCGCCCTCGGGACGCCGGTGCTGCTGTCCCTGTTGGTCGCAGTGGCACTGGCCAATGCCTCGGTCGAGGCGCTGCGCACACTGGCACCGGAAATCACCAAGCAGAGCCTGCACCTGAGCGCCGATTCGGCCGGCCTACTGGTCACCGCCTACAGCCTGGGGGCCACCGTCGGGCTCGTTATCTTCAGCTGGCTGTCCCGGCGCATTCGGGCCAATCGGCTGCTGGCCAGTGCCTTCGCGCTGCAGGCCGTCGGCGTGGCCGGCGTCGCGGTCAGCCAGGCTCTTCCGGAGGCCGCGGTGCTGGCCGTCCCGATCGGCCTGGGTTTTGCATTCAATATTCCAGTCTTGAGTGCGGGCCTGCAGGTACTCAGCCCGGAACACATGCGCGGCCGGGTGATGTCTCTGTTCTCGATGGTGCACCTGGGGCTGCGGCCCGCCTTCTCACTTACCGCCGGTGCGCTGGCATCGCTCGTGAACGTCCGGATCGCGCTCGGCGTTTTTACCCTGATTCCGCTGGCCGCCATATCGCTGACCGCTCGGGCCGGCGCCGCGATCGGCCAGACCACCAAACCGCAGTCCGAGCCCGAACCCGCCAATCCCTAACCGCCCTAACCATCGCTAACCGAACTAACCGCACTAACCGCTTTTCGCCGCAAAACCTAACCCGCACACCGCAAACCAACCGAACCCAAGGTTAAGTCGAACCATAGGAGTCCAACCACCATGACGACCCGCGTCTGGGACCAGTTCCTGACTGAAAACGACCGTGCCCACCTCGCCCGGATGAAGCCCAAGCGTCCCTACGGGTTCGGCAACAAGGCCGCGATCCTGTCCGTCGACAATTATCGCGGCGCGATCGGTGACCGGCCGCAGCCGCTGCTCGAAGCGATCGAGGAATGGCCGAACAGCGCGGGGCTGGCGGGCTGGGCAGCGCTGGAGAAGGTCGAGGCCTTGCTGGCCGCCGGCCGCGCGGCCGGTCTTCCGGTCATCCACCTGACCGGGATGGCCGTCGAGGACACCGGCATCCCCGGCTGGAGCGCCCGGCGCGGCAGTCGCGGCGCCGGGTCACGCGACGCGGCAGCCGCGGATCGGCACAGTCGGCGGTACGACATCGTGGAGCAGGCCGCGCCGCTGCCCGGCGAGGTCGTGTTGACCAAGACGGGTCCGAGCGCTTTCTTCGGGACGCCGCTGTTGGCCTACCTGGTCAGCGAAAAGATCGACACTCTGATCGTCTGCGGCGAAGCGGTCAGCGGCTGCGTGCGCGCCACCGTCGTCGACGGCTGTAGCAACCGGTTGAACATGATCGTGGTCGAAGATGCGGTGTACGACCGGCACGAAGCCACCCGGGCCATGAACCTGTTCGATATCGATCAGAAGTACGGGGACGTGATCTCACTGGACCAGGTCTTGCGTCACCTCGAGGGCGCGGCGTCCCAGAGCGAGGCGCCTGATCCCGACCAGGCCAACCGCCACGACCACGGCAGCCACCACGGCCACAGCCACGACCACGGTGACGACGACCACGGTCACGGTCACGACGAAGACCACGACCACAGTCATCACAGCGTGATCGGTGCGCCCGGACCGGACTCCCCCGGCGGCGCTACCTTTCATATCCCGGCCGCCGTGCTCGCGCTGCTCCCGCCGGACGCGCAGCCGATCTCGGTCAGTGAGCATCCGATACACGGCCATGTCGTCCGACAAGCCGGTGAGTCGGTGGTCGAGGCCGCCACCGAGGCGATGTCGGCCGGTTTCGGGCAGACGCCGCACGTCATCGTCCCGCTGCGTGGGAACGGCGAAACGGACGTGGACGAGGTACTGACGGCCGCCATCGCCCAGACCGACGGCGGCGTGCTGTTGATCGGTGTCGGTTACCAGGAGGCGGCCACGACGCCGCGGTCGGGGACGCCAGATCCGGGACCGTGTCCGGAATGCGGTTCGCCTGACGCTCAGGTGGCCAGCGTCATCGCACCGTCCCAGAACCGTGGCTACGAGCGCGGCGCCGTGCTGTTCGTCTGCGATTCGTGCGGTGCGGCCTGGGACCTGGAGCCAGCTCGCTGAGCGGACCCACGGCGCTAGGGGCCGCAGCGTGAAGCTCGGCGGACAAACCGCAGGCGGCCACTCAGCTCGGCGTGATCGGGCGGTTGAGCCAGCGGCCGGAGACTTGGCTCATCCCGCCGTGCTGGTCCGCGAAGCCAAGCGTGCGGTAGAACTCGGCTCGGTCCTCGGTGAACAGCGCAACGTGCTGGCCGGGCACGGTGGCCACCAAACGCCGGACGATCTCCGAGCCGATACCTGCGCGCCGGTACTGCGGCGCGGTCCAGATGTCGACCAGATAGGCGTTGCACACACCGTCGCTGAGAATGCGCCCATTGCCGATGTATTCAGCGGCCCCGCGGGCGAAGATCACGGCGTGGGAGTTCTCATGCGAGCGCCGGTATTCCTCCGCCGTCCGCTCGTTGTCGAAGTCGCCGGCGACCAGCGCGGCTTTGAGCGCGACCCAGTCAACGTCGTCGGTCCGTGCGGAATAGACGATCTCAGGAATGATCCCCATCCTGAGAGGATCACGCCAGCAGTCTGATCTCGCTACTTCTTTTCTTTCTCCAGAAAGCCCTTGGCACCAACGGACGGACCTAGCGCGGCCGGACTTCCCGCTCCCCGGCGATCAAACCGGGAACTCGGGCGCACTATGCAGCAGCAGGTGGGCCGGGGGCCGTCGGTCAGTTCGGGCGGCGGCCGCCGTAGATCACGTTCTCCAGGCGCTTCCAGTACACGTCGATACCTTCGAAACCAGCGGCCCGAAGATAGTCGAGCTGTTGTGCCAACGGGATCATGTACCGCACATGGTTGTCCCAGCGTTCCTGCTCGCTGTGCGACCGGTGCTGACGCTGGTGCGCCGCGGTCGGGTCCTCGCGCTCGTTGACCCGCTGCCAGGTTGCCTCAACAATCCGATCGGGCGCCGTCACCGGGTCGTAGTTGAGATACCAGCCGCCGGCGGCGAGCCGACCGTAGATCTCGCCAAACAGGCTCTGCTTCCGGGTGTCGGTCAGATGATGAACGCTCAATGAGGTGATGATCGCGCCCACCGACGTCGGAATGTCGTCGGGCCAGCCGCCGACCGCCATATCGAATTCGACGTAGCGGAAACGGCCCGCGAAAGGCTGCATCTCGCGCTCGCCCGCTCCCATCATCTGCGGTGAGAAGTCGGCCAGAATCGCGGTGCTGTTCGGGTATTGGGCGAGGATTCCACGGCTGGCCGCGCCGGTTCCGGCGCCGAGGTCCAGAAAGGTGAATTTCTCCGACTGGTCGAACGGAAGCAATTCCGCCATCAACCGCCGGGGCTCGCCGCGTTTGCGTTCCCGGTCGTCAGCCTCGGCGGCCCAATTCTGGATGACTTCAGCAGACTTCCAGATGGCCGCGTTGGTGTCCGGTGGCTGGTCCATCTCAGCAGGCTAGCAACGCCCGCGTCGGGCAGCCCTTGCCGCGACGTCCTTCGTTGCGCAAACTAAGGAGCGTAATGATCGCCGCCCGCCCGAAGTCGAGCAGCGCCGGTGATCGCACGCACATCCGATACCTAGGACCATTAGGACAGGAGCACATCAGCGTGGGTGCAAACCAGCAAACCTCGGGCCGGTCACGTCGCATCGCCATCATCGGCGCAGGCCCGGGCGGTATGGCCGCCGGCATAAAACTGCGCGCCGCGGGTTACGAGGACTTCGTGATCATCGAGAAATCGGCCGGCGTGGGCGGTACCTGGTACAACACGCGGTATCCCGGGTTGACCTGTGACGTGAAGTCGCGGCTCTATTCGTTCACCTTCGAACCGAATCCGCGCTGGAGCCGGGCCTACGCCGCGCAGCCGGAAATCCTCGAATACATGGATATGGTGGCGACGAAGTACGGGTTGCGGCCACATCTGCGCCTAGGCAGCAAGGTCACCGCCGCGCACTGGAACGAAGCGGATGCGTGCTGGCGCTTGACCACCGATGACGAGCAAGAACTCACCGTCGATGTGCTCATTGCGGCGCAGGGCATGTTCAACGAGTTGAATTGGCCCGAAATCGAAGGCCTGCAGGATTTCGAGGGAACGGTGTTTCACGCCTCGCGTTGGCGTGAAGATCACGAACTCAAG
Source organism: Frankiales bacterium (assembly GCA_025966315.1). Lineage (GTDB taxonomy): Bacteria > Actinomycetota > Actinomycetes > Mycobacteriales > Jatrophihabitantaceae > Jatrophihabitans_A. The sequence goes on along the minus strand of JAOPUZ010000011.1, from coordinate 50,063 downwards.
GGCCGGAAGGTGGCCGTCATCGGCAGTGCCGCCAGCGCCGTGCAGTTCATACCGAAAATCGCACCCGACGTCGAGCAGCTCTACGTCTACCAGCGCTCGGCTCCGTGGATCGCACCCAAGGTCGACGACGCGGTGGACGAGGCCGAGCAGTTGGCTTTGGCCCAAGACCCGATCCTGACGGCACAGAAACGCGACGAGATCTACGCCGAACTCGATGGCCGGATCACCTTCAGTGACCCGAAGTTGCTCGCCGCCGCCACCGAAGCCGGGCTGAAGAACATCGAGAGTCTTCAAGATCAGGAACTGCGCGAGAAGTTCACCCCGCACGTGCCCTTCGGCTGTCTTCGTCCGCTCATCTCGAACGAGTATTACCCGACGTTCAATCAGGATCACGTCGAATTGGTGACCTCGGGGATCGAACGTGTCGCCGTCAACGGAATCGTCTCCAACGACGGCACTGCGCGTGAGGTGGACACGATCATCTGTGCGACCGGCTATCAGGTCCGCAAGTACCTGTCCGCGATCAAGGTCACGGGCCGGGACGGATTGGCTTTGGACGACGCTTGGCAACACGGGCCCGAGGCCTATCTCGGGATCATGACGGCCGGCTTTCCGAACCTCTTCATGATGTACGGGCCGAACACGAACAACGGTTCGATCCTGTTCATGCTAGAAACCCAGGCCGATTTCATCGTGGCTCAATTGCGCTTGATGGACCGCGAGAATCTCGCCTGGATCGATGTCCGTCGCGAGGTGATGGACGACTACAACGAGAAATTGCAGGACGACCTCGGCCAGGTCGAGGTCTGGCAGGCCAGCTGCAGCAACTACTACCGGACCCCGGAAGGCCGCATCGTCACGCAGTGGCCGCACACGATGACCGAATACGAGATGCGGTGCCAGTCGGTGGACGACAGCCGTTTCGAGACCGATCGCGGCATCCTGGTCGACGCCTGAGGACTTAGCGAGCTGGCACCAACGGGCGTGCGGTGACTGCATGAGCAGCCGCCGCACGCCCGTTCAGGTCTCACGCACCCCCAACCGCAGTTGCGTTTATGGTGATCACATGACCGAGCCCACGCCCGAGGACCCGCGTATCGACAGCCGCGCTGACCTGCTCCCCGAAGAGCAGATCGAGGGGAGTGACGATCCCCGCGAACAAGCCAAGATCATTCTTGAAGATTCGGACGAACGTACGGCCGATCCCGAGGGGACGAAGCGGGCCTCGACCCAGACGCCGGACTGACGGACTCTCGGCCGGCCTCACCGTTGCTCGGCGCTTACGCGGTGGGCAGCACCCAGCGGTCGTGGTCGATGATCGGGACGACGCGTCCGTCAACGGTGATGCCCTCGACGCTGACCGTGGGGCCACCGATGACGACGTCGGTGTGCACTGTCGATCGGTTCAAGCCGCGGGCGACGAGCTCGTCTGCCGACAGGTCGAGCCCATCGGCCAGCGCGAACGGGAAGCTCTGGCCCCAGGCGATGTGACAGCCGGCGTTTTCGTCGTACAGGGTGTCGTGAAAGATCACGCCCGCCGCCGCGACCTTGGAATCGCCATCGACCAGGGCGACCTCGCCCAGGCTGCGGGCACCCTCATCGGAATCCAGCTGGGCTCGCACGGCGTCGGCTCCCGCGTCGGCCCGCACGTCCACGATGCGCCCGCCCGCGAACCGGACGACCAGGCCCTCAACCAGGGTGCCTTCGCGTCCGAGCACCAACGGCCGGGTCAGCCGCATGATCCCGTCCGCGCGTTTCCGGTCGGGGCTGGTGAACACTTCCTCGGTGGGCAGGTTCGGCATGAACTCCACGCCGGACACCGTGGTCAGCGACCCGCTCGTCCAGCGCGATCCCGGGATAAGTCCGACGGTGAGGTCGGTCCCGTCCCCCACGAAGTGGACGGCGTCCAGCTGCAGCGCCTCGACCGCGGCGCCACGTTTGGACAGGCGCTCGCGATGTTCTCGCCAGGCGCCGACCACGTCCGCCTCGCCCAGACGCATGGCAATGGCCACCGCATCCCAGAGTCGTGCGACGTCCGGCTCGCCGAAAACCTGCTGGGCCCAGCCCGGGTTCGGCGCGGCCGCGATCGTCCAGGCCACCTTGCCGTGCATCATCAAATCGCGCCGCATCCTCACAGCCTCGAGCGGCATCGCCGACAGCCGAGCTGGGTCGATGCCGTCGAACAAGTGCGGATCCGGGTTACCGGTCAGGTGGATCAGCGCAGCACCCTGGCGCTCCCAGTCACGCAGCCGCTCCTGTTCCCACGGCGTGACCGAGGTCAAGGTGGACATCGGCGCGTGCCGCAGCGCGGAACGACGGGCTGCACCGTCTTCGTACTGCAGGACGACCCGACCGGCGCCGGCCAGGTAAGCCTGCTCGACGATCTCACGAGCGACCTCGGCATGGCTGACATCGGCGGTGACGTAGACGTCCTGGCCGGCCTGCACGTTCGCTCCGACCCGGACCACCAGTTCGGCATAGGCAGTGATCATGCGTTGCAGACTACGTCCGCGGCTTACTCCGGCCCGCGCGCGTGGTCCCGCAGTCACCGCCTGCGCCTGGTCCGACGCCGCTGGTGTCAGAATCTGCCGATGAGCTCATCGGTGACTACCGGCTACGCCCCGGTCAATGGCATGAACCTGTACTGGGAGAGTCGCGGCGACGGCGGCGTCCCTCTCGTCGTCACCCATGGCGGCTTCGGACTGACCACGATGTTCGGCGACTTGCTGGACGTACTGGCCGCGCAGCGCCGCGTAGTCGCCATCGAGCTCCAGGGACACGGTCATACCCGCGACATCGACCGGCCCTTCAGCTACGAAGCCTTCGGTGACGACATCGCCGCGGTCATCGAACACCTGGAATTGCCGATCGCTGACGTGCTGGGTTACTCCCTCGGCGGCGGCGCCAGTGTCCGTTCGGCCATCCAGCACCCAGACCTGGTCCGGCGGCTGGTCCTGGTGTCGACGGCTCATCGCCGCGACGCCTGGTTCCCCGGTGTACGGGCCGGGATGGATCTCATCGGAAGCGCTGGGTTCGCCCAGCTGTCGCAATCGCCGATGTTCGCAGCCTGGAAGGCGGTCGCACCCGACCCGGAATCGTTCCCGATGCTGATGGACAAGACCGGCGAGCTTCTGCGGCAACCGTATGACTGGAGCAAGGAAATCAGCGCGATGACGATCCCGACGCTGCTGGTGTACGGCGATGCCGACAGCATCTCACCGACCCAGGCCGCCGAATTCTTTGCCCTGCTCGGCGGCGGGCTCCAAGATGCGGGGTGGGACGGGACGTTGCCGACCGAAATGCGGATGGCGATCTTGCCGGGCCTGACGCACTACAACATCTTCAGTGCCGCGTCATTGGGCGCCGTCGTCGGCCAATTCCTGACCTGAGCGTCTCGGCGTGAATTGCACGCCGGGACGTCCGGGTTCGCTCAGGCGTCGCTTGGCCATTCCTCCCAGTACGTAACGTCTTCGACCGGGCCGCGGTTGGCCGGCTTGAAGTCCAAGCCGATCGTGTAGGCGACGGGAAGCAGTGCCGCTTGGCTGACATTGTCCGGAATTCCCAGCAATTCGGCGGCCTCCTTTTCTTTGGACAGGTGCGCCGTCGTCCACGCTGATCCGAGCCCGCGGGACCGGAGGGCAAGTGAGAAGCTCCAAGCGGCCGGCAGGATCGAAGAATAGAATCCCGCGGCGCCGGCATTGTTCGCACCGTCGACGCGGCCCTGAATGCAGGGAATCACGTGCACCGGAACGCGTTCCATGATCTCGGCCAGGTAGACCGCGCTTTCATAGACCCGGTGCGTCTGATCGGGGACGTCGGTCCGGGCGGCTTGGATCTTTAAGTTCTCATAAGCTGCTTCACGGTAGAGACGAGCAAGCTCGGCCCGCTTGCCGGCGTCGGTGACCACCAGCCAACGCCAGGTCTGCGAGTTGCCACCGGTCGGAGCCTGCAGCGCTAGGCGGATGCAGTCGAGTATCACGTCACGCTCGACCGGTCGCTCCAGATCGAGACGCTTGCGAACAGACCGAGTAGTCGACAGCAGCGCATCGGTGACGGTGGTGTCCAAAGGGTCCCCCAGGGTTTAGCGGCCGCTATTGGCCGGAGTGCGGACTGCGGCTGACGCTACCAATAGACCGACATTCACTTTCTGTAGTCGTCGAAATACGTACCGCAGCCAGACAATGTGACGTCGATTTCACATGACCCTAATTCGGGCCACGATGGCACATGCTTACCTCTCACCACTAATTCGCCGGGGGAATCGAAATGACGGACGAAGAATCAACGAATGACGACTACCGCTCCCGCGCGGAGCAGGTCCCGTCGGCGAACGAGCTGGAAGTTGTCCGGCGTTACCGAGCTCGTCAGAAGGAACGCCAGCTTCGCTTACACGGTGCGAAAATGGCGCGCGTCCGCAACTGACCGGCGAGGCGCTCGGGGCGCCGCCGAGGCGCGGCGGTCAGGCGATTGCTGTCTGGAGCCAGTTTGCGATTTCTTCGATGGCGGGCCCAGGCGCGGCAGCATCCTGAAACCACCAGGGCTGCTGCTTGGCCGCGGCATACAAGGCGCGGTCCTGCGATTCAGACCACGGACCACCCAGCAAGAGGCACCGGCCCGATTCCCGGTAGACGAATTCGTACGCGTCGTTCCACACGCCTTCCACCGCATAGGCGATGAGATAGCCCTCGTCATGGCCGGCCGGGACGGCGAATGTGACCAGCCATCTTGATTGAGCCTGAAATCCCTGCAATCCATGGCCGCTGCCGCGGTACGTCCAGTCCGACTCTCGATCGAAGCCGTGGACGAACCCGTCGCCGGTGTCATCGCGTAGTCCGATGGCCGTCGTCAACTCGCTGAGTGTCCCGAACTCTTGCATCGTCGGACCAGAATAATTGTCCAACCGAGCGGGTCAAGCTAGGCGCGAAGCCGCTGATTATGGCGCGCGATCGGTGCTGACACCGTGACGGGAGTGCTGACACCGTGACGGGATAGCCTGCGAGGTTGAAGCGGGACATCGCTGGAGCCTTACGCCCAAAGGAAAGGGGAGTACTCACTCCTTGCCACTTTCAACTTATAGCGCACCGGGGGCTTGCGGCAAGACCCGGGATCTGCCGCAGAATCGCTGGCCGAGGCCGGAAACGACGGATATGGGAGTCGCGCATGCCTCAGATCGGAGCTGATGACGTGAACCCCCTGACCGCCCGCACCACCAGTGTTGCCAGCGCGTTCGACCTACCCGCCAACCTGAGAAGCAAGGCCGACCCGGCGCTGATCGCCGGCGACGAGCAGCATTTCGCCGCTATCGCGGGGAGCCTCGAGCAGTCGATCGCCGACCTGTCCCAACGCCTCGATACCGAGCGCAAGGCACCGGGCGGCATCGGCCAAAAGGCGATGGACCGGGACATGGAGATCCACCGGCTGGCCGCGCGGCTGCGCGCTCTGCGTCGCTTCGGCTGGGACCTGTGCCTGGGCCACATCGTCAGCGCGGACAACCCGGAGCCGGTGTACATCGGGCGACTTGGCCTCACGGACAGCGAGGGTGGTCGGCTGCTGCTCGACTGGCGCTCCCCCGCGGCCGAGCCCTTTTTCGGAGCAACCCACGCCAACCCGATGGGCCTGACCAGCCGCCGCCGGTATCGGTGGACCGGTGGCCGGATCAGTGATTATTGGGACGAGGTGTTCAGCACAGATGGAACCCTTGAGTTCGACCACCGCGCGACGCTCGACGATCAGTCCGCCTTCATCGCCAGCTTGGGCAGCAATCGGACGAGCCAGATGCGTGATGTGCTCGGCACCATCCAAGCTGATCAGGACGCCATCATCCGCGCGGGATCCCGCGGCGCGCTCGTCGTAGATGGCGGGCCCGGTACCGGCAAGACGGTCGTCGCGCTGCACCGCTCGGCCTACCTTCTCTATTCCGACCCTCGTCTCGGTCACCACCGGGGCCGGGTGCTGTTCGTCGGTCCGCACCAGCCCTATCTGGCCTATGTCGCCGACGTGCTGCCCAGCCTGGGAGAAGAGGGCGTGCAGACCTGCACGCTGCGGGACCTCGTCGCCGAAGGAGTCGCAGCGACGATCGAGAGCGACCCGAACGTGGCCCGGCTGAAGTCGTCCGCGAACTTGGTGAAGGCCGTCGAGACCGCCGTACGGTTCTACGAGGACCCGCCCACCAAGGGATTGACGGTCACGACGCACTGGTCCAACATCTGGCTGAGTCCCGACGATTGGGCCGAGGCGTTCGAGGCGCCCGAACCCGGTACGCCGCACAACGACGGGCGCGATCAGATCTGGGAAGAGCTGCTCACGATCCTGATGGACAAGCACGACGGCGACGTTTCGGCTGACCTGCTCCGGAAGTCGCTGCTGCAAAACCGGGAGTTGCTGACAACCTTCAACCGGGCGTGGCCGCTGCTCGAAGCGGCCGATCTCATCGGAGACCTGTGGTCGGTCCCGGCTTATCTACGCAAGTGCGCCCCATGGCTCAGCCCCGATGACGTTCAGGCCCTGCAGCGCACGGACGCCCACGCCTGGACGGTGTCCGACCTGCCGATCCTGGACGCAGCGCGGCAGCGGCTCGGCGACCCGGAGGCGTCACGGCGCACGCGCCGCCACAAGGCCGCCGTCGCTGTCGAGCGCGAACAGATGGCCAAGGTCGTCGACAACATCATGGACTCCGATGACGACGGTGAGGGCGCAGTGACGATGCTGCGCGGCGAGGACACCGAGACCTTGCTGATCGACGAGACCGCCCTGCTCACCATCGATCCGGACCTGCTTGCCGGCCCGTTCGCGCACATCGTCGTGGACGAGGCCCAGGAACTGACCGACGCCGAGTGGCAGATGTTGCTGCTCCGCTGCCCGTCCCGCAGCTTCACCATCGTCGGGGACCGGGCCCAGGCCCGGCACGGGTTCACGGAGTCATGGCAGGAACGGCTCGAGCGGATCGGGCTCAGCCAGATCAAGCTGGCGTCCTTGAGCATCAACTACCGGACGCCGGAAGAGGTCATGGCCGAAGCCGAGCCGGTGATTCGGGCCGTGCTCCCAGACGCCAACGTGCCGACCTCGATCCGCAGCACCGGCGTTCCTGTCGTACACGGATCCGCTTCGGAACTGGGCTCGATCCTCGACACCTGGCTCGCGGCGCATGCCGACGGGATCGCGTGCGTCATCGGCAGCGGTGACATCGACGATCAGATGTTCCAGGCGACATCCCGCGTGCGGTTGCTAACCCCCGAACTGTCGAAGGGACTCGAGTTCGACCTGGTCATCCTCATCGACCCAGCGGGCTTCGGCACGGGCATCGAAGGAGCGGTCGACCGCTATGTGGCGATGACCCGAGCCACCCAGCAACTCGTCATCCTGACCAGCTCCTGACGTCCCATTTTTCACCAACTCGCGCGACTAGAGGTCGCTGAGCTAGGAGGCGTCCACGGCGCGCGAGGTAGCCCGCTGTGCGGTCAGACGCCGCGACTACCGGAATCAGTCAGCTGACCATGGGTTGAGGTACTCGACACCGACGCGTTCGAAGTCGCGGGCGTTGCGGGTGACGACAGTCAGGCCACGGGCAAGCGCGGTGCCGGAATGGAGCCGTTCTCGTGCAGCATGGGGCCATCGATGTCCAAGGCGACAAGCCACGCGGTCGCGGATTCAACCGGTGCACCCTCGACGTGTTGGATCTCCGCGGCTGGGCTCCCCACCGGGTCGAGCTTCGTGTTCATCTGGTCCCCGCAGTCAGTTTCGCTGGCGCCGGAAGGGCGTCGTCTGCCTCGGACGTAGAACCTCTGCTCGCCACCCGGCCGGAGCCGCGCGCTGAGGCATGAACGCTTCGGGCGTGGCGCTTGATGCGGATCTGAGCTATGAGGCTGCCAAGGGCCAGCAGGACCGTCAGCGCCGTATACCAATAGACCGCTTGAACTTCGCCGAGGGGGCCGGCGAGATACCCCGCGATGACGATGGGCACTCCGAACGCGACGTAGGAGACCAGGTAGATCGCCGAGACAACGACGGCCCGCTGGTCTGCCGCGGCGAGCGGTAGCAGGAGCCGCAGGGCTGCGGTGAATGCCGCACCGAATGCGACGCCGGCGATGGCCTGTCCGACGATCATGATCGCCAGGCTGCCGACGTACACGCCACCGGCGATGCCGATCGCCCCGATGAGGGCCGCGTAGATGCCGATGCTCATAGCGCATCGGGGCGCTATCCGAGCGAACGCGAGTCCGACGACGGCCGAAGCGGCCGGCGCCACGAACCCGGACACGCCGTTGAGCAGGGGACTGTTCAGATGGAAGACGGTGCGGACCATGCTAGGGGCCAGTCCGCCCGAGAGGCCCGCGAGCATCCACGCTGCGGCGACCACCGGCGCAGCCGCGGTGAATTCCCTTCTGGCGGCCCGCGGGACGGAGATGCGCGGCACGAGTGAGTGGAGCGCACCGGGAATGCGGGACCCGGTCTCGGGAGTCAAGGCGATGACCGCGACGCCGAGGATCGTCAAGGCGATCAAGGCGATGAACACGATTGAGTTCGCGGCCGGCGTCAGCTGGATCGCGAGGCCGGCGAGCAGTGACCCGACGGCAAGCCCACCCGTCACGCTGACGCTGCCGAAGATCGTGGCCAGCCGCTGCCGGCTGGCCGGGGCGATCTCGACCAGCGCCGCGGTCAACGCACTGGAGGCGGCGCCGGTGCCCACGCCTTGCACGATGCGGCCGGCGATCACCCACCCGATATCGGGAGCGACAAGGAACAACACGTTCGACGCGAGCTGGATGATCAGCGCTCCGATGAGAACCGGTCGGCGACCGACATGGTCGGACAACGAGCCCAGGGTGAGGATCGCGGCAAGGAATCCGACTGCGTAAACAGCGAAGGCCAGCGTGAGGAGCGACGGCGGGAACTGCCAGCGCTCCTTGTAGACCACCAGGAGCGGCGTCAGCACCCCCGCCCCGAGGTAAAGGCTCATGAAGGTGATCGCCCCACCAGCCAAGGCAACTCCGGCGGGCAAGGTAGGGCCGCGCCGCGCCGGGGCGGAGATTCGTGATGCGGACATAGCAATTCGTGTCAATGGGCCAACGGGCGGGGATGAGATCGTTAGAACGTCGGCTGGAGCACTCCGAGACGGGGCCCGGAACACCTGGCGCGCTCAATCAACGATGAGGACAACTCCGGACGGCTCGTCCAGCGCCTCAACGGTTCGTTCGGCCGCGCGGTCGATCTGAACCCTCGGCTCCGCCGGCACTGCGTCCTCGTTGTAGGTGCCGGGTCCATAGAACTGTCCGTAGCTCAGTACGACGCCGCCTTCGGCAAGAACGGAGCGCTCCAGTTCCGCGACCGCGCGCGCATCCGGTCCGTCGGGAAGCTGCCAGGCAACGCTTTGGGCGAGGTATTTCGGCGACCCGCTCTTGCGCCCGGCATCGAGCAGATTCTGATTGCCCTCGGTTCGGATGCGAGCGTTGAGCTCGGCGTGCTCACCGATCTTGGCGGCGTCGTCCGGCAGATCTGTCAGCTGGTTCACGATGACGTCCGGCTGGAAGTCGCGCAGCGCCTCGATCAGGGCGTCGCGGTCGAAGACATCACAGAGAATCGGTTCGGCGCCGAGCTGGGCCACCAATTCGATTTTGCTGGGGCTGCGTGTCATGCCACCCACCGCATGTCCGGCCTGAATCAATCGCGGGATGAGCCGCTGCCCGAGCACTCCTGATGCTCCAGCGAGAAAGACCTTCATGATTCGTCCTTTCTAGGCGAAGTATTGCTGGTCAGGTACCTGACGGTAGGCCGCAGGTGGCACTGGCGTATGGTCCATTTCCATGCCAGATTCGTGGGCCAATTCGGCCGGCGCGCAGCCCTCGACGCTCGGTACGGACTTGCATCTAGAACTGACCGGCTCTGGACTGCGGGCTGGGCTCACGGATGCTCTGCGCGAAGCCGTGCGTACTGGACGTCTGGTGGCAGGTACTCGACTGCCCTCGTCGCGCTCGCTTGCCGCCGATCTCGGAATCGCGCGAAACACCGTCGCCGACGCCTATGCCGAACTGGTCGCCGAAGGCTGGCTCACCGCACAGCAGGGCTCCGGGACCCAGGTAGCCAGGAGGGCCGAGCCGCGCAGAGTCGCGCCCATCACCCAGTCGCGGCTGGCCCAACTCCGTCCGACCTACAGCCTCTTGCCCGGATCCCCCGACCTCGCAGGATTTCCCCGCAAACAATGGCTCGCCGCTGCCCGCCGCGCCGTGACCGCGGCGCCGGACGACGCCTTCGGCTACGGCGACGCCCGCGGCCGGGAGGAGCTGCGCACCGTCCTCGCGGACTATCTGGCCCGGGTACGCGGGGTGTATGCAACCTCGGCCCAGATCGTAATCTGCTCCGGCTTCCACCACGGTCTGATGCTGATCGCCCACGCTCTCAGGGCTCAGGGCGCGCGGGCCGTGGCCATCGAATCGTATGGACTGGATCTCTATCGCGACGTGCTGACCAGCGCTGGCTTACGCACCCCGACCATCGCCGTGGACGAGCGGGGCGCACGGATCGATGATTTGGCCCGGCTGCGCGGGGTCAGCGCGGTGCTGCTCACGCCCGCGCATCAATACCCGACCGGAGTAGCGCTGCACCCGGACCGGCGGGCCGCAGCTGTCGACTGGGCGCGTGCCACCGGCGGACTGCTGTTGGAGGACGACTACGACGGCGAGTTCAGATACGACCGTCAGCCAGTGGGCGCTGTGCAGGGCCTGGACCCGGAACGAGTCGTGTACTTCGGCTCGGTGAGCAAATCGTTGGCGCCCGGACTGCGGCTCGGTTGGATGGTGCTGCCCGAGGAGCAGGTGCCGCAGATCGTGGCGGCCAAAGGGCACGGCGACTACATGTCCAGTGCGGTCGAACAGCTGACGCTGGCGCAGTTCATCGCGTCCGGCGCGTACGAAGGGCACGTGCGCGCTATGCGGCTACGCTACCGGCGCCGCCGCGACCAGTTGGTGACCGCGATGGCTCAGCGGGCCCCGTACATCCGAGTGGTCGGGCTCGCCGCCGGCCTGCAAGCCGTTCTCGAACTCCCGCGCGGCACCGAGCGCGCGGCGGTCCAGGCCGCGGCCGCCCACGGCCTAGCGGTCAGCGGGATGGCCAAGTTCCGTTACGGCGTGGCGGATTCCGGCTCTCCGGCGCCCGAGCAGGACGCGCTGGTGGTCAACTACGCAGCACCATCGGACAGCGCGTGGGCGGGAGCCTTGGACGCGCTCTGCCGGGCGTTGACGTAGCCAGCTGGCTTGGCCTGGCACAAGACTTGATTGCCACTGGTCATGGCGACCATGACCGCACCTTCGCCGCTGCGGCTGCTCCTCCGCCAGGGAGGCGGCAACCGCAGCGGCGGCTACTCAGAGTTGTGCTTCCCCGCCGTCGGCGAACAGTTCGGTGCCGGTGACGAAGCTGGCCTGGTCCGATGCGAGGAACAGGACGGCGTTGGCGATCTCGTCGGAGTGGGCGAGCCGGCCGAGTGGGACGTTGCCGGCGAGCATGTCGAGCAGGCCCTGGGCCTGGCTCGGGTCGGGCGCCAGGCCGCTGAGCCCGGGGGTGTTGGTGGGTCCGGGGGCGATGGTGTTGACCCGGATGTTGCGGCCGGCGAGCTCGGCCGCCCAGGTGCGGGTGAACGAGCGCAAGGCGGCCTTGGATGCGGCGTAAACGCCGAAGGCCGGGTTGCCCTTGCTTGCGGCGGTCGAGCCAGTGACGATGACGGAGGCGCCTTCGTTGAGAAGGGCCAGTGCCTTCTGCACGGTGAAGACGGCGCCGCGCACGTTTATGCCGAAGGTGTCGTCGAAGCCCTCGGGGGTCAGCTGCTCGAGAGTGGCGAACGCGCCGCCGCCAGCATTGACGAACAGTACGTCCAGCCCACGCCCGCGTGTGGTGATCGCGGCGAACACCCGATCGAGGTCGTCGAGATCGGAGACATCGCCGCGGATGCCGGTGGCGTTGTCACCGATCGCTGCGACGGCGTTGTCCAGCTCGGCTTGGCGCCGGCCGGTGATGAAGACGTGTGCGCCTTCGGCGGCGAAACGGTGGGCGGTGGCCAGGCCGATGCCTGTGCTTCCGCCAGTGATCAGTGCTGTCTTGGTGTCCAGCTGTCCCATGATGATCTCTTCCTTGGTTGGTGATGGTGAGGTGGTCGATTCCGGCTGACCGTTGGCGGCCAGTGGTCAGAGGGCTTTCAACGACGGGACGACAGACGCCAGTTCCCGCCACTCGGCGAGCGGGATGCCGTCCGCGCCGAGCACGTGGACGGCGACTGGTCGGCTCCGGCGTCGAGGTGTTCGTGCAGGCGTCGGCAAATGTCATCGATGCCTCCCCAGGCGACGAGCCCGTCGATGAGGCGGTCGCTGCCTCCGGGGATGAGGTCGCTGTCGCCGTAGCCGAGGCGGCGCAGGTTATTGCGATACGCGGGGAAGCCGATGAACATCCCAACACCGGCGCGGGCCGTCGCCCGGGCCCGATCGGGGTTGGTATCGAGCACGATGGCTTGATGCGGCGCGACCAACGGCTCCGGCCCGATCGCGGCCCGCTGGTTGGCTGAGTATTGCGGAGTAACCAGGAACGGGTGGATGCCGGCGGTCCGGTCGGCCGCGAGCCTCACCATGCGCGGGCCCATCGCGCCGAGCAGGCGCCGAGATGCGGGCAGCGGCGTCCCGGCGGCGTCCAGCCCGTCGAGGTAGGCGCCCATCGCGTCGATGGGGTCGCCGAAAGTCTGGCCGTGGTTCACGGCGGTGTTGGGGTCGCTGACTCCGAGCCCGACGACCGTTCGAGCGCCGTACGTCTGGTCGAGGTCCGCAACGCGACTCGCGACATCGTCGGCCGCCTGGCCCCAGATGCCGAGTACACCAAGCACGACCGAGCTGTGCGGGGCCGCCGCCAAGAGGTTGGCCGCGTCGTCGAAGACGCCGTTGCCGTCCAGGCCGGGGATCCACAGCGCGCGCAGCCCGAGCGCGTCCAGCTCTGCGACCGCGTCCTGCACCGCCCGCTTGCCCGCGCCGCGCAGCTCCATGCTCCACACGCCTACCGGCCCGAGCGTCCGCCCCAGTTCACGAGTGGTCTTCATGCCGTCCTCCGAGTTTCATACCGTTCGGTTAATAACTCGGACGCTAACAGTCCGGGACACAGAACGCAAAGTTCTGAACCGATCGGTTGCAAACTGGGTATGATGGGGGCGGTATCGACGAGGACAGGAGTCCCATGGCCGGCGGGCGACCACGAACCTTCGACATGGACGACGCACTGGATCGAGCCGTCGAGGTGTTCTGGCGACAGGGCTACGAAGGCACCAGCATCTCCGAACTGACCGCGGCGATGGGCGTTAACAAGCCCAGCCTGTACGCGGTCTTCGGCACCAAGGAAGAACTGTTCCAACAGGTCGTCCAGCGTTATGCCGAGAGAGAGCTGGCGTACTTCCGCGAGGCCCTCGCGCTACCCACCGCGCTGGAAGTGGTCTGCGACTACCTGAACCGCAATGCCGTGGCGCTGACCCGACCCGACCGTCCACCAGGATGCCTGTCCATCCAAGGCGGGCTTTCCGCCAGCCCCGCCAACAACACGGTGACGCAGTTCCTCGCGACCAGCCGCCTAACTGGGGAACGGGCACTCGCGGCGCGACTCACCCGCGCCCGCACCGACGGCGACCTCCCCGCCGACGCCGCACCGGCAGCCCTGGCACGCTTCGTCATGGTCGTCTCCGAAGGCCAAGCCGTCCACGCCGCCGCAGGCGCCACCGCCTACGAGCTGCAGCAGTCCGCCGCCATCGCACTCAAGGCATTCGAGCAGGCGCTCACCACGGCCAACTGATGACCCAAACCGTCGCGGTCGCGCACCTTCTTGCCTGGCTTGAGTAGCACGCTCGCCGACGTGCCGGCGAGCACGACAGCTGATTCGTCTCCAGTCTGATCTGTTGCGGCAGACGATCACCAACGACCACTAACGCCTCCGCGACCAGAACAACGGTGTCCGGCACACCACCGTCCAGACAGCTTGAAAACCACGCCGTACCTCGTCGGGCGAGGGCACGCGGTGCCGATGAGAAATCCAACTCGATGTGTGCCTGCAGTTCTCGCGCCGGAGCTCAACCGGCGCCTCGATCTTCGGCCCGTGCAGGCCGTCCGAACCAATCCATAGACATGGTCGTCGCAGGCACGCGCCACGCCCGGCTGCGAGGTGGGCGCACCCACGCGAGATCCGTCGTTAGGTGCGCGCCGGGGACACCCTAAGAACGAGACACCTTCGTGCAGACGAAGAGATATAGCACCGTTTACCTGCGAACAATGCGGTGATGACGACGACCTCTCTGCCCGCGCGCTCGCCGGCGGGCGATTTGAGATCGTTGGTGGACGTCGCGGCCACATCTCGATACCCGGTCAGCCTTTAAGTGAGTGCGCCGCTCGAGTGCCCCCGAGATCGGACGAGCAAGCTCGCCTGCGTCGTGAGCCGCCAGCATCGGTAAATGAACGCGCGGTCAAGCCGTAGTCGCCGAGCGGAGCCGGCGGGGCGCTATTTGCCGCGTCGTCAGTGCGGGTAACCGCCGCGAAGTCCTCGTCGCCGCCGACGTTGGCGGACGTGAGGTGTATTGGTCGTGAGGCGCCGTACATCCCGCGACTGATAGACGGCGGCAAGAGAGCGTCCTATGCGAAAATCGGTCGAGAGGCGCGGGCCTCCACGGAGCCTTGCGGCAACGTCGACAGAGTCAGGCAGAGGCAGAGGCAACGTGACGGTTCAGCTGGCTGGCGCATCCCCAGCTCAGGATGACGATCTGGCCGGTCGGCCCACCCTCAAGGTGTTGCATGTATCCGACGTCCATGTTGACGATGATCGTTACGGGCCCGACGCCCTCGATGCGGTTGTGAAGGTCGCGCTCGTCGAGGACGTCGATCTCGTGATCATCGCCGGTGATCTGTTCGACCACGCACGGGTCAAAGCCCCGTCTATCGCCCGGGTCATCGGCGCGCTCAGCCGACTGCGGCAACCGACCTTGGTGATCCCCGGCAACCACGACTGTGTCGATGAAACGTCGATCTATCAGCGCGTCGACCTCAGCGAGGCGGGCGAGCACATCGTCTTCGTCGGAGACCCGAAGGGTGACGAGGTGATCTTCGACGACTTGGGTCTGGCCGTCTGGGCGCGCGGCATCGAGGAGCACTCGCCGGCGAACCGGCCACTAGACGGATATACCCCGTCCGATCCCAGTCGTTGGCGAATCGTCGTAGTTCACGGGCACTACGTGCCGGCGGGCCGGGTCTCGCCCTACAGCTCCCTGATCCGTGAGGAAGAGATCGCGGCGCTCGAGTGCGACTACGTTGCCCTGGGCCACTGGCACCGCTACGTCGAGATTGACGCGAACGGGGTGCTCGCCAGTTACTGTGGCTCACCGAGCGAAGGCCCCGACCCGAGCGTCAACCTCGTGTCCTTCGTGGCCGGTCAACCCGTCCGTATCGAGCGGCGACCGCTCGCGGCTGAACTGGGCGTGGCCTCGTGTTGATCGGACTGATCTCGGACACGCACGTTCCCGAGGCGGGCGCCGAGCTCGCACCGGCCGTGCTCGATGCGTTGGCCGGCTGCGAACGAATCCTGCACGGTGGTGATCTGCATTCGATCTCTGTGGTCGACAGGCTGGAACAGATCGCACCGACGGTCGTCAGCCGCGGCAACGGTGACACCCTCATGCCGTTGGCGAATCGGCCAGGCATTCCGGTCGATCCGCGCGTGCTGGACGACGTCCTGATCGAGGTCGGCGGTCTCACGATCGGTATGACGCACGATCTCGAACGGCTCGAGGGCCGCTCCGATGCGGACGCGGCCGACGTACTGCTGCGCGTGTTCGGTCGGCGCGTGGACATCGCGGTATGCGGCCACAGTCACGTCCCGATGATCTGGGGGCTGGCCGACGGAACCGCGATCGTCAACCCGGGCAGCGCGATGCTGCCCTACGGCTACATGGGTCTGATCGGCACGCTCGGCTACCTCGACATCGAGGACGGCCGGTTCGTGGCGACCGTCATCGACGTCGAGAGCCGAGAGGTGCAACTTCGGATCGAGGGTCCGGCGCAACAGGCGGCGAAATACGGTCCGCGCCCCACCGGTGGCCGCTGACGGCGCCGGTCGTCCCGCGGCCCAAGTGGGCCAGATGGTCGTCGGACGCGTCATGCAAACATGAGCCCATGACGCCAGACCACGGGCTCACCCGCCGCGAGATGCAGCTGGGCTAGGTCGAAATCGGTAGTTGCGGGTCGCGGCGACGTTATCGTGTCATCGCTCGCCCGGCACGGAGGCAGCGATAGAAGCTGGGCCAACTCGACTCGTCGGCTTCGGACACGTTCTCGACCTTCGCCGCCAACGAGCGGAGGGATAGTCACCTAGCTGCGATGTCGAGAATCAGTGCCTCGTCTGCTTCGAGCACCAGATCGCGTAGATCGACGACCCCGCCGGGCGGTCTCGCGCCTGTACTCAGGTTCACGGTGGCGTTCGGAGGGAGCCACCCGGGCGGGATCGCCGCTAGCCGCGGTGTGTCCGCGAAGTTGATCGCGACGAGAAGCGCGCGGTCGCCGTCGGTCCGGCGAAACGCATAGACGTCCGGGCCGGTATCGAGGTCGGCGTAGCCGGAGGACTGCAGGCAGGGGTGGGTGCGTCGCAAGTGCAGCAACTCGCGGTAGAGCGAGAGGAGCGAGCCGGGGTCCGCGGACTGGCTACGGACGTCCGGCCCGGCGTTCGGGACTGGCAGCCACGGGCTGGCATTCGAAAACCCGGCGGCCGGCGAGGAGAAGTCCCACTGCATGGGCGTGCGCGCCGGATCCCTTCCGTCGGGGTCGCTGGCGCGCTCGTCGGGGACGTCGAGGTTGGTCATCCCGATCTCCTCGCCGTAATAAAGGAACGTCGTCCCGGGCAACGCGGTGAGCAGGACCGCGGCCGCGCGGGACCGGCTGGTCGTATCCATACCGGTCGCAGTCCGGTGGGCGTATCGGCTCGCGTGGCGCGGCAGGTCGTGATTGGACAGCGCATGGGTGGGCCAGCCACCTGACTCGATCACGGCCTGCTGATCCCAGGCGCTGCGCCGAAACGCCTCAGCCCGCCAGGGGTTGGACCAGAATCCGAAGTCGAACACCATGTGCAGCTCGTCACCGGCACCGTAGTAGTCGCGACGGCGGACCGGGTGGTGCACCCCCACCTCGCCGATCAACACCCGCTCGGGGTAGCTGTCGGTGACTAGGCGCAGTCCGCGAAGGTACTCGTGGACGACCGGATCGTCGAGGTTGCGGTGCCGCCGGTCGTCGAGCTGTGTGGCTACGCGCAGGTCGACGACGTCCGGGGCGTTGTCGCGCAGCAACTCGTCCTTGCCCAGTCGGTGCGGGGCGTCGACGCGGAACCCGTCGACCCCGCGATCGAGCCAGAACCGCATGACGTCGTGCATGGCTGCCCGCACCGCGGGATTGCGCCAGTTCAGATCGGGCTGCTGTGCCGTATACGAATGCAGGTAATACTGTCCGGTTGCCTCGTCGAACGTCCACGCGCGGCCGACCCGCTCGAACGCCGACAACCAATTGTTCGGGGGGCCACCATCCGGCGACGGATCGCCCCACACGTACCAATCCCGATACCGATCTGCCCGCGACCCACGTGCCCGCTCGAACCACTCATGCTGGTCGGAGGTGTGGTTGGGCACGTAGTCCAGCAGCACCCGAAGACCGCGCCAGTGCGCTTCTCGAATCAACGCATCTGCATCCTGCAGCGACCCGAAGCGCGGATCCACCGCGCAGTGGTCGGCCACGTCATAGCCGAAGTCGACCATCGGCGACCGGTAGATCGGCGACAACCAGATCGCGTCGACCCCGAGCGAATCCGTCTCCCCAGCCAAATGACCCAGACGGTCGATGATCCCGCGCAGATCGCCGAACCCATCGCCGCTGGCATCGGCAAAACTGAGCGGATAAATTTGGTAGATCGTCGCGTTGCGCCACCAACCGGAGCTCGACACGTATCTATCGAACCACCAGCCGACAAGACACAGCGCCAGAACGCGTGAGGTTGAGCTGCATCACCCACGGCAGCGCTCACATGCGGCGCGGTCATTATCGCCCGGCGAGCGCTCGAACCGCTGTATGCGTTCGTTCCTGGCTGGTGCCGCGCGTGGATGAGAACGACGCGCGGTGGTGAACCGAACGGTGGCCGAACCCACCTGGCGCTGATCGCGACGATGGATCGGCGGCGAATACGGTCGAGCGTCGTTCGTCGTCGCCGGCATCGCTGTCGTTTGGAGCGTGGTGCGGTCAGGGCGTCGTCAGGTAGCGCCGCAGGGCGTCGAGCCGGTCGTCCCAGTCGTGGGCGAGCGCGGCGAGGAACTGCTGGGCGATCTGCACGGGCGCAGACCGCAGCCGGTAGCGCACTCGCCGGCGCTCGCCGGGCTCGGGCGTGACGAGGCCGGCGTCGGTCATGAGGGTGAGGTGCTTGGCGATGGCCTGGCGGGTGATCGGCAGACGAGCGGCAAGATCGGTGACGGTGGACGGGCCGTCGGTGGCGAGGGCGGTCAAGATCGTGCGGCGGGTCGGGTCAGCGAGGGCGACAAAGACCTGTTCGGCAACAGCCTCGGCATCAGGGTCCATCGACGTGCTCCACCAGCTCGGCCAGCTCTCGCGACCAGCCCTCGCTGTGGGAGTCGTAGGTCTCGCGCCGGGTGTCGACGGGAAGCTGAGCGAAGCCGGTCTCGACGAGACGAAGCAGGGTGCCGTCGCCCACGGGCTCCAGCGTGAACTCGACGTAGGTGCGGCGGGGATCGTCCGCGGGAAGGTCGGGCAGCCGCCAGGTGTATGCGAACACCGTGGGTTCGTCCACGCGCTCGATGCGCATGTCGACTGTCATCCCGCCGCCGAAGGTCAGCGTCGCAGCGCCACCGGGTCGCAGGTCGATGCTCGCGCGCTCGCCGAACCACGCGCTCAGCCCCTCGGCTGTGGTGAGCGCCTGCCACACCTCCCGCGGCGCGCGGGTCAGGGTGACCGTGCGCTCGATGCGGTCGGGGAACGCCATAACTTCCTCCTGTTGAGGTGCGACTAGGAATGCCGGCGAACGATCGCCGATCCCGAGGGCGGCCCGGTGACGCTGGGCAGTCCCCGGGAAACCGGGATCAGGCGTTCTCCTCGGCCGCGCGGCGGGCGAGGTCTCGCGGGCTGCGGTTGGGAGCGCCAGGGCCGCCCTCGGCCAGCTCGCGGAGGCTGGTGCCGATGAAATGATCCCAACTGCGACTGCACATCTCCTTGCACTCAAGCTCGTCGTCCAGGCCGCGGTGCTCGAAACTGAGCTCGCATGAGGTGTCGTCGAGCGCGGTGATGGTGAACGTCGGCTGCGTTCCCACCCAGTCCTCCATGAAGGTGCACTCGAGCACCGTCCAGCGGACGATCCTGGGGCGGGTCGCCTCGTCGACGCGGACGAGCAGAGGCGGCTGATCCGCCACCATCGGGAACCGCAGCTCGCCACCGGTCAGGCCCGAACCCGTCACCGGGCTCCACCAGGCGGTGATCCGCTTGGTGATCGTGACGTGGTCGAACACGACGTCGGCCGGGGCGTTCACTCGGGCAGTCGTGAGGTAGTCGGTACTCGTGCCGGGCATAGCGGCCTCCTTCAACGGACTGACTGACGCAACCTATTGGTTGCCTAAACCATATGGCAACCGATAGGTTGCGTCAAGCCTTGTCCGTGACTTCCGCCGCGAGGAGGTGCCGGCGTTCCGGCCGGCTCGGCGCGCGAATTCCACGGCCGCACTTGCCAACCCGAGCCTCCTTCGGACGGGCAGAGAAGCTCGCCCGAGGTCCACCGGTCAGGGCGTAGTAACTCGAGCAGCCCCCCCAACCTTCAGTCGCGCACGACGTCGCCTAGAAGGTGGTCAATGAAGCTCGCCGACCGAACGATCGGGACGGTCATGCGGGTGCCAGAGCCGTCGATCTCGAGCACTATGCGTCATCAGTGTCGTCGCGCAGATGAATCCGTATAGCGCCTCGGCCTTCGGCTCGTGCCGTTGAGCGGGCATCGCTGGCAGCTCGGCTCACTGGATGCGAGGATGATCGTTGTGGAGGTTCGGGGCGGTGATCACACGAGGCGATACGGCGGCGATCCGGCAGCTCGCCCGTCCCGAGCCGGAGCGCTCGCTGCCCTCGGACGTGGCCGAGTTCTTCCATGAGGGACAGCCCCTGAGCAGCCCGACCGGCGCAGCTAGCGGCGCCCAACCCGCGCCAAGAGAATCTGGGTGTAAGCATGCAACTGCCGCTCGTGATCCCTCGTGACGGCCAGAGCATGGAGACAGTGCTTAGTTACCTCACCGAGGTGCGGACAAACATCGGCAACCTCGGCTCTGGCGATGCATCAAAGGTCCTATCCGAATACCAGCAGTGGGCAAGTGCCTCGGCAGAGACGCTCGGGTTCGCCTTTGACAGCGACACCATCGAGACGTTGGTGTTGACGCGGCGCTCGTGGTTGCTCATGGAAACCCATCGCATTTTCGGCGAAGCCGACAACGGCCCATCGATCCACAAGACGTTCAGGGCGGAGCAAACGGATCGTCTGCGCGTGTTCGATGACTTGATCACGAAGTACCGATCGATCGAGGCCCGGTGGAGCAAGTCACCTGACAAGTTCGTAGTGCCGGACACCAATTTCTTCCTGCACCACGACGTGATCTTCGAACACGCTGACTGGGAGACCATCGCCGGCCGCAGAACGGGTGGCAAGGTCCGTGTGATCGTTCCGATCGCCGTCGTGCGCGAGCTTGACCGTCAGAAAATCAACGGCAAGAACATCAAGGTTGGCAAGGACAAGCAAGACCTCAAGGCGCGCGCCCGGGTCACATTGCGGTCTATGCGAGACATGTTCCAGAACCGAGACCGTTCGTACGGCCTCAGCCCAGTGGTCGAGATTGAGCTGCTGCTGGACCCGCTCTCACATCGACCACTTCCATCTGTCGACAGCGAGATCATCGAGCGCTGCCTCGCCGCCAAACGGATTAGCGGTAAGGACGTCGCCCTGTTGACCCGTGATCTTGGAATGAAGCTGACGGCTACGGCCGAAGGCCTCACGGTCCTCGACCAGGTGTGACCCATGGCCGACGAGCCCGCTAAACCACCGACGCCGAAACGGCCGATCAAGCTCGAGCCGTGGCAGCGTTGGATTCTCGGCGCCATCGGTCTCGTAGGGATGGGCGCTGGCGGGACGGCGACGTTCACGCGCGACGTTGAAGCCGGCCCGGCGGCGCTACTTGCTCTTGGAGCACTGTTCATCTTGATCGGAATTGCCGGCGTCCTGCCGACCCGTTCAAGGTCGGCGACAACGAAGCCGAGTTCAGCGCGGCCCAGGAGGCCCTTGCCGAAGCAGTCGACGACGCACCACCGGATGCGCGCGCCAACCTTCTGGGCACGATCAACCGCCTGGCACAAGCGTCACCGGAGCTCGTCGCCCCGGCTCTGACCGGCTTGGCGTACGAAGCGTTAGTCCTCGAGATGCTCAAGGCCATCGCGGATAGTGATCCGGACCTAGGCCTGGTTGCCTCAGACGGCGGGAGAGACCCTGGGTTTGACGCGCTCGTCGTTGGCGCGAACCATATGCGACTCGGCATCGAGATTAAGGCCGCACGCAACATGTCCCACCAGGCCTTTCAGCGAATCGCGCAGCAGGTCGCCACGATGCAGGAAAGGTTTGGCGTACAACGGATGTTGGTTGTGTTTCGCGACCCGCCCACCCCGGGCGCGCTGGCCATGTTCTTCCGTTATCCGGTCCTGAGCCCGGTGTTTGTTACGGGGCCGGACGACGTCGAGGTGCTGCACTCGGCCATCCGGAATGCTCTCGGTCTCGACGGCGCCGGGCGCTGACGCTTACGGCAGCTATCGTTCGTGACGGGCCGGCGGCAGCGTGGCCTTGGCTCCGCGACCGAGGCCAGCAAAGACCAGCTTGATCGCGCGCGAGTCGGCGCAGGTCCCCGCAGCTAGATCAGCGCACGTTCCTGGGCGGTGCCGAGCCTGGCGGCGATCAGCAGAGCAGGTTCGTTGCGATCACGCACGCCCGTCGAAGGAAGAAGGCGGCGCCACTTCCGCTTTGGTGGGCGTCAGGGGTGGCGATTCGGGCGCAATCTGGGAGTGTCACCCATCTGCTGGAGTCCGACACTTCGCGGAGGCCGGGCTCCAGCCTGACTCCGAGGAGGTCACCCATGACCACCACCACCATCGAGTCGACCGACGTCGTCGTCGCAGTCGAGCCACTGTTCAGCGAGGCCGAACGGATCGCGCTGGCCGGGTTCCTGGCTGGCTACAGCGGCCTGACGCGTGATGCGTACACACTGGACCTGCGCATGTTCACCGTCTGGTGTCAGCAGCATGAGCTGCACCTGTTCCAGGCCCGGCGTGCCGACATCGAGTGTTTCGGCCGCGACATGGAGTCCCACGGCCGGGCACGCGCGACGATCGCCCGCCGGCTGTGCACGATCGCCGGGTTCTTCCGTTACGCCGTCGAAGAGGACTTGCTCGAGCACTCACCCGCGGTACACGTTCGCCGTCCGCGGCTCGACTACGAGTCCCACGCGATCGCCCTGGATCGCAACGAGGTCGGCTCCCTGCTAGTCGCGGCCGGGCTCGGCGCACCGAACGAGCACGCGCTCATCTCGCTTCTGGCTATCAACGGGCTGCGGATCTCCGAAGCTCTTGGAGCCGACATCGACAAACTCGGCCTCGAGCGCGGGCACCGAACCCTGAGCGTGCTGCGCAAGGGCGGCAAGATCGTCACCATCCCCCTCGCGCCGCCCGCGCCATCGATCTGGCGATCGGCGAACGGCTTGACGGACCGATCTTTCTGCGTCCGGACGGGCAGCGGATGGATCGCCATTGCGCCTCCCGGATCGTGCGCCGCGTCGCCCGCCGCGCGGGCGTCGATAAGCCAATCGGCCCCCACACCCTGCGGCACGCGTTCATCACCGCTGCGCTCGATGCCGGCGTGCCGCTGCGCGACGTTCAAGAGGCTGCCTCGCACGCCGATCCGCGTACCACCATGCGGTACGACCGAGCCCGGGTCTCGCTCGATCGGCACGCCACGTACATAGTCGCCGCCTACCTCGCCGGCGCCGCCCGGTAGACCCGACAAGCTGAGCGGCGCGAAGGCTCTGCCGCGCCGCTCAGCGCCTGATCCGCCGCACGGAGGCCTCGACGCTGAAGCCTTGCTCGAGCGAGCTCGCAGCTTCCTCGCAGCGGCAGAACGCGAGGGGGAAGCTGAGCTGGCTGTGGCGCTCGACAACGCACACTCTGCAGCGGAGCTGAGCGTCCAGGCATACATGCTCACCATGCAGGAGGAGGCGCGCCGGCATCGCGCGCGTCGAGAGTGGCTCACGAAATGGGCGGAGTTGAAGAACGCTCCGCAGGACCATGCCCACATACTGTGGAATCTGGTCGACCTACGCGACCAGGCCCGATATGGCGAGGCGACTCTGGTAGAAGCCAGGCCGATTCGCGAAGATCATGACTATAGTCCGTTCGATGATCGAGGCAGCCGAGATCACATCACGCGCGCTAAGCCGACCGCGTGAGAAGAGTGTCGTTGAGCATCACCGCGTCGAAGGCAGCACCCGTGGCGTGGTCTTGAAGGTGTACCGAGGAGAGCATGTGACGTCAGCAGCGACCGCGGATGAAACACGTCGCGCATACCCACTCCTGCTGTCGAGAAAGCGCACAGTTGCGAGTGAGAGTTCCCAATGCTCGACCAGGTGACCGGATCCAGCCGAGGGGGTCTGAATGACAGCGATGGCCGGCGGAGCCGCCGACAAAGCGGGGAATCAGTACGAACACCTTTGGACGGCGCTTCGCATCGCCGAACTTCTTACAGGCACTGCTACCCGGCTCCGTCCCGAACCCCCGGGGGCTGCCGGTCAAGGCATTGAATTCGAGATCGACGAAGCCGGTCATACGTGGGGCGAGCAAGTTAAGGGCTCCCTGTCGACTAACAGCTGGACCATCAACCGCCTCGTCAAGGAGGGCGTGCTCGCGAACGCCCTCGTCCAACTCCAGATGGGACGTCAGTTTCGCTTCGTCTCGGCCGTCTCGACGACCCCGCTCGGCACGCTTTGCGAACGGAGTCGACGGACCACTGGCGTGGACGAGTTCAAAGCCAGCCTCTCCGAAGACCAACAGCATGACTTCGTTGCGCTCGTCGCTGCGTGGGCGGTCTCCGAAGAAGATGCGTGGAAGCACCTGAAGTCTGTCCACGTCGAGCATGAGCCTCAGGACGCCCTTCGCCGCATTGTCAACGCGACATACAAGAGCTTCTTCGTGGAGGAACCGGCGCTCGTTATCGCTGCCCTTCGGGAGTACTGCGACACCAACCTCCATCAGAACCTCACCGGACCAGGAATCTGGATCCATTTGGAATCGCAAGGCTTCACTCGGCGCCGCCTCGCGGGCGATCAAAATGCCGTAGCCAAGCTTCACGCAACAGTAGAACGGCAAAGTCGCCGCATGGCGAAGTCGGAGCCGGACATCGGTCTGGTCCCGTCGTCTAGCGCCAGTCGCGTCCTAGCTGCTTTGACGGCGGAAGACGGCAAGCAGGTGTTGTTCATTGACGGCCGTGCCGGGAGTGGGAAGTCGACAGTTGTGGCAGAGGTCGCCCGGACGCTTGAGGCGGCGGGTTGGTTCGTGGCCGTGGCCCGGATGGACACACTAGATCCATCGATCACAACCTCGGCAAAGTTGGGTGACGAGATCGGCCTCGGTACCGACTCGCCCGGCGTCGTGCTTAGCGGCGTCGCCGACGGCTCTCCCGCGCTTCTAGTCGTGGACCAACTCGATGCGGTCAGCATGTACAGCGGTCGTATCCCCGACGTATTCGAGTCGATAGACGAGGTACTCGACGAGCTATTGACGAGCGGGAACGTCAAGGTGCTGTTGGTGGTCCGGACGGTTGATCTCGAAGCTGACCCCCGCCTCCGCCGGCTCAGCCATCAGAATCGGACTGACCGAATAAGCATCGACCAGCTTAGCGAGGACGACGTTCGGGCAACCCTGGAGGCCGCCGGCGTTCAGGTTCCGAGTTCGGCCATCACGTTAAGCCTGTTGCGTACACCGCTCCATCTCGCGATCTTCCTGCGTCTGTCCGCTCAAGCTCAATCCGCGGAGTACCCCACACTGCAGGATCTCTACGGCCGATACACCGAAGAGCTGCGGACAAAGATCGGCCACGAGGTTGGGCACCTCGATTGGACTGTGATCACCGGTGCTCTCGTTGACTACATGAACGACCACGAACGGCTAAGTGCCCCCGAGTCGGTCCTCGATACGGCCGCGCCCGAAGAGTGGCACGCGCTGGAGTCTGCGTCCGTGCTGGTTCGTGAAAGCAATTTGATCTCGTTCTTCCACGAGTCGTACTTTGACTACCTGTTCGCCCGAACGTTCGTAGCCAGCGGGCAGAGTCTCTCGGGCTTCCTCATCGCCTCTGGCCAGCACTTGTTTCGAAGAGCGCAGACGAGACAGGTGTTGGAGTACCTCCTCGCTACCGACCCTGGTGGCTTTCGTTCAACCACTTCGAGTCTCGTCGGTTCAGCAGACATGCGGTCACACATCAAAGAAGTTGTCGCGGATGTGCTGGGCCAGATTGATCCGTCACCGGAGGACTGGACGGCCATCGAGGCGGCAGCCTGGAGCGACGATCCGGCGGCCTGGCGCCTGCTCGCCCTACTCAGTATTCCAAAGTGGTTCGAAGTCGTCGACAAACTCGGACTCTGGACTACTTGGCTAAGTGACCCGGAACGGGTCGAGCGGGCGTTCCACCAACTGATGTTGGCAGCGCGAACGCGTCCGGCGCGCGTCGCCGGGTTGGTGCGCCCATTCGTAGGAGTATCCGAGGAGTGGCGACTCCGCTTGAAGACTCTCGTCGAGTGGTCGATCAGGCCGGAGTCGGTTGATCTCGCGATCGAACTCCTCGAACGTGGGGAGCTCGACGACGCGCGCGGACCGATCGCGGTCAATAGCGACTTTTGGTCAATCGTCTACGGCCTAGCGCGCGAGGACGTCGCCGCGGCAGCCCGGTTGATCGGCGCTTATCTAAATCGGGGTCTCGCAAGATCGCAAGCTGATGGTTCAGACGATCCGTTCGACGGGTACCTCGCCGACCATTCGCAGGGCGACGGCGTCATCGGCGAGGTTGCCCGTTCTCACCCCATCGCCTTCCTGGATGCGGTGCTCCCGTTCGTGGTCACGGTCGCGCAGGCTAATCAGAGCCATTCCGATGAGCGTCTCCCGACCGGCAGCCGCTGGGCGTTCCGCCACCGAGGCAACTCGTACACGGTCGACGACAGCGTCTTCGACGCAGTCGAAGACGCACTCTGCGAACTTGGCCGCACCGACCCACCACGCTGCTTGGACTACTGGCGCGTGCTTTCCTCCGCAGATAGCGACGAACTGCGATTCCTCGCTTGCCGCGCTCTGACTGTCGCGGGCCCAGCGGACATGGCGGTGGATTGGCTAAGCAGCGACCCTCGAAACTTCATGCTCGGCTGGATGGACAGCCCGTGGTGGGCCAGTCGAGAACTGCTAGAGGCTTGGACGCCCACGTGTTCCGATGACGCATTTGCGCGCGTCGAGACCGCGATCCTTGCGTATCAGCCCTCGTGGGAGCGCGAGTCGCCCGGCCGAGCTCGTTACCACGTGTTGTCTGCTCTGGATAGCGATCGCCTGTCGAATGCGGCTCTCACGGAGCTTCAGCGCCTGGAGGAGCTGTTCTCTGACTCGCCGCCGTCGTCGCCGAATCCCGTGATGGCGCACTTCGTTGGATCGCCGATACCGGAAGACGACGCGGCGAATCTGACGGACTCGGAGTGGATCGAAGCGCTGCATACGCACAACCAGGATCAGACGACCTGGCAGGGCCCAAAACCGGTCGGTGGGGCGCGAGAGCTTTCGCAGGTTCTCGAGCGTCGTGCTGCCGTCGAACCGGAACGGTTCGCGACACTGGCGCTAACGTTCGATGAACGAGTTCACTCTTCAGCGATCGACGCCGTCATTCGGGGCATCGCGTCGAAGGTGAATCCGAACTTGCTTGCGGATGGCTGCGAGCATGCCGCGAGTCTCTATCGGCCGGACGTTGGTCGAACCATCTGCTTTGTTGCTCGCGCCATGCAACCAATGACCGAACGCATGGTCACTCTCGTCGCGTCATTCGCTAACGATCCTGATCCGGATCGCGAGTGGGCGCAGACCAAGACCCATTCCGGCCAGACCTATTACGGTGGCGAGCTCGATTCGGCCGGCCTGAACTGCACGCGCGGGCAGGTGGCCGACGCTGCCGCCGTCGCTCTCTTCCAGTCGGCCGACCACCTAGACACGCTCGGCCCAGTGGTGGAGCAGCTGGCGGAGGACCCGATTCTTGGGGTGCGGGTATACGCCGCGGAGGGCGTCCTTGCGCTAATGAACCACGACGCCGAGCGTGCGTACCTTGCGGCAGAACGTCTCTTGGCTGCGGATGACGCTCTGTTGGATAGCCACTATGTCGAGCGGCTCATGACCTATCTCATCCTCCGAGCTCCCGACCGTTTCGCGCCTGTTCTGTCTCGCGGCCTCGCTGCGTCAGATGACATCGCTCGACGGGCTGGGCACGTGTGGGCGATCGCCGCCATGAGGGACGGCATCCCCTCGGCAAGTCCACAGAGCGTGGCCGAACTGCCTGCTGCTGCCCGCAGAGGGGTAGCCGAAGTCTTCGCCGCTAATGTGGCGGACGTTGGACAGCGCCTAGCTGCGCTGTTCAACGATGACGATCCAGAGGTACGAAATGCAGCCGCCAACGCCATGCGACAGCTGACCGATGTTGCAGCTGGCGACATCAACCACCTGATAGATGCATTTCTGGCAAGCGATGCCTTCACCGAGCACTTCGACAAGCTCATCGATGACCTAGACGAAATCCGCGGTCTTGAGCCCGAACTTGCCCTCCGCGCGTGTGAACAGGCGGTGGCCGCCGCGGGTGCTGAACTTGGTGACATCAGAACTGCGCGAAGCATGCTCGGTCAACCCATCATGCGGGTGGTGCTCTCCGTGTATCGGCAAGGGAGCGAAGATCAACGGATTCGATGCCTCCATATCATCGACCGCCTGTCGGAGCGAAACTCGTACGGGGTCCGGGAAGCGCTCGAAGACGAGCGCTAGGAAGCTCTAGCGAGGGCGCACATGCACGCGGACGTAGCCGTTGTGGCGCGCATAACACCATGGCACCCTGCTGCGAGGCACGTGAGGCGGCGCACCTAATCGGCGATCTGCGCTCAGCGGCGCGCTCGAGAGAAGGCTGCAGGGCCCAATTTTACTGGGATTCCTGGGTTCATCAGACGTTGAAGCGGAATTCGACCACGTCGCCGTCGGCCATCACGTAGTCCTTGCCCTCAATCCGGACCTTGCCGCGGGATTTGGCTTCGGCCATCGATCCGGCGTCCACGAGGTCGGCGAACGAAACGACTTCGGCCTTGATGAAGCCGCGCTCGAAGTCGGTGTGGATGACGCCGGCGGCCTGCGGGGCGGTCGCGCCTTTGCGAATCGTCCACGCTCGGCTCTCTTTCGGCCCGGCGGTCAGGTAACTCTGCAGGCCGAGCGTGTCGAAACCGATCCGGGCCAACTGGTTCAGACCCGATTCCTCGACACCGATGGACTGCAGGAGCTCCAGCGCCTCTTCCGGGTCCAGTTCGACCAGCTCGGATTCGGTCTTGGCGTCCAGGAACACCGCTTCGGCTGGCGCAACCAGTTCGCGCAGCTCGGTGAGCAATTCATCGTTGGCCAATTCGCCCGGATCGACGTTGAACACATACAGGAACGGCTTGGCTGTCATCAGGTGCAGCTCTCGCAGGGGCTCCGGATCGAGGTTGGCGCCGAACACCGTCTCGCCTCGTTCGAGCACTTGCTGCGCGGCTTCGATCGCGGCCACGACAGGCAGTTTGTCCTTCTGGACGCGGGCTTCTTTCTGCAACCGTGGCAGGGCCTTCTCGATCGTCTGCATGTCGGCCAGGATCAGCTCGGTGTTGATCGTCTCGATGTCATCGGCCGGCGAGACCTTGCCGTCGACGTGCACCACATCAGGATCGGTGAACACCCGGATCACCTGGCAGATGGCGTCGGCCTCGCGAATGTTGGCCAGGAACTTGTTGCCCAATCCGGCACCCTCGCTGGCACCGCGGACGATCCCGGCAATGTCGACGAAGCTGACCGTCGCCGGAATGGTCTTGACCGAGGAAAAGATCTTGGCGAGCACGCCCAGCCGGTCGTCAGGGACGCCGACCACGCCGACGTTGGGCTCGATGGTGGCGAACGGATAGTTCGCCGCGAGCACGTCGTTACGGGTCAACGCGTTGAACAGGGTCGACTTGCCGACGTTGGGCAGTCCGACGATTCCGATGGTTAGCGCCACGGGCCGCAAGTCTAATGCGGTTGCACTGCCCTTCGCGCCACAACTCGATCGGACGAACTCCGCCCGTCCTCAACAGAATTGTCAGAGGCCTGGTCCACCCTTACTTCCATGACCTTCACCGCGATCCTCTGCCTCCTGCTGGGAATCGGTCTCGGCGCGCTGCTCGGCCACCTCTGGACGCGCAATCGCGCTGCCCTTTCCGCCCTGGCCCAAGCGCAGGTCAGTGCGAGCCGACACGCGGCGGCCGCCGATCTGGGGGAACGTCAGCACGCCGTTCAAGCTCTGGTCGATCCGCTGCAGAGTGCGCTGACCCAGGTGCACCAGCAGCTACGCCTCACCGAACGGGACCGCCTGACCGCCAATGCCGCGCTGGACGAGCAGCTCGACGCAATGCGATCGACCACCCAGGACCTGCGGAACGAGACACGTCAGCTGGTCACCGCCCTGCGCGCTCCGCAAGTCCGGGGACGATGGGGTGAGCTGCAACTGGAACGGGCCGTCGAGGCCGCCGGCATGGTCGAGCACATCGACTACGCAACCCAGCACACCATCACCGGCGAGGACGGCGTCCTTCGACCGGATCTGGTGGTGAATCTGGTCGGCGGCAAGCACGTCGTGGTCGATTCCAAGGTCGCGTTCAGCGCCTATCTGGAAGCTATGGAGGCGCGGGACGAAAGCACTCGTGCCAACCGGCTGCGCGCGCACGCCCGGCAGATGCGTACGCACATCGACGCGCTATCCGCCAAGGAGTACTGGGCCAGGTTGGCCGGCAGCCCCGAATTCGTGGTCTGTTTCGTACCCGCGGACAGCTTTCTGGACGCGGCGTTGCGCGAGGATCCGACGCTGCTCGAACACGCCTTCGCCCACGATGTCGTGCTGGCCACGCCGTCAACGCTCGTCGCCCTGCTTCGAACCATCGGCCTCACCTGGCGGCAGCAGGCCATGGCCGAGAACACCGCCGAGATCGCCCGCCTGGGTCGCGAGCTCTACCAGCGGATCGGCACCTTGATTGGTCACTACGACAAACTCGGTCGCTCGCTGGACGCGGCGGTGCTTGCCTTCAACGGCTCGGTCGGAGCCCTGGAGAGCCGCGTCTTGGTCAGCGCCCGCCGACTCGCCGATCTGGCCGTGGTCGACGGCGAACCCGACGGGCCGCTGCCCGGACCTGAGCAATTACTGGCAAGCTCGCGCGCTCTTACGGTCCACGCCAAGCCGGGGGCGGTACCGTAACGTCCCGTGCGACCCACGAACGGAGCGACCTACGTGCCCGACCCGGCGGAGCGGCCGGACAGACAACGCCGCGCCCACTCCCCTTACGAGGGTCCTGCGTCCGATGTTCCGAGCGAGCCTGGCGAATGGACGCAGGCTGCGCCGGTCAATCGCCCAACCGTCCGCAGCTCCTCCTCGAAACGGCCGGCCGGCAACGAACGTGGTCTGCCCGGCTGGGCGGCCGTCCTGCTGCTGATCGTCATCGCCGGCATTGGCGGCGTGATCGATCAGGTGACTGGGTCATCGCTCAAGGGCGTGTTCAACTATGGGCTGATTGTCGCTTCTCTGGTGGCCATCCTCGCGGTCCGGCGCGGCCAGATGTTCGGCGTCGTCATATCGCCGCCGTTGGTGTACTTCGTCGGCTCGGCCGCGAAGCTGTACATCAGTTCGCACGGCCTGAAGGACCATTCGAAACTCACCGACGCCGCCGCCAACTGGCTGGTCTACGGATTCCCGGCCATCGCCGCCGCCACCGCGGTCGTGCTGGTCATCGCCGGTATCCGGACGATCAGCCGCCGCTGAGCCCACTCAAGCACTGAGTCACTCGGGACTGAATCACTTTGGCCCTGAGTCACTTTGGCACGGAGCCCGCTCCGGCACGGGGTTCACTCCAGCACTGAGCCCGCTCGCGCACTGATCCCACTCGGCCTGGCTCACGCGGGCTAGCTGCTTTTCGGAGCCAGCTTCAGCTCTCGGCGCAGCTCCTGCGGCAGCGCAAAAACCAGGCTCTCTTCAATGTGGTTGACCTCTTCCGGCTCGCCGTAACCGAGGTCGGCCAGATACTGCGCAACCTCGGCCACGAGCACCTCCGGCACAGACGCCCCCGAGGACAGGCCGATCGTGTACGCCCCGTCGAGCCAGGTCGGATCGATGGCCCGCACGTTTTCGACGAGCTTGGCGCTCTTGGCGCCGGCCGCCTCCGCGACCTCGACCATGCGGACCGAGTTCGACGAGTTGGACGAACCGACGACCAGGAAGAGGTCAACCTGGGGAGCGACCGATTTCACCGCGGCCTGCCGATTCTGCGTGGCGTAGCAAATGTCGTCGCTCGGCGGCGACTGCATGAGCGGGAACCGGTTCTGCAAGGCCCGGACCGTCTCCATCGTCTCGTCGACCGACAACGTTGTCTGCGACAGCCACACCACCTTTGCCGGATCCCGGACCACGACGTTCGCGACATCGTCCGGACCGTCGACGAGCTTGATGTGATCCGGAGCCTCACCGGTCGTACCGATGACTTCCTCGTGGCCTTCGTGACCGACGAGGACGATGTCAAAACCCTCGGCGGCAAAACGCCGAGCCTCGTTGTGCACCTTGGTCACCAACGGACAGGTCGCGTCGATGGTGCGCAATTGCCGTTGCGCTGCCTCGGCGTGCACGACCGGCGCCACGCCATGGGCAGAGAAAACCACGACGCCGCCTTCCGGAACCTCGTCCGTCTCTTCGACGAAGATCGCGCCCTGTGCTTCGAGAGTGCGGACGACGTGCAGGTTGTGCACGATCTGCTTACGCACGTAGACGGGTGCGCCGTAGTGCCCGAGCGCCATCTCGACCGTCTGGACCGCCCGGTCGACGCCAGCGCAATACCCGCGTGGCTTGGCGATGAGCACGCGCTTTCGCGGCTCGGTAACGGGCGTCGAAGCTGACATACCCCAATCCTACGTACTGACTCGCATGTACACCGTCCGTGCGGCACGCTAAGTACATGTCCGACGTGCCTACGCCCATCAAAATCATCCTCGGCCTCGCCGCCACCGCGACGGAAGAGGCCCGCAAACTGCCGGCAACGCTGCCCACCGCGGCGACCACCGTGCCGCTGCTCGCAATTTCGACGGCGATGCAGGCGTCACTGCGCGTACAGCAACGGCTGGCGACGTTGGCTTCCCGGGGTGATGAAGTGATCCGGCAGCTACGTGGCGAGTCGGATGCGCCGCCGGCATGGGCGACCTTCGACGACCCGCCAGCACACGGGCCGACCAGCACCAGCCGGCCCGCTCGGGCACCGTTCGACGACGCCGCTCTGGATGACGTGGCCTACGACGACGCACCGTTCAGCGACACGCCTTTCGAGGACGTCACGCTCGACGACCAGGCGGTGCTCGTGGACTTGGACGACTTGTCCGACGAAGCCACCGACTTACTGACCGATGTCGGATACATCACAGCCGCGTCCGACTTGCCGCCAGCCGAGCCCCGAACCCGGCCGACCAAGCGCGCGGCGGCCAAGAAACCCGCCAAGAAGGCCAGCCCGGCCAAGGCAACGCCGCTCACCGCAGCACCACTCAAGCCGGTGCTCGGCGAGCACACCGTGCCCGGCGAGCAGACCGTCCCCGGCGAGCGCACCGCGCCAGCCAAGCGTCCGGCCGCGAAGTCGGCGGCGGTCAAACGCGCGGCCGGCAAGGCCACTCCCCTCCCGCCGGTTGAGTAGCGGCCGGTGAGCAAGCTCGACTCCTCGCCGGAACAGCCATTGCCGCTACGCCGGATCAGCCAAGCCCTCACCGAATGGATCGGGCGCCTGGGCGAGGTGTGGGTCGAGGGCCAGGTTGCCCAGTTCGTCCGCCGCCCGGGCGTGGCCACCCACTTCCTCACCCTGCGCGATACCGACGCCAATATCTCGATGCAGGTCACCTGTCACCGGTCGGTGCTGCCGGACGGGATCACCGAAGGCGCCCGGGTGATCCTGCGGGCCCGGCCGGACTTCTACGCCGAGCGCGGCACCCTCAGCCTGCGTGCGAACGAGGTCCGCCAAGTCGGCATCGGCGAGCTGCTCGCCCGGATCGAGCGGCTGAAGCAACTGCTGGCGGCCGAAGGTCTCTTCGCGCTCGACCGCAAGCGCCGACTACCGTTCCTGCCCCACACCGTTGGGCTGATCACCGGCCGGGCGAGCGCGGCAGAACGCGACGTGGTCGAGAACGCCCGCCGGCGGCTGCCGGCCGTTCGATTCGAGATCCGCAACACCGCCACCCAAGGCACCTCGGCGGTCAACGAGCTCATCGCGGCGCTGACCGAATTGGACCGGGCCGACGACGTCGAGGTGATTGTCATCGCCCGCGGCGGGGGCAGTGTCGAAGATTTGTTGCCGTTCTCCAACGAGGCCCTGTTGCGGGCGGTGTCGGCCTGCCGAACCCCGGTGGTGTCCGCCATCGGGCACGAGACGGACCAACCCCTGCTCGACCTGGTCGCCGACCTCGCCACGTCTACGCCAACGGACGCGGGGCGTCGGGTGGTCCCGGACCTCAGTGACGAACTGCGCGCCATCGCCGATTCGCGCCAGCGGCTACGTGCGGCCGTGCACCGCCGGCTGGACAGCGAGGCCGAGCTGATGGCCGGGCTGCCCGCGCGGCTGCGGCGGACGGTGGCCAACAACCTGGCGGCGCAATCCGATGAGATCAGCCGCCTGCATGCGCGCTCGCGAGCACGGCTAGGGAACCTGCTCGATCTGGCCGAGTCGGAGAGCCGGCAATTGCTGGCGCGGGTCGTGAGCCTTTCTCCGCAAGCCATCCTGGACCGCGGCTACGCCGTGCTCTGGAACGCCCAAGGTGAGCTGATTCGCGACGCCGATCAGGTTGGTCCCGGCGAGTTGCTGGTCGCGCGGGTCGCGCGCGGTGAGCTTGCCCTCGCGGTCGGTGAGCCGCCGGCTCCAAACACGACGACACCGGCCAGGACGACACCGGCCAGGACGACACCGGCTAAGACGACACCGGGTAAGACGGCAGCCGTTACGGTGGTCGACGATGACCAGTCCTGACGCCGAGCTCAGCTACGAGCAGGCCCGCAACGAACTACGCGAGATCGTGGCCCAGCTCGAATCCGGCGGCCAACCGCTGGAGGAGTCGCTGGCCCTGTGGCAGCGCGGCGAGAAGCTCGCCGACCTCTGCCAGCGCTGGTTGGACGGTGCCCGCAGCAAGCTCGACGCCGCGATTGCCGCGAGCGACGAGTCCTGACCCGTCCGATTCAACGCAGCGAACCGGCCAGCTGCACCAATTCGGCGGTGTCGGCCGAACCAGTCACGATGACCGTCACCGTGCCGACCTGATGCCGGATCAGCTGCCGTCCGCTGTCCGTACGAAACCCGCTCCAGCTGCTTCCGTCCACGCTCACGTTGCCGTCCACCGACAGCGGTCCATATTGGGCCGAGACGGCGTCAGCGGCATCGTTGCTTTCCAGAAACTCGGCGTACTGGTTACGCGGGCTGACGTAGCCGATCCGGAAGCTGGCCGGACTGGACGGTCCGGCTGGGGTGAAGTCGGTCGAGGTCGGACGCCAGCCGGACGGCAGACCGACCGGCGCTACCACTGGGAAGCCGGCCTGCTGACGGGCGGACTCGATCGGGGCCGTCACGTCGATGACGTTGATGCCGTCGTTGGTCGAGCCGCGCGGCCACACCAGCACGACCGCGGCGCCGACCACGATGAGCAGCACGATCAGGGCTCGCCACAAGTTTGCCGGGCTGCGCAGCCGCTGCCGTTCTGAGGACGTCAGTGGACGGGTCATGTCACCCATGATCTACGCCTCGTTCGCCTGATGCCCAACCTGCCCGGTGATTCTGAGGCGGAGCAGACACCGCGAGGACGCCCGGCGCGGCCAGCAACACGTCAGCCAACCGATAAGGTTTGACCACTCCCCGCAGCTTGCGCATAGCGCAAAGTGCGCAGCCGAAAAGCCCGAAAGGCCGGTCCCTGATGAGTGAAGCCCGCCCCGCGCCGGACCAGCAGATCAACGCAGATTACGAGCACTCGGTCCAGGTGCCACCCGAACTGGCCGTCAACCGGCAGTCGCCGGACCGAAACCTCGCCCTCGAACTCGTCCGTGTCACCGAGGCCGCCGCCATGGCCGCGGCGCGCTGGGTGGGCCGGGGCGACAAGAACGGTGGTGACGGGGCGGCGGTCGACGCTATGCGGACGTTGATCAGCACCGTCTCGATGCGGGGAGTCGTCGTAATCGGCGAGGGCGAGAAGGACGACGCCCCGATGCTGTTCAACGGCGAGCACGTCGGCGACGGCACTGGCCCGGAATGTGACGTCGCGGTCGATCCGATCGACGGCACCACCTTGATGGCCAAGGGACAGCCCAACGCGGTTGCCGTGATCGCGGTCGCCGAGCGCGGTTCGATGTTTGATCCGTCCGCCGTGTTCTACATGGAAAAGATCGCGACCGGGCCGGAGGCGGCCGACGTCATCGACATCACCGCGCCCGTTTCGGTCAACATCAACCGGGTGGCCAAGGCGAAGGGCGGCAAGCCGTCTGACGTCACGGTCGTGATCCTGGACCGTCCCCGCCACGCCGACCTGGTCCGCGCGGTCCGCGAAGCCGGGGCCCGCATCATGTTCATCTCTGACGGCGACGTGGCCGGGGCAATCATGGCGGCCCGGCCCGGGACCGGCGTCGACCTGCTGCTCGGCATCGGCGGCACCCCGGAGGGCATCATCTCCGCCGCCGCGCTGACCTGCATGGGCGGGGCCATCCAGAGCCGGCTCTGGCCGCGCGACGACGACGAGCGGCGCAAGGCCCAGGACGCCGGGCACGACCTGACCCGCGTCCTGACCACCCGCGACCTGGTCAACGGCGAGGACGTGTTCTTCTGCGCTACCGGCATCACCGACGGCGAGCTGGTGCGGGGGGTCCGGTACGACCGGGGCGCGGTGGCGACCTCATCGATCGTGATGCGGTCCAAGTCGGGGACGATCCGCAGCGTCGATTCGTTGCACCAGCTGTCGAAGCTGCGCGCATACTCGGCGATCGATTTCGATCGGAACTAGCACGAACCAGAACGTCGAAAGGACACTTCATGCTCTGCGTAACGATGAATGACATTCCGGGATGGGAAATCCAGCGAGTCTGCGGCGAGGTCTTCGGAGTCACCGTGCGATCCCGGAACGCGTTCTCCCAGATGGGCGCCGGTTTCAAGTCGCTGGTGGGTGGCGAGCTGCAGGGCATGACGAAGAACGTCATCGACAGTCGCAACGAGGCCATGCTGCGACTGTTCGCCGAAGCCCAGGCCCGTGGCGGCAACGCGCTGATCGCGATGCGGTTCGACACCACCGAGCTCGGCGGTAACTGGAGCGAGATCTGCGCGTACGGCACGGCCGTCGTCGCCATCCCGGTCACCGAAGCCGCCAAGCAGACCGCGGTACAGCTCGGGTACGGACGTCCGGCCGAATCGCCGAGCCAGCTGCCACCCACCGGTTCTGAGCAGTCGGCGTTCGGGCAGCCGACCGGCGCCCAGTCGCAGTACCCGGTGCACAGCGGGTACCCGGCGCAACCCGGTCAGACCTATCCCGGCCCGCAGTAACCCGCGGTGACCCGCGGTAACCACTCGCAGTAAGCCAACTCGCAGTAACCCCGGCCACAGGGCCGTCCAACGAGCGGCCGTGGCTGGCTACCCTCGTGAGCGCCCCTCACCACACCCTTTAGGAGTCGAGCCAACGATGTCCGACGTCGCCAAGTCAGCCGGATCCACCTCATCGACGGACTACCGGATCGAGAAGGACTCGATGGGCGAGGTACGCGTCCCGATCGACGCGCGCTGGCGGGCGCAGACCCAACGGGCGGTCGAGAACTTTCCGATCTCCGGTCAGCCGATCGAGCGCGAATTGATCGCCGGACTGGCGCTGATCAAGGGCGCGGTCGCGCGGGTGCGCGCTCAGCGCGGCCTGCTGGATCCGGCCAAGGCCGAGGCCATTGCCGCCGCGGCGACCGAGGTGGCCCGCGGCGACTGGGACGCCGAATTCCCGATCGACGTATTCCAGACCGGCTCGGGAACGTCCTCGAATATGAACACGAACGAGGTGCTGGCCTCGCTGGCCGCCGACCGCCTGGACGAGGGCGTGACCGTCCACCCGAACGACGACGTCAACGACCCGCTGTCCTCCAACGACCAGTTCCCGTCCGCAATCCACGTCGCAGCGACCAAAGCAGTCGTGGTCGACCTCATCCCGGCTTTGCAGCACCTGGCCGCTGCCCTTGAAGGCAAAGCCAGCGAGTTCGCCCAGGTGGTGAAGTCGGGTCGTACCCACCTGATGGACGCGACTCCGGTCACCCTCGGGCAGGAGTTCGGGGGCTACGCCACCCAGATCCGCTACGGCGTCGAGCGCCTCAAAACGACGCTGCCCCGGGTCGCTGAGCTGCCCCTGGGCGGTACCGCCGTCGGCACCGGCATCAATGCGCCCGCCGGTTTCGCCGCCGACGTCATCGCCCTGATCGCCGCTGAGTCCGGGCTGCCACTCACCGAGGCTCCTGATCACTTCGAAGCCCAGGGCGCGCGCGACGGACTGGTCGAACTGTCCGGTGCATTGCGCACCGTGGCCGTCAGCATGAACAAGATCAGCAACGACATCCGCTGGATGGGATCAGGCCCGCGAACGGGCTTGACCGAACTGTTCCTGCCTGACCTGCAGCCCGGCTCCTCGATCATGCCCGGCAAGGTGAACCCGGTGCTCTGCGAGGCGGTCTGCCAGGTCGTCGCCCAGGTCATCGGCAATGACGCCGCCGTGGCGTGGGGTGGCGCGACCGGCAACTTCGAGCTGAACGTGATGCTGCCCGTCATCGCCCGGAACGTGCTCGAATCGTGCCGCCTGCTCGCCAACGTCAGCCGGGTCTTCGCCGACAAGTGCATCGTCGGCATCGAAGCCAACGTCGAGCGCTGCCGCGAGTACGCCGAGTCCTCGCCGTCGATCGTCACGCCGCTGAATCACTACGTCGGTTACGACGAGGCGGCCAAGATCGCGAAGCAGGCGCTGGCCGAGCGCAAGACCATCCGCCAGGTCGTGATCGAGCGCGGTCACGTCGAATCCGGCGTCATCACCGAGCAGAAGCTGGACGAGGTCCTGGACGTGCTTTCGATGACCACACCGGCGGGCTGATCACCGCAATCCACCCACCGCCGGAGGGCGCGATGAAGGTACTCGAGCAGATCAGCGACAAACTGGCCGCCTGGCTTGTCGCCCAACCGATGTTCTTCACCGGGACCGCGCCGTTGTCCGCCGACGGGCACGTCAACGTCTCGCCCAAGGGGATGGCCGGTACGTTCGCCGTGCTGGGCCCACTACAGGTTGCCTACCTCGACTACTACGGCTCCGGTTCGGAGACGATCGCACATCTGCGCGAGAACGGCCGGATCACGTTGATGTTCCCGGCGTTCGACGGGCGTCCGAACATCGTGCGGCTATACGGGCAGGGCCGAGTCGTGCTGCCGGCGGATCCGGATTTCCACGCGCTGCGTGGGTATTTCGACAAGGACCGAACCGTCGGGCAGCGGTCCATTGTGCTCGTCGACGTCGAGCGCGTGCAGGAATCCTGTGGTTACGCCGTCCCGGAGATGGTCCACGTCACCGATCGCACCGTGCTCGATCTGCACCAGCAGAAAAAGGGCGCAGCCGCCTTTATCGACTACGCCCGGACGAAGAACGCCCGCTCGATCGACGGGCTGCCCGCCCTCGGTTGACCCCGGAGTCGCCGGTAGGACAACGGCGGCCGTGCTGATCAGGGAGTATCTATCCCCGTGCGGGGGAAAATCCGAACGTTACTGCGACCGCCGGTAACGCCATCGGCGTCAGCGGCATCGGCGTCAGTGGCACCGGCGTCAGAGGCGTCGGCATCGGCGGCAGCGGCATCGGCGTCGTCATCGGCGTCGGCCTTGCCACCCGAACCGGCGGGATCGCGTCAGGACCGGTCGCCCCGGCTCGGCTCGAACATGATCACCACCGCCCTCGGCAACGCCGTCACGCCGGCCGCGGCATTGATCAGCATGCCGATCCTGACGTACGCGCTGGGCGTCGACGGCCGCGGCCAAATTGCGGCCGCTACCGCTCCGCTGCTGCTGGCGACCACCGCGGCGACCTTCGGCGTGCCCGAGGCGGTCACATATCTCGTCGCCCGAACACCGGCCACGTTGCGCTTTGCCCGGCGTCGAGGTGCCACCATGATCGCGCTGGCCGGGGTGTTCGGCACGCTGGTGTCGATCGCGGCATCGCCGATTCTGGCCGGAGACACGCCGGGTCTGCGCCGGCTGATCGTGATGGCATCGCTGGCGCTGTTGCCGACCCTGTTGGTACTAGTGCTGCGAGCCAGCGCGGCCGGCTTGCACGCGTGGCGCTTGGTGGCGCTCGAGCAAGCGATTTCGGCCGTGGTCAGGCTGATCGCCATCGCGGGGCTCGCGCTGGCCGGACAGCTGACTCCGACGACGGCGACCGCGGTCATCGCGCTTGCCCCGGTGGTCGGCGGATTGGCATACCTCGAGCTGCCCAAGCTGGCCGAGGTCGCTCGCGGCACGGAACCGCATTCCGACGTCGGGTACCGGCCAATGGTGAGTTACGGCTCGCGAATCTGGCTCGGTTCGCTGTCCGGGGTGCTGCTGTCACGCCTGGATCAGGTCGTGATGACGCCGCTGTCCAGCGCGTACCAGCTCGGCCTGTATGCCGTCGCTGTCAACATCAGCGACGTCGCATTGATCCTGCACAGTGCCGTCCGTGACGTTACGTTCGCCTCGGATGCCGCGGGTCGCGATGACGAGCGGCTCTGTGCCTCAGCGCGGATATCGGGCGCGGCCTCGATTGCCTTCGGCGGTTTGCTGGCGCTGTGCGTCCCCTTCGGCTTGCCGTTACTCTTCGGACCGGATTTCCGGCCGGCCATCCCGTCGGCCTTCGTGCTGCTGGTAGCGGTGGTGGTGGTCACGCCCGGATCGATTGCCGGCGCCGGGCTGTCGGCTCGCGGACGGCCCGGGTTGCGCAGCATGTCACTATTGGCGGCAAGTATTGTCAATGTCATGGTGCTGTTCCTGCTGGTGCCGTCAATGGGCTCGATGGGCGCCGCGATCGCGACGTTCATCGGAAACGTCACAACGAGTCAGCTGAACATCATCTCCATGTCGAGGGTCAATGGCATCGCAGCGAGGCGCTTCTACGGATTGCGGCGCAGTGACGTGCAGCTGGTGAGGGCAAAGCTCACGAGGCTGCGGCCGGCAGGCAATCGTGGCCACGGCTGATCCCGCCCGCCCGGACGAACGCGGTGTCCTCGGCGAGCGCCCCAAGCTGGTCGTCTGGCGGAACTTCTGGTTGGCCCATTCGGAGACCTTCGTCCGCGATCAGACGCTGGCCTTGAAACGCTGGTCCGCGATACGCGTCGGTTTCCGGAATACGGAGGTGCCACTGCTGGCCGCGGACCTCGCTCCGTACCCGAACACGATCTGGGGAAAGGTGGCCATGCGGTTGCCCGGGCATCCCGGCGCCCGCCGCCAGCTGCGCCGGGTCGTCGAAGCGCCGGACGTCGACCTCGTGCATGCCCACTTCGCCCCCGACGGGTTGTCCGCTATGCCGTACGCACGCCGGGCCGGCAAGCCGTTGCTGGTCACCTTCCACGGCATGGACATCACCCGTTTGCCGGCCCGGGCCGGGCTGCGGGGCTGGTGGTACCGCCGCCGGCTGCGGGCCCTGTTCGCCGAAGCGTCCCTGCTGATCGCGGTGTCGGACTTTGTCCGGCGCCGTTTGATCGCGTTGGGCGCACCGCCGGACAAGGTGGTGGTGCATCACATCGGCGTACCCCCGCGAGCGCCGTCGGACCACTCGCGGCGGCAGCCCGGCATCGTCTTCGTCGGGCGGCTGGTGCCGAAAAAGGGCGTGGGCGACTTGCTGCATGCGGTTGCCGCGTTGCCTGAGCCATTGCGCTCCATCCCGGTCACGATCGTCGGCTACGGACCGCTGGCGGCAACCTTGCAGGAACTGGCCCGCACACTCGGCGTCAACGCTCGATTCACCGGGATGCGCACCTCGGCCGAGATTGCCTCCGAGCTCGCTTCACACACGGTCTTCTGCGGGCCGTCTCGGGTTGCGCCAGACGGTGACTGCGAAGGTTTTGGCCTGGTTTTTCTCGAGGCCGCACAGCAATCACTGCCGAGCGTCGCCTACGACCACGGCGGCGTGGCCGAAGCGGTGTTGGACGGCATCACCGGCTGGCTGGTCAACGAAGGCGATGTTTCCGCCCTCAGCAAGCGACTGGAACAGCTTCTCAACGATCCGGAGCTGGCCGCCAAAATGGGACACGCCGGACAACGCCGGGTGGCCGCGGAATTTTCCATCGACTCTCAGACAGCAAAACTCGAATTGCTCTACGATCGCGCAAAGCGTCACGTACTTTTAACATGACTTCGATCTCTTAGTTATTCGTACGACACGTCGCACCACCAAGATCAACGTGACCGAAGCTGGTTGCGCCACGGGGATTTATACATTCGCCAATGACGAATGCCGGGAGCACCATGTCTTTTGCACTGGTCGGTTCGGCCCGACGAGGACTGCGAGCAAGGCGTCGCACCTCGAATCGCCGCGCTGGCGCTCAGCAGAACCCGCGACCATTTCGGTCCGGTTCGTTACGAATTCTGATTCTCACCTCCGAAGCACCGCCCGTGATCAGCGGTATCTCCAAGACGGTCGACCTGCTGCGCCGGGGACTGGAGGAGCAGGGTCATCACGTCGAAGTGCTCAGCCGCGATGACTACCCGAAGTACATGCGTGACGAGGTTCGGATCTCGGCGTTCGCACTATTCTGGCCGCGGCTGCGACGCCAGCTGCACGGCTACGACGTGGTGAACGTGCACGGCCCGGTGCCGACGATCAGCGAGCTGTTCCTGCTGTTCGTGCGGTCGGTGCACCACCACAACCGTCCCGCGATCGTCTACACCCATCATTCGGATCTGGCGATTCGCTCCTGGGAACGCTGGTGTGCCGTCTACAACAAGCTCAATCGGTTGCTGTCGAAGTTCGCCGACGTCGTCGTCGTGAGCTCGCACGATTACCACGCCAAGATCCGCCACGCCACCGGCCCGGAGGTCACCGTCATTCCCTGGGCGGTCGAGGCCGCCCCCGCCGTCTCGCGGCCGCCTCGATCGTCGACGAGTGTGCTCCCGCGCGAATTGAAGGTGCTCTTCGTCGGGCAATTGCGCAGCTACAAGGGCGTGGACGTTCTGCTGGATGCGGTCGCGGGCCAGCACGGCATCAGGCTGTCCATCGTCGGTGCCGGCCCGATGTTGCCGCAGATCACCGAGCGGATCGCGCGGGCCGACATGCCGGCCGTACAGCTGCTGGGCCGGCTCAGCGACGCCGACCTTTGGCAGGTCTACCTCGAACACGACGTCATCGCGTTGCCGAGCACGACCACGGCCGAGGCCTACGGTCTGGTGCTGATGGAAGGCATGGCCGCGGGTTGCGTGCCCCTGGCCTCGGATCTGCCTGGGGTGCGTGAAGTCGCGTCGCATACCGGGCTGCTCGTCGCGCCGGGCAACGCGATGGCCCTGGGCGCGGCGATGCAGCGGCTGCTGGGTGACCCGGCCCTGCTGGCCGAGCTGTCCGCGAAGTCACTCGAGCGATCCAAGACCATGAGCGTGAACGTGATGGCCGGTGCCTACGCCGACACAATGCACGGCGCGATCGCCGGCAACATGGATCGTCGGGCGAGCGCGGCCATCCCGGCGCGCTGGCAACATCCCGAACAACTACTGGATCGCCTGGCCGACGCCCTCGCCGTCGAGCAGGTGAGTTTGTCCCTGATGTCACGGCACACCGATGCCGCGCAAGCGCACATCTGGCGCCATCGGCAGCACGGCTTCCGCGCCGACGCCCCGGTCGCGCGTTACATCGCGCGGGCCAACCGTCCGGTGCTCATCTCATCCACCGCCCCGCTGCCGGCGGAACTGCGCAACCTGCTGCACCGACCGGAGCTGAGCTCGTCCATCCTGGTGCCGGTACGACGAACCCGGCACACCGTCTCCGTGCTCGGGTTGTCCACGAATTCCGACGAACGCGCCCCGTTCGGTCCAGACCACCTACACATTGCCCTTAGAGTGTTGGCTTCGAGCCCAGCTGGTGACTCGCGCTGATCCGCAATGTCCTACGCGACATCGTGGGGCGTGCTGAGCAGCTGGCCGCTG
The DNA here is from genome assembly GCA_025966315.1 of Frankiales bacterium. GTDB lineage: Bacteria > Actinomycetota > Actinomycetes > Mycobacteriales > Jatrophihabitantaceae > Jatrophihabitans_A. The sequence continues at coordinate 6,472 of JAOPUZ010000011.1, read as the reverse complement.
ACTGTTGACGATCAGGGAGCCGATCACCGTGAGCCGTGCCGATGGCGCGACCCAACTCGAGCTCGATGCGGACGACCCGAACGACCCGAACGACCCCTCGGCGGCGGGCCGGCGGCGGCTGGTTGACCGGCCGGCGTTCCTGTTCGGGGTCGCCGCGGCGATCGCCGCGCTGCTGCTCATGCTGCGGCTGAACCGATCGCCCGATTTCGATCAGGACGAAGTCGTGTACACCGAGCTTGCCCGGCACATCCTCAACAACGACGCCGTATCGATTGCCCGCGGGCCGTTCCTGGTCCACCCGCCGCTGTACTTCCTGGTCGCCGCCGCCTGGCAGTTCCTCACCCGTACCGGCACCGGCCCGGTGCTGGATTCCCTGCACGCGCTGCGATATCTCAACGCCCTTTTCGGTGTCGGCGTAGTCGTGCTGGTCTGTGTGATCGGCCGGGGCGGCCCGGCCCGAGCGATGGATCGGCTCGCCGACCGTCGGCGACTGCTCATCGGTACGTTGGCCGGGCTGCTCGTCGCCACCAACGGGTTCTTCCTGGGCTTCGGGCGAACGGTGCTGCTCGAGCCCGCGGCACTGTTCGCCGGCGCCGGCGTCGTAGTGATCGCGACCGCTTGGCGGCACCGCTCCGTCCCGACCCAGGTCGCCGGCCTCGGAATCGCCGTCGCCCTCGCGTGCCTGACCAAACAGCTGGTGGTGTTCGAAGCCTTCACACCGTTGCTGGCCGCACTCGTCCTGCGTGATCGCCGCCGCAGCTTCATCGCCCTCGCCGCTCTCGGCCTCGGCGCACTCATCTGGCTGACGTTCCCGCTGTGGGCCGCGATCACCGGACACGGCAGCTACTTCTGGAGCCAGCAAACAGTCAGCCTGCGCCGCTTGTCCGGACTGCTGCAGACCTCCGGGATCAACGTCGCACAGAGCTCGGCCAGCGGCGAATTCTCACGCACCGCCTGGCTGTACGCCAGTGGCTACGTCCAGCTGGCACTGGCCGCGATGGTGCTGGTCGTACTGGTTGTCCGGACGGCCATGCGACTGATCGCGCGGCAGTCCGTGAGCGAGCCGGTAGCCGTCGTCATCGCGTATTCGCTCACCAGTTTTGCGTTCTTCGGCTACTCCTTCGCCTTCGGCCAAGGCAATCAGCAATTCACGATGTATACCGTCCCGGTATCGGCGCTGCTGTGCGCGTACGGGATCGCGGGCCTGGCCGGCTGGTGGCCGGCCATCGAACCGGTGAGCGTCGAGGCATTCGCAGCTACCGGGGCGGCCGTCGCGCAGCCGACGCCCGGTACGCAGACAACGACCGGTACGCAGACAACGACCGGCGCGCAGACAACGACCGGCGCGAATCGCCCGCACCGGTTCAGCGGCGGGACGCCGAGACTGATCGCCGCCGGCGTGATCTGCGTGCTCGGGCTGGGGCTGGCGCTCGTCGGCTGGGGCCACTACTACCTGATCGGACGAGACGACGGGACGACCCAGGCCGCAGCGTTTGTCGCGCGCAACCTGCCCGCGTGCACCCCCGTGAACGCCAGTGGCAGCCAAGCTCGATGGCAGGTCGCGCTGGCCGATCAGCTCGTGACCGACTACCAGGACGGCCCGACGGCGCTGGCGGCCGATGTCCACGTCTTCCTGCTGTCCCCCAAGGACGCTCGCAACAGTTACGGCAACATGACTCCGAAACTCGCCGCCTGGATCAGTACGAACGGCACGTTGATCTATCGCACCGCGAGCCGTTCGTCGGAGGGAATCCAGGTGTGGCAAGTCGGCCCGCTGGCAGCGAAGCCGGCCGGCACCTGTCGCGCGAATCTGCCGGTGCCCGTTCGCAACGCGCCGGCCGGCACCTTCGTGGCATTGCTGGGGGGCGCGATCCTCATCGTGATCGGCGGCTCGACACTGGCGGCATTGGGTCGCCAGCGGGGTGGACGCGACGCAGCGGCTACCGATCCGTCCGGGTCATAACCGCTATCGCTTCGAGCAACTGCACCGCTCGGGCGGACCAATCCATGGCCCGGGCCGCCCGCATCCCGTCCCCCGTCAACGGGTCGGCCAACGCGGCCGCGAAGGCGCTCACCGCGTCCGACGCTCCGGTGTACCGATGCACGTCCTGCATTTCGGCCGGCATCGACGCCGTGGCCCGCGTCCAGACGGACAGGCCGGCCGCGAGGTATTCGTAGAGTTTCATAGGGCTGCGCCCGGCGTTGGTTGGCTCGTCGGAAAGCGGTAACAAGCCCACCCGGTAACGCGCCAGTACCAGCGGCAATTCGGAATACGGCACCGGACCACGCAGCTGGACGTTGGGCGGCACGTTGGACGGTCGCGTGCCGGCCGGGCCGAACAGGTCGATACCCACGTCCGGTCGGGCCGCGGCCACCGCCGTCAACGCGGCCCAGTCGAAACGGGCGTCCAATGCACCCACGTAGACGGCGCCCTGACGCTTGTCGGATGTTGAGCCGGCACCCGTTTCAATCGAGGGTGCGGCCCCCGCTCGGTTGAACCGCTCAAAATCCACGCCGTTGGCGATGACGGCTGTCCGGCTCAACCGATGCCGGCGAGTCAGCTCATCGAGGACGTGCTGCGAGGTCGCGATCACACCACGGCAATCCGAGCAAACGGAGCAATCGGCGAGCAGGCGGTCCTCCGCGCCTCGCGTGCTCGGGGCGGCGTTGACGTCGGTCGGCCGGTAGATCACCGTCGCCGCGGCCAGCATCGGGAGCAGGTACGCCAGCTTGGGCTCGTCCACCAGCGCCACGTCGATCGGCAACAGTCCGGCGGCGGCGAGGCGGCGGCGCAGCAGACCGGTAGAGCCGAGCGTGAGCGGCCGTCCGATGGGATCGCGAGACAGCGGGAAGACGCTCCACGGAACGGCGTGCAGGACGTCGTCATGCCGGTGTAGCCGCAGCGGTACCGCCAGCCGGGCCCGCCGCCGGAATTCCGGGTCGCGCCCGACCAGGCTCGCGACGGACACGGGATTGCTGATGTGGACGACGTGATGCCCCATCGCGGCCAATTCGCGAGCGAGGTGATGACTTCCCACGCGGAACACGCTGGACAACGCAGTGTGACTCAGGAATGCGATCCGGATAGCGCGCTCCTGACGCCGAGTAGTCGAAATGCGAGAGAAGTCGACCGAATTTGACCGTACTTGAGGAGATCTTTGGAATTGCCGTGGTTTCGACACTCTAAAGAGTTGCAGAGAGTAACCGATCTGACTACTGAGACGTCAACTACTGACCCGCCACGCAGCCGACCACAGGGGCCGTACCCAATGAATGTTATCCGCCGCGCACGCACGCGATCATTCATCGTCAGCTTCGCCGTGCTCGCGTTGACGGCCACTGGCACCAGCATGATCGCCAACGCCTCAACTGCCGCAGCAGCAACTCCACGACCGTTCGTCGCGACCCTGGACACCCACCCGGCCACCGCCGCCACCGAATCCGCGGCGGGCTTGAAGGTCGCCATGATGGAACTCAGCTGGCGCGCGTACGAGCCGAAGCCGGGCGTTTTCGACGCCAACTACGAGAAGCAGATGCGCGCCCAGTTGCTGGCGTACCAGAACGCCGGAATGCGAGTCACCCTCGGCCTGGGCTTGCACTTCGTACCCGCGTGGGCCGCAGCCCTGCCGGATAGTCACTTCGTCGATCAGACCGGCAAGTCCTCGTCCGAGATCAACCTCGTCTTCGACCAGCAGTTGCGCAGCTACGCCGCGGACATGCTCGCCCACGCGGACGCCGCGCTCGGATTCAAGAACTTCTGGGCGATCCGGGTGACCAGCGGTGGCAAGAGCGAGCTGCTATACCCGCAGAGCGGCGCCTATTGGGGCTATGACGTGCACGCTTTGACCGGCGTCGGCCTACCACCAACGGTGCAGCGCAATCCGTTCCCGACCTGGAAGACCGGCACGCCCGGTCTCACCCAGGCTCAGGTCGGCCAGTGGGCTGACTGGTACATCGCGTCACTCGCCGACGTCGCAAAATGGCAGATTGGCGTGATCCAGGCGACCGGCTTCGCGGGTTACTTCCAGATCGTCACGCCCGGCATGGGCGTCGTACCCAACAAGTGGACGAGCGCCATCGCCGCCAACCTGCCGAACGGAACACTCGGCGTCGGCGCGGTGTGGGGCCAGGTCTACGCCGACCTCGTCGGCCAGCCGAACGTTGTTGCGTACATGTCCTCGGTGGCCGACGGCTCCGGCGCCGATAGCGGTTGCGCCACGACGGACCGTGCCGTGTCAGTCAATGCGCCTAATTACTCTGGATGGTCCGCCGTACGTTGGGTCAGCCGCCTGGCGGACGAGTACGGCTTCGGCAAGGCCGGTGAGAATCCTGGCTTCACCGCGTCGAACCTCGCTCATTACCGCAGCACTGGTAGCGACGGACTACTCGCGGTCTCGATGAATCAAGCGGTGACCTGTGGATTCCAAGGCCTCTACTGGGCGCACGATGACCAGGTCTGGGACGGCACCTTTCAGCTGAGCCAACTCGCAGCTCGGTCAACTCCGGGCTCGACCGTCCCGGCGCTGGCGCCGGTCGCGGCTTCGGCGGGGCCCGCGGGTTCCACAGCCGGTGCACCCTCTGACGATGGCGCGGCGAAGGCTGCTGCCGCTGCCGCGGCTGCTAAGGCCGCTGCGGACGCCAAGGCCGCCGCCGCCGCTAAGGCCGCCGCCGCTGCTAAGGCTGCTGCCGCTGCTAAGGCTGCTGCCGCCGCCAAGGCTGCTGCCGCCGCCAAGGCTGCCGCCACCGCCAAGGCTGCCGCCGCCGCGAAAGCTGCCGCCGCCAAGGCTGCCGCCGCCAAAGCTGCTGCTGCGGCGCACGCCGTTGCCGTCAAGCGCGCCGCAGTTGTCGCTCACAATGCTGCGGTGAAGCGAGCCGCCGCCGTACGCAAAGCCGCCGCCGTCAAGAAGGCCGCCGCTGTACGCAAAGCCGCCGCCGCCAAGCACGCCGCCGCCGTACGCAAAGCCGCTGCTAAGAAGGCCGCCGCCGTCAAGGCCGCCGCCGCTAAGGCCGCCGCGGCTCGACGCTAGGCCAGCAATCCCCGGCGAATAGATCGAGCGAGCGTCTGGCGCCTCGACAGAGCAGTTCTCCCGGGTCAGCTCGACCTGGATGCAAGCCGGCCCCGACACTTTCGCGTCGCCGCCAACAGCTGGCCCTCCAGCGGAACAGACCCGCAGGCGCTGAGCGGCCTGCAGGACGCCCCTCTCACTTGTTCGTGATGACCAATTAGGACTGAGGATCAACGAGCGAGCTGGGATGACTGCAAGGTTATCCTGGCTCACGTGCTGCGGGCCGTTGTTGTTTCGGGTCGGGCCCGACAATGTTACTGACCGTGATTTAGCCATAACAATATAGGGAAAGTGTCGGTGCGGTGCACTCCGAGAATCTGCCGTGTCCTGTCCAAATCGTCCTTACCAGGCACACACCAACTCCACCAACCAACATCCGAAACCCGGCTACGGCTGGCGGCTGGCCGACGTGCTTGCACTTGTGACGGCACGCTGTTGTTCGCTTTCGGCTTATTTCGTTGATGATTCTCGGCGGCCTGGTCGCTTCGGATCGATTCTTGTCGGGCCCCGTGTCTACGTTTACCCCTATGACAGCGCGACATCCAGAAACCGACTCAGACACCGCGGCCGCCGGTGTCGCAGGCGTTGGTGTCGCAGGCGTTGGTGTCGCAGGCGTTGGTATCGCAGGCGTTGGTATCGCAGGCGTTGGTGTCGCAGGCGTTGGTGTCGCAGGCGTTGGTGTCGCGGCCGTTGGTGTCGCGGCCGTTGGTGTCGCAGGCGTTGGTGTCGCAGGCGTTGGTGTCGCGGCCGTTGGTGTCGCAGACGTTGGTGTCGCGGCCGTTGGTGTCGCAGGCGTTGGTGTCGCGGCCGTTGGTGTCGCAGGCGTTTGTGTCGCAGGCGTTGGTGTCGCAGGCGTTGGTGTCGCAGGCGTTGGTGTTGCGGCCGTTCGTGTCGCAGGCGTTGGTGTCGCGGCCGTTGGTGCTGCAGGCGCTGGTGTCGCAGGCGTTGGTGTCGCCGCTGTTGGTGTCGCGGCCGCTGGTGTCGCAGGCGCTGGTGTCGCGGCCGTTCGTGTCGCAGGCGCTGGTGTCGCGGCCGTTCGTGTCGCAGGCGTTGGCGTTGTGGCTGTTAGTGTCGCGCCTGTTGATGCGGCAGGCGTTGGTGTTGCGGCCGTTGGTGTCGCAGGCGTTGGTGTTGCGGCTGTTGATGCTGCAGGCCCTGGCGTTGCGACTGTTGGTGTCGCGGCTGTCGTCCGTGTTGTGCTGGTGGCCGCGGTTCCTCACCGCGCGCGGCTTGAGGCCACTCGCGCATCGGTAGCGATCGTGTCGGGGTCGGTGTCGGTGACTCGGGGCGGGTGTTCGCTTTCGGCTTATTTTGTTGATGATTCTCGACCGGTGGGCGTTTACGGCCCGGTTTCTGTCGGACCCTGCGTTTAGGTTTGTGGTTATGGAAGCACTGCATTCGGGGAC
>JAOPUZ010000060.1 GCA_025966315.1 Frankiales bacterium | reverse complement strand
AGGTGGTTCGGGTTCATCCGGATGTGGTGGCGGCGGGGTTGGTGGCGGCGCAGGGCGTGTTGGATCGGTTGGTGGGTGTGGTGGGTGGTGTGTCGGTGGATGGGTTGGCGCGTCGGGTGGTGGAGGGGGTGGTGGGCGCGGCCAAGGTGGTGGATGGGGCGGGGGTGGTGGATGCGGGGGTGGTGGGTGGGTTGGTGGGTGGGGTGCGGGATGTGGTGGTGCAGGAGTTGTTGGTGTCGAAGGGTGGGGTGTCGAAGGGTGGGGTGCAGGCGGTAGTGGATGCGGGTGTGCGGGGGGCGGTGCGGGGGGTGGTTGGGGTGTTGGTGGGTAAGGGTGTGTGGGGTTCGGTGGGGTTGGGGGTGGAGGTGGACGTTCTAGTGCGTGAGTCGGGGTCGGTGCGGGCTGGGGTGGATTGGGGTGTGGGGTTTGGGGTGGTGGCGGAGCGGCGGTTGGGTGTGGTGGCGGTGGGTGTTCGGGCGGGGTGGGAGGCGCAGGCGCGGGGGTTGCTGGTGGCCGCGGTGCGGGGGTTGGTGGCGGGTAGGTATGCGGGGTTGGGTGAGGTTGCGGCTGAGGGGACAGCGGTTGGGGTGGTGGGGGATCAGGGTGGGTCGCGGGTGGTGTGGTTGGCGGCGGCGTTGGCGGCTCATCTGGGTGATGCGGCTGGTCCAGTGGTGTCGGGGTTGGTGGCGGAATTGGCGGAGGGGTTGGCGGGACGGTTGGGGTTGCTCGCCGGTAGCGGTACCAATCCCCTTGACGATGACGAGTTCAGGAATTTTTTACAGCGATATGGTGATCGTGACTTGCTGGCCCACGACTTGCTGGATCCGCGTCGGCGGCAGGGCCAAGGAAGTTCGCGGGATTTGTCCTGGGCGGCTGGGGGAGAGATTCCGTTTACCGACACGGTGGCTGACGCGGAGTATCTGAGACGGCAGTTTCCGGGTGCGGTAGGCGTTCCTTCCATGCCGAGGGTGCCGTCGGGGACGCTCTCGCGCTTTGCGGTCGATCCAGGGGCCGCGTCTCGAGTGGATGCGGTTCTGGCGAGAGGCTCGTTGTCGCCGTTGTCGTTGGGGTTGTTGCTGGGTGACGTTCCGCCGCGGGGAACATCGGCGATGGCAGCTGGTCCGGTGGACGCTTCGATGGCGTCGGTCGTCCGATCGCTTGCTCGTTCGCTTGACCTGGTGCCGAGATCACTCGAATCGGTGGCTGATGTGCGGGCCTGGTTTGAATGGGTGGGGACGCGTTACGAGCTGGAGTATTCACAGCTAGTGGTCGACCCGCTTGAGGTGCGTGATCAGGCCGAGCGCCGCACAAATAATGATCGGTTGGAGTTGTGGAGGAAGCTAGGGATTCGGTTTTATGGCCTTGTCCCGGATAAGCAGCAGTTGTACCGCCTGAGCGGGGTGCTGCGGTTATGGACTCAGCACCAGCCGCCTCCGGCCCGTTTAGAGTTGGTTGGGTCGTTGGAGTGGGCGTTGGTTGAGCAGATCGCCGCGGAGGTCGGCGTGATTGCCCCGACCGATTCCGGTTTGCGTTATCTGGACGCGGTGGCGGTGCGTGCGTGGTTGGGGTTATCGGTCAGCGGAGCTGACGTTGCCACGTTGGGCGAGTTGAGGTCCGTGCTGGCAGCGGTGTATGACGCGTGGCGCCGGTCAGAGTCGGCGGCGTTGCCCGATCGAGCCTGGCAGCAGATCGCCTGGCACGTCGCGAGTATCCCTCGTCGTTTGAACCCTATGCATTACGAAGTGAACTCCGGTGGTTCCGCGACTCGGTCCTGGGTGCTGGAGCATGTGCCCTGGTTGGTGTGGCGGTTGGCTGACCGGTCCGGGCTGGATCCATTCGGCGCCGTTTGGCTCAGTCAGGTTCACACGACGATGGACGCTCTCATCAACAACATGCTGCGCCCATTCAACCCTCTTTTGCGGACCCTCCCCGTCCACTACCGCCAGCTCCCGAGATTGTTCTCACCACTCTCGTTCCGGGTCACCACTCCGGATCTCGGCTTGGGCTTGGAGCGACGCCCGGCCTTTGTGGTGGAGGTAAGGGCGGAGATGGGGCCGCCCCTTTGGGCGCTTCAGGCGCGATTGGGCAACCACCCTGATGCGGATTTTGCGCCCATCCAGGCGCTGCGCCAGGAACTTCTGGACACTCGCAATGAGATTTTGGGGCTGGGCTATGAACCTGAGGCCGATCGCAATGAGATTTTGGGACGGACCTGGTCGCGGGAGATCGACAGGTTGATACTGCGGTCGTCCGGACTTGCCGCCCGGGTGTTTCAGTACGTGCCCCAGCAGGGTGCGGTGGATTATCCGCCGGCTTACTGGGAGGCGTTGGGGCAGGCGGCGCGGCTGCGGTTGGCGGCGCCGACGGATGTGGCGACGCGCGTGGTAGCTCAATTGCGGCTGGACCGGATGCTCTCAGCCTTTGCTGCGGAGACGAGGTTGCAGATCCTGGCTAGGGCGACGGGAGTCCCCTACATGTCAGGTAATTTCAGTGAATTGGTGGGTGTGCTGGCTGCGGTTGGTGAGACGGGTCCGGCGGAGGATCAGGTGGAACGGATGGTGGGTTGGCTGCGGCGTGGTGGGTTGGGGGAGCTGCTGCCGGGTTGGTTGAGTTTCCCGTTGGCGCCGGGGGTGTCTGATGCGGAGGGGGTGATGGTGATCCGCGGCCGGCGTGAGTTCCCGGACTCGCATTACGGTGTGCGGTCAGTTGGTGCGGTGCGGCGGCTTGTGGGCGTGCTGGCCAGCGAGGTTGCCGAAACACTCGGTGTGGATGCTCGCGCCATGCTTCCGGACTCACTCCCGGACCAGCCGCACTTCACCGGGTCGCGCTTCAACGACGCGGTGGTTGAGGTGGACAGGGTACTGACCGAGGGCGGCCGGGTGGCGGCAGTACACAGGGCCAGAGCTCTGGTACGGGACGCGGCGATCGGCTATCTCTCGGCCCAGTCGAGGATGGCGCCACGGAACCAGCCGTGGGTGTTTACGGCCGTGGTTACGCGTAACCATCTCGCCCTGGTCGAGTCGGCGCGGCTCGAGGTCACCTTGCGCAGGGAGGCCGCCGCGGTGACCGCGGCGATCACCGCCCGCGTCACGGCTTTGGCTGACACACACTCGGACCTTGGCTTCGCGTTGGATATCCCCGCGCTGGAGAGTCTGGAGAGTGGGGTGCTGCGCGCGGTTACTGACCGGCTGTCCGTGACCGAGCCGGTTGATGCGAGCCGAACGCGTGAGGAGCGGGTGCAGGCTGCGATGGATGCGGGGGCGGCGGTGGCGGGGGTGCATTTGGCGCGGGGCCGGCTTGTCTCGGACGGGTTGCCAGTGGTGCGGGTCGAGTACTCGGTTGGTCCGGATCGGATGGTTTATGCCGTGATCGGGTGGGACCATGCGCTGACCGAGGCCGCGCGAATTCAGCTGGCCAGTTTGGATAAGCCCACCGCGGCGCGGGCTCGTGAGTGGGCTGCCGGGGTGTTGACCGCCGCGGTTGCTGGGTTGTTGCGGCAGCGCGACAGCATCGTCGTCGACCCCGACGCGCGCAACATCATCGAATCCGACGCGGGAGCCAAGCAGGTAGACCGGCTCGCCGCCGCGTACAGCGCTCGCACCGACGGTTCCGGCTTGGCCGCCTTGGTCGACACCCTGGCTGACAAACTCGACCCAGCCCGCGCCTACGGCCAGGCATCAGCGCCATCGACACCAGCGCCATCGACACAAGCGCCATCGGCAACAGCGCCATCGACACCAGCGTCATGGGCAACAGCGCCATCGACACAAGCGCCATCGACACCAGCGCCATCGGCAACAGCGCCATCGACAACAGCGTCATCGACCGATGCGGAATCGTCAGGATCGCATGGTGATGGGTCCGGCAGCCTTAACGAGCTTGACTTGCTGGAACGAGCCTTGGTGGCACGAGACGAGCCGGGCGAGTCAGTCCCGGTGGCGTCTCTCGAACCGAACCGCGTATCGGGCTGGTTGGAGGACGACCCACCCGCCGGGCGAGAGTTGTGGCAGCTGGGGTTGATAGCCGTGGTTGTGGACGCGTTAGTGACGGACTCTGAAGATCCGTATTGGGGGGAGTGGCCGCAGGTTCGCGCGGATGTGGTTGCGTTGCTGCAACCTGCGCTAGCCGACCATAGTGCGGGTGTGTCGCTGGCGACGGTGGCCGAGTCGTTGATGGAAGCGTTGATGCGGTTGCTGTCAGACGTCCCGGCTGCTGTGGACGTGGCGAGCGACGGTAACCGGCAGCCGTTTGAAGTGAGGCTTCAACAGGCTGCGGAGTTGGCCGCGGACGCCGCTGAGGCGCATGACTTGCTGACATCGCGCGAGCTTGCGAGTTGGCGAGCCAACGTTCTGGATCATCCGGGGCGATCGGATATGGATCGGTTGGCCTTGCCGGTTGCCTGGTACGACTCTGATTCGGATGCGGGGCAATCGGATATGGATCGGCAGGTTGCCTGGTACTCGGATGAGTCTGAGTCGGATGGTGTGTCGCTGTCGAGTCTTACTGAGCAGTTCGACAATTTAGGGTTGCCAGCGCGACCCGCGACCACAAACGCGCCTTCCGGCGCTACCTTGCCGTTGGATGCACGCTTGGTGGCGGATGAGTTGGTTGCGCGGTCGGCGCCGTTGTGGTTGTGGCGTGTGGCGTTGGTGTCGGTGGTGATGGATGTGCTGGTCGCCAGGGTGGGTCATGCCGGGGTGGGTCATGCGGTGCCGGAATGGCCGGGGGAGGCGAGGTTGGGGGCGGTGCGGTTGCTTCGTCGCGACGTTCGGGCGGTTGGAGGGCGGGAGTGGTTCGAGGCTGGGCAGGGGCAGGGGCAGGGGCAGGGGCCGGGGTTGGCGGCGAGCGGTGAGCTGGGAGTGATTGAGGGTGTGGTTGCTTCGTTGGGGCGCGTGCTGCCGGATTCTGTTGTTGCCGGGGTTGCGGTTGTACCGGGGGCTGGTGAGATTGAGCGGATGTTGGCGGAGTCCGCGGCGGCGCCGGTGGAGGGGCCTGCGGTGGATGGGGTGGAGCTGCGGTTGGAGTTGTCCGCGGTGCGGGTTGCGGGGTTGGCGTTCAAGCGGAATTTGGTGTCTGCGCAGGTCCTGGCGAGGTTTGTGGTGGGTGGGAAGTTGTTTGGGGCTGGGGTGCTGGGTGCGCGGATTGTGGGTGCGGTGCTGGGTGCGGTCGAGCGGCAGACGGGCGGTTCTGGGGTGGCGCCGGATCTGGTGGAGCGGGTGCGGAGGGTTGTTGTGGGGGAGCTTGAGCGGTCGGCTTCGCCTCAGGCGGGGGGTGCGGTTGCCGGGGCCGGGGCGGCGGCAGGTGTTGTGCAGGCGGCGTTGGCGGCGGGTGCCCGGGTGGCGGGGGAGTACTTGGTTCAGGGGCATTGGCTGGTGGCTGATTTGGCGCCGCTGCGGATTGATGTTTTGGTGGGTCCGCAGCGGGCGGTTCATGTGGTGGTTGATTGGGATGCCGCGTTGGTGGCGGTTGCGGGAGCGTCGCTGGGTCGTCTTGAGCGGGGTCGGCGTGACTTGGTGGTTGAGTCCGCGCAGCGCATGTTGGTGGCCGAGCTGGCAGGACGTTATAGCGCCCCCAAGGACAAGCTGGCAGGACCTTATAGCGCCCCCAAGCAAAAGCGGCCACTGTCGAAGGCGCTTTATCGGATGGGTAATCCGGCTGCGGGACCGGTTGTGCGTTTGGCGGCGGCGTTGGCTTCGGCCTTGGCTGGGGTGGTGTCGGATCAGCCGGGTGGGCCGGCGGTAGCCGTCCCGCTGGCCGAGTTGGTGTGGGAGTTGGCGGGGGGAGTGACGGCCCAGGAAGGGCTGCCCGGCGGTAGTCGTCCCCGTGAAAAATTTGGTGCCGAGCGTGCCGAGCGTGCCGAGCGTGCCGAGCGTGTGGAGCGCTGGCGTAGGTACGAGAGTCTTGGTCGCCAGCCATATCCGGGTGAGTGGCAGGGTCAAGGAAGTTCGCTGGATATGTATACGGGGCCAATTACGGAACCGCCGATTGCGTATTCCCACCTGGGGGTGCCGTTGACGGCGGGTCGGTATGGGTTGACAGATTCGATTCTTACCTTCGGTGACAGTTCGGGTGTAAACGATTCGCGTCCGTGGCTGGCGCCGCCGCCGCTTGGCATTAGCCAGTTCGACGGCAGTGACGTGTCCCCGTGGGACACCCGCTATAGCAGCCAGCTAGGGACGATCGCCCCGGTCGGCGACGCAACTTTGTCGGCGAGTTCAGATATGACCGCGGTTCCTTATCTGACTCCGCGTTATCTGCCTCCGTTTGAGGCGGCTCAGGCTCTGGCCAGTCTGCGCTCGTATGGCTGGCTTCGTCCCTGGCAGCGTGCGAACGTCGGCCGTGCCCTCCAGTGGCTTCAGGCGGTGGCCGATGGAATCGATGCTGCGTTGACGGATCGGTCATACACAGCGCTGCAAAGGGCAACGAATTGGGCGTTGAGTGCGTTCGCTGACCGTACTGACATAGGCGAGGCCAATTCGCGAGAACCTCTTGTAGGACCGCTGACAGTTGCCGTACAGGCGGCGTATCGCGACTTGGCGGCATTAGCGGATGCGGATGCGTCCGACCCGACACGGCGGCCGTTGATGCCTGGCGTGCCTGTGGAACCTTCGGAGCGCACCAATGCCATGCACACGTCCGCGGCATGGCCGGTGTCGGCGTCCGCGGAATGGCCGGCGTTGGCGGCAGTGTTAGGACTGTCTCGCTACATCGCTGATATGACCGGCGAGTGGCCCGCCTATCCGGATAGCGATTTCGCTCCTGCTCGCATGATGGAATGGTGGCGCGTGTGGAGTCACGTCCTCAACGATCCTGACTACCAGGATGCTGAGTACCAAACTGCGGTCGCCTCGTCCGGAGCCGGGTCACAGACCCAGCTAATAGTCAGGCTGCAAGGGCAGGTGTCTCGGCCGCCGTCTGTGCTGATCCAGTCGCAGCGTGGTCTTCGTGGCGCTGGTCTTCGTGGCGCTGGTCCCCTGCCTGTCTTGCGGGTCGGCGATCTAGTTGCCCTGACCGCCCATGTGGTTCAAAGGACTCGGTGGCGGCAGGAAACCCAGCGGCTGCCCAGCGATTTCTTGAAGTTCGTGTCGGGGTCCGTGGTGGCGTTGCTCCGTCGCGGGATCACCACCTTTGACCTACCGGCGACTCGCGATGCCGCGCTGCTCCGCGTAATGCTCGAAGTGGCACGCAGCCAGCGCCAGCACGATCGGCATTGGACGCCCGGTGACGCCACCGTCCAGCTGCACCTTGCTGGAAGGGAGCTGATAGATCGGCCCTTCACCGTGGTCTGGCGGGAGATATTGGCCGATGAGGCAATCGCGGGAATCACGCCTGCGCTAACGATTTGGCTTAGCAGCCGCGCAAGAATCGATGTCTCGCGGACCTTCCCGGATCTGGGCTCGGATGTCGAGCAGAGGATCCGGTCGGTGTACCGCCGCTCTGGAGTGAGAAGCCCGGGCCAGGACGTACGGACATCAATGCATGCGGTGATAGAGCTGGTCGCTGACGGCGTGCGCGGAACGCCGCACGCTCTTTTGCCGCGTGATTTCATTGCGGTCGTCAGCGAACTGGCCTATACCATCGGCCTCGTCTGGTCTGGTCCGTTGGCCAATATCTCGCGGCCAGGGCCGTGGGTGATGATGGCCAGCGTTGAGCGAAACAATCAAGGTCTTGTCGACGCGACCGCTGTTCGGGCAGCGAAATTGCTTGAGGCCGCGCCGCCGTTGTCGGGGGATGTGGGTCTGGCGGCGGAGTCAATGCGGTCGCGGTTGCAGCCGTTGGTCACGCGGGCGGTGGCGCAGGAGTTGCCGCCCGGGCGTCGGGTTGAGGCGGACGCGGTTGGGCGTGCGGTGAAGTCGTTGGCGAGCTTGGCTGCCGGTCAGAAGCGGCGGTTGGCTGCTGCAGAGTCGCCGGTTGTGCCGGTTGTGCCGGTGACGTCGAGCCAGCCGTTGTGGAGTGATGCGGTGTTGAGTAATGCGGTGCTGGCCATCGAACGCGCCGATAGCGTCCCGCGCGATTCGCAAGATGAGTTAAGGGCTCTTGCGTTATCGACGGTGGCGCAGGCGCGCGATTACCTAGGTCGTCTCGGGACGGTGCTGTCGGGGGAAATGGTTGGAAGACGGATTGACCCGGTCAAGCTGGCTGAGCTGATCGGGTCAAATGCCGTGGTGGACGATCCGTTGGAGGTGGTGGCGGACGCGATGGATGCGGACGTCGAGCGTGCGCTGCTTGGGTATGTCACGCAGGCGTTGGGACGCGGGCCAATGGATACGCCGACCAGGTGGGACGGACTCTTAGCTCGATTTTTGGATGCGGGGTATCGGGTCGCGCTCCTCGCGGCGCTGGGGTCGGCACTTGACCGCGACGATCCGTCTTGGTCTGTTGAGCGGGCATCGTTGGCTAGAGCCGTGTTGCATGCGGTGGCGCATTTGCTTGATCCGAGTCATCCGGTTGGTTCTGGTGTGAGTTACCTGGATATGGCGCTGGCCGAAAGGTTTCTGCGGTGGGGCGACGAGGCCTCGGGGCGCTTCGTTCCCCCCGAGGCTTACCGGTTTGGTGAAGTATTGCGTCATCGCGAAAATGTGGTGGCACTTGCCGCGGCGCTGCGGCAGACGGGTTCGGCTCCCTGGTCGCCGGTGGCGTGGCTCACTGCCGTATTTGCAATCACTTTCGATGGAACGCTTGGGTCTTTGTTCGATCTTCACCCGGTTAGTCCGGTATGGCTGTCGCTGGAGCCCGAGGTGCATGAGGCGCGGCGTCGCGGCGGTTCCGCTCTACAAGAACTCCAGGATAGTGGTTACGCCCCACTGGGGACTCAGGACAGGTCGGCCGGGGTTCGCCGTGCGGTCGAGCATTTGGCGGATCAGTTGTTGCCGCAGGTTGAGGCTGGGCTTGGTCGCTGGTCTGGTCGCCGGCTTCCACCGGAATTGGTGGAGTTGGTTGCAGGCGAGGTACGGCGGTTGCCGACGTTGATCTCGAACGAGGCCGAGGATTCATTTGCCGTTTCCGGTGCGGAGATCGCGTCGAAGTTCTTTGATTGGGTCCGTGACCGGGCATTGGTGGTGGCGTTGCCGGAGACGGTGACGTATTTGTGGAATCCGTGGCTTCCCGCGTCGGATCCGGGGTTTGGGGCTACGCGGACGGTTCGGATTCCGGATTCGTGGCGGCCGTTGGCGGAGGAGCTGCAGTATCCGGATTATGCCGGGGCGCGGGGGTTGTTGAATGACGAACGGTCGGCCGCGGCGGTGGAACTGTCGGCCGTTGCGGGTGTTGGGTCGGTGGCGGCGGTGGATTTGCTGGCAGGGAAGGAATTGGAGCGGGCGGCAGATTTTGTGACGCGGGTGATTGCTCGGCGTGGGTTGGTTGTGGGGGTGCAGGTGGCGCAGGGTGTGGTGCGGGATGCGGCAGCGGCATTGCTAGCGAATCGTCTCGTTGCGGAGGCGGCGTCGTTGAAGACAGCGAAGCCGTCGGCGACTGTGACGGGTCATGTTTCCCGGCTTCCCGGGCGAGGTCTGGTCGAGGGGATCGATGTCGGGGCGCGGAGCGTGGTTGTGGCGATGCTGCCCGGCACCGTCCGCGATAACCCTCCTCTTATTGAGGAATTGACAGCGGGTCTGAGCGGGACGCGTGGGGACGCGCGGTCGCCGTGGGCCCGTCCCGCAGGCGGTGTGCCGGTGCCGGGGTTGGTTGATTCGGGTCCGCCGGAAGGGTCGTTGTTGCGGACGGCGGACCGCAACGACCGCAGCGACGCAGAGTGGCAGCACTTCTTGTGGCGCGCCGGTCAGGGACCGGTGAATCCGTATGAACGATTGCCTCAGGTGTATCCGTATGAAGGATTGCCTCAGGGCAGCTCCCAAGATCTGAATTATCCGGGGCCGTCCCTTCAACCGCCGGCTCTAGTCCCGTACGGATGGGTCGACTCCTCGACTTGGGCGCCGCCGCCCTCGGCGTATCAGACTTGGGCGCCGCCGCCCTCGGCGTATCAGACTTCGGCGCCTCCGCCGCCCTCGGCGTTGTTTCGGATACCGACTTTCGAAGACCTGGTGGAGCAGACCGTCTTGCGGCGACAGTCGAGAGAGCGTGCACGCCGGAATTCATCTGGATCTGCGCAGGTGGCCTCTTCGTCTCGGATTGCGAACGAACTTTTCCCGGCGGTCGGATTACCGGCGGATCCGATCCGGCTGCCCTCAAGTGCGGATGTTCGCTGGTCGCCACAGCTGACTGGCGGGTCACTCGTCCCTGCTGTTGAGAATTTAACTCACGAGGAGGCGGCCACGGCCGTCGCCGAGGTGCGTCGGCTCGACCGGTTTGACCTATGGATTGACCTCAATGTTCGTGCCGCCTCCGTCAGCAGCGATTCCGCGGACTGGATCAACGCCCAACTTCTGACGGAGTTGCGAGACCGGATCCCTCGTGAGCGGGGCCAATCTAGGCTGGGCCAACCGACCTGGGTTCCATATGTGTTTGACGGGGCTCTGCCGGTGGCGGTGCAACTTGCCTATATCGACGTGGAAGCTCTCGCAGCAATGGATCTGGCGGCTGGCCTCTACGCGCCAGAGGTGCACGGTCACAGGGCGGCGGCGGAGCGGAGAACTGACGCACGTAGGACAGTCAGTCGCCGGCGGCTAGTAGCAGCCCTGCTGGGCGTTTCGCGTTTGGTCGCCGAGAAAAGCGGCCGTTGGCCGCTGTTTCCCAACGTTGCCGCCGACCAAGACAGTCGTTACTTCCCTGGCGGCGTGCTCGAGGAGTGGCGGTTGTGGGACTACGTCGGCAGCAGTGATAGTTATCTTCGGGCGGTGGCTGCGAATGCTGTCGGATCGGACGGCGGGTGGTCCGGTGTGGGTCGGCCGCCGGCGCTGTTCGGGCCGTCCGACTTCGTCGAGCGCCTGGGCGACCTCATATCCTTCACCGCACACGTCCTCGAGACAGGCGCTCGCCAGCCGCGGCTCATGCAGTTGGCGCGGGTGCCCGATGAGCGGCTGCCCGACCTAGCCATAGCCGTAACCGATTTGATGAAAGGCGGGATTACTGGAGCGGCCATCCCGACGAACGAGCGCGCGGCTTTGATTCGTGTCATGTTGGCGGTGCTCCGTGTCCGCGCCCAAGGGGATAGGGGTTGGACACCGCAAACGAAGAGCGTTCGTATAACCCGCGCCCGTCGTACCCTCATAGTGTCGTTTGAGCTTGCGTGGCAGGTCCTCCAGGTCAATAACGCGGTCCTCCTCGGGCTTAGGACCTGGCTCCGCGGGTTCCCCGCGCGAGGACTTGATGCAGAATCGCCCGGATTGCCTAACCTGCCCGCGAAAGTCGAGCAGCTGGTCTGTGAGGTGTATGGACCGGTTTCACGTCTGGGCGGTGAGCAGGTGAATCGTACATATGTAGAAGAATCAATGCGGGCGGCAATAGAATTCATCGCCCCGAACGTGCTGCGAACTAATTCGGCTGCGCTCCTGCCGCCCAGGTTCGGCATAACCGTGGGCGAACGGGGCTACACGATAGATATTGACTGGTTGCGTCTCTATTCCACGCTGCAAGAGCGGCCGTTGCGTCTGCGTGGTGGTGGTGGAGATGGTCCTGATCAGGAGGAGCCCGATCAGGACGAGGAGTTCGGGGCTGGGCCCACGGAATCGTCAGTGCCGGAGGGGGATCCGCAATCCGCCCAAGCCTTGCAGTTATTGTCGCCAGCTGCCAACGCCGTTATTCGGTTCCTGGACGCGCTCGGTCATTCGACTGCCCTCGATTGGAATGAACTCGCCCACGCGGCCGGTCCGGTAGCACTGGAGGAGGTCAGGTCAAATAATGCTGCGGCCTTTAATGATGCGCTTTCTGTCCTTAGCCAACCGGATTATGATGACGGTGGGGATGCTTACAGCAGCGTCGGGTCGTTGCCGCTCAGCGACGCTGACGTCGAGGTAATGACTCGGGAATTTTCCGGCAACCCCACCGAACCGGCCGCTCTTGACGAGCCGGCCGCTCTTACCGGACCCGAGTTGCCGCGCGTCTCGTCTGGCCATACCCCCGTGGTACTCGACGAAAAGGCATTTGAATCCCTGCATCAACGGGTGACACTGCGGGACGGCAGGTCGCTGTACTTACCGCGCTCCGGCTGGTACGCGGACCCGTCCGTTGATCGTGTAGTCGTCCGGCATCCCGGCGCGGGCCTAGAACTGAACGTGATTACGATGGTAATTCGGCGGCCTGCTTTGTTTGACCGCGCTGCGGTGCCACCTGATTCAATTGTCGTTCCGACGCCGCAACTCTATTTGCAACTGGCCGGGTCCGATCGTGGCTCTGGTCAGTTGGAGTTTGCAGCGGTCAGCGAGTCTACGTCCGGCCCCGTCGCGGCGATACCGCCGATCAAACTGCGGGGTCCGTTCACGGCTCAACTCGACCGGCCGTTGGAGTACTTGCGCATCCAATTGCCCAATTACGCCGAAATGACGCTCGACTCATTGACCTACCGCGGCACGGCGTGGGATATATTCGTGGCCTCAGAAGTTCCCGGACTCCGAGACGCGCAAGCCTTTATGCGGAAGGCCGTCGAATCGTTGCCGGCTGCTGCCACATTTGTGGCGGGGTCCATACGGGAGGGTGATTACCAGCCCCCCGTCGAGGATGCGGAACTCGTCAATCTCGCCGCACCGCTATTGCTTGACTACAGGGTGACGGACGGATCGGTGCGGTCCGCGATCGACGCTCTGGTGAAAGCTTTGCCCGGCGGCGTTCGGTCAGCGCTTTCTGTCGCGGGATACCCCGAAACTGCGACGTCCGTGGCTGGCAGTGGTGGCGCGAGCCACAAGAGCGACCGGTCGGACGTCGATACGGCTGTGTTCGAAAAGGAAATCCTCAGTCCCGAAGTCCTGGACGCGATATGGCGTTTGCTTGGTCGGCGGGCCACGAAGAGATACCTCGGTAAGTACCCGCCAAGGTACTGGCTCGGGCTCGTGCTGACCGCAATGCATAATCCGGATGGCTGGGCGGTGGCCCATCTCGATAACGGCGTGGCCCTCGAAGTCCGAGTGTTAGATCCGGTCCAATTCAAGGCGGGCGATTACCGCGCGACCGTACGTCTGACTCTGCTGACACCGCGGGTGAAACATGTGTTTAGTCCGAGTCGGTTCGGTAACCGTCTGGCCGGCCCTAGGGTAACGATCGAGGTGCCCGACGGTCTGCAATTCCACCGCAAGCTCCGGAAGCCGCCGCGGCTGCCTACGGTGGTCGAAGATTGGCGGAATCCGAATCACGATAGGCGCGAACTCTCGGACGATCCGCCTCTCGACTCTGACCTGCCGCCGAGTGATTTGCGTGGACTTTCCGACTGGTACGGCGACGTAAGTGCGAGCACTAGACGGCTGCGACCGTCGCTGGGCGCCAGCTTCATCGATTTGACGGATTCCACCGATGACGTAACGACAGCTGGCTTGCCGCCGTCGACGACGGCTACCGTTGGCCCGTCCATCGCCGGTAGTCACTCGGCTCGTTCGAATGCGGAGCGGGATGGTGCGGCGCCGGTCGCCGCGGCTGCGCGATCCAGCGCCATCCGGACCGGTGATGACGACGTTGCGTTGGGCGCCCTTTATCTCAGCGAGCGCTCTGCGGTGCATTGGCTCAGCAATGGCCCCGGGGACGCCGAACTGTGGCAGTTGGGTGTGGCCGCGCTGGGAATTCGGGCGCTGGCTCAATCCAACGACGACGCGTTGGTGCGCGGACCGGATGCGGGCACGGAACAGTTATTGCGTGACGTTTCGCTTCTGTTGATGATCAAACAGAAACCGCACGCCGAGGAAATCAGAACCGTCGCCACGCGGGTAGCGACACGGCTGTCGAAGTTGCTGCCCGCCGAGCCGGGAGGCGCCCCGGCGATCGGGATGGACGGCTCGCCGTGGCCCTGGCTGGGCAGCGTCGCGTCGAGGTTCCTTGCCTCCACGGCCGGCAGCCGGCTGCTTTCGGACCCGACTTTCCTGCAAATGCTGCGCAAGGCCAACCTATCCGCTCCGCCCCGCGACAATGAAGTCGAAGAACTGACTGCGCAACTTGCCGGAAACTCCATCGAACCGGCCGCTCGTACCGAACCGGCCGCTCGTACCAAACCGGCCGCTCGTACCGAACCGGCCG
Organism: Frankiales bacterium; assembly: GCA_025966315.1. GTDB lineage: Bacteria > Actinomycetota > Actinomycetes > Mycobacteriales > Jatrophihabitantaceae > Jatrophihabitans_A. Next base: position 45,812 of record JAOPUZ010000060.1, on the reverse strand, counting down.
CTCTGTCCGCGCCGACGGCTAGCAACACGTCGATCCCGCTGAATCGAACCGGGATCCCCCTGAGCCGAAGTGGCAGCATCATCCCCGGCACGGTCCACGAGTCTCACCAAGGCGGCATGTTCGGAAGCACCCCGTTGACCGATGCATTGCCCGGTGTTGTTCACGACGCGCGCAGCCACCGGGGCAAGATTCCCCCTTACGTCAAAGCGAATCGCCGGTTGGGGATCGGTCAGCCGCACCGCCTCGTTGTGCCGACCGAGAAGGGGCCGATCGAGTATCAGCTGGGCGGCCTGGACGCCGGTGGTCGGCGGCGCGTAGCTGAGCCGTTCGGCGACGCGTTACGCGCAGCCCTGCCGGATGAGGATCCGAAGGACGGCACCGAGATCCTCGTGCGACAAGCTATCGATCACCTCGTCAGCCGCATCGCAGATCCTGGTGCGAACGCGTTGATGCCGGCCCAGGCGGTCAAAGATATGTTCGAGGACGGGATTTCGGTCGTGCTGCCTAAGGGCGATCGTGTCCGGCTGACATTGCGAGTAGTCGATTCCCGTTATTACGCCGAAGATGACGAGCCGGCCGATGCCGCGACGGCCCAGTCTCGGCCGGCAAAGATCGGTGAGCATGTCGAGCAGCTTCGATACAAAATACCAATCCGTCTACTCGGGCGCTCAGACCAACGGACTCAGGGCAATTCGATCAGTCTCGGCTTTGCGCAAACCGGAAGCACGGCGGACGCGCTACTGAGCTACCAAGCCTCGCAAAGCCAGTTACGCGCCCAGGACTGGCTCGGCTACCAGTGTGCGTTGACCACTTCGGGATTCACGGGCGTGCTCTATGAGCTGGTCACCAGCTTGCATGCGGCTATCCAGCGGAGGTCGGAAACCAAGCTGATCCATACCAGTGGACAAGTCGAAGGCAGGTTCCTAGCCGAATTCCCGCATACGCATGCGCAGATGCCCACCATCCTATGGGGATCGGCGCCACCGAGTCCGGAAATATTACGGATAGCACTGCCGGTGCCTACTGGTCTGACGCCAGCTTGGACCCCGGTTCAGACCCCGGCTCAGACGCCGACTCAGACCAGACCGCCCACCCCGGATCGCCCGAGTCGGCTGAGTTCCATTCCGGAGATTGCGCTCGTACCGCCGACCCCGTTGCCGGTGAGCGTCAGCGACGAGAAGTCGACGGATGAGCCAAGCGCAGTAGATTCGCCCAGCTCTGACTCACTGACGGGGAGGGTTGCCTCGGACGGTGGCCTGTCCTTGGCCTCGGCGACGGCTGGGCTGCTGCATCACATCGAGGCCTCACCCGACACCGAACGCCTAGTCGAAACCGCCCTCAGGCTGTTGCCGCCCGACGCACCGATGCTGCACCCCAGCATTCGCGATGAACTCACCGCGCAGTTGGGAGCGTTCGCCTTCGGGCAAGACTCGTTGGCGCCCCCGACGATTTCTCTGGCCGGCGGTCGCTACCTGCTCCGCGTGCGCTATCGGGCGACAGAAGTCCGGAGTTGGGGGTCGACCGACAACGTGGACTTGCAGAGCGCCAGCTTCGGCTCGCGAGCATCCCGGCCACGGATGGCCGGCACCGGCACAACGTCGATCTCGGTCAACCTGGCCAGACTTGTCAAATCGCTGCCGGTGACCGTGCTCTTGCCGATCTCCTGGTCGTCATCGTCGACCAGGTCGGTCCAGAACGAGAGCCGTTACGGCGAGCTGGGACTCGGCCGGACATCGGATCAGCCCACCCAGCTGCTGCAGGTGTCCTTGCAGGTCACCTTTAGCGTCGTTTCGGCTGACCCGCCGTCGCTGTGGCAACGGCTGTCCCGGCCCTCAGTGTTGCCGGCGAGTCCGATCCGCGCCGACGACGTTAGCGATGACGAGTTCAACCCGGGTGACGGCACCGCGGGCGTGGTCAAGGCCGATATCTATTTGCGTATGCAACGAGATGACGTCGGTGAGTTCGTGCAGCGGCTCCTGCGAATCGAGGGCTATGGCCCACCCCTCATCGCGGGATCGATTCACGCGGTCGATGAGAGGGTGACGGCGCAGCCCGCGGCAACGGTCCGCCCCAATGCCTCGGTGGACAGTGTTATGGGAATCATCGGGGCCGAGCGTGTCGCCGCCGCCGCGAGTGAGCTGATCGGTGGACTCGCCGGTAAGCAACATTCCAGTAAGGTGAACGGCTGGCTTCTCGGTCTCGGCCGGTCCCAGCGTCGCTGGCTCAACGGATTCATGGCCCGGGCATCGAACGCACTAACGCCAGGAACATTGACCACTGGGCTGAACATGGCCGGCCACGAGCACCCGATCCTCGCGGTTCTGGACGAGCGCCATCAGCAGGGCGCCACCTACCGGTTGACCGTGAGCGCGAAGGCGACGGGCTCGACGCGAGTAGTTCAGCGCAAGCCCGAGGAAGAAATCGGGGTAACTTGGGAGTCGCGGCTGCTCGGGCGCGTGGCCGAGAACGATTCGTGGCAGCTCGGGTTAGGCCTCGGGGCGAGCGTAGGAAAAGGCTTCACGCCAATAGCCAGCCTGGCGGCCGGAGCCAGCCTCGGCGCTAGTTACGGCGTCAGCGGAGAGCGGCAGGCCGTTAGCGGCGCAGCTTTGAAACACACCGTCAACTACGGCGGCCCGCAGGCCGTCATCGAGTCTGACTGGACGCTGGTGGTCACCTTGTCGCGGCACGGGGCGACCGAGTCCCAGTCGGCCACCAACTGGCAGGAGGTGGGCCAACGCGAGGTACCGGCGACGGTGATTCAGCATCGCGATCCGCAGTTCCTGTCCTACCTCGAGAAGCTCGAGGCACAGGGACGGACGCTCGCCGCCCTGGCGCCAGCAGACGAAACCCGTGCGTCAGGAGCAAAAGCGTTAGCGCCGGCGGACATCAATGATGTGCATCTGATGCCAGGGTCGGTGCATACCGCCACCGCCTCCCAGCTGAACCGGCACTTAGCTGACGCCGCCCGCAACGCCTTGCACGACGTGGTCGGGGAATTGCCGCCCGAAATCTTGAACCGTCTGGAACTGACCCCCTACAGCACCACGGACCTGTCGATGGCGCTGGCGGGCGGCATGCTCGGTGAATATGCTCCGGGCTGGCACATCGACGTGCCGGCGATACCGCTTGGCGGCAAGCTCGCGCGGCGGCTCGGACTGCCCGGGGGATCAGTCCGGATTCTGTACGACGTCAAGGCGAAGTTGGACGAATCCATCGACGCACCAGTTGAGCGGACAAAGGGTTACAGCCACCGCAGAGCCCTAGTCAACTATGAGCTCCAGTCGACGTCGCACAACCGTTCGGCGGCGGTGAGTGCCTCGACGTCGGCCAGCGTCCCGTTCGTGAGTGGCGCGGCCGGTCTCACCTGGACCGGCGGGTGGGGCACCCGCACGCCCTGGATCTCGAAGGGAATGCAGGAGTCGCTGCCGCGGGCCGGCGCGCGTTACGAGATGCGATCCGGACATCTCACCTTCGTAGTGACTACGACGGTCGCGGTGTTGAAGCAGCCGCTAGCCAGTGCCGCCGACTTGGTGATGAACTCGACCGCAGAGCGGATCACGGTTGGCAAGCCCTTGACCTTGCGGCTCACCGACGCCTTGGTCTATCTGCGGCAGCTTCGCCCGCAGCTCGAGCCGATCCCGGACGGCGTGCAGTATTCACTGCCGCCCCTAGGTGATGGTGGTTTGCGTGATACGACGCTGGATCCCGACGTTACGCACCCCGGCTACGACCGGCTGGTCCACGAGATCGGCCAGCATTTGATTGCTGCTCACCCGAGATCCTTCAGCCAGGACACCGTGCACGCAGTGGTGGCCAAGCAACTGCACACCACCTTGTCGCGAGGCGCGGCGGCTCAGATCCTCGATCGGATCCTGGCGGACGCGGTAACGATCATGGTGATGGCCCCGAACGGTAGAGACTGGGCGCGGGTCACCATCACCGCGCTTGCGGCCTCCGGAGCGGCGAAGTTCCTCGGCCTGCTGCCCACGGGCGCGCGGGTCCGCACGACCAACCGCCTGGCGCCGGGCGCGGAAAAGTCGAGAAGCTCCTCGCAAGGCGCCAGCGCATCGTTCTCCGCCGGCGGCTCCACCGTCGATCCGACGCTGGGATTCACGGCCCGTGGCGGCGCGTTACTGAGTGGCGGCGCTAGCATCTCTGCGGTCCAGTCGTCGGCGGTGAGTGACTTTCGCTCCGCTCGTAACCTGCACGCAGCCACACCGCATCGCCGCCTGGCGGTTCTCAAAGTGCCCATCAGGTTCAAGATCACGTCGATACTTGGCCAAACAGAGCAGTCGAGCCAAACGGACGTACCGGTCCAGGAGTTCCAGCTGCTGGCACCACCGGAAATGCTCCGGCGCTCGCCGGAGAATGGAATTGACGCGGTCACTGTGCCTAAACGGCTGCCTGCGTTCACGCTGCCGCCGCCGGCTCCCGTCCCAAGCCTCGACCTGACTGGCTCACGGGCGCGGTTGATCCATTATTCGGGGGCGGCAGCACTGATTCAGCTGGCGTTCAACGGAATTCTCGCCGCCGATCCGTCGCCGTTTGCCGCCCGCGCGGTTGATCCGCTCAGCGGTGACGCGCTCGGCCAGTATCGGCTGCGGCAGATGTTGCAACCGCAGCTCATCAAGCAGCATGTGGAAGAACTGCTCGGCCCGGACGGCTGGTCGTTCAGCCAGCAATTCAAAATGAGCCCGATGCTCACCCATACGGCGGCCAGTGCCGGCGGCACCCTGGGTTATCGGTTCGTCCTGAAGCTCGAGGTGCAACGTGAGGAGTTCCGGGTCGATGAAGACTTCACCGAGAGCCAGCAGCGCGCACTGGGGGAGCAGCAGGTCTATCTCGAGACGGCATCGGGTGTATCGAGCCGGCAGCTGTCCGGTTCGGCTGGCGGTCGCGGCCCGCTGCATCCGGCCGTAGGTCCGCAACAGTTGCTAGGGACGGCCAGTCGTTCGCTATCGGCCACCCGCGAGCAGGACGTCAATAGCGGTTTCAACCAGACCCTGGTGATAGGCACGCGCGCCGACAACGTCAAGGTCGTCCAGTACCGGACCAAGGCGGTTTGGACGGTCCAAGTCGAACGGATGCCCGACACGTGGGATGAGGTGCGAGCCAAGGTGGGTATCCCGCCCAAGCCGAAACGTGCCTATGCCCAGCTCCAGGTGTCCAATGGAATCACCCTCAGGCTCGACCACAGCATGGCTACGCAGCTAAAGTTGCCGCTGCCGGCGACCGGCGCGCAACGCGATCAGGCTCGAACGGCCACCGCAGCCTGGCTGGCCGACCTTTTAGACGGGGCCTTCGCTGAGGCCGGTTCCGGCCGCCCTGATCCCCAACTGATCGCTGAAGCCGTGCGCCCGCTGGTGCCGGCTGTTACGGCCGCCCTGACGCAACCCGCCGGCGACGAAGCAGCCGAGGCCGAGTTTGCCCGTAAGTTGGCAGAGAAACTGCGCGAGATCGTCGCGACCGTACGGACGGACACGACGCAGACCGGCACGACGCAGATGGACGGTGAGCCGACGGCAGGCGAGTCGCCCGGAGTCGGGCCGCGCACCGTCATCGCCGATGTGCTGACCGCGGAGCCGGCCACCATCACATCGAGTCCAACTCCTCCACGAGGTACCACCCCCGAGGTGTCAGAACGCCCTCGACTCACTCGGGTAGTGACATTCGCGGATACGGAAGCTATGCCCGCGGACGTTAATGCTCGCGTCTATCCCGTTCGACCGCCCGGAGCCAGCCGTCAGTCGTCGGCTCAGTCGTCGGGTCTGGTCACGCCCGATGAGACCGCTCCCGAATCGTACGGCCGACGGATGGGCGCGATCTTGGTGCCCGCCGAGGATCTGGTCGCCGAGGACGCCCTCAAACAGCCGCCGGAGTCCGGCAAACCACCGAGTTATGTCGGTCCCCGCAAGGACGTTCCCGGCGTACTGGGTATCGGCGAGCTCTTCTCGGTCGTCGGCCCGGATGGCAGACGCTTGGTCATCGCGGCCAGTCCGGACCGTGTCACCGAGCATGCCGCGGTGCGCGACGAGATCAGCCGGTTGCTCCACCAGGCGATCCCGGATCTGGTCGCGGGCATCGTCCAGGCTGGCGGCTTCGATCGCACTCAGCTAGAAGCCGACCTCACCCAGGCGATCAACAGGGTGCTGGCCCCAGCCCGACTGGCCGGTTCCCGGATGGTGCCCATCTCGAACATCCTGCGCCGGTTGGTCGACGACGGAGTTTCGCTTGATCTGGACGGGCGACAGGTACGGCTGCGGCTGGATGTGCTCAGCAGGTCCAAAGCCCGTCCGAGCTCCGAGACCGAACTGATGCCCACGGACGCCGCCGCGGTCAACGACAGCGCGTTGCCGAACTCGATCAATCTTGAGGTGCGGATAGCTTCCGACACCACGTCGGCAAGCCAGTCGGCCGGCGGATCGGGCACGATGCCGTTCACGTTTCCGCCCAGCGAACAGGCGACTATGGGCCTCGGCATCAGCGTGGGTGCGTCCCGGACCCGCACCGAGAACGCCGACCTTCTCACCTTCGGGGCGTCCTGGTCGAACGCGGCCCTGTCCAGGGTCACCACCTTCGAGACCGTGTTTGCACTGGCGGTCGAGCATCACGCCGGCGGTGCGAGCGGCCACGCGAGTGTCCGGTTGGCCGCATCGTTCCAGTCGGTGTTCCCGTTAGGGCAGCGTTACCCCGCCGTGGCCAGCTTGAACCGCAAGCTGGACGAGCCGGTGCCGGCCCACGACGTGCTCGCCGGGACGCTGAGCCGGGTCGAGGTCGTTGACGGCTCGAAACTCGTCGATGCAGTGCTGGCTCGAGTGCCGGCCGATGCCCGGGCCAAGAATCCGGGGCTACGCCAGCGAATTCTGGATGAGCTGGGCGTGGCCGCAATGCGCCGCATCGGTCTCACCGACCGTTCGGTAGCCATCCCGGGACTCAAGGGGGTACCAGGCGGGGTGCTGCTGATCGAGGTGAGCTACCTCATCGATGAAGTACGTCGCGATGAGCACAGCACCGGCGTCCAGTTGACCCAGGTGTCGGACACGGCGGCGATCCACATTCTCACGAGTAGTTCCGGCTGGCAGTTCGGGGGCTCGCTGATGCTCAGCGGGGCGCTGAAGCCGTTTACCTTGGGTCTGGTCGGCGAGAACGCTTCTTTTGGAATCAGCAGGTCCCGGCTGCGTGGGTCCCAGCATGCGCACATGCTGCAGAACGTGACGCTGTCCTCGTCGGCGGGCACCTCGGTGTTGTACAAACTCGGAGTGTTGGCCGCCCTGCGAGTCTCCTACGGCGCGGCGATTGTCGGCGGCGTCAGTTCGCAGCAATCGGCGCTGGTTCCGCTGAAGGTCTTCCTGCGCGTCGGTGAGCATGACATGGGCTTGCTCGAGGCTCAGCTTTCAGGTGCGCAGGACGATGATCCGGCCGCTGCTTCGGTAACGGCAGCCGAGCACTGGACCTCTGACAGCAGTTCGGACGAAGCCGGCCCGAGCCCGACCAGCTTGTTGGCCGAACCAACCACGTTGCCGGCCGGTCTGACCGACGGTGCGTTCGCCGTGCTACATGCCGGGCGCATCCGCGAGCAAGCCAAGAACGCGATCCGCGCGTTGGGCGGCAAGCTAAAGAATCCGACCTGGGTAGCCGAGGCGTTGTCGCGCATCGACGCCCTGCTGTCGGCCAACAACGCGGCAGCGGTGTTTGAGCAGATCGCCAGCGACGGCGGCTGGCGGCTGGCCTTCGCTGTGTCTGGCCCGCAGTGGTACCGCCTCGTGATACGGGCCAGGCCGCAAGGCGAGCAGGGCGGCGACCTCGCCACCGGCAGCCGCCCGCAGATCCTGGCCACTCGGCGCGAGATCCTCGGTGGCATCGCCGAGACGCGCAACACCGCACGAATCGATCGCATGAAGTCATCGGCCGTGTCCCTCAGCGGCGGCGTTCAGGTCGGCGGGACGCTCGTCTCTGAGCTCCTCAGCATTTCTGGAGTGCCTCTGGACGGCAGCTACTCAAACTCGAACGCGGTGACTGGTCAGGTCGGCGGGGGCGGATCCTTCAAACCAGAATTGGGATATGACGGTGAGGTCGCCGTCGTGAGCTCACATTGGGACGCGACGGTTGAGCTCGAGTCTTTCAAAACCGGTCTAGCGAACGACGCGGCCGCCAAAGTCGAGTACCAGTCGCGGCCGATCCCCATTCAGCTCATTCAACATGTGCAGTCGACCCTGCTGGCCTGGCAGCAGAATCGACACTTGACCTACCCAACCGAGGTGCGGCGCGACAAGCCGCTCGCCGAATCGCAGACGGAAAAGAACATCACTGCCGCGCCAGCGGTCCGGTGGAACGCCATAGCCGTTCCCACTCTGGGCGTGCCGACCGACACCGTCACAGCGCTCAACGAACTGATCCAGGATCAGGCCGCGCGGGCGGTCGACGACGTGATCGCCACCCTCTTCGACAGCAAGGTCGATCAGATCGCGCGGCGAGTGAATCCGCGCGGTTCCCGGAATTTCCAGCTCGAGATCCCGAGCCTGACCGCAAGTCACATCAAGAGCGCGTTACCTGATCTGGTCGGGCCGGCCGGCGTGCGGCTGGCGCTTCCGCTGATCCGAAGCGGTCGACGCGTGGCCCTGGTTCAACTGGAGATCCACGCGGAGTTGCTGGATCCGGTAATGCTGATCCGCCGGCCCCATGCCTCACCCCCTGGCGGTACGACGGCTGCGTTGGCTGCACCAGACGTCACCGGCTTCCGCAAGGGCGCCCTGATGACGACGTATAGCTTTACGAGCGATCAGCTCGCCAGCACCCACACCGGGGGAATCTCGGCGTCCCTTGGACTGAACCTGTTCAACATCGTGAGCCTGACCGGCGGGATGGCTGGGGCCCTGTCTCGAACTAGAGGCCGCGAAGACGACCGGATTTCGAAGTTGGTGCATGAAGCACTGGCGGGGCGCGCAGACCCGAATCCGACCTGGCACGTCAGCAGCATTCGATTCTCGGTGCGGGCCTTGGTCTCGGTTCAGACCTTGGGTGCGATCGGTGTATCCGTTACCGAGCGCGTCGGACGGCCCGAATCAAGCGAGGTGGTCAACGGCCTCAGTTACCTGGATTTTGCTCGGCGCGCACTCGAACCGTGGGCCGCAGGGAGTAAACACGTGCTTGGAAAATCATTCGCCCGCAGCGGCCTGCTGGCGGCGCGGATCGATCCAGACGGTGACCTGTCCTTTCACGATCGCTTGCACGCCGCCTTGCGCTCGGCTTTCATCGACTTAGGGTATTCAGAAGCCGCCTTCGACGTCGGCCTAGCTCCGCAATTGTCCGCGAGGCTGTCCCGCGGTGGGATAGTCGGCGACTTCTACGATCTGGTCAACGGACACAAGCCGCTGACGATTGAGGATCCGCGGACCGGTCACTATTTGCGAATCGACCTGCGCGCCGCGCTGTTGCTGGGCGATAGCGCGATGCCCGATACCCTCTATTTTTCGACGCGGCGACATCGCCGAGGCGACCGGCTAACGGTCAAGGATGGCAGACAAGAGGCCCAGGGTCACGCGTCCACCCGGAGCTTCGGTCTTTCGGTCTTCAAGAAGGTTGGCAACTTCGGCGGCGGCGGCAACGGCGACCTGTCGTCGAACAAGACCAGCCGCACGGCCGTGATCGATCTGGCGGCGCTGCGAGTCGTGACCGGCGACGGTGACGATAGAGACGAGATCGCGATCGAGCTTTCCTTCGATTTCACCGTCGACTTCAGTCGCTCTGCCGGCGCGGACCAGACTCCGATGTCGATGCCGCTGGGACGATTCATTGTTCCCCTGCTAGTGCCCGTGGGACAGTTCCGCCCTGCCGACGCGATCGAGGATGAGCCGGGCCCGTCCGAACTCACCCCCTTCGTTGTACCAGCCGTTGCTCCGGCCGGCTGTCCGGAGTTGCTGGACGCCGGGGTGCGATTACGCGGGCTGGCCGGCCTCGATGAGTTACGCGCCCTGATTGTGGACGGGGTGCGAAAGGTTGATGATGACCCGTCGTTGGCGACCTGGGTGTTTTCCCGAGCGGCCATACAGCCGGGAACCTTCGCGTACGCGCTCGTCGATTCCCTGACGAGCCAGCAGATTCTCAGTCAGCATTTGAACGAACTGCTCAGCCCGGATGGTCTCGTGTTCGTTATTCAGGTTGGAGCACGAAAATTTGCGGTAACGCTGCATCTGGATCCCGAACTCGCGTCGGCGCAACCGGTGGATCAGCCCGCGGTCCACGCGGTCCAGCGAGCGGCCGATGTCCAGCGGCTACCGTTGAGCGCGCATAACCTCAGCGCTGGGGTAAGCGGTGATGGCTCCGCCTCGCTCACCAGCGCTGCTCTGGGCGCCATGCTGAACGGTGGCGTGCTGGGGATCGGCGTCGGCGCGGGTCCGTCCGGGGCTCGTAACAATGGCGACGGCTACAGCCACGGTCCAAATGGAATCGCGTCCCATGGACTCACCTGGAAGGAGCCCGGAAGGCATTTTCGGCTGCGTACGAGAATCAGCGTGACGGTTCGGCGGCTGCGGTACGGAGCAGCCGTGGACCTAACTCGCGCGCTGACTACAGCCCAGGTTCAAGACTTTTTAGGACTCCGTCCAATTGGGAAGCAAGCGACGCTGACCCTTCACCAAGGCATGTTGATGTTCGTGCCGATGGCGAAGGTCCGGTCGCTCGGACTGCCGTCGCTCGATGTCGGCGTTCGGCCGTTCGCCGCACCCGCCGAAATCGATGCGCCTGTCGTCGTCGGCTGGGCGAAGGATTTCGTCGCCAAGTACGCCGGCCAAGAACTCGGTGGTGAGCTTCTGGCGGAGGTTCGCGTAGCGGTGGACCAGCAGTTCGAAGCCGCACATTCGCCGGGCAGCGAACCGTCGGCGGATGTGCTTGCGCAGTACGCGTGGCAGGCGGCCGTCGACGTAGTCGCTTTGCACGTCGCGGCTCTTTCACTGAAGCCTGGCGTGATAACCGGACCCTTGCCGAGCCGGATCGAAGCGCCGTTGCGGCCGAGTCGGGCCACCTGGGCGGTCGTGAATTGGGAGGAATCCCGGATGCGCGCGGCCGGGCTGGAGCTAACGGCAATGCACAGCCGCAATCCGTTGCAGGCAGCCAAGATCAGCGCGCGGGCCAAAGCCGTGCTTACGCATCAGCTGACGGTCATCCTGGCGGCGCGCGGAGGGCTGGCCCCCGGCCTGGTCGCGGTGCAGGCGGAAAAGCTCGCGGCGGGCGCGTGGGTTCCGACCGCGAGGTTGGCAATCGCGTTGAGCAACAAGAGCGAGGACGTCGAACAGTTGGCCCGGCGACTGGCCGCGTCATTGTCAACTCCTCGTCCCGGGCTGTTTGCCGGTGCGCCGAATGACAGCGTGGTGGATTCGACGGGGCTGTTGAGCTACAGGGGGCAGGATCCTGACACCGGAGCGCTTTTCTTTGCCCTGGTGCCCGGGAACGACGCGGCTGAGGCGCTCAAGCAATTGTGGGCGCTCGGTGCGGAACAGCCGACCGAGGCTGCGTTCCTGCTGAGCGAAGGCGTCAGCCCGGGCCCGAGGAAGCCATCGTGGCTGCCCATCGGGCCGGGCGCCCTGGAACTGGTCCGAACCGGTCTAAGCGGGCAAGAAGTCAAGGGCGCCCATATTCACACTGGGAACATCTTCGGCTTCCACCAAGCGGTCATTTTCGGTACCGACCCGACTCTGCACGGTCACGCGCTGACCCGAGCAGCGGGACCGGATCAGTTGATCGTGGCCCTGCCCTGGTCGGTCAGCGAATCGACCGGTGTCCTCGCGTCCGAGGTCCTTTCAGGGCAAGACTTGGACTCCCTGGAGGACGATGAGTCAGCCGATGTGACTGTGGGCGACATTCTGCTTCGCATTGTCCAATGGGCAGAACTAGCCAATATTGCCAGGGGAAAGCCCTTTGGCGAGATCGAGCTCCTGGTTCCAGCGAATGATGTTGACGACAGCCTTACCCAGCTGGCCGAGTCTTCCGTGCCCGGTTTTCTGTCGCGTCATCTCGCACTGCCGGTGGTGATCTGGCAGCCGGTTGAAGCTGGCGACAAACCGGAGAACCTGCTTCGAGTCGATGCTCTGCCTGCTTTGCAGGTTGACCGGTCGCAGTCTGTCCCGGTGTTACACGCCGCGCGGCCGCGCACCGTGCCGCCGGTCGTGCCAGCGCTGGATGGTGTGGATCTCGTCATCGCTCTGCCGTTCGATGAAACGGGTGCGGCCGGCCGGTGGACGGCAGACGGCGACAACGTCGTGCCGCTGTCATCGGGCGAGTTGGCAGCCGCCGTTCGCCGCGCGTGGGAACCAGGCCAGCGCGCGCCGGTGGTATTCGTCGTACCCCTGGCGAACGACGGGAGCAATCCTCGGCGGACGCCGAAGGGGATTTCTGCCGTCCTGGCGGAGCTGAGCGATGCCGGCACCGTGGTAGTTTCGCCGGCCCCGCGGCACCGGCTTGAATTCGACCCGTTCGGGCTGGAGCCCGGTGTGCTCTCCGTGCCGGTTGAAAGCGGGGCAACCGCTGAGACTCCGTGGCTATTCCGGACCGACGCTTCGCCGGTGGCTGCCGATTGGACTGCTACAAATGTGGTCCTGCGATTTGACGACGATGTTCTGATCGCCGTAGAACACGCGGCCCAACTGCCGGACGGGTCTGACGTGTTGGCACGCCTGAGGACGGCGGCGGCCCTGCTCAGACACGCCCTTTCGACAGTTGAACAATTCGCTGGCTCGCGATTTGGCCGAGACCTCATCGATTCGCTGAATCGGTCGGTCGGCTTCACGCCGGATTCCGGAGGCGACATCAGGGGCGTAAGGGAAGACATCGAGGAGTTGATTGCTGAGGTCGCGACCGGCCGGTCAACGGCATCGCACGAGCTCGTGGCGGAGTTGACGAAGGGTGCCGCCGGTCTCGCTACTCGGCTTAGCGACTTGGTAACGCCCATGAATATTGAGGGTCGCCCGGTGCAGTTACCCGTGTTCGGGTGGCGTCAAGACGATCCCGCAGCCGGCGAATGGGTCGCCTGGCATGAGGATTCTCGCCTCAGTCTGCACGGTCGTCACGGTGTCGCGGGACATCGCCGGCTGGAGGGAGACAAGGGCGACCCCTACGTTGACGGGGTCGAGACAACGCCGAGTCGATCCGGCGTCCTAATGCTGACCGTCGACAACGCCGGCGATATACGGTTTGTGGCTAGCCCGGATGCTGCTGGTCACGTTGATTCGGAGCCGGTGGTGGTGCGTCCCGGCGCTTTGCCCGGCGACTCGTTGGATCAACTCACTCGGCTCGTGGAGATGCGCGCCGTGAAGAAGTCGCCAAGCGTCACTGCCGTTTACTTGAAACTGAGTCCTGGGGCCGACCCGGGCAAGGCCTTGGAACAGTTGTCCGTGGGCGTCGTTGATACCCGGATTAGGAGGGCAGCGTTCCTGCTGAGCGAAGGCGTCAGCCCGGGCATGACGAACCTATCGTGGCTGCCGATTGGACCGTTTGCCCTCGATCTCGTCCGAATCCGTGCTAACGACGCCGACTTCAAGGGGATTCCTATTCACACGGGGGGCATTCTCACGTCCCCTCAAGCGTTCATTTTCGGTACCGACGCGACACTGCAAGCTCGCGCGCTGACCCGAGTGGCCCGGCCGGATCAATTGATCGTGGCTTTTCCGTGGGCCGCCGGCGCATCGGCGGGCAGCTCTGCGTCCGCTCTTCTTTCGCCGCCGGACCAGCGTTTGCTGGCGCCGTATAAGTCAGCTGTCGGTGCTGATGTGACGGTGGGCGATATTCTTCATAGCATCGTCGACTGGGTCGAATTTGTCGACGGCACCGGCACTGTGCCCTTCACCGAAATTGTCCTGCTGGTTCCGCCCAATTCCTACGACGATGGCCGCACGGTTGCTGTCGATCTCTCGGTCGCCAGCTTCCTATCCCAGGCTTTGCTGCGGCCGGTGGTGATTCCGCAACCGATGGCGCCGGACGCCGAAGTGGAGGAATTGCTACGAGTCGATGTTTTGCAGGTTTCCTGGTTACAGAGTGCGCCGGTGTTACGGGTACTACACGCGGCGCGGGCGCACACCGAGCTTCCAGTCATGCCAATGCTGAAGGGCATCGATCTTGTTGTCGCGCTGCCGTTCGATGCACGGGGCGCGGCCGGCCGGTGGACGGTGGACGGTAAGAACGTTGTCGCGCTGGCAGCAGGCGAGCTCGTGGGCTCTCTTCGGCAGGTGTGGGGACCGCGTCGGCGAGCACCGGTCGTACTCTTCGTCCCGCTGGCTGGCGACGGCATTACTCTGCGGCCCGCTCCGATCACGATCGACTCCGCCGATTCCGTACTGCGTGATCTTCAGGATGCGGGCGTTTTCGTAGTCTCGCCGGCCCCAGGTCACCAGCTGGAATTCGAATCGTCCGGGCGGGATCCGGGCGTACGGTCCGTGCCGGAGAACGGGGTTGCAACCGCCGAGTATCCGTGGCGGTTCTGGGCGGATGCTTCACTCGCGGTGACGAAATGGAACCCGATCGAGGCACGCCCGGTGTTCCGCGGCGACGTCCTATCAGAGGTCGAGGTCGTGCTCGGCCTGCCGGACGAACCTCAGCCCGCTCAGCCGCAGGCCGAATGGCCTGACCGGCCCCGCCTCGAGATGGTAGTCAATACGCTCAGCGACGCCCGCGTTGTAGCTGAGCAGCTCGCTGGATCGCAATTCGGCCGGGCTTTGATGGCTTGGCTGGATCGTTCGGCGGTATCCGTCAGTGCGGCCGAGCACGGCGTCAGCGCGCACGGCATCGCGCAGCTGGAGGACCATCTAGAGCAACCGGTTGCTCATTCGGCCCAGCACGCCGAGTTACTCGCGCCCGAGTTCATGGATGACCTGTGGGCGATGGTGACGCGGATGTCGAGCGAACTCGGTAGCTTGATAATCTCCACGCCAATTGATCAGGGCGTGGTGTTCTTGCCGGTGTATGGCTGGCGCCGCGATGATTCGCTCGGTGGCAACGGGCCCAAGTCCGGCCGATGGCCAGTGTGGAATGACTATGCTCGCCTCAGCCTGCACGACGACGGGGGACAGCTGCGCCCGCTGCCGTATACCGACAGCCCTGACAAGATCATTCACCACGCTGGCGAGGGTGGCGACCTTCAGCATCTCTATAACTCACTAGCGCAGTCCGGCGGCCTGATGCTGACCGTTGACCAGGACGGAATCATAAGGGTCGCGGTCAGCGACAAAAACGTGGTGATTGACCCCCCGGCTGGCGCGAGCGACGTCGCTGTTAGCCCGCTCGTGATCCCGCGTGGTCCGCTGCCCGGCGGTGCCGAGGACGGCTGGCGCGAGGACCCCTGGCGCGAGGAGGGCCTTGGCGATTTGCCGCGGACGGGCTGGAATCGCACGAACGGCGAGCTCAGGCACCCCGATGCTCGCGGCGCGGTGTTCAGAATTCTGGACACCGATAAAAGATATGAAAGCAATGTCGGCGCTGGGCCGTCCACATTCCGCTTAGTCCATTCGGGACTGGCCGCGATGGGCACCCATCAGGTACAGATCGAGCTAGCCCCGGACGTGCGGCCGGGCGTAGGCGTGGTCTATTCGGTCGATGATCGCGGCGGGGTTGAGGTTCAGCTGCCTGCGGCCTGGCTTCACGACGAGCCGCGGGTGTTTACCGTTTACCTGCAAGGCCGTCCGGAATGGCGTACGGATCCGAACAGTGCGCCGACGAGCTGGACTGACCTGGCCGGAGCGCTCGGACAGGACTGGGCGAGCCCGCAGGCGCTGGCCGACGTAATTCGCCAAGCCGAGCACCAACCCGGCCGGCTGGTTACCCTCGTCTTCGACTGGCCGCACCAGCTGGCCGACCTTGCTGCGTTCGTGGACGTGCTCGCCTCCGAGTTGCACAGCGCGGTCGCCGTGCCCCCCACCGGTGCGCAGGTAAGCGCCGATCGACTCGGTCGGCTAGGACTGCGGTCGGGCCAAAGTTTCGTTATCAACATTCCGCAGTCGAGTGCTAACACTCCTGCCACGCAACTGCGGACGGATATAACCGGCCACCTCACCCGCAATCTGAACGAACTCGCAACCTTGTATCTCCCCAACGGCATCGCATCGGTCGACGCCGAGACAATTGAGTCACTGAGGCTCGGCAGCGAGGATTCCGCCCAGCGCGGACCGCGCAGTGACGACGAGTTTCGTCTGGTACTCAAGACTGATGAGTACGGGCGGGTGTTGGGCTACCTAGGCGATGGGCGCCCGCACCTCGTCAGTGTGAATAGTTTGATCAGGCTGTTCGACCATTGGCGGTACGGAGACAGCACCGAACCGTCCGCCGAATTTGACTCGGCGCGGGCCGCCGGCTGGCAACCCGGCGTCCCGATAACGTTGGAATTGAGACTTCCGGCCGATGCCGGGCTGGACGAGTACCTGCTCGCTGCTGGTACCGCTAGGCGACTGGCCGCCGGACTGAATGAGCTGCCTTGGGCCCGCCTCGGAAACGACTCGGAGTTTGGGTCTCCCGTTGATTCGGCCGTAAAGGTTCGGCTGGATTTGATTGCCGGTCACCAGCCAGAAATGGGGGCGCAGAGCCGCGGATACTGGTCCGTGCCCGTTGGCACTATCCCGATGCGGGTGCCGCAAGGAGCTGACGGACGTGCCGACGACATCGCTGACTTGCAGCCTCGATCACCAATTGATCTGATCGCCGCGCTTAGCCGCGCCGAGTTGGCCGAGGGCGGGACTGCCGAGCTGATCGAGCTGTTGGCCGATGCCCCCTGGCGACTACTGGGTCCGGGAGTGATCCTGACCGACGAGGCGCACGTGACGCGGCTGACCGAGCGGCTCTTCAACGGCGAGCGGCTTTCCGACCAGGGCGGGACCGGCGATCCGATCAGCGATCGCATCAGCCCTATTTCGGCGCTGTATCTCGGCTTGGTAGACCGGCATGTGCACGCGCTGACCGTCATCCCGCCGTCCGAGACCGCGGCCGGTACACCGCTCACGCTGGCCGAGCCCCTGCGCGGTTGGCTGCGTCGTCCGCACCGGTCGCTACCGCTGGACGCCCTGCTCGAACTGGCGATGGACCCGGTGGGGAAGCGGTTGCTCGACCTGCAACTGCTGGTCGCGCGTCGCGAGGTGTTTGATTCACGCCAGGCCGCCCGGTTCGTATTACGCGAGCTAGGCGCGGGTCTGCGGATGATTACCGCGTACTCGGCGGCGGCCGGCGCCGAGGCTCTGGCCCGAATCGAGCGCTTCCGGAGCATCGAAATCCCCCGGCCGGGGCCGGTGATAGGTCCGAAGCTCACAATGGGGCAGTTGCTGGACGGTGAGCTGCCAGCCGGCGAGCCGGACCTGTGGCTGGCGATGGCGGCGGATCGGTTAGCCCCGGATATCGACGAGATGATCGAGCTGATCGAGTTCATCGGCTGGTCTGGCCCGATGGTCGAGCTACCGGTGCGAAGTGCACCGCGGTTCGAGGAAGTTCGCGATTCGTTGGATAGCGCTCCGCGCCCGGGCTTGTTCGGTTCGACCGTATACAAGATGACCGGAGACATGTTCACGCGAGCTGAGCTTGCGGTGAAGCACGGCGCTCACGCGGACCTTGCCGTTTCGACTGCGTCGGCGCGGTTGGGGCGCCGGGCAATGGACAACCGTCGTTTCGTCGGCGAACCTAAGGTCGTTGACGGTGGGACTGACAGCGAGCACATTCTGCTGGCCCTCCCGGCCGAAATCCGAGAAATTCGCGTCGATGACCTGCAGGCGGTCCTTAGCTCCTCGCAGTTGAGCAGCAATGCGCCGGTGGTGCTATTTCCGCCCGGCGAACACGGGCTGTACGAGTTGGAACTGCGTGAGCTGGCCGAGCAGTTGGCCCGCAGTTCCAGTCGTCCGGTGTTCTATCTGCAGGCGGGCTGGTTGGCCTTCGCCGACTACGCCGGCCAACTACGCGCGATCTACGTCCGTGACGCCAACCCGCCGGCGCCGTCTGAAAGCGAGTCGGGCTGGAACCTGGCCCAACCCGCTGATGAGTCCGGGCGGGCGGCGCGCCTCGGTATCGAAAGAAATCCGTGGATGGGCACCTTGGTGCCGTACAGTTCACCGCTGAGGGAACTGCACGATTCGGGTCACTTCGTGTCGACCTTGGTGGCCCTTGATGCGGCCGGCCAACCGCGGCGGTCAGCCCGGCCCAGCGAGGCGCTGCGTGGGATCTTCGTGTTCGAGGCCGGGGTAGACGTGAACCTCGGTTTGCATTTCGGCACGAAATCGGACGGCGTCGCATACCGATTCGACGAGGTGGCCGCGGTGATGGCCGCGGATTTGCGCTACCAGACCGCTCTGCTGATTGATCACGGGGCCGAGACCGTTCCGTACGGGTTGCGCCGGAACCGGGCGAGTGTCCTGGTCGGCGCGCTGCAACGGGCCTACGAGAGCCGTGGACGTGCCTTCGAAGGATTGTTGATTTCCGGGCCGAATCGCACGGCCGTGCCGGCCGAAGTTGCCGGCGCCGCCATCGGGCAGAGGAACAAGAGCCAGCAGCCGATGCCCGCTGAATCGCACCTATGGCATCGCCTCTTGCCGGGCCGTGCGAGTCGCAGTGGGGACGTCCTGCACAACGAGGAGTACCGGCTGCGCCAGGAACCATTGATCGAGCCGGCCTACGACCGTTACTTCAAGCTGGTCGGGGCCGACCTGTCGACGGACGCCACCGGGAATTCCGTCGAGGTGCAAGCAGGTCAGCACCTTATCGAACTCGGCTTTGACCAGGATGGACGGCTGATTGGGCCCGGGCTCGCTCTGGACGGCCTGTTCGAGCTGCCGGCGCTGCTCCGCGCCGCTTTCACGGGGTCGAATCCGCTGCCCAACCCGAGCTTGCTCCTGATCCATTTTGTGGGGCGCCCCCGGAGGGGCGATCTGGTGGATTCTTTAGGGACTTGGCTGGGCCAAGCCATGAGGGAGAGCCTCGGCGGCCCGAACATCGCCATGCCATTGCCCAGAATGCGTACCGCGGTCGTCGAGGGCGAGGTTCGCGCAGTCACGGCGTCCGGCTCGGCCCAACCAGGGCATTGGTGGGTCTTCGGCCCACAGCCATACATCTCCGCGTCGGGTGCGCTCCGCGTCCCGGCCGAGATAGCACCCGTGAGTTGGGCTCCGACCAAGCCGCAGTTCATCACGATTCAGCGCATCGGATCGTGGTTCCAGATTCGCACGCCGGGCTTTACCCACACGCCGGCGTATGGCTGGTCCGAACTTCGCGAAAGGCTGGTAGACGTAGCCGAAGCCCTGAACGCCGTCGCCGCAAGACTGCGTGCTCCCGTACTGCCGGTGATCCTGCTCGACATCGGAGACAGTTCGGAGGCCATTGCAATCCGGACGATGATCGGGCACTGGCTCGATGCCAGGTTCCCTACATTCCTGCTGACCGAGCTCGGTCATCGCGCTGGCTGGCGTGGCCGGCGCCTGTTGTCGCGCCCAGTCGCTGGCGTGGCCGTCGACCGCGCACCCTGGCAGACGGCGGTGCGCGGGCACCGTCTCGTGATCATGCCGGACGGTGGCCTCGATTACGGCGGTCACGTAACTCCGGGGAAGGCGTACAGCCTCACGAAGCCCGCGATAATGCCCCAGCGGCGAGCCGAACGGTTGATCCGGCGGTGGAAGCCGTTGCGCGACGACCCGGATCTGTTCGTCGTGCACGTCGATCTCGAGGACTCGTTGTCGCGTGGTTCGGCGGTCAGCCTCGAGGACATGCGGTCCTTCTTTGGTTATGACTGGACGAACGCAGCCCACTTGGCGGTTTCGCTGCGGGCGGCTGGCCTGGGCCCGGAGCAGACCGTTCAGGTTATCTTCACGCCCCCCCGGAATATCGACGAGGTCTGGGATGACTTTTTCGCTGCTCTCGCCGCGGACCTGAACGTTGCGGTGGCCTACCCACTGTCCGGCCTGACCCCATACCCTGATGCGCATTATCGGTTCTCGGTTGGGCCCGGGCAGCAGTTTAAGGTTGTGTACCCGCCCGATACTCGAGACGCCGACCACCGGCTGACCACCGATCAGAGTGGGTTTCTGGCTAACCGGGGCCAGCATGTTTCTCATATGCTCTGGCACCACGCGGCGGGTTCGGTGCCCGCCGATTGGCTGCAGACTCTAGGGCGCAGGCCTGATCTGACCGACCGGTCCGGTAGGCAGCCATTCGGGCTGCTCATCATGACGGGGCCCGACGGGCGCCCGTACATCGTCGATACCAGTGGCAAGCCCCGGCGGGCCACGCTCCGCGAGCTAATTGAGCTGGCCGCACCATCCGTCCAGAATCACCTTCCCGCGGCGGCAATGGATGCGGGATGGCCCGTCGTGGCTTGGGATCCGCGCGAACGAATGGCGATCGAGGTCTTGGCCGAATACCCCGGTGCGGTGTTGTCGCTGCCGGCCATGCTGCGACTGTTCGGTTGGGTGACCGTGCTCGGCGACGGCCTGTCGGTCGAACGGGACAATCGCCCCGATCAGCCGGAGCTGGAGGCGCCCGGGTATCGGCCGCCGGCCTTGTTCGTGAGGTACGGCGCACCGGCCGGTTCGAGTGTTCAGACGCCGATCGGCCGGGTTGAACTCGGCACCGTCGGATGGGACCTGGCCGATCGCCCGGGGGCGCCGCCTCCGTTCCCGGACGAAGGTGAGGGGGTCGGGTACGTAACTCGGGTAAGTGCTCAGCAAACCATCCTGGGCGACTTCTACCGGTGGGCCGAGGCCGCCTATCCTGACCCTGACGCGCGGCAAGCACAGCTCGTCGTCAGGGGTGTCGGTGTCCGGGTGCCGGCTGGGGTCCACCTCATTGAACTTCCGTTCGAGAAGGATTCACCCGGTCACGCGGATCTGGTCCGTGCCTTGGAGCGGATCCAGACGCTATGGCGCGACGGTAGTTTCGGTGCCGCCGAGGCGCTGATGCTGGTGCCGTTGTCCGATCCGGCCGATCCGGATCCGGCCGAGCGCATCAGCCTGTCTGGTGCGGCCTGGGTAGCGTTCGAGGACCTCGCGCGCCGCGTCAGCGAACTGACGGGTCTTCAGACCTATCTCCCTTCCTACGACGCCTCGGTCCGCCGGTTCGACGGGTATCTTGTCCTGCATCGACCGACGGGTAGCTCGGCGCCGGCGTGGCTGCGTGTTCGTCCCGCTCTCGGCGGGTTGACGGCCTCGATCCTCTCCAACTACGTCGCGAACGGCGGGTCATGGCGACCAGATCCCGTTGCGAAATACGTCACCGGGCGACGCGGCGAATTGACGCCAGCACCCCGCGGTTGGGATGAGGTCAGACGCTGGGCCAGCCTGCAGGCCATAGCCATATCGGTCCCGCGCATATCCGCCCCGTCGAGTACGGACGTGGGGCAGTCCGTGCCGGGGCTAGATCTTCGGCTCCCGTTCAAAGGCCAGTCGCCGCCGTTCGAACTCTTGCCCTACCCGACCGAGGCAAACACCGCCGCGGTACCGAGCCAATTCGAACGGCTGCCCTTCCTGGTGCTCTGGCCGACGACGCACGCGGGTCAGGTCCTCGTCGATCTGGACGCGGCGCGTTCGGTCATCGAAACAGCCGTCGCTGACCTTGCCGCCCAGCTCGCCCCCGTTTCGCCGGGCGAGCCGATGCGTTCGTCCATCGATCAGCCCGACCGGCGACTGTCGATACTGGATGCCTTGAACCGGCTGGCCGGACCGTCGTTGTTCACCCCCGCCGTGCTGCCGCCGGTAGCTCCGACCGCGTTCATCGAGCTCGCGAGGCATTTCGGCTGGAATGGGACCGACGTTCTCTGGTTGGCAGTGGCTGAATCCTCGGTCGAACATGAATCCGGGCGCGAACTGAGCGCGGACCGGGCCCGCAGGCTTGCTGAGCAGCACAATCGATCGTTCGCCGAAGAGGTTCGCCGCGGAGTCGACGGTCAGGCGCCTCGGGTCGAGCTGGCGTTCTGGCGTCCGCTCGAATCCGCAACGGACCACGCGTCGACCACAGCCGGCGTGGCGGCTGACGTCCCCGCTGCCGAACCCGCGGCGACCGGCGAACGCACGAATACGCCACCTCGGACGGGTCTGGTTTACGGCCTGTACGACCAGCTCGGAGTGCTGGCCATCCCGGCCGCCGCGCTGGCCTCGATTACCGATGAAGGTACGGCCCGTTACCAGGGCACCATTTGGGGTGAGGCGCTGACCCATTCGGGTTTCGCCTCGGCCTCTGCACCGCTGCGGATCGTGGTGCTCAGCTCGCTGGATCGCGCCCGGCTGAGTACCGGCGAAATGCCCGCGCTGTGGACCGATGCCTTCGCAGCGGGCCTGCGGACATCGCCGGCTTTGCGGGACAGCAGCATCATGTGGCACCTCGTGCCCGCCCGCGTCCGGGATGAGCAGGAGTTGCTGACCCAGCTGGGGGACCGTATTCGGCGGCGCGAACTTTTGGACCCTCTCCGGCGCCGCGGACTTGTGGATGCGACCCCGCCGCACGAACCTGAATCGGATTCGCACGTTGCCCCGTTCGAGCCGCCGCCGCAGTGGCTGGTCGGCGGCGGTCCACGGGTCAACGCGGAGCCGTTCTCGTTGTTGACCGGCTCGCTCGATGTGAACCTGCGGGCGGCGCTGACCGAAATGGTGCCGTGGCGTCCATACGGTCCGGGTCTGCTGCTGGCCAGTGATCTGGCCGCGCGTTCGCTGACCGCGCAGCTATATCCCGACGCGGTGCAGCCTGATCACATATTGCCGTACAGCTACTTCCTCGGTGTGGTCGATCACCAGTTACGGATGATTGCCAAACCCGACACCGATCGCGTCGAGCGGCTGGCACCAATTCCGCTCGGACCGAGCCTGCGGCACTGGCTGGATCATCCGTACGAGCCGCTGGACGCGCACGCAATCACCGTCCTCTCGCGTGAGCCGGTCAGCCACGCACTGCTGTCGATGCAGCTCGAGGCCCGGGCCCGGTCGGTGAGCGACCCCGTCACGATGGCGAGGTTCTTGCTCCCGCGGCTGGGGCGGTTGCTGGCCGTGCTGTCGCCGGGCCCGAGGCCCAGCCCGCCGAGTTGGCAGCCCTTCCTCAATGGTCAGCGACTTACCGATGAGGCTTGGCAAGGGGCCGCCGTCGCTGCCGGCGCCATCGCTCAACTCGCCGAGTCCGCCGGCGATGAGCTGGCCGGGTGGCTCCTCGCGTACGAAACGCTGCACGCAGAGCTGCGGCAGAAACTGTCGCAGCAGTCCGCCGGACTTGAAGTGCTGGTGCTCGGGTCGCCGGTCGTTGAGTCGCCGGTCCCGTTGCTGAGCACCAGCGAGCCCACGTCGGCCGAACTGGCCGCGGTCCGGGCCAGTGTTGATGAACTCCATCCGCCGTCGGCGGTCTCGTCGCGGCTGCAAGACGTCGTCCGTGCGACGGTCATCGAAGAGGCTGCGGTCGCAGTTCGCAATGGCGCTGATTTGCCGTCGGTGATCCGGGTGCTATTTGCACTCTCTGGACTAGCCACCGGGGGCGGCGATTTCGCCGATCGGTTCGACACCATCGGTGTCCCGACGGCGAGGAAACGCGGGCGCACGGACGGACCGGACGACGATCGACGAGTGCGCCCGCGGATCTCGGACTCGCGCACTGATTTGGCCAGCCGTCGCGCGGATATCCTGGTCGGGTTGCTGGCTCACCTGCGGGTCGCGAGAGATGTCGTCAACAGCTTCGCCGGTTCGGTCTTCGGCGCCGACTCGTTGCGATGGCTGACCGAACTGGCCCGGTTCGAGCACGCGGACGGCAATCCGATTGCCGATCTACCCGGCGCGATTATGGGCCTGGTCCGCGACCTTGAAGTTGGGCGAGCGGTCACGACGGACGGGCTCATCGACCGGCTGCAAGTGCTGACGATGCAGGTCCAGCGAGGCTTGGCCGAGCGTTTCGTACGCTTCACGGTTGACGGAACGCAAGTGTGGCTGCCTCAGCACGGTTGGTACGTGAACGCCTCGGCGGCGGAGACGACGTCGACCTGGCTGGGTCGCCATGATGATTCGGGGTTGGAGCTGTACACGGTCGATGGCCGGACGTCTTTGCGGCCCGTCAAGGGGAAGGCCCGGGTGCTGGCGGGCAGTGTGGCCCTCGCGGCGACTGAGCAGGGCGCATTGGTGTTGGGTGTGGGCCATACAGCACGGTTCGGCCTTATTGCAGCGGTCGATTCGCGCGTGGTCCGCGTGCCCTCGCGGCCCAACCTGACCCGGGCTGAGGTGATCGCCGAGGCCGCCGACGTTCCGCCGCGCGTGTTTGAGGTCCCCTCCGGGCCGGCGCTCGGCGGCGTTCCCGGGCGCAGGAAGCGGGTCGTTGAAGCAGATGCATCCGGCAGCCAGACCGAAGTTCCAACGCTGGTCGCCAAGTTCGGTCCGGAAGGTCAAGTTCAGATCGTTCTTCGGGATGATCTGACCAATATTCATCGGACGATGCTCAAGCAGTTGGCAATTCAGGCTTTGCCCGCCGGGTCATCGTCATGGCCGATCCAGCTGGTGTGGAGTGGCTATAACGCGAATCAACGTGAGCGGATCCAGGAGCTTGCTTGGGACCTCGCCCAAGGGCGTGGTGTCACAGTGTATTACCCGCCGCCTTTGTCCATCGTCGTCCGCGATAGTGCCGAGCGAGTACGGCTACGTACATTGCGGAAGCACGAGGGTGCAAGCAAGGTCGAATGGCTGAAGTTCGAACCAAAAGGCTCTCAACCCAGCGATGTAACGCTGGTCAATAACACCTTTCTCGGCGCCTTGATGCCAGCGGACTCCATCGAACTCGGACTTCGAGGGTCTGGCTTCTGGGTCGCCCCCCATGCTGCGGGTGTAAGTGATCAACACAAAGCATGGTATGAGTTCTGGAAAGATTTTGGACGGCCGGCGATGGCCTTCCGGCATCAATTCGTGCTCGTGGTCTCTGTCGAGGATGACGGCAACTTTGTCATCGATGAAGGGTTGCTTCAGGGTCGATCATTGCTGGGCGAGTTGGCCGCGATGCTCGCCAACGATCTCCGTTACGATGTCGCGGTTCTGGTTACCCGCGCCGCGAGCGAGCGTGCACATCGAGGATTGGTGGTCAACGCAAAGGAACTATTGAGACGAACAAGGAAACTGCGGTCAACATTTCGGCAGATCCGGTTCGCGCCGTTCGGTGTGGTGCCGGGCTACGCACACCGAGACGACGGCTGGGAAGTCGTGTTGCAGAGTACGGACGTATCCCGCGCGCAACCACAGTGGAGCGCGGTTGACCGCGAAGGGCGGCTTCCACAAGTCCCTGACGATCGCCCTGGCGTCCAAGTCAACGTCGCGCGCGAGGGTGTCTACTGGCTATCTCCGGAAGATAAGCGCTCACAGCTTTCTCAGGAGCTTAAAGGCCCGCACGATGATCTCGACGCCAATGAGCCATCGACGCTTGCTATTCGGATCGGGGACCACGGCATTCCTGATGTGCGCACGCTGGTCGTGGACGGCTTCTGGGAGTTACCGACCACGATCGCCATGGCCTTGTCGAGCTCTAAATTTCTCGATCCTGAATTCACCCAGGTTCACCTGACCAACCGTCCCGCTGGTCCTGATGGAATCGACTATTTCTTGTCGGAGATCGGCGCCCAAAGTGTGGCGGCGGTCCAGCGCACTATTCTTGCCCGCAGCGATGACGATCCGCCGGACCTCGGATTGGCCTTTCCGGTGCCGGGGCAACGCACGCACATAGATCAGAGCACGAGTCTGATCCAAGCCGGCTCGGGCGAGCGTTCGGACAGTTGGTACTTGTTTGGTGAGTCCGGCGGTCGGATTCAACTTGCCGGACTGCTGTCTCAGCCGGACCTGCCCGCCGTCGTCGTGCAACTCTTCCGAGGCGGCCGGGGATTCGCCCTGCATACCCCGAACGGAGCCCGCCTGGACGTCGGCGAAACCGTCGCAGCGATCCTGGCGGTCGGACACTCGTCGTCGGCGAAGCCGCTCGTCCTGATCTTCCCGAAGAGCGAGTCATCGGCGGATGAGGGTACCCGCAGCGAAGTTATCGAAGGTGTGATGCGGGCCCTTGCCGCAGCAGAAGCGGGATCACGACAAGTGATCACGGCAACCTCGGGTCGAACGGTTACCTTCACCCAAAATGGCGACCTGCGGGCCGGACGTCTCGGCAATCACGCGCATTGGGAGGTTCGGGGTGGTAGTGCCGGGTATCAACTCGGTGAATTGACCGAGGGTCGGCTCGGCCGCATAGCTCGGGTCGCGCCCGGCCAGGTCATCGCGTACGACCCCGACCATATTGAGCCGCTCCCGGCGCCACCGGCCTGGCTCGACGGCGACGTGGAGGCTTTCGAGCTGCGCCTGCCTAGCCCCGAGGGCTGGGGTACCTATCCACCGATGGACTGGTCGGCGATCCCGGCTATCTTCGGCTATGACTGGGGTCACCCTGCGCGGCTGGCTGCCACGATGCACAGGTCGGGGTGGCGCGCGGGGCGCCCGGTCCTGATCAGCTTCGGCTGGCCGAACGAGTTCGTCGAGCCGCCGACCGGGAAGACCGTACAAAACTCGCCGGCGACGTTCTTCCGTCACCTTGTCGACGAACTTGCTGAGAGCGGTCAGCCGGTTCTGCTGGCGTATCCATCCGAGGGGAGCCAGGTCATCCCGGCGCTCGTGGCCCAGGGGCGCCTGCAGCTGGGCGGCAAATTTACGATCCTGGCCTCGGCGGACTACTTCGGCCGGCGCACGGTTACCGGTGCCGAGGGCCGGTGGGTGTACGACGACCCCGAGCGTCCGTTCGTCGCGGTGGCGGACTCCGTGGTTATCTCTGTACGGAGCAGGCCCCGCGATGGCTTCGAAAGCCTCGAGGGCTTGCGCGCGGGCCGGGTGGAGCTGCAACCGGGGGTCTCGCTGTCCGATCCGAATGTGCTTAACCTGATCGTGGGTCAATCCGCCGGCCGGTTGCAGATCGCGGTGGGTCCGCAAGGCGATCACACGCGGCCGGCCACGCTCGCCGAACTGGTGCGATTGCTGACCCGACTCGGCCGTGACGCACCGCAAGACGCGTTGCCAACCTGGCGCGGAGACCGGCTGGTACAGGTTGAAGTCGTCCCGCCGGTGACTGATTCGTGGGCCAGTCTGCTGGCTATCCAAGCCTCGCTCATGCTGTTGGCCGAGGCGTTGGGTGAATATCGCGCAGCTCATTCGGCCGGCGACCGGATGGATGCTGCGGGCTTGAGTCGGCCACCCGTCGCGCTGCGAAATCTGCGCGGTCAGCAGGCCTTGCTCGGGACGGTTACGTCGTGGTCGGCCATCCGGCCGGGCGACCCGCCCGCCTATGAGCTCGACCGGGTTGGCCCCTATCTAACCCGGCGAACGCGATACACGATCGTCGGTGACCTGGCCGCACTCATTGCGGAGCTGCCGAATGAGGAGGATCGAAACTGGCTGGAACAACATCACAATGGTTCCGTTCCGGTCGGTCTTCACGTCCTCGGCATTCCCGTCGATCAGCGCGGGCGTCCCGTCGGAGTCAACGAACAGTGGGTTCGGGGCTTGTACACCTCAGGCACATTTGCTGGTGCCGTATCCCTAGCCGTACTCCCGCTCGACGATAGGCTGCACCGACGGAGCTTGAGCGACGAGGAATTTAGAGCGTTCGGTCGATTCTTTGCGCGAGTCCTCCGCGACGGATCGATCCCGATGGAGGTGCTTTTGGCCCCCCCGGATATAGAGGTTGAGCTGGACGAAGAGTACGGGCCGTTCCTATCCCAGGAGACGGAAGGTGATGGCCGAGGACCCCGTTGGCGCCGCCTGGATCCGCCTCGGTCAGGAAGCCCATCGCTGCAATTCGATACCGGCCGGGGTGGCCAACTTGAACTGTTCGGCCGCCCGCAGACGGACTGGACTGGCCCGACGCAGTTCGTGCCGATGACTGCGTTGGGCACCGACGGGTCGCCGCCGAACGATGGTCTCAAGGCTCCTTCGGCGTCGATCTCAGCCGTCTACCTGGATTCGCTCGCCCGGACGCCGCGGCCAATGCCTTGGGCGTTAACAGTGGGAACTGACTCGTTCACGGTTGTGTTTCCGTCTCATCGGTTGGGCGTGGTGACCATCTCGACCCACGCGATGGAACAGGCCGTCGACCTCCTGCAACTCCGTCTGTCGCAGCAATGGTTGACGGTGTCCGAGGCGGCCCCAGAGTCACCCGCGCGCGCGGCGCTCTCGCAGACTTTGGACGAGCTGCTTGCGGTGACGGCTCAGTTGGCGAGCACGGTACGCCAGCTTCGGATCGGTCCGGCCGTGCTGGCTGAAATCGTCATAAAAGCGGGTTGGAAACCAGGTCAGGCATTGCGCGTTCTAACGAAGAAAGCCCAACGCATCGACCTGGGTTTTGTTCAAGGATATTTCGATCAGCTCAGCCGCTTGCTCTCGTTGCCTGCGCCGGATCCTCAGGGCGTAGGCATCCAGAAGCCGAAGACCGTAAGCGTCCATTGGTACCAGTACACACCTGGCGCTAGGTGGAGCGATCTCAGGGCGGACGTGACCAAGGAAGAAACCTATGAGGGTAGGGAGGTTGGTGGCTATCAACCGTCGACGGCACTCGGTGCTGCCCTACGGCTGGCTGGCTCGGCCGTCGGTGCCACCTCGCCCGGATCCGTTGTGGAGGGCAATGTCCGTGTCCTTCCGCTACCGAGCACGGCGCTCCCACCATTCATGACGACCCACACCGCCACCGAGAACGGCCAGCAATGGGGCCATCTTCTTCGTGGTGGCGAGGTGCCAACGGTAGTTCTCTTGCTCGATACCGATCGGCGCCCGATCGCGGATCCAATCCTGCGGGCCTGGACGGACGGTTTGCTTCAGATCCTGCCGCCGATTGTGGTGTTGCGGCGCCCCATCCCAACGCGCGAAGAAGAAATCCGTCACATTCTCGGTGGATTGCAAGCGCCCTTGGATCGCAATCCGGTCGTTTCCACTGCGGGTGAAGGGCCTCCCGCTTACCGCGAGCTACCGATCAATCTCGACACGATTTTTGATCAAAAACTGAACTGGGCCACCTCAGCGTTCACCGAAGCTTTCATCGAGGCACCCTGGCGCAGCTGGGGAACAGGCTTGCTGCTGGATTCGCCCGGCGCGTTAGGGGGTCTGGCCAGGGCACTGGCCGGTGCTCGGCCCGAAGCGCTAGGCGGTCGCGCCGACGCCGACGCCGACGCCGACGCCGACGCCATGGCTGAGCGCGTCTACTTCTACGGCTTCCTCGACCGCACGCTGCGGGTCACGAGCGCCGCCGAAGCTGGCGTCGTGACCGCGGCAGGCGCCGAGCCGGAACTAGCTTTGTCGCCGGCCCCGGCCCCGGCCCCGGCCCCGGCCGCAAGGAGGCGCGCGATGTGGAACCTGGTGAAAGACCGGCGGCCGAGCTGGAACCTGCAAGCGTTGCTGGTGCTGTCACGTACCAGCGAAGCTCGGCGGCTGCTCGATGTGCAGCTAACCGAACTGGCCAGTTCGCTCAGGACGTTGGACGAGGCAGCCTCACGGATGCAACGCTACGTGGATTCTGTCAGCGGGCCGGATCGCCCAAGAGAGTTGATTCTGCCGGGACCAGATCCGCTGAGAACCCCATCGGATCCACTGCGAAACGCGGCAGAATGTCCCGCCGACATCAACCAGATTCGGGTCGAGCTCGGCCGGTTGGTCGATGTGCCGTCCACCGAATTGGGTCTGACCACGGCGGACCAGGTCGTCCAGGAGGTCGCGGCAGCGGTCCGTGGCGGTGCCGACTTGGTCGAAGCGCTCCAGGTCGCGATCGTGCTATCGGGCCTGGTCTTTTACAACCGGCCATCCCAATCCGACCCCGATCCGGCCGCGTCGGCCGTGACTCCATTACAAGGTGGAGCGGGTCCGGACCAGTCACGTTCTGGCCTGCATCCGGGGCGGTCGTCGGATGACTCAGCCCAGACGACGATCGAGCGCCCGGCGCTGTACGTCGTGCGTGCGGCACTGGAAACTAGTCGTCGGTGGCAGGGCCTGGAGCTGCCGACGACCTGGACGCAGGCGCTGAATGCGTTGCGGAACCTCGATACTGCGACGCCTCGTGCGGCGCATCCGGTCGATTCCGTTTCGGCTTTGGCGGGCAGCGCGGTCGCGGGTATTGTCGCCGCGCGGCCGCTTGATGGCCAAGTGGAGCGGGAAGACATTGCCGACGCGACGCGGACTGCGTCCCTGAAATTGGCGATGGTGGACCTGGCCCTGCGGGGGGCGCGCGGTCCGGGTCGCGTCGGATTGTCTGAGCGTGCATGGCGCTGGTTGGCCGCGGCCGCGGCCACGGCTAGGAGCAGTCTGCTCGACGCCGATGCGTTGACGGTCGGCTTCGAGGGCAACAGCGTGGCGTTGACGATGTACGCCGTCGGGTGGACTCTGGTCTTCGGCACCGACCTCGACCCGGCGTCGGAGCAGTGGCGTGAGAGCTATCGCGAACTTGGCCCGCGGGTGGTGGGCGTGGCCAACGCGCTCAACCGGCATAACGATCAACCCGAACCGACCGATGCGGTGGCTGGCGTGGCGACCGCACTGACGCTCGCCTTTTTGCCTATGCCGCTCCCAGACGAGATATGGGCCGGGCCCCGCGAGTTGTTGATCGACGTTTTTAGGCGGGACGTTGAGCGCCCTCACAGCCCCCAGGTATTGGTCGATGACGGGGAATTCAATCAGCATGGTGAACTGCTGCGCCTACTCGTCCTCAGACAGCAACCCAGTACGCAGACTGCGTCGCTCGCGTTGCCGTTTTTGACGGAGTTGCTGGCCGGCGTGCGTGCGAAACTCCCGGTCGAACAACCGGATTCCGTCAATGAAGGCGCCGTTCAGGCGGCAGCGCCGGATGAGACCGCCCAGCTTTTGTCCCGGGATGTGGGTGTGGGGGCGAAGTCAACGCGGTTGCAGCGGTCACTGGCGGAGGCGGTGGCGCGGAGGTCGACGGGCGAATATCGGGCTGATGCGTCCGCGGATGGGCATGCGGTGGAGTCGTTGGTGGAGTTGTCTGCCGGTCAGGCGGAGCGGTTGGCTGCAGCGGCCGCGCCGGTGGTGCCGAGCCAGTTGCTGTCGAGTAATGCGCCGGTGAGTGATGCGATGGTGGATCTGGCTTTGGTTATTGGACATGCCAGTAATGTTCTACGGTATTCGCCAGAATTGCCGGATCAGTTCAGGGCTCTCCCGTTGTCGACGGTGGCGGATGCACGCGTTTACCTAGGTCATCTCGGCACGATGCTGGGTCGAAGAGGCAGGCAGGTTGCACGGGCCAATTTGGCTGAGCTGATTGAGATTGCCGGGCCCGAAGTGGTGATGCGCGATCCGTTGGAGCTAATGATGCCCGCGATGGATACGGTTGCTGAGGGTGTGCTGCTTGAGCATGTCGCGCGGGCGTTGGTGCAGGGTCCAACCAGTCGGTGGCTCCCAGCATGGGCAGCGGTGCTTCCCGATGGGCAGCCGAGCGTACACTGGTCAATGGATAGGTCGACCCGGTGGCACGAAAGTTTAGTTGATGACTTTTCGGACGCGCTGTATCGCGACTTGCTTCTCGTGACTCTGCGGTCGTGGCTTGACCGCGACGCACCGTCTTGGTCTGTTGAGCGGGAATCGTTGGCCAGAGCCATGTTGCACGCGGTGGCGCACTTGCTAGATCCGAAGTATTTCGCTGGATCTGGTGTGAGCTACCTGGATATGGTGCTAGCCCAATTGTTCCTGCGGTCGGGCGACTTTACCTCGGGGTTCCTTACCCCCGGATCTGTGACGTTTGGAGCCTTGCTGCGTCATCGCGAGAGTGTGATCGCACTTGCTGCGGCGCTTGAGCAGACGGGTTCGGCTCCGTGGTCGCCGACAGCCTGGATTAATGCCGCATTTTATGGCGCATATGGACTCCGGATCGGGCGAACGCGTAATCCTGTGTTCGGTCTCTACCCGCCTGGTCCGGTATGGCTGTCGCTGATGCGTGAGCCGCGGCGTCGTGGTGATGGGGCTGTACGGGACCATATCTCGCGCCGTACAGACGACATACTGGTGCCCATTGATACGCCAGAGTTTGATAGGTCAGAGTGGCTCCGTGCGGTTGTGCATTTGGCAGATCAGTTGCTGTTGTCACCGGTTGATGCTGGGCTTGGTCGCCGGCTTCCGCCGGAATTAGTAGACTTGATTCTAGGCGCGGTGCGGCGGTCGTTGCCGGCGTCGTTCTTGGCGGAAGGTCAGGTCGCACCTGCCCATTACGGTGCGCAGATCGCGTCGGCGTTTTTTGATTCGGTCCGTGAACGGGAATTGCTGTCGGCGTCGTCGCCGGAGGTGGTGACGTATTTGTGGAATCCGCGACCTTCTGCGTCGGATCCGGACGTTAGTGCTACGCCCACGTTCCGGGTCCCGGATTCGTGGCGGCCGTTGTTTGAGAATCGGCGGTATCCGGATTATGCCGAGGCGCGGGGGTTGTTGGATGTGGAGGTGTCGGCCGCGGCGGAGAAGTTGTCGGCGGTAGCGGGTGTTGGGCCGGTGGCGGCGGTGGATTTGCTGGCGGGGGAGGGGTTGGAGCGGGCGGCAGGTTTTGTGGCGCGGGTGATTGCGCGGGATGGGTTGGTTGTGGGGTTGCGGGTGGCGCAGGGTGTGGTGCGGGATGCGGCGGCGGCGTTGCTGGCGCGTCGTCTTGTTGCGCCGGCGAATCCTGTCGGCCGTGGTGGCGTCGTCGTCAGTGATGGTCCGGCCGGTAGTGATCGTGGTGGGCGGAGCGTGGTTGTGGCCATGCTGCTCACGCGACGATTTTCATCTGCGTTGCCAATGCCGGAACTTATTAGTGGTCTAACTACACAAGACGCTGTCGAGGCTGTTGTCGACCTGAGTCGGTTCTCTGTCTGGTGGCAGAAGTGGATTTACCTCAATTTTAGTAATTCCGCTAAGAGCGGGGATACCGCCGACCGGAAAAACTTCGAGTTCCTGAACGACTTGATATCTCGGATCCGGGGTAAGCGGACCGATGCGCTGGTATGGGTACGGGATGCGTTCGGGGGAGCCATGCCGGTGGCCGTCCAAAGGGCGTTTGCCGACGTTGAAGCGCTGGCATTGTTAGACCTGGCTGGCACGCCCGATTCGGTACCGGCGGTGTCGTGGGGCGATTATCCCGAGCGGAAGACTGATGCCTATCTAGATTCGAATTGGCGGCGGGTATCGGCAGCGCTACTGGGCCTGTCCCGATTCGCCGCTCAGACAAACGGGCGGTGGCCAGTATTCCCCATGTATGACATGGGTGAGCGTCACGAATATAGGACTCGTGCCCTGCTGGAGCAGTGGCGGTTGTGGGACTACGTCTGGAGCAGTGCTGCATATCGGTCGGCCGTTGATTCGCTGGCGGTCGGGTCGGACGGCGGGTGGTCGGGTGTGGGCCGACCGCCGGCGTTGATACGGCCGGCTGAGGAGGTCATGCGGATCGGCGATCTGGTGAGATTGACCGATCGGGCGGTTCAGGCGTCGGCGCGCGGACACTGGCGGGAGCGACTGCCGGACCGGCTGCTGCCGGCGCTGGCCGACGGCGTGGCGCGCATCATTACTGGAGGGGTTACGGGCGCAGCCATTCCGGCTACCCGCCACGATGCCATGATCCGAGTGGTGCACGCGGTGATTCGCGCGCGCACACACACGGAAGAGGGCTGGGAGCCCGACAGGAATGCGAAGATCGATATCACCCTCGACGCCGGCCGCATAACCTTATCGATTCAGCGTGCGTGGTTCGCAGTTCAGGCCAGTAACGCGATTATCGCTGGACTGACGACCCTGCTTAGTCAGCTAAGCCTGAATGCGGGATCGATCTGGTTCCCGGAACTGGCGGCGAGAGTCGATCTGCTGACCAGTGAGGTGTATCAGCAGCGGTCCGGCCGTCGGGCTAGTCCGAGCGTTGATGTGGGCGCTTATGTAATTGACTCAATGCGGGAGGCAATAAAGCTCGTCTCCGCGAAGTTACCTCACGCTGCTGTCCGGCCCCGCACCTTCAACATTGTCGTGGGTGGAGTGCCGTACTCGGTCGACGTCCCGCCGAGTGACGATGTGCTGCGGCCGCGTGGTAGTGGTGATAGCCCCGATGGGGGTCTGGATGTGACCGTTTCGCAGCGCGCGATGCCGGCGCCGTCCGGTGCCGAGTTCCTGCGCCTAGCTGAGCGGTGGGCTGGTGGCGTGGAGTCGGTTGTGGGGGAGGGCATTGCGCCTGGTCCGAAGCAATATGCGGTGGTCGCGGTGTTGGCGGAATTGGAGCGCAGGCAGCTGACGGTGACGGTCCCGGTGTATCGGTGGGCTGCTGGTGCTGTGCGGCCGGATCACGCGGTGTTGCCGAGCGATGGCTGGTCGGTGGGTTCGGTGGGTTCGGTGGGTTCGGTGGGTTCGGTTGAACGTGCGCGGGTGGCCTGGCATGCCGCGGCGGGGATCGCCCTGGTCTTTGGCGCTGGGGATGCGACGGTGTTGCCGTGGACGGCGCTATCGGGGTCAGACGTCGTGGTCGAGTTCGAGGCGTTGCGGCTGCGCAGTTATGGGCGTCCGTCTCTGTTTGATGGTGTGGCGGCCACCTTTGACGGCGCGGACGGCAGGGTACCTGTTTTGCTGGGGCCGATACGTGATGAGCGGGCGCCGAGTCGGGTGCGTGATGCGTTGTCGTTGCTGGGTACGACGGTATTGCCGCCGGTAAGCCGACAGTTCGCATCAGTGGCGCGGTTGCTGGAGTTTGACGGGACGCCGTGGGGGCAGGGGTTACGTTCGGTACGCGCGGCTGGGCTGGGTTCGTTGCTGGATCAGGTCCGGGTTGATTTGGCGGCGGCATGGATCTCGCGGTCGCTACCTCTGGGTTCCGTTCAACGGGGCGAGGCTGGCGCTCAGGCGCTGGTATTGACCGCCGTTCTACCGCAGCAGCATCGAGTTCGACTGCCCGAGCTGACGATGGCGGCGAATCCGGACCGGACCGTGAATCTGTTCCCGGCGCAGGTTGCGCCAAGGGCGCCACAGGAAAATCCAGCGTTTGAAACTAGCAAAATCGTGGACGCTGCCAGCAGACTATTTATGAGTGTTCAGGTGAATCGACGCGCGCCAGGTGGCGTGATTCAAGCCGAAACGATCATGTTCCCCCGCCGCGGATGGATCGTGCTTCCCGTAAGATATGGGGAATTTTACCCGAAGATGGCGTGGCATAGCGGGGCTGGCCTCAAGGTTTCCAGTGACGATAACACGCATAACTACGGCACTCGGTGGAAAATCGAAATATCAGCCAATAAACCGATAGAGATGGCAGGACGTAAAACCTACGAAGCGGAAAGGGATGGATATTCCAATATTCCGAATCTCAAATTTGACGAACCCAAAAGAAGTTATAATTACGGGCGACTGTATCTTCGGGAGACCACCAAGGATACGCGTGACGGGTGGATGAATCGCACGCTGCAGTTGATCGGGTCTCGGTCAATTGCAGCGAGCGCCAATTTCTACGCGGCCGCTCTTTATCTGGAGAGCTGGCCGGATCTGCAGAGCTGGCCAGCCGATTCAATTGTCTCTAAAAAGAGGTCGGCGAGGTGGATGTTTTCACGGGTGAGATCGCGGTTGGAGCATGAATGGCGTCTTGAGCAGTTCCGAAGGTGGGCGGAACGGCTCGCCAGATCAGACGGGGGTCATCGGCAATTCTGGATATTGGATCATGCGGAATGGAAGTCTTGGTCTGACTCTATGCGGCCGATCGCGTGGCTTCCGGCTACGTTGAGCAGCGCTACGTATGATCCGCCGCTCAGCGCGCCGGATCTTGGCCGCCTGCTCTGGGACTCCGTTCCAGATAAAGTGCGGGCTTATGCCACCGAGTACGAGGCGAACGAGGCGCTGACCTGGCTGGAGCGCCGCACCCCGGCAGACGACATCGGGACCATTCAGTGGTTGCATGAAATCATTGGCGACTGGGACGCCGATCGGGCCCCAAAGTGGCAGCGTCCGTCAAAGAGCAGCCCTTTGTATCGAGCATATGAAAACGCGACCTTACGGATTAATAGCGCAGTAGAGAATGACTTGAACCCGACGCTTTTTATGGACCCGGCACAGGCCGACCGCCCGCCGCCTTTGGCCTCCATGGCGCCCGCGTTTCGATACGCGTATCTTCAACTTAGTACAGAGATTTATCGGCATTTGCAGGATCTGACTCAGGAGCATCGGGTTGGCGAAGGCAACATATTGGCCATTGTTCGGCAGTTGCGTGACGCCAACAATGTTAACGCGCAGCAGGACGCGCTCGAAATTGTGCAACCGCCGATTTTCGGCATGCCGCAGGGCATTGTGGTTCTGCCGGTCGTCGTTCGCGATGGTCCTGATGATTTCGCGAACTTGATTAAGCGTTGGTCGGGCCGGTCTGCCTTGTTTCCAAGAACGGATGACGCCGGCCATGTGCTGCCGGAGCCCGCGAATGCGGTCTACCGGAGTCAATTTCCAAACTGGAATGCCGTGCAGGTGCTCGCGAGGATCTATCCCTGGTTGCCGGTCAGCCGGACGGTCGGTGGCGTTGGTTCCGGCTTCGCGACGACGAAGGTTGCCACGTACCGGGCGTGGCCAGAAGCCGGATGGACGATATGGGTGGACGGGTGGGTAGCCAGTCACAAGCTGATCGGTGAACGGTTGACGATTTCGGAAACCGGAGACGGTCGTATCGAGCAGCTCGGCGTCATGGGTGACAACGTTAGCGAAAAGGCAACCTTTTCAGTGCTGAAGCCTAACGCGGAATTTCTCTACGGAATAGGCGAGCTGGCCTATGGCTGGGGTGCAAGAAAGCGGGTATTCACCGGGTTGCACGTGACCGACGACCGGCCGCAAACTCCTCTGAGTTCTTTGCTTTCGCTGCTGGGCAGCGAGAGGTTTCCGGCGAGTGCGCCGTTCGCAACGGTAGCGCGGTTACTCGATCTTGGGAAGAGCTGGATCGCCGGCGATCGCGAAGGTGCCCGTCTCACGTTTAACAATGAACCTCGTCTGCTGGTCAACCTGCTGAAGGAAGTTAAGCTAAGGGTAGAGCTGCAGGAGACGAGCTTGCTCATCTTCGAGTTGTTGCGGATGTCCGCTGCCCGTACCAAGGTCGAACGACTCGTGCCGGTGC
Organism: Frankiales bacterium; assembly: GCA_025966315.1. Lineage (GTDB taxonomy): Bacteria > Actinomycetota > Actinomycetes > Mycobacteriales > Jatrophihabitantaceae > Jatrophihabitans_A. Next base: position 8,756 of record JAOPUZ010000060.1, on the reverse strand, counting down.
TAAACACGACTGAAGCTGAGTTCTATCACGAGGTCTGGCCGGCCGCTATCGACAAGCTAGATCTGAAGATTCGCAACGGCAGTGACCTATGGGAGAAGATAGTTGCGGCGCTTCCGCTGCGAGTGCTGTCGTTTCTGACCAAGCGGCACATACGCGCCGCTACGTCGGATTTTCTCCGTGCCATTCCTGCGGGCCCGGATCACGACCGGGATCGGGCGGCAGTATCTTCATTGTGGAACGAGTTATTCGAGCCACGGTGGCGTCGACGCCAGCAGGAAAGTATTGCGGAGTTTAAAGACTCCGTTGCGCTCGGCCTCACTAACATCGAGTTTAGGCGGATCGAGGAAAAGGCGCAATGGATATCCCGGATCGTCTTGGACAAGGTGACACCTGCGAACCAGATAATTGCTGACTTAGCCGAGGCAAGCTCGCGATCGCGGCTGGCGGCCGCTTTGCAGAAAGGTGAACTCGGGCCAGCAGCGTTCTATACAGCGGTCGAACTCGTGAAAAGGAATCCGCAGGTACAGTTAGCACTTGACGAAATTTACGCCCCATTCCACCGCGTGGTCGAGGGGTACCACCGCCTTGTCGCCAAGGACGAAGGGGTACCGCAATATCAGCCGCCGATACCGTCATACAGCCGCTTCGACCCAGCTTCGCTGTACGACCCTTCGCTATACGACCCAGCTTCGCTGAACCGCCGCCCTAACGTCCCGATTCATATGCTGCATGACCGGGCGTGGCGCAACCCAGGAGTTGTCCGCGAGGCAGCCGTCCGCGCGTTGCTGCGTAATCGCGGCGGCGGACCGGTTTCGCCGCGAGGCAGTCAGGCCGGCTGGGATCCGCTTGCTGCCGTCGTTGGCTTGATTGGGCCCTATTTTAGGAGTTTTGCGGTTGATAATCCGCAGGCGGGTTGGCTCGGCCAATTCCTGAGTAGCGGTGATGCGGGCCCGTTGGGGTATTGGACGGATGATCAGCAGGGAAGCCTCCGTAGGTTGGTGTGGTCGCGTCTTAGCGTGTTGCAAGGGTGGGCGGGGTTGCACCTTTACGGTTTGTGGACGCCGCTTGATATGGGCGAGGGTGCTGAGCGTCGTTTTCTGAATGAGGTCGAGATGCGGGTGGTCGCGGCCGCCTGGGCGGTCTCCTCCTGGGGCACGACCAGCGGGTGGCGTGACGAGCAGGGCAACCAGGTTGCGCCCGGCGAGCGGTGGCCGAATTGGCGTCGCGTGAACTTCAAGGCTAGCGCCGAGGCCACCTTGGAGCTCGGGGAGCGGATGGACTGGCTGCGGTTGTGGACCGCGTTGCCGGTCAGCCCAGCTCAAGCGCCGGCCTCGAACGTGGTGACGGTAAGGGTCGGTCAGTCGCGCGAAGGTGACTTGCTGGATGCGATGGCCCGTATCCATCGCGCTTTGGCCCATGGCACCCGACTCGTCGCCTCAAATCAAGTGTCGGACGTGGCGCTGGCTACCTTTGCCTCGGTCGCCAGCGGGTTTCTGGCCAGGGCCCAACCGTACAAGGGTCGTCCGGGATTGGTATTTCAGGACGCCCAGCAGATGGTGACCGTAATCGGGAAAGCCTGGCTGCGAGGCTTTAACGATGCTGGGCTCGCCGGTCCGCGTCCATCGCTCCGACCCACTGGGTATCGGATTTCGGAGTTCGGGGCACCGGTGTGGGTCGACGTGGGCGCATGGTGGGATGAGATCGACGGCGATCGAGCTCTCATGCTGCTGGCCGATGTGGCAGCGAACCAACCCCCCGCGCAGGCCACCCCGGGCGCGGTTGTGCGAGGGCGAGACGGCGCTGAGCGCGAGCTCGATGCCGCCGTCCGAAGGGATCCGCTTGCTGCCGTCCGTGACTTGATTAGCTGGCCGGACTTTGCGTCTTTTCTGGCTGCTAATCGACAGGGGGATGCTAATCGACGGGCGGGTTGGCTCGACCAATTCCGGGTAAGAGTTGAAGCGGGACCGTTGGGGCATTGGGTGGATGCTGACAAGGAGACGCTTCGCGGGTTGGTGAGTTCGCGTCTTGTCGTGTTGCGGCAATGGGCGGGGTTGTACGGGCACGGTTTGCGGACGCCGCTTGACGTGGGCGAGGGTGCTGAGCGTCGTTTTCTGAATGAGGTCGAGCTGCGGGTGGTCGCGGCCGCCTGGGCGGTCTCTTCTTGGGGCACGATCAACGGGTGGCGTGACGAGGAGGGGGGCGATCAGGTCCTGGCCGGCGAGCGGTGGCCGAGCTGGCATGGCCTGCCTGGCCTCGCCATTTCCGGCGCCAGGCTGAAGCTCGGGCCGCGGCTGGACTGGTTGCGGTTGTGGACCGCGCTGGCGGCGAGCCGGGTTGATGATCCCGATCCGATCATCATCGCGCGCCGGGATTCCCTGCTCGGGGAAGATTTTCTCGTGATCGCGTCGCGCGTGGTCCTCCGCGTCTGCCAGGCCATTGCTCGGAACCAAAACCCATCAGAATCCCCCGGTCTAGCGGTGATTCCGGATTCCGGGCTGCCAGTCTTCGCTGCCGGCGCCTCGGCTTTGCTCGAACGCGCGGTGGCGCGACCGGGTTCGAGGCTCCGGGTCGTTGAGATTGACAGGGCCCAGTCAGTGGCGGACGCGGTAGCGCTAGCGGCACTGGCCCAGCTTCGCAGAAAGGGTCTTAAGTGGGCTCTGATTCCTGAGGGGTCGATTGCGCTGAGCATTGCTAATGAGGATGTACACATCGATCTGAGGAGGCTCTTCGACACGCTGGACATACCCGATCAGGGCGTTCGACACGAACAAACCACCGGCGCCGGGCCAGCGGCCGACCTCCAGCTGGGTCAGTCACCGGCGCATCGGCCTGCTGCCGCTCCTGACGAAATGCATCAGGCCGCGACGACGCTCCTCTTGACGCGTCGGTTCCAGGACGTGGTTAGAAATAACCCCAGTTTGGCTTGGCTTAAACGACGGGGATACCTGACCAGCCCCAACTGGGAACAACTGATGGAACTGGCGCGCAGCCGGTTCCAGATCATTCAAGCGTGGACCGATCTGCGCTCGGTGGGCCTGCGGACGAAGCTCGATCCACTCGACCGCTCTCAGCCCGGTCCCTGCGATCCGCTAGATAGCGGTCCCCGCACCCGCTCTCTGCAGGTGGCGGAGTCAAGGGCGATCGCGCTGGCCTGGGCGCTCTCAGCGTGGGCTGCGGCCACCGGAAGCGGCCAGGTGGCGCCGGGTCAGGGGTGGCCGACCTGGCCGGCCACAAGCTCTAAGCTGTCAGACACTGCGATTTCGGCGCTCGTCCTTAGTAAACGTATGGAATGGCTGCGGATAGTTGAGGTGGCGGCGTCACCACTGGAGCGCATACCGGTGTTGGCCATGGTGCGGTATGGATCAACATTCTTGGGTGAATTGTTTGACGTGATGATGCGCCTCCACGAACGGTTGATTCGCCACGTCCCATTTGCTTCCAGTAATGATTCCGACGCGGCAAACGTGAAGGGCCATGTTCCGGACGCGGTGTTGGTCAACTTCATATCGGTCGCACGCGATTTGGTGGAGTCGGCCGCACAGTTGGACTCGGGTGTGCGGGTATTGCATTACCCGAAGCGGATAGATGCGCTGAATGCGATTGGAACAGCGCTGCTGCGCAGCCTTTACAACGAGCGGATTGTTACTGAACCTCCCTTGACTCCACTTATATATATTGACGGCGCCGCCAAGCCTGTCCTGAGCGTAAACCGCTGGTTGTTTCGCCTCGAAAAGGAAGCCCAGACGCTGCTGGGCTCGCTCCCAGACGCAAGGTTGTCAATTGCCGTGGACGGCGACAACGAGCCGATCATGGAGCAAACGCTCGACGGCACGAGGGTGGTATTGGTGGTCACCGCCCCTGAGCATCGGGACCGGGCGGCCAACGTCAACGGCTGGCGAGATACGCGGGTAACCGAGCTGGCTGCCTGGCTGCCGGACGAGGGGATCGACGTGGTGTTCAACCGTGGTCTGCGGACATCGATACGGGTTGAGGCCCGTGCCCTGAAACGCAGCGTGGAAATACCGACGCGCTTACCGTGGCAGCGGTAGGCTCAAGGCCCCGGTTTTATCGACAATCGGCAGTTTTTCCTGCCGCGATTCGCCCACCGCAGTTCGCCGCGGCCGCCATCAGTGTTGGTCCGCTGGCCACGTTCGCGATTCATTGAGGCGCGGCAGACGGCGGACGTTACCGTTCAGCGGCCGGAATGGACCGCTCATCGCGGCAGCAACCCGCCGGGCGCAGGCTATTCGCCACTTAGCGCTGAGCGCGCGAGCACCCTTGGCGTGAGCTCAGAATGCCACCAAGCTTGGCGTTTTGGGGCGCATGCCGAGACCGTTATGAAAGGCTCATCATGAGGATGCTGTCCCTCATTCGCTATTACACCCGGATGGCAGACCTTGCCTAGTGCCTTCGGGCTCAATGACCGATCTCGCCGAGCCAGGTCTCGCTCGGGGCGGGATTTCTTCGGACCGGAGTATCTTCGTGACATGGTCCGTCTTGGACGACGCGCGCGCGGAGCGAGCGAAGATCGCGCTGCGTACTCGACGTTGCATACGGCGGCACTGGCCGCCCCGAGCCTGCGTGAGGGCCTAACGGCTACCGCCGCGGCAAAGTCGAGTCGCTATCTACGTGACCTGCTCGGCACCCCGGCGATCGCATTATGTGACGCTACTTCGGTGCTGGCCTGGGACGGTCCATCGGGCGCGCCTCAGCGCGCACATGAAGATGCCTCTCTCGCCCACGCTCAACAGACCATCCGGACCAGGCGTACCGGCATTCTCTATGCCGACTCGGTGGCTTGTTTCGATCAGCAATGTCCGCTGCGTGCGGCCGTTATCGCGCCCATCGTCACGGAAGAGCGGGTCGTTGCCGCGCTGGTCGCCTACGACACCCACATTTCTCCCGGTTTGGTACGGGCCACTGAGGAAGTGGCCAGCTGGGTGTCGGGTCAGGTAGAGCTCGCCGAACTCGGCCGCCAACGCACCCGCGCAATGGAAGCCGAACTCAGGGCGTTGCGAGCCCAGATCAGTCCACATTTTGTGTACAACTCGCTGGCGGCGATCGCATCGTTCGTACGCACCGACCCAGAACGAGCTCGCGGCCTGCTGCTCGAATTCGCTGACTATTCGCGATACGCGTTACGCCATGGCGGGGAATTCACGACGCTGGCCGATGAATTGCGCAATGTCGAGCGATATCTGGTTCTCGAACAGGCGCGCTTTGGCGATCGGCTGCGCGTGTCGCTCACTGTCGCGCCGGAATTACTGCCCGTGGCGATCCCGTTCCTAGTGATCCAACCGCTGGTCGAGAATGCGGTACGGCATGGCCTCGCGGGCTGTGAAAGCGGTGGAAGTGTCACGATTGTGGCCAACGATCATGGTCAGGACGCTGAGATCAGCGTCGAAGACGACGGCATAGGCAGTGATCCCGAGGTCGTGCGCCTGGCGTTGTCAGGTGAGTCCGAACGCGATTCGGTTGGTCTGGGCAACGTGGATGCGAGATTGCGCCAGGTTTACGGGGATCGGCATGGTCTGGTTGTCGAGACAGCGCTTGGGGCCGGTACCAAGGTCAGCTTTCGGGTGCCGAAGTACGCCGCCGGTGTGCGCGCTTCCTCGTGATCCGGCGGGCTGATCAGGCGATCCGGCTACGGGAGGGCGAGCGGGGCTCGGCGATCAGTGGATAGCGATTGTGGTTAGGGGCCCTAGATTGATGCTGGCGCCGGCGAAGTTGGGTACTTGGGTCGGGGAGCTGCGGTTGGTGGTGTCGCCCAAGCCGAGTTCGCCGTCACCGTTGTATCCCCAGCACCAGACGAGTCGATCGGTCCGTAGGCCGCACGCCTGCTCCGAGTTGACGGACACCGTGCTCCACGTCGTGGCGGTGCCGACCTGGGTCGGACTGCTGCGCGTTACCGAGTCACCCTGCCCGAGCTCGCCGAAGTGGTTGTTTCCCCAGCACCACAGCGTCCCGTTGATACGAGTGGCACAGGTAGTGGCATATCCGATGGAGAACACCGACCATGTCGTCGCCGCTCCGACCTGCGTGGGCGAGTTACGGTCGGTGGTGTCGCCCTGACCAAGCTGGCCGTAGCCGTTCCAGCCCCAGCACCAGAAAGTACCGGTTGCTTTTAGGGCGCAGGTACTGGCGTAGCCAGTCGACACCGCCGCCCACGTCGTACCACTGCCAACCTGCATCGGCGAGAGGCGCTGTACGTAGTTTCCCTGGCCGAGCTGACCGTTGTAGTTCCAGCCCCAGCACCACAGGGTGCCGTCGGTTCGGACGGCGCATACGAAGCTGTTGCCGATTGACACTGCATTCCACGTCGTGGCCGAGCCGACCTGGGTCGGGGCCGATCGCAAGGTCGAATCACCTTGACCGAGTTCACCGGCGTTGTTGTTTCCCCAGCACCACAGGGTGCCGTTGGTACGGGTAGCGCATGCAGTGCCGTAGTTTCCGACCGAAACCGATCGCCAGGTAGTTGCGCTTCCGACCTGGGTCGGGGTGCTTCTGGCTGCGAGGTCACCCAGCCCAAGCTGGCCGTAATGGTTGTTTCCCCAGCACCACAACGTTCCGTCACTGCGCACCGCGCAGGCAGACCGCCCGACCGACACGCTGGCCCAGGTCAGGCCGGCGCCGACTTGGGTGAAGCTGGACGAGCCGTCGAAACCTGACGGGTTGCGGTCTGTTGTCCCGGCACACCACAGCGCGCCGCTGATCTTGAGACTGCACGTCTGATAGCGCGCCGCCGCCGGTGTGGCCCAGTCGGTCGCGGATCCGACCTGCGTCGGCGTGGAGCGGTCCGTGGTGTCACCCTGCGCTAGTTCTCCCTGGCTGTTGTCGCCCCAGCACCACAGCGTGCCGTCCGTTCGCGTAGCGCAGGCGTGACTGTTCCCGACGCTCACCGCATTCCAGGTGCTGGCAATGCCGACCATCGTCGGACTCGACCGGTTCGCTGTGTCGCCCAAGCCAAGTTCGCTGTCGGCGTTGTAACCCCAGCACCAGAGCGTCCCGCTCGTCCGTGTCGCGCAGGTTGACGAGCCAGTTCCGCCGTACTCGGGGTCACTCATCGAGACTGTGCTCCAGGTCGTGCCGCTGCCGACCTGGACCGGGCTGCTGCGCGAGGTTGTGTCACCCAGCCCTAGTTGTCCCGTGTTGTTGTAACCCCAACACCACAGCGTGCCGTCTGTGCGCGTGGCGCAGACGGCATAAGCGCCGACGCTGACCGTGCTCCACGTCGTGCCGCTGCCGACCTGGACCGGACTGGTATGCGAAGTCGTATTGCCCAGACCAAGCTGGCCGTCGTCGTTGACGCCCCAGCACCACAGGGTGCCGTCTGTGCGCGTGGCGCAGGTGTTGTACGCGCCGGACGAAACGGCCTTCCAAGTGGTGATCGCGCCCACTTGTGCAGGACTGCTCCGACTGTTCGTATCGCCGAGGCCCAGCTCACCGTCGCCGTTATAACCCCAGCACCACAACGTACCGTTCGTGCGCGTGGCGCAAACGAAGTCGTTGCCGTTCGTCACCGTTGCCCAGGTCGTGGCGACTCCACTCTGTTGCCAGGCGCCGACGCCGTACCCGTAATAGCCACCGCCGAGATCACCGTCGCTGTTGTGCCCGACGCACCACAGGGTGTGATCGCTGCGGACGCCACAGTCGCCAAAAAGACCGGCCGGTGCAGTCAGCCAGCTCGCGCTCGGACTCACCTGACTCATGCTCAAATAGGGACTGATGCTGACACCGCTCTGAACCATCGATCCCACGGTGAAGTCCGCTGAAGCGGTGAAGCTCGAATTTTGATTCGAGGTGCGGTTGGTAAACAACGCACTGGCGGCCGACCAGCTTCCGGCACTGGTGACGTACGCGATCGCAATCACAACGGCTAAAAGAACAGCGAGACGTCGCCGCGGGCCGAGGCTCGGCGGGCGGCAAATCCTCCAGGTCGGCCTCACATGCAATAGGTCGGCCGGATCGGCTGCTTCTTAACCGACTTCGTGACATAGTGGTCAGTACCTGACAAACTTGGGTCCAGGAACCCAAGCCGGCACCGGCTTTAGTGGGGTTGCGCTGCGCGAACGTACCAACGCGACGAGGACGTGGTGCGTCCTGGATACGTCCTGGGCATCTGGGCCCAAATTAGCCACAGATGCCGCAGCTTATTTTGGTCTTGGCGCTCAGTTGCTGGCCCGCTCAGCCGATACTGCAATTGAGAGTAATAAAACACCCAACTACGGACAATCTCGCGAACCCACGAATGGATCAGCCCGGCCCCGATCAGTGGCCCGTAGATCTCCCCACACCGCGCCGATCAGGAAGTGACCGACCAAGCACCAGCGTTATCCCAGGAGGTATCGGACCATGACCGAACTCAGCCGCGCCAAGGTGGGTGCGGCCATGGTCGGTGCGGCCATGGTTGGTGCGGCCATGGTTGGACACGCGGTTACAGCGGTCCTTATGAGGCTTGGCCGATGGCCCTGACCAGTGACCGACTCGCGCGCCCATCGCGGCGGGCTTTTCGGCATGTTGCCCAGCTCGCGGTTCTGGGCCTGACCGCCTCGGTTCTGACCGTGCTGAGCTTGATTTCCCCGCAACCGGCCTACGCCTTGACGTCCCAGCTGGCCTATGTCGTGAACAACGGTGCGGGCACGGTGTCTCCGGTGAATATTTCGACTGGTGTGGTCGGTTCGCCGATCACGGTGGGGACGAACCCGACCGAGGTTGCTATCACCCCGGATGGTTCGAAGGCTTACGTGGTGAACAAG
>JAOPUZ010000046.1 GCA_025966315.1 Frankiales bacterium | reverse complement strand
TGGCATGACCCCGGCTGATTGATCCAGGTCGAGTGAGAGTCTTGATGTCCACGAAGGTGGACGGAAAGGCTCGATGATCATGACGACGAGAAAGCGGCATACCCCGGAGCAGGTCGTGCGGAAACTGGCTCAGGCGGATCGGATGCTGGGCGAGGGTAAGGACGTCGCCGACGTCTGCCGAGAGCTGGGAGTCGCCGAGCAGACTTACTACCGGTGGCGAAACCAATTCGGTGGCTTGAAGGCCGATGACGCGAAACGGCTCAAGGAACTCGAGCGGGAGAACGCCACACTGAAACGGCTGCTGGCTGACGCGGAGTTGCAGAAAGCGGCGTTGAGGGAGATCGCCAAGGGGGAATTCTGAGCCCGGCGCGACGCCGGGCGGCCGTGCGGCACCTCATCGCGGTGATGGGTGTGTCGGAGCGGTTCGCGTGCGTCGTGGTCGGGCAGAACAGAACGACGCAGCGACGCGAACCGACCGGGACAACGGGGGCTGATCCCGATGCCGGGCTGCGGAGCTGGCTGCGAGATTACGCGAGAGATCATCCGCGGCGCGGGTTTCGCCCGGCGTATCACGATGCTCGGGCCGAGGGCTGGGCCGTGAATCACAAGAAGCTGCAACGGATTTGGCGTGAAGAAGGACTGCGGGTCCCGGTACGGAAGCGGCGCAAGCGCCTGGGTTGCTCCACCGCGCCAGGCGTCGCGAAGGCCGATGCTCCTAACCGGGTGTGGGCGGTGGATTTCCAATTCGACTCCACTACCGACGGCCGGCCGATCAAGATCGCCTCCATCCTGGACGAGCACACCCGCGAATGTCTCGGTGGGCTCGTGGCCCGCTCGATCACCGGTGATGAGCTCATCGACGAGCTGGACCGTATCGCCGGCGAGCGTGGCTACCCGGCGGTGCTGCGGTGTGACAACGGCCCCGAGCTGGCGTGCGCGGCCATGGCGGACTGGGCCGGCGAACGGGTTGGGCTGTCCTTCATTCCACCCGGTGAGCCGTGGCGCAACGGCTACGTCGAATCGTTCAACGGCCGGGTCCGCGACGAATGCCTCAACATCAACCTGTTCTGGTCCGTGACCCACGCCAAGATCGTCATCAGTGACTGGAAGACCGAGTACAACCACCATCGCCGGCACTCATCCCTGGGCTATCAGGCACCAGCCCGATACGCTGCAGCCTGCACACACCAATGAAAACCAGGCGACTCTCACAAACCCTGGACCACTTCACGGGGCCCTGCCAGGTGGACATCGAGGTGAGCACGCCCAGCACCGGCATGCCCGCGGCGCGTCCGGCGGCGACACCGGCTGGTGCGTCTTCCAGCACCAAGCACGCGGCCGGGTCAGCCGACAGCCGCGCGGCCGCAAGCAGGTACGGCGCCGGGTCGGGTTTGCCGATGGCCACGTCGTCCGCGGTGATCAGGACCCGGGCCCGCGGCAATCCGGCCGCGGCAATCCGCGACGTGGCCAGCCGGTGGTCGCCGCTCGTCACGATCGCCCACCGGTTCATGGCCAGCCCATCCAGCAGCGACGCAGCGCCGGCCACCGGGACCACGTCGAAGGTGTCCTCGGCCTGTCGGGCCAGCAGCTCGGCTGCGTACGCGGCACGCTCGGATGCCGGCAGGTCAGGCAACAGCTCGGCCAGCACCTGGTCGGCGGGCACGCCGTGGATGTAGGGCTCGAACAGCTCGAACGGCCGTGAAGTTTGTTCGGCCAACCAGCGCCAAGCCCGAACAACGCTGGGCCCGGAGTCGACCAGTGTGCCGTCCAGGTCGATCAGGACGGCCGCGCCCTGCCAGCTGCCGTGCCTTGGTCCCTGCGGCCTCATGCCTGCCCCTTCGCTAGCCGGCTCACCAGCTACGTTCGCGCCGTAGTCTGAAGGTATGTCTTCGCCTGCGGAAAGCTATGCCCAATCCCGCAAGCGAACCCGGTACCCCACGCTGACGGAGTTCTCCGGCCAGTATTCCTTCGACCTGGATCCGTTCCAGGTGGAGGCCTGCGAGGCCCTGGAAGAGGGCTACGGCGTGCTGGTCTGCGCCCCGACCGGCAGCGGCAAGACCGTAGTGGGCGAGTTCGCCATCCACCTGGCCCTGTCCGAAAACCGCAAGTGCTTCTATACGACGCCGATCAAGGCCCTGTCCAACCAGAAGTACAACGACCTGGTGGCTCGCTACGGCCCGGATCAGGTTGGGCTGCTAACCGGCGACAACGCCATCAATTCGACCGCGCCGATCGTCGTGATGACCACCGAGGTGCTGCGCAACATGCTCTACGTGCGCAGCGGCGCAGTCACCGGCCTCGGCTACGTAGTCATGGATGAAGTGCACTACCTGGGCGACCGATTTCGCGGCGCGGTGTGGGAAGAAGTCATCATCCACCTGCCGGAATCGGTCCGGCTCGTCTCGCTGTCCGCCACCGTGTCCAACGCCGAAGAGTTCGGCGACTGGCTCGTCGAGGTGCGCGGCGACACCCGAGTGATCGTGCACGAGGAACGCCCGGTGCCGCTCTGGCAGCACATGCTGGTCGGCAACCGGATGTTCGACCTGTTCTCCGCCGAGGACGACGACGCCGCGTCGGTGGACCCGGAACTACGCCGCTACATCCGGGAACGGATGCGCTTGCCGGACCTGGACGATCGGCGCCGCGGCCGCGGCTACGGCGCCAACCGCTCGCACGGCCCGCGGTACCGCCCGCCGCATCGTGCCGATGTAGTCGCCCGGTTGGACCGGGAAGGCCTGCTGCCGGCGATCGCCTTCATCTTCAGTCGGGCCGGTTGCGAGGCTGCGGTCAAGCAGTGTGTGCAGGCCGGGGTACGGCTGACCACCGACGAGGAACGCGAGCAGATCCGGCTGCTGGTCGAGCAGCGTAGCGCGGGGCTGGCACCGGACGACCTGGACGTGCTCGGCTACTGGGAATGGCTAGACGGCCTGCAGCGGGGCGTCGCCGCGCACCACGCCGGGATGCTGCCGGTCTTCAAGGAGACGGTCGAGGACCTGTTCCTGCGCGGGCTGGTTCGAATCGTGTTCGCGACCGAGACGCTGGCCCTGGGCATCAACATGCCCGCCCGGACCGTCCTGCTCGAACGACTGGTCAAGTACAACGGCGAAGCCCACGTCGATCTGACCCCGGGGGAGTACACCCAGTTGACCGGGCGGGCAGGCCGCCGTGGCATCGACGTCGAAGGTCACGCCGTGGGCCTGTGGGGCCCGGAGGTCGACCCGGAACAGGTGGCCGGGTTGGCGTCCACCCGCACCTATCCGTTGCGATCCTCGTTCCGGCCGTCGTACAACATGTCCATCAACCTGGTCTCCCAGGTCGGGCGTGGGCCGGCGCGTCAGTTGCTGGAATCGTCGTTCGCCCAGTTCCAGACGGACCGTTCCGTCGTCGGCATCACCCGGCAGATCACCCGGAACCAGCAGTCGCTGGCGGATCTGCAACGCAAGATGACCTGCCACCTGGGTGATTTCGCCGAGTACGCGGAACTGCGGAGAAAGATCAAAGAACGGGAATCGACGCTGTCTCGGCAGGGCGTCACCGAACGGCGCATCACCGTGGCGCAGTCCCTGGAGGCCCTCAAGGTGGGCGACGTGATCCGGGTTCCGGCCGGCCGGCGATCGGGGATTGCGGTGGTCCTGGATCCAGGGACGTCGCCGGTCGCCGATGCTCGTCCGATGATTCTCACGACCGAGCACTGGGCCGGCCGGGTCAGCATGGCGGATTTTCCGGTCGCCGCCGAGGTGGTCGGTCACGTCCCGGTGCCCAAGCACTTCAACCATCGCAACACCACGGCACGCAAGGACCTGGCCGCAACCATCCGCAACCTGCGGATCCCTGATGCGCCGAACGGCCGCCGCCGTGATCGTGCCGCGGCCGCCGACGACTCGCAGTTGCGTGATCTGCGGTCGGAGTTGCGCGCCCATCCGTGCCACGGCTGCCATGACCGGGAGGAACACGCGCGCTGGGCCGAGCGGTACCAGCGGCTGTCCCGCGAGACCGATGCCCTGGTCCGCAAAGCTGAATCTCGTACGCATTCGTTGTCCCGGATCTTCGACCAGGTGTGCGCGCTGCTGACCGAACGCGGTTATCTCAACCCGGTAAAGGAGAAATCCACCGATGGCCAGGAACGGACCGGTTCGGCGGCTATCACCGACGCGGGCCGGCAGCTGGCCCGCATCTGGTCGGAATCGGATCTACTCATCGCCGAGTGCCTGCGCCACGACGCTTGGGACGGACTGAACGCAGCCGAACTGGCGGGCGTCTGTTCGGCCATGGTGTACGAGGCCCGGCGGGAGGAAGCCGCCGCGCCCAAACTGCCCGCGGGCGCCGTGCGCGAAGCCCTCGCCGACACCGTACGGATCTGGGGTGAACTCAGCGAACGGGAAGCCGAGTACGGTTTGCCGCTGACCCGCGAACCCGATCTGGGCTTCGTCTGGGCCAGTTATCGCTGGGCGCGCGGGGATTCCTTGGATCGGGTGTTGCGGACGATGACCGACGATTCCGCGCCGGTACCGGCCGGCGATTTCGTCCGCTGGATGCGGCAATTACTCGATCTGCTCGAACAGTTGTCCCGCGCCGACGCTATCCCGCCGGGTATCCGGGCCACCGCGGCCGCGGCCTGCGTCGCGATTCGCCGCGGGGTCGTGGCCCAGCAGCTGTAACTTGAGAAAGTCCTACCACAGCGGTGCTATGACACCGCGCGGCTAGGACTTTCCAGCGACTTTCCAGCGACTTTCCAGCGACTATCCGGCGTTGACCAGGGCCATCGCCTCGCGGAGCCGGCCGACCGAGCTGCTCAGTCCGAATTTCTCACCCAAGGCGGTCAACATCGCGTCATCGGCGGGCTCAGCGGGGATTCGGCCGTCCAGCGCGGGGATATCGAGATCGGTGCGCCCGCGAATAACCGCCGGCGCCACAGCGAGGTAGTCCAACGCCTTGAGAACTTTGACCCGGATCGTCGGGCTCATCGCGTCATCCCCGGACTGCGCCACTCGCACGATCTCCTCGATCGAGCCGAACTTGCTGACCGCAATCGCCGCGGTCTTCGCGCCGATTCCGGCCACTCCAGGCAAGCCGTCGGACGGATCACCGCGCAGGGCGGCAAAGTCGGCGTAGTGCTCAGCTGGGATGCCGTACTCCGCCTGGATGTCACTCGGGCCGAACTCGGCCAGTTTGGCCATACCCCGCCCGGTGTAGAGCAGCCGGACCCGGTCGGTGACCACGCCGAGCAGGTCACGATCCCCGGATACCACGTCGACCGTTTCGCCATCGTGGTCGAACCTGGCGGCCAACGTCGCGATGACGTCGTCGGCCTCGAAACCATCGACGCCAAGGGCAATCAGCCCCGCCGCCTTGAGGACCGCAAGCAGGATCGGCACCTGCGCTTCGAGCAGATCCGGCACCTCTTCGATGTCCGGCTTACCGGCCGGACCTGGACCGGCCACCCGGTGCGCTTTGTAGGTGGGAATCAGTTCGACCCGGAAGGCGGGGCGCCAGTCATTGTCGAGGCAAGCCACGAACCGGCTCGGCCTGAACCTGGTCAGCAGCGAGGACACCATGTCGGTGAAACCGCGAACCGCGTTGACGGGCATGCCGTCCGGGGACTTCACCGAATCGGGTACGCCGTAGAACGCACGGAAATACATGCTTGCCGAATCGAGCAGCATTACGGTCAACCGACGACCCACCTTTCCGTTGGCTAGCACGATAGCCTCGCGCCATGATTTGCGTAATCGGCGAGGCGCTGATCGATCTGGTCGAGCAACCACGACCACCGCACGCCGCCGACGCCACCTCTGACTACCGGGCGCATCCAGGCGGCAGCCCCTTCAACGTCGCCATCGGTCTGGCCCGGCTCGGCCAGCACTCCGTCCTGCAGGCGCGGCTGTCCGGGGACGCGTTCGGGCGCCAGCTCCGTCGCCACGCCGAAGCAAACGGAGTCGACCTTTCCGTCGCGGTCGAGGCGTCCGAACCAACCACGCTGGCCATCGTCGGATTGGACGCCGCGGGTAACGCGAGCTACGACTTCTACCTAGAAGCGACGGCGGATTGGCAGTGGACGGCGCCGGAATTGGCGGCCGCCCCGGCCGAGGCGAGCTGGGTGCACACCGGTTCGCTGGCCAGCTGGACGAATCCCGGCGCCGATACCATCCATGCCCACCTGCGAAGCCTGCGAGAAACCGGCCGGGCTTGCCTCAGTTATGACCCGAATATCCGGCCGCTGCTGATGCCCGACCATGGCGCCGCGCTCCAGCGCATCGAGGCCTCGGTCGGTCTGGCTCACGTGGTCAAGGCCAGCGCGGAGGATCTTGGGTGGCTCTATCCCGACCAGTCGTTCACCGAGGTCCTGGACCGCTGGCAGACCCTCGGTCCCGCGCTGGTGGTGGTGACCGACGGCGCACGCGGCGCGCACGCACGGACCGGTGACGGCCAGCAGTTCGAGGTACGCGCGCGCAGCGTGCCGGTCGTGGACACCGTCGGCGCGGGCGACGCATTCATGGCCGGGCTGATCAACGCGCTGTCCCGGATCGACGGTTTCCAGCGGGTGGCTCAGGGCAACGGGCTGGGGCACATCAGCCGGCAAGCGGTCGCGGACGCGTTGGACGAAGCCGCCCTGGTCTCGGCGTTGACCGTCTCGCAGGCGGGCGCCAACCCACCGAGCGCAGCAACGCTGGCGGCCGCCCGCGGGTAGCTGCTACCAGGTCAGCGGTGGCAACATCCGAGCCGCCCGCAGCCGCGAGATCTGTCGGCTGAACATCTCCTCGGTGTCGACGCAATCGGCGAAACCGGCCTGCCGAATCTTGATCGTGCTGACCAGGATCGGCGGCACCGGACCTTCGACGCCCACGCCCGAGTACAGGTCGAGGTACTGCAGTGAACGTCCGACGAAGTCCAGCATCGTCGCCGGGACTTGCAGCTCGAACCGCTTCACCAGCTGTTCCCAGTCGGCTTCGCGGGCGGGTAAGTCGTCGGCAACCCGCAGCGGCCTGTCCTCCCCGACGTCCATGCCGAAGGCCGCAGCGATCGCGGGCCAGCAGTACTTGAGCGAGAACGCTTCTCCGTTGGTCACGTTGAAGGTCTCGTCCCGCGCGGCCGGACTGTCGAAGGACCAGGCAATGGCCCGGGCCAGCAACTCGGCGTCCACCGCTTGCGAAACCCGCGCGGCCCCGCCAGGGAAGTGCAGCGGCTCACCGGCCTGGCGCAGCAGGGCCGCGTAGACACCGAGGGCCGGAGTGATGTTCATGTTGCTACCGATGGCCTCACCGAACACCGCTTGTGGACGCAGGTAGGTCGCGGTCCAGCTCTGCCCGGCCTGTCGCTGCTGCAGCAATTCCTGCTGCGGACGGTAGAAATTGACCGAATCACGCCAGGGCCAGCGTTCCCGAGCCGGGACGGGCAGCTGCGGCATCCAGCCGGTGTACGCCTTGGTGCCCTGCAGCACGACGACGTGCTCGAGCGAGTCCCCGCTGGCGAGCACGGCGTCGAGCAGGTTGGCGAACATCGCGACGTTGCGATCGACGTGATCCTGCTCGGACCACCCCTGGACCAGGTTGTCCTTCTCGTAAAGGGCGGCGTAAACCAGCTGCGACACGCCACCGCCGACCTCGTTCATGGCCCGCACGCAGTCTGCTGGTTGGGACAGGTCGGCTGCTACCGTCTGCACCCCCGGGATTGGTTGCGGGCGCCGGGCCAGCCCGATCACCCGGTAGCCGTCAGCGGCCAGTTTCAGCGCGGCGGCGCGACCGACGACTCCGGTCGAGCCCGCCACGACCACCGTTCGTTGCGATGCCATCCGCTCCGCCCGCCCTCTTCCGGTTGATGTCCTCGACTTGTCGGTGCCGGCTCGCCGGCTTCGGAATGGCCGGCTGCACAGCTCAGTTCTTGTACACGCTGCGCTCGAGCACCGTCGAGCCGCGCACGACGAGTTCGGTGGGCAGCACGGTGTCCGTGGGCTCGGTGTCGTCGGCCAGCGCGGCGAGCATCGCGTGGGTCAGCAATGCGCCCTGCTCGGCAACCGGCTGGCGCACGGTCGACAGATCCATCAGGTCGGCATTCGAATGATCGTCGAACCCGATGACGGCGATGTCGTGGCCGACCCGCAAGCCGGCGCGACGAATTGCTCGCATCGCGCCGTAGGCCATCTCGTCGGATTCGGCGAAGACCGCGGTCGGCCGCTCGGCCAGCTCGAGCAGCTCGCGCATCGCGGCCTCGCCGCCGCCGACGGTGAAATAGCCGAGACGTTCCAAGGCCGGGTCGTACGGGACCTCGATGGCATTGAGCGCTTCGCGATACCCGATCAGCCGATGATGCGGGGGCGTGAAGCGCATCGGGTCATCGGTGTCGCCACCGATAAGCGCGATCCGTCGATGACCGAGGGACAGCAGGTGATCGACGGCCTGGCGCGCGGCCGCTACGTCATCGATGCGGACGGAGGACAGGCCCGGGAAGCGGGCCCCGACCACGCCGACCGGCAACTCCAGGCTGGTCAATGCCTCAACCTCGTCGGCGGTCAGGGCCAAGCTCACCACGATCACGGCATCGACCCGTTTGCGCACCGGCAGGACGGAGAAGAAGCGCTCCCGTCCCTCACTATCACCGAGATTGTGTAGTAGCAGGTCATAGCCCGCGCCCCGCAGTACGCCCTCGACCGCGCCGAGCACCTCGGCGAAGAACCAACGATGCACGAACGGCACGACGACCCCGAACGTCGAGGACCGCCCGCTGGCCAGCCGGGCCGCGAACGGCGAGGCAACATAGTCCAGTTGCTGGGCGGCGGCCAGCACCTTGTCCCGGGTCGCCGTGGCCACGTCGGGTAAGCCACGCAAGGAACGCGAAACGGTTGCGATCGATACGCCGGCAAGACGCGCGACGTCCTCGATGCTCGCAGCCATTCTGGGCGCCTCCACGGGTCTGGTTTGTTTCAGGAACGTTATGCCAAGCTACGAACGAGAGCTACACCGCCTCGGACACTGGGGGGGTTCTAGCTGGACCAGTTCACGCGCGCGCCACACCCAGCTGTCTCTACATGTTCTGCTGGCACACTCTGGGGATGCGCACCCTGCTGCACGGCGGACGCATCCACACGTCGTGGGCCACCGATGCCGCGGCCATGATCGTGGACGGCGGCGAGATCGCTTGGCTGGGTGACGACGAATCAGCGGAAGCGATTGCCGTGGATGCGCGGATCGATCTGCAGGGCGCCCTCGTCGTGCCCGCCTTCGTCGACGCGCACTTCCACGCCACCGACACCGGCCTGGCCCGCACCGGCCTGGACCTCAAGTCCGTCCGCTCACTGCAGGACGCACTGCGTCTCGTCGAGTCCCACGCCCGTTCCCGGCGCGGACGCCCGCTGATCGGCTCCGGCTGGGACGAGACGAGCTGGCCGGAGCAGCGGCCGCCGACGTCGGCGGAGCTCGATCGAGCCAGCTACGGGGGAGCGGTGTACCTGGCTCGGATCGACGCCCATTCGGCCGTGGTGTCGTCCACGCTGAAGATCGCCGTGCCCGGCCTCGACGGACTCGACGGATACCGAGCCGACGGGCTGTTGACCGGCGACGCTCACCACGCCGCGCGGGCGGTGGCGTTGTCGGTGGTCGAAGGTGGTTACCGCCAGGAGCTGCAGCGATCCGCCCTGGAACACGCCGCCGGCCTGGGCATTGCCTCGGTACACGAAATGGCCGGGCCCGAGATTTCGAGCGCCGACGATCTGAGCGAGCTGTCCAAGCTGGCCGCGGGCGGCGGCCTGCCCGAGGTGTTCGGTTACTGGGGCGAGCTGGGCGCGGGCGGGATCGCCACCGCGCAGGAACTCGGAGCGGCCGGGGCCGGCGGCGACCTCTTCTGCGACGGTTCGATGGGCTCGCACACGGCGGCCCTGTCCGCGCCCTACGCCGACACCGCCGCCAGCGATACCGTCGCCGCCATCCACGACGGCGTGACGGCATTGCGTTTCGAACTCGACGAGCTGGTCGAGCACATCGTCGCCTGCACCGAGGCCGGCATCCAGGCCGGCTTCCACGCGATCGGCGACCTCGCCGTCGATCAGGTCATCGACGCTATGCACCTGGCCGGCGAGCGGCTCGGTCGGGCGCGGGTGTTCGGCGCCGGGCACCGGATCGAGCACGTCGAGCTCGTCAACGACATTGCGCGGCTGGCAGCCACCGGGCTGATCGCATCGGTCCAGCCCGCCTTCGACGCCAGCTGGGGCGGTCCCGGCGGGATGTACGAGCGCCGGCTCGGGGCCGACCGGGCAGCTCGCATGAATCCGTTCGCCATGATGGCCGCCGCCGGCGTACCGCTGGCCTTCGGCTCCGACTCCCCGGTCACTCCGATCGACCCGTGGGGCGCGGTGCGCGCCGCGGTTCACCCGTCCAACCCCGCTCACGCGATCACCCCGCGGGCCGCCTTCAACGCCCACACACGAGGTGGTTGGCGTGCCGCCCGGCGCGAGGGCAACGGTTCGGGCACCCTGGCCCCCGGCGCCCCGGCGACCTATGCGGTCTTCGCCGCCGGATCGCTGGGCGTGGACGCACCGGATGATCGGGTGTCGCGCTGGAGCACGGACGAACGGGCGAACTTGCCGGGCCTACCCGACCTCAGCCCGGCCCTCGACCTGCCGCGCTGCCTGCGAACGGTGCTGCGCGGTAGCCCGATCTATGACTCGGGAGAGCTCGGATGAAGCGGTTGCCGCTGGTCCGGGTGCTGTGCGCCGTGGTGGCCGGCCTGTTGGGGACCATCGCCTTCCCGCCTTACGGCTGGTGGCCGCTGGCCTTCGTTTCTGTCGCCGGACTTTCCATCCTGACCCGGGGCCAGCGAGTCCGGACCGGGGCGCTGCTCGGCTTCGGCTACGCCGCGGGCCTGTTCCTGCCGATGCTGCATTTCACCTCGATCTACGTCGGTGCGGCACCCTGGCTGATCCTGACCTTCTCCCAGACCTGGTATGTGACCGCCCTGGGCGCCGTCCTCCCGCTGGTGCAACGATGCCGCTTCCCGGCCGTCCTCACCGCGGGTGCGTGGGTTGCCGAGGAGGCCCTGCGCAGTCGCGCCCCGTTTGGCGGTTTTCCTTGGGGACGCTGGGGATTCAGCCAGGCGACGTCGCCGTTGCGGTGGTTTGCCGCCCTGGGTGGTGTGCCGCTGGTTACCTTCGTCGTTGCCCTGATCGGTGCCCTGCTGGCCGGCGCGATCACCGGGCCGGGTCTCATCAAACGACCGATGCGGCTGGCTACGGCGCTGGTACTGGTGCTGCTCGGCGGCGCGTTGGCCTGGCCCCTGAAGCCGCCCGCGGCACCCCGAACGGTGACGATTGCCGCCATCCAGGGCGACGTGCCCGACCGGGGATTGGAGTTCAACGCCCGGCGCCGGCAGGTGCTCGACAATCACGTCACTCAGACCCTGCTGCTGGCGGCTCAGGTGGCGGCCGGAAAGGTCGCCAAGCCGCAGCTGGTGCTGTGGCCAGAGAATGCCTCCGACATCGATCCGACCGACAATGCCGATGCGGCCGTTCAGATCCAACGGGCCGCTGATGCCGTGGGCGTACCGATCCTGGTCGGCGCCGTATTGGACGGCCCGGGACCCGATCACATCAGCAATGCCGGCCTCGTGTGGTTCCCCTCGTCCGCGCCCAAGCCCGGGCCGGGCCAGGTCTACGTGAAACGCCACCCGGTGCCATTTGCCGAGTACATCCCGCTGCGCTCGATCGCCCGCCTGATCAGCAGCGATGTCGACCTGGTTCCCCGCGACATGGTGTCCGGCACCGGAAACGGCCTGATCACTGATACGCCGTTCCCGATCGGCGACGTGATCTGCTTCGAGGTGGCCTATGACTCGCTGGTGCGTTCATCGGTCAAGGCCGGCGCCCAGATGCTGGTCATCCAGACCAACAACGCCACCTTCGGCCACACCGGCGAGACCTACCAGCAACTGGCCATGAGCAAACTGCGGGCGGTCGAGACCGGTCGCACCGTGGTCCAGGTCGCGACCAGCGGCAAGTCGGCGATCATCGCTCCGGACGGCCACGTCGAGGCTGAGTCCGGCGCGCTGTTCACGCCCGCGATCCTGGTGCGGACCGTCCCCCTGTCCACGGCCACTACCTTGGATACCCGCATCGGGGCGCAACTAGAGTGGGTGCTGGTTGCGCTCGGCTTGCTCGGGATCGGCGCCGGCGCCCGGTTAGAACGCAAAGAACGTAAGGGTCGTGCCCAGCCAACCGCACGCACCAAGGAGCGAGAACTGACAGAGACGAGGACCGTGTGACCGATTCGCTCACGCCACGCAGCGCGAGCGGGCGACCGGACGCCTCTGGAGCCGGCAGCGTGCTGGTCATCGTGCCGACGTACAACGAACGCGAGAACGTCCAGATCATCCTGGACCGGCTGCTGACTGCGGTGCCGAGCGCCGACGCGCTGGTGGTCGACGATGGCAGCCCGGATGGCACCGGCGAGGTGGCCGACAAGATCGCAGCGTCCGACGACCGTGTCCATGTCATGCATCGCAGCGCCAAGCAGGGGCTCGGGGCGGCCTACGTCGCGGGCTTTCGATGGGGGCTCGATGCGGGCTACGACGTGCTGGTCGAGATGGACGCGGACGGCTCGCACGCGCCCGAACAATTGCCTCGCCTGCTGGCGGCCCTGCGCCATGCCGACCTGGTGCTCGGTTCGCGATGGGTGCCCGGGGGCGAGGTCGTCAACTGGTCCAAAGGCCGCGAGATCCTGTCCCGCGGCGGCAACCTGTACACCAAGCTGGCCATGGGGATCGATCTCGGTGATGTCACTGGGGGATACCGGGCCTACCGCCGCTCGGTGCTGGAATCGATCGACCTCTCCCGAGTGGCTTCGGAAGGCTACTGCTTCCAGGTCGATCTCGCGTGGCGTGCAATCCAGGGTGGCTTTCGCGTCACCGAGGTACCGATTACGTTTGCCGAACGCGAGATCGGCGAATCCAAGATGAGCAGCGACATCATCCGCGAGGCCCTAGTGAAGGTGACCGAGTGGGGCGCCACGCATCGACTGGCGCAATTGAAAAAGCTGGTGTCCACCACCCTGAAAGGCGGCTGACACCAGCCTTTTAGCCGAACTTGCCCGTTATCGTCTAACGCCGGTCGAGCTCAGTAGGCGCGGGCTAATGCTCAGGCAGTCTTGGTTGACTTCGTTGAGCCGCCGCCACGTCGGGCCCGCAGGACGTCGAGGCGCTCGGCCAGGACTTCTTCCAGATCCGCGATGCTGCGACGTTCGATCAGCATGTCCCAGTGCGTGCGCGGCGGCTTGACCTTCTTGGCCTCCGGCTCTGGGCCGTCCACTGATTTGGCACTTGTTCCGTCCAAGCGGCATTCCCAGGTGGACGGCAATTCGGCGTCGTCGGCGAAGGGCACCGTGAACTCATGATCGCGCTCGCAGCGAAAGCGGACCAATTGACGCGGCGCCGGCTCAGCGGCGTATTCGGTTTCGTAACTGATTGCGCCGAGGCGGCTGCCTCGGAGTACACGATCGGCCATGTCGAACTCACTCCTCACCCATATCTGGGTACCGAGCATCAAACGAACGAGCGCCTGAGAAGATTCCGGCCAGCCCGACGCGCGGGACGGGCCGAACCAGATCTGGCCCTCGGCATATGTGCTCATTTATGTGCTGGGACCGCAACTGCACCGCATGCAGCGCCTCGGAACCTCTTTTCCTATGGTAACGCGGTACGGCGAGCAGGACCCAATCGATCATGGAGGGCGCCGGATCAGCCGAGACTGAGCTGCTCACCGACCAGGTGCGGGCCGAGGTCGCCGCTGCGGTAATGCGAGCGGCACAGCACCTGGTAGCGCACCGGTACCACGTCGTTGGCGCCCGCATCGTCTTCGAAACTGCGGTCCCCGCCGGCCACGCCAGCGCGATCCTCAGCGGCCACCAGCACCGTGTCGGCCACCAGTACCGTGTCGCCTTCGCGGACCAGGCGGTTTCCGACTACCCGGCCGTTCTGTTGGCCCGGCCGGCCACACCAGCACAGCACCTCGACCTGAATTGCCGCAATCTCGTCGGCGAGCTCGATCAACCGCTTGGCGCCGGGCAACAAGAGACTGCGAAAGTCCGTGGCTAAGCCGAAGCAATAGACGTCTACGTGGTATTCGTCCACCAGTTCCGCTAGTTGTTCCACGTGCTCAGGATTGAGAAAGCCGGCTTCGTCGACGATCAAATAGTCGACCCGCCGGCCGGCCGCCCAATGCTGGCGGACGAGGACGGTCATGTCCAGATCGTCGGTGACCTCGATCGCGCTGTGCGCCAAGCCCACCCGCGTCGTCACGTTCGGGCCGCCGGAGCGGTCGTGGCGAGTGAGCATCAGACCGTGACGGCCCTGGCGTGAGTGGTTGTGGTCGATCTGCAACGCCAAGGTCGACTTACCGCAGTCCATCGGACCGTAGAAGAACTTCAGGTGCGCCGGCATCGGAATCGAGCGTCGGTTGCCGGCCGCCGGGACGGCCGCGAGCGCGCCGGAGCGCTGATCGGTCGGGCGTATTTCCGGCTGTTTGGGCACGGATCGGGACGCTACCCGCACGGCGCTTCAGCCCAGTAATCCTCGTCGGTGCGCGGCGTCGACCGCGGCGGCGCGATCGCGGACGGCGAGTTTGTCGTAGATGTGCAGTAGATGCGTCTTGACTCAGTGGCGAACTCCGGTCGGGCGCCGGTGCCGGCGTGGCGACCCGGGACATCAGCCGGCCGGCCACCGCGGGCGACAGGGTCGCCTCGCCGCGCGCGGCCGAGCGGACCGCCCGAAGCAATTCATCTACCGGGGCGTCTTTGAGCAGGTACCCGGTCGCGCCGGCCTGGATGGCGGAAAGGACATCGCTGTCGGCATCGAAAGTGGTCAGTACCAGCACCCCACAGCGGGCGCCCCGTGCGCGCAACGCCGTTATCGCCGCCACGCCACCCATCACCGGCATCCTCAGATCCATCAGGATGACGTCCGGGTCCAAGGTGGCCGCGAGTTCGATCGCTTCCTGCCCGTCACCGGCTTCGCCGATCACGCGGATGTCCGAGGCCGTGCCGACCATGCCTCGTAGGCCGTCCCGGACGACCGGGTGGTCATCGACGATCAGCAGGGTCACCGGCGAGTCGGCTGCCTTTTCCCGCGTCGCAGTCGGATCAGTCATGGGTGCCTCGCCCGGGCTCGATCGACAGGACCAGCGGCACCCGGGCGGCAACTGCGGTCCCCTCGCCGGGCTCGCTTTCCAGAGCCAGCTCGCCATCCACTCGAGCCAGTCGCTCTCGCATAGTGGCCAACCCGACGCCCGAGCCGTCGCCGCGATCAGGCCTGCCGACAGGCACAAACCCGATCCCGTCGTCCCGGACGTCGAGCAGCACGGCATCGTCCAGATAGCTCAGGGTCAGCACCACCCGCGACGCGTCGGCGTGGCGCTCGACGTTGGCCAGAGCCTCCTGAGCAACCCGCAAGAGGGCAATCTCGTGATCGGTCGCCAACTGCACCACCGCGCCGGTCACGTCGATCAACGCCGGCACACCGGTTCGCTGCGACCAACTCGTCGCAGTGCTCGAAATGGCCTCGGGCAGTCGCGACGAATCCAGCTGGCCCGGCCGCATCGCGTGCAACGATCGGCGCGCCTCAGCCAGCCCAGTACGCGCCAGCGCGCGAGCCTGCTCGACGTGACGCCGGTTGGCGTAATCCAGTTCGCCGCCGCGATCGGCCGCTTGCAGCTGGGTGATGATGCCGGTCAACGTCTGCGCCAGCGTGTCGTGGATTTCTCCGGCCAGCCGGGCGCGCTCATCGGCGACTCCCGCTTCGCGGGCCTGCGTGATGAGCTGGGTCTGCAAACCACGGTTCTCGTCCAGCGCTGCTTGCAGCCGGTGATTGGCCTCGCGAATGTCGACCAGGGCCTGGCGCCGTTGCCGATCGTTATCGGCCGAGCGACGAGTGTTGATGGCAAAAAAGCCGACAAGCACGCTGCTCCCGGTGACCAGCAAGGCATAGAAACCAGCGAGCAACCAGGTGCGGGGATAGCCGCCGAGATAGGTGGACGAGACCAACAGCGAGCTGGCAAAGATGGCCAGAAAGCCTTTGGGCAAAGGGAAATACCGGATGGATTCCACGTAGGCGAACCAGGCGTAGATGCCGAACCACGGGCTGGCGTACACAAGAACGGCCGTGACCGCGAAGCGGCCGATGAAGTAGTAGACCAGCCGCTTGTCGCCGAGGTCGACGTCGGACTCGCGGGGCAGCATCGTCACGGTCCACAGCGCGGCCCCGATCGAGCCGAGCACCGCGATGATGGCCTTGACCGTGAGCCCATCACTGGTCGCGATATCCAGCAACGCGACCAACAACGACACACCGAGCAGGGGATAGGGCAACCACCGAAACGGCCGTTCGATCTGGGCGTCGAAGCCGTCGTCCGCACCGACCGTCGGATGAGCGGCACCGAAACCGATGCCACTGATACTGCCGATGCTTCGGCCATCCATGGCTGCTGTGGTCACTCCCATCGAAAAAATCGTACGGCGATTGCGGGGATGAGTATTGCGTACACCAGCAGGGTAATTGTTGCTGACGTCGCGGGGAGATGCCCGCCGGATGCCGCCGACATCGCGCGGACGCTGGCCCCGAGTGGACTGTAGTTGCTGATCGTCGGCAACGGACCGGGCAGGCTGCTGGTCGAAACCCACAGCCCGGCCAGGAACATGAGCGGAAAGAACAGGGCACTGCCCAGCCCGTTCGCGACCTTGCTGCTGGGCGACAGCGCCGCAACAAGAATGCCGATCGCCAGGATAGCGGTCGCGGTCAACGCGAAAACAAGAATCCACAGCGGCCAGCGACCGGGCAACGCGAGTCCGAACAACAACCGGGTGAGCCCCAGCATCAATACCGCTGCCGCCACCGCGACGGCCAGATGAATCAGGGCCACCGCGGCCAGCAATCTCGACGGCAGCATCGGGGTGACCGACATCCGCCGCAGCACGCCACGTTCACGGTAGCTGGCCAGTACCGGGGGGAGCGCATTCAGCGCCAGCATGGCCAGAGAAACCAGCATCACGATCGGCAGGTAATGCTGGATAACGCTCTGTCCGTCGTAATAGGCAATTGGCTTTCGGGTATCCGGGATATAGCCCACGATCACTATCGCAACGACCGGCAGCAACAACCCCCAGACCAACCCGACCGGCTCGCGACGGAACAACGTCCATTCCGTCTGGAGCATGGTGCTGAACCCGGAGCGGCTCGAGCGCGCGTAACGAACGGTTTCAACGGTGCTGATCATGAGTGATCCTCCTCGGTAGCGGTCAACGCGACGAACGCATCGTCGAGAGCGGCCTGGCGAACCCGTAGGTCGTGGGCGGCGATGCCGGCACGGGCCAGCGCTGCGGTGACGGCCAATACGACGTCGCCGTGCCCGTCCACCACCACGCCGAGGCCGTCGCGCAGCACCCGGTCGACCTCGGGCAAATCGCGGACGATGCCGAGAGATACGTCGGCGCTTGGATCGATCTGGAAGGTGATTCGCTCAGTACTGCCTATAACGCGGTCGACGATCTCAGCCGGCGTTCCGCCCGCCACGACCCGGCCGCGGTCCAGCACGGCGATCCGGTCGCAGAGCCGCTCGGCCTCTTCCATGAAATGGCTGACCAGCACGACGGTGACGCCTTCGTCTCGGATCCCTTCGATGAGCTGCCAGGTCTCGCGGCGCGCTTGCGGGTCCAAACCGGTGGTCAGCTCGTCGAGAATGGCCAACCGGGGCCGGCCGATCAAGGCGAGCGCGATGGCCAGTCGCTGGCGTTGCCCACCGGACAGCGTCGACCAACAGGCGTCGCGGAGCCCGTCCAAGCCAAGTCGTTCGAGCAGGGCGGAGCCCGCGACGGGCCGCGGATAGAACGACGCGTACAGCCGGAGCGCCTCGCCCACGGTCAACTTGTCGGGAAGCTGCGACGACTGCAACTGCACACCGATTAGTTCGCGCAGGGTGGACGAACGGCGACTGGCGTCCAGACCGAAGACGGTGAGATGACCGCGACCTGGAGTGCGCAGTCCGCTCAAGCATTCGACGGTCGTCGTCTTACCCGCACCGTTGGTGCCCAGCAATCCGAATATCTCGCCTTCCTGCACTTCGAACGAGACATCTTCGACCGCGACGGTGTCGCCATAGGCCACATACAAACCGTCCACGCTGACTGCCATCATGGCGAGCCCTTCTGATTCGGAATCGATCTATACCGAGCATCGCCGGAAGCCGGCCGACGCACATCGGTCGAGTGGCCATCCCAAGGTGGATTCTGGGCATCCTCCATTTGGAGGATGCGGCGCCGTGCCAGACTCGAACCATGGCCAACCAACCCATCGATCTGCGCGAGAAGCTGTCGCGATTCTCTGAGCACTGGTCGCCGAAAGTGATCGCACGATTGAACGACTATGAGATCAAGCTCGCCAAGCTGAAAGGCGAGTTCGTCTGGCATACGCATGAGGACACCGACGAGCTGTTCCTGGTCCTCGAGGGCGAGCTGACGATCCAGTTGCGCGATGGCGACGTCGTCCTGGGTCCCGGTCAGCTCTTCGTCGTACCTCGTGGAGTCGAGCATTGCCCGATCGCTGACGGCGAGGTGCACACGGTGCTGATCGAGCCGGCCGGTGTGGTCAACACAGGCACTTTCGGCGGCGACCTCACAGCGCCCTACGACGATTCGCTGGCCTGACCGACAGGAATTGTCAGTGGTGCCAACTACCGTCCGGTGCCATCTGGATCAGTCGATCTGGAGCAAGCGGAACGGAGAATCATCATGTGCGATATGTGTAATGGGTGGAGCAGGGCAGAGGTAATCGACCAGCATCGGGCCTTGATAGCGCAACACGGATGGTCGGCCGTGTCAGTTGCGCCGGACGGGGACGAGCCGTCGTTGACGTACACCATCGGGCTGTTCGACAATCGCCGCCATCCCGAGATCGCGATGAGCGGTGGCGGTCCGCGGCATGCCTATGACCTGCTCGCACCGTTGGCCCTTCAGATACTGGACGGCCGCCAACTACGAGCCGGCGACGAGCCTTTGTCGGGGTTGCCGCACCGCACTCTGCTGATCGCGATCCGGCAACCCAAGAAGCTTGTCTTCGCCCAAGAAGTCCAACGTCGACGCACAGGCAGCGGCCGGATTGATGTGCCGGGTCTGCAGTTGGTGTGGAGCAATCTCGACGGTGTGTTTCCCTGGCAGCAAGGTTGGGATCACGATGTGCACGCCCAGCGACTAATCGGTCGGCCGAAGTCGTTCGTGCCACCTGAGGCGGCCTAAGGGGCAAAGTGTGTCTCGTGGCAGCGACCATCGCGGTGACCAGGCCAGGACCTAGACCGAGCGCAGCGCTCGATGAAGCCATCCGCGGTAGGTTCGCAGACGGCATCGCGGCCGTGTCCCAACTCGGGCTTGCCGATGCTCAACACGCGCTCCGCACCGACAAAGCAGGCCCCAAACCCATTCACGAAGAGGACCTTCCCGACGGCCCGCTGTGTTCGCCCGCGATGTGGCACCATTTCGCAGGTGACCAGCACACCGTCCGCAGCGCAGCGTCTCAGCGACCTCGCACGGCTGCGCCGCGTCCGTGACCGGATGGACCGGGAGTACGCGCAGCCGCTGGACGTCGAGGCGCTCGCCCGCGGGGCCCACATGTCGGCCGGGCATCTCAGTCGGGAGTTCCGGCTCGCCTATGGCGAGTCGCCGTACGCCTACCTGATGACGCGGCGTATCGAGCGCGCGATGGCGCTGTTGCGTCGCGGCGATCTCAGCGTCACCGAGGTCTGTTTCGCGGTGGGCTGCTCGTCGCTAGGTACGTTCAGCACACGCTTCACCGAATTGGTGGGTGTACCGCCGAGCGTCTATCGCGCGCAGACGGCGCAGGCAGCCGGGGAGATGCCGCCGTGTGTTGCGAAACAGGTGACCCGACCGGTCAGGAATCGAGAAGCGCCGGCCACCGAGCCGCAACTAACGTGAGCCTCATGGACCTCAGCATTCAGTCATCATTCCTGCCGCACAACGATCCGGACGCGTCGCTGGCGTTCTATCGGGACACCCTCGGATTCGAGGTCCGTAACGACGTCGGGTACGGCGAGCTGCACTGGATCACGGTCGGCCCGGCCGAGCAGCCGGGAACGTCCATCGTCCTGTACCCGCCAGGCGTCGACCCCGGCATCACCGAAGACGAGCGTCGCACCATCAGCGAGATGATGGCCAAAGGCACCTACGCAATTATCACTCTGGCCACCCCGGACCTCGACGAGACCTTCGCGCGGCTACAGGCCAGCGACGCCGACGTCGTTCAAGAGCCGACCGAGCAGCCGTACGGCGTTCGCGATTGCGCCTTCCGTGATCCGGCGGGCAATCTCATCCGCATAAACGAGCTGCGCTGACTCATCCGCATAAACGAGCTGCGCTGAATGGTTCACCTACGCAGAACGTACCGCCAGGAGATCCGATAATCGACATTATGTCAGATTGCTGCGTCCACGCTGACGTGCTTGTCGTCGACCTGCGTTAGACGAGCAGCGCCAGGATCGGGTCTCACAACCTTCGGATCGGGCGTCACCGCGATTGTCGTCCGGTTCCGGCCGTCGGCCTTCGCCTGATAGAGCGCGCCGTCTGCCCGGATGATGAGTTCGGCTGAGGTCTCCGTGCCATCCCACATCGCGACCCCGGCGGAGAACGTCTGATCGAGTGGTGTTGCGTCGCGTAGCCGGGCCAGGATGTCGACCGCGATCGGCGTTTCGGTGTTCGGCAGCAGCAAAATGAACTCCTCGCCGCCGTATCGGGCGAGCTGGTCGACGCCTCGGCTCTGGGCAAGCCAGCCGACGCTCGCAGCCTTGAGTAGCCGATCCCCCGCCGGGTGTCCGTATTCGTCGTTGAAGCGTTTGAAGTGATCGAGGTCGATCATGGCCACCGACAGCGGCAAGCCGTCGCGGCGTGCGCGCTCGATCGCCCGTGGTAATTCGGCGGACCAGGCCCGCCTATTCGGCAGACCGGTGAGTTCGTCGACCTGGGTGAGTTCCTTGAGCCATTCACTCTGCTTCTCGACCTCGCGCAGCAGTTGCGCCATGCGCGTTATAACCAGCAAGAAAAGGCTGACCGAACCGATCGCAATGGCGATCCCGTCCTCCACATGATGCCGGCTGACCTCGAGGACGAGAATGAAGGGTGCGATAAGTGAAACGGCGGTGAGCACCAGCAGCAGCGCGGGACTCGGCCGGGCCTGGCGAACCGGTCCGGACTCGGTGACCTGACGAATGGAAGGGTGCAATGCGGCGACTCCGAACAGCGTGAAACCGACCAGGAAGACCATCTCCAGCAGGTGGGTGGCATGCGACCCTGGGGTGAGGCCGAGCTGGTTCGTCGTTGCCCAGCCCATGTCCCCGGTAAGGAATGCGACGACGGTGGCTCCCAGCACCCAGTACGAGGTGCCCCGGGCGCCGGAGCCGATTAGGAGTCGCACGACCATGGCCAGCACAACGATGTCGCCGATCGGATATGCGACCACGGTGGCCTGACCAATTGCCGAAAGCTCCGGGGTACCGAAGGAGGGCCGGATGATGAAGACCCACACGAGCAGGCCAAGGCCCGTCGAGATCGTCATTGCGTCGACCAGGCTCGCCCATTCCCGCCGCGCGGTTCGGTGCACGATAAGCAGGATCAGCCCGGCGATTACAGCGGGATAGACGCAGAGCCAGAACAGGTCGGCCGGCGTCGGCGGCAAACTGAATTTGAAGTACACGGCTGAGATCTGCGCCACCAGGATGCCGCTGGAGTTCAGAAACACACCCGCCGCGAACAGATACCAGGCAGCGGGAGCAGGTGGCCGGTGAATTCGGATGCCCGCGATGACGGCGGCAGCGCCTGCCCAGCCGACCAGGACCTGCCAGATGACCGGTGTCCAGCCTTCATCCGGGGAAAAGAAGAAAGCACCGACGACGAGCGACATCGCTACGGCATAGGCCTTCCACCCCTTGGACTCCATGCATCTACCATCGGCGCGTTCTCCGGGTAGATGATGCGCACTGGCCATTGATTTCGCCCCCCGGCCGGCCTGCTTGCAGCACCCAACCGCCCTCCCCCGCCGGGTCGCGGCCGCGCTCCTGCTCCGTTACGCCCAGCCACTCGTACGCGCCGCCGCGATGCGCTGACTGCAGCACGCTGCAGCTCCCGGGGGCCGTCTTTGTGCTCTGAAAGTGGGGTGCTCTGAAGTGGGTGCTCAGACCTCGATGTGGGAGCCGATGAACACAACCTGGTCGCGGGGTAGGTGGAAGTGTTCGGCGGCGTCGGCGGTGATGTGGGACGTGGCGATGAACAGCCGCTTGCGCCAGCGCGTCATGCCCGGTGCGTCGCCGGTTCGCAGTTCGAGCTTGGACAGGAAGTACGTGGCATTGGCGAGGTCGAGCGGACCTTCGGTCTGCTCGTCGTCCAGGTTGGCGAGGGCGGCGGGCACGTCGGTGTTTTCGGTGTAGCCGAACCGGATCCGCACGTGAGTGATGCCGTCAGCGGTGGTTCCGAGGGCGTCGACCGACACGCGCTCGGCTCGGGGGACGTGCGGGATGGTGTCGACGTCGATGGCGACGATGACGACATGTTCGTGCCGGACGTGGTTGTGCTCGACGTTGGCGCGCAACGCCAGCGGCGTGGTCTCACCGCCGCGGTTGAGGAAGATCGCGGTTCCCCGTACGACCGCGGCCTGCGCTGGGTCGGCGTTGAGGTCGTCCACGAACCGACGCAACGAGCCTTCCTTTTCGACGCGGCGCGCGGTGACGATCTGGCGGCCGCGCTGCCATGTCGTCATGACCGTGAACGCGGACACGGCGATGACCAGCGGTAGCCATGCGCCGTGGACGATCTTGGTCGCGTTAGCCGCCAGGAAGAGCAGGTCCACCACAAGCAGCGGCGCGGCGGCCAGTGCCAGCAGCCAGCGCGGTGCGTGCCAGCGCTGGCGGGCGACGTAGAAGAACAGCAGGGTCGTGATCGTAATCGTGCCGGTGACCGCCATGCCGAAGGCGAAGGCGAGCGCGGTCGAACTCCGGAACGCGAAGACGAGGGTGAGGACGGAGACCAGTAGCAGCCAATTGATCCAGGGCACGTAGATCTGCCCGTAGGTCGAGGGTGAGGTGTGCAGGACCCGCAGGCGGGGCAGGTAGCCGAGCTGGGCGGCCTGCGCCGCGACGGAGAAGGCACCGGTGATGACAGCCTGAGAGGCGATCACCGTGGCCGCGCACGCCAGCAGCACCATCGGGATCCGGGCCCAGCCGGGGGTGAGAAGGAAGAACGGGGCGCTGATGTTCTCATGGTTCGCGAGGATCAGCGCACCCTGCCCCAGGTAGCTCAGCGCGCAGGCGGGAAAGACCAGGAAGATCCATGCCACCGAGATCGGGCGCCGTCCGAAGTGCCCCATGTCGGCGTAGAGCGCCTCGGCTCCGGTCACGGCCAGCACGATGGCGGCCAGCGCGAAGAACGCGAGGTGGAAGTGCCCGAACATGAAACTGAGCGCATAGCTCGGGGACAGCGCCTTGAGGATCTGCGGCTTGCTGGTGATGCCCCAGATGCCGCATGCGGCGATGACGAGAAACCAGGCGATCATGATCGGTCCGAACAGGCGCCCGACGACGGCGGTACCGAGGCGCTGTGCGGCGAACAGCGCCACGATGATCATCACCGTGATCGGAATGATCCAGCCCTCGAACGAGGGACTGACCACCTTGAAGCCCTCGACCGCCGACAGCACAGAAATCGCCGGGGTGATCATGCTGTCGCCGAGGAACAGCGCCGCACCGAAGATGCCCAGCGCCGCCAGCAGCGCCGCTGTCCGGGCCTGCGTGTTTGTTGTCCAGCGGCGGAGCAGCGTGATCAGGGCCATGATGCCGCCCTCGCCATCATTGTCCACGCGCATCGCGAGCAACACGTAGGTGACGGTGACGATGAGCATCAGCGACCAAAACACCAGAGACACCACACCTAGCACGGTGTCGTCGGTAACCGGCACCGGGTGCGGGTCAGTCGGGTTGAAGACCGTCTGCAGCGTATAGATCGGGCTCGTGCCGATGTCGCCGAACACCACGCCGAGGGCACCCACAATGATGCTCAGGCGCAGAACGTCGGCAGGGCGGCCCTGTGCACTGTTCACGTGTGGGAACCCTAGGGCAGACGTCGACCCGGCGCCGGACCGCACACCTCCGCCCTGGTTCGAGTAGTCATTACCTGGTCAGGATCTGTGGTCCTTCGGCGGTGATTGCGATCGTGTGCTCGAAGTGGGCCCCGCGGGTCCCGTCGGTGCTGCGCAGGGTCCAGCCATCGTCATCGATGCGATAGGCGTCCTGTCCGCCGGCGAGGAACCACGGTTCTATGGCGATGGTGAGCCCAGGCTGCAGCCGCAAACCACGCCCGGGGCGGCCGTCGTTGGGTATGTGTGGACTCTCGTGCATGGTGCGCCCGACGCCATGCCCGCCGAAGTCGGTATGCAGTCCGTAACCAGCATCGCGAGCGACGTTGCCAATTGCGGCGGAGATGTCACCGATTCGCGCCCCTGGTTGCGCGGCGGCGATCCCGGCCAGGAGCGCGGCTTCGGTGCGTTCGAGTAGCCGGGCGTCGGCGGCGCTGGTGTATCCAACGCAGAAGGAAATCGCAGCGTCGCCGGTCCATCCGTCGAGGGTGGCGCCGCAGTCGACGCTCAGCAGATCACCGTCTCGAAGCTTGCGGCGAGTGGGGATGCCGTGCAGCACAGCGTCGTTGACAGACAAGCACACCACTCCCGGGTACGGGCTGTGGGCAAAGGACGGCTGATAGCCGAGGAAGGGCGAGCTCGCTCCGGCCTCTCGCAACACCTCCCGTGCAACTTGATCAAGCTCGGCAAGACGCACTCCGGAGACGGCGGCGGCGCGTGTCGCGGCCAGCGCGCGAGCGACAACGGCTCCTGCCGCGACCATCGCGTCGATCTCCCCCGGAGTCTTGAGTTCGACCATCGTTTCGTTGCTCCCTCGCGACCGTGATTGTTATACCGGTATTAGTATCACGGTCGTGGTCCGTCCGATCCTCTCCCCCGCCGAACGCGCCCGCGGCTGCCG
>JAOPUZ010000040.1 GCA_025966315.1 Frankiales bacterium | reverse complement strand
GGCTACGGGCCCATAACCGCAGCGGCCGCCCGACAACTCGCCACCGACCCCACCTCAACCTGGCGCCGTCTCATCACCGACCCCATCTTCGACCAGATCATCGACTACGGGACCACCCGATACCGCCCACCCCAACACCTCACCGACCTCGTCATCACCCGCGAGGGCACCTGCACCTACCCACCCTGCAACCGCCCCGCCCGAAACTGCGAACTCGACCACCTCACCCCGTACCCCCACGGACCCACCAGCTCCACCAACCTGAACCCCGAATGCAAACCCCACCACCTCACAAAACACCAGCCCGGCTGGACCGTTCAGCGCAACCCCAACGGCACCACCACGTAAACCAGCCCCCTCAGCCGCACCTACACCAACCACCCACCCCAACGCTGGTAACCCCAAACAAAACGCCGTCATCCGATTGACGGTGACGATCGTGCCTGATGAGCGCCCATCAATGTTGCCTTCATGGCTGCGTTGCCGTGTTGGGCTGCGTTGCCTTTATGGCTGCGTTGCCGTGTTGGGCTGGGTCGTCTTGTTGGGCTGCGATCGCTTCGTCGGCTGGGGCCAAGGGTCAGCGGTTGGCGTTGCGAAGCTGACTTCGCTCGCCCACTACGAGCTTGCCCAACGAATCCAACTCGGCGAGGTCGGCGGCCGTCAGCCGCAGGTCCAGGGCGGCTACGTTCTGCTCCAGCCAGTGCACGTGTTTCGTCCCCGGGATCGGTGCGATCTGTACCCCGAGCCGGTCGGACTGGGCGGATACCCAGGCCAAGGAGACCTGCGCGGCCGTGGCCTCGTATCGCTGGGCCACCGCCCGCACCGCGTCGGCAATGGCCTGGTTGGCCTTGGCGGCCTCGCCATTGAAGCGCGCGTTGTGGACCCGGAAGTCGCTGGGCTCCAGGGTGCTGACGTCCACCGTGCCCGCGAGAAAGCCCCGTCCGAGCGGCGCGTAGGGCACCAGCCCGATGCCCAACTCCGCCATCGCGCTCGTGACCGGCTCGGCGTCCCGCGTCCAGATCGAGTATTCGCTTTGTACCGCGCTGATCGGATGGATCGCGTGCGCGCGGCGCAGCAGGACCTCGTCCACCTCGGACAATCCCAGAAAGCGAACCTTGCCTTCGTCGACGAGCTCGGCCATCGCGCCGACGGTCTCTTCGATTTCAGCAGTCTGGGACGGGCGATGCAGGTAGTACAGGTCGATGACATCGACGCCCAGCCGCAACAGCGACGTTTCACAGGAGCGCTTCACATAACGACGGTCACCCCGGATGATCCGGGCGTCATTGCCCGCGCTGCGGTCGATGCCGAACTTCGTGGCCAGCTGAACCAACCCCCGCCGGTCGTGCACCGCCCGTCCGACCAGCACTTCGTTGTGGCCGGAGCCGTAGACGTCGGCCGTGTCGATCAGGCTCACGCCGAGTTCAATGGCGCGGTGGATGGTGGCGATCGAGGTGTCCCAGTCGGCACTGCCGTACCACTCGCTCATCCCCATGCAGCCCAAGCCCTGTGCGGAGACCTCCAGCCGTCCGAGCCGCACCGTACGCATCAGTAGGAGCCCTGCTGGGCGAACATCCGCGCCGGGTTGCTCACCATCAGCTGTTCGACCTGCGCCGGCGTCACGCCTTTGGCGAGCAAGGCCGGCAGGATCTTGTCCGAGACGTGGGTGAGCACCCAGTCGGGCATCGCGTTCGGCGCGGCCTCCGGCATCCAGTCCAGGTGACATATCGAGTCGTGGGATAGCACGATTCGATCCGCATAGCCCTCAGCGCAGAGTTGCACAATGGTGTCGATGCGCTGATTCATGGTTATGAAGTTCTCGCGGTACAGACCGAAACGGTCGCAGCCGATCGTCGAGCCCTGATCCATGACCCGCCTGAGGTAATCGAGGTTCGACGTATCGCCCGAGTGGCCGATTACGACCCGGGTCAAATCGACGCCCTCGGAGGCGAAGACCCGTTGCTGATCCAAGCCGTTTTCCAGGTTGGGATCCGAATGGGTACTGATCGGCACGCCGGTCTCGCGATGGGCCCGCGCGACCGCGCGAAGAATCCGGTCGATGTTCGGGGTCACGCCCGCCTTGTCGGTACAGCACTTCAGGATTGCGGCCTTCGCTCCCGAGTCGCCGATCCCCTTGGTGATGTCGGAAACGAAGATCTCGGTGAGAATGTCGCGGTCACCGGGTTTGGCCGGCGCATGCAGCTCGAAGAAGTGCGGCAGATGGTCGTAGGTGTAAATGCCCGTCGCCACGATGACGTTCATGTTCACTTCGGAAAGCACGCGTTGGATATTTGGGATGTAGCGATCCATGCCTAGCACGGTCAGGTCAACGATCGTGTCGATGCCGCGCTCTTTGGCCGCCTTCAGCTTTTCCACGGTCTGGGCCATGCGGTCGGCTTTGTCGCCGCGCCAGCTGATCTCGGGAAAATCCCGGTTGATCTCGGGGGTGAGTACGAACAAGTGTTCGTGCATCAGCGTCTGGCCGAGCTCGGTCGTTTCTCTGGGACCCGTAACGGTGTTGACGATCGCCATTGATCGATCTCCTCGATGAAGTCGGATTGCGCTGGCCGTTCGCCTCGGATCCGGGGCTATACCTCAGGTCCGAGTGATGCCGGCCGAGTGGCCTGGGCCAGTTCGATGAATGCGCCGAATTGTTTCTGGGACAGGAAACAGGTCCATTTGTCGCGGCCACCGCGAATTATGCGCAGTGGCCCTTCGCCCGGAATCGTCCTGGCTAATGCGTCCATGTCGTCGGTCGCCAGGCAGA
The DNA here is from genome assembly GCA_025966315.1 of Frankiales bacterium. GTDB lineage: Bacteria > Actinomycetota > Actinomycetes > Mycobacteriales > Jatrophihabitantaceae > Jatrophihabitans_A. The sequence continues at coordinate 120,420 of JAOPUZ010000040.1, read as the reverse complement.
TATGGTGCAGGCCCTCGCCGCCCTGATCGACCTGGGCTCGGAGCGGACTGTCGGCGTCTGGTTCGAGAAGTTGGATGACGCCGCCGTTCCCGCCGCCCAAATACACCGTCTCCACCGAGGCATCGTCGATGCGCTGGCGACGAAGGATTTCTAGTCCGAGCCCGGTGAAAAACGCGATTCCGGCGCCGATGTCGCGAACCAGCATGCCCACGTGATCGACGGTCACCTGCTCCGACGGGGAGTCGGTCGGGGGCTCTGAGGCGAGCTCAGTCGACAACGAACCGTGCTCAGAGCTAGGCATGAATCGTGACGCTAGCGTCGGGGCTTGCGGTCGGTCAATCGGTCGGCGACTATTCGGATCACTCGTCGGCATTTCATCGCCGGCCACAATTACGGAGGTACCCGTGGCGGATCCGTCGCAGCGCGAAGGCCGCAAAGTCGCCGTAGTGACCGGGGGAGGGTCGGGTATCGGCCGCGCGGTCGCCTTGAATTTGGCTGGTAGCGGGATGTCCGTGGTGGTGAGCGGTCGCCGTCCCGAAGCGCTGGCCGAGGTGGTGGCCCAGGCCGCGGCGTTACCTGGTGAGGTCAGCGCATTCGTGGCGGACGTGACTGCGCCCGATTCCGTGGCTGAGCTTTTCGCCGAGGTTCGAAATCGCTATGGCCGACTGGATCTGCTGTTCAACAATGCCGGTCTCGGGGCGCCGGCGGTGCCCTTGGAAGAACTCACCTTCGAACAGTGGCGCCGGGTCATCGACACAAACCTGACCGGTGCATTCCTGTGCACCCAGGAAGCGTTTCGAATCATGAAGGGCCAGCAGCCGGCGGGCGGCCGGATCATCAACAACGGCTCGCTGTCGGCCGAGGTACCGAGACCGTTTTCGGCGCCGTACACGGCCAGCAAGCACGCGATAACCGGGCTGACCAAATCCACTTCGTTGGACGGGCGCGCCTACGGAATTGCCTGCGGTCAGATCGACATCGGCAACGCCGATACCGTGCTGGTACAGCGGATGGGAACGGACGGGGCACTTCAGCCCAACGGCGATCGTATGGTCGAGCCCCGGATGGACGTCGAGAACGTTGCCCAGGCCGTCGCCTACATGGCGGGCTTACCGAAAGAGGCCAACGTTCTGTTCCTCACCGTGATGGCGACGGACATGCCCTTCGTGGGACGCGGCTAACCCGCGGTCACCGACTCGGCGAGCAGGTCGGCCGGCTCGATGGGTTGAGCGCCCGAACCGGAGGTGTCCACGATCCGCATCGCCGCCTGGATGGCGACATTGATCGGGGTCGGCACACCGTACAGGCGACCGAGTCGGGCAATTTCGCCATTCAGGAAATCCGTCTCGACCGAGCCCTGGCCACGTTGAATGCTTTGCCAGGTCGATCCACCCTGGCGCGGCCGGTCGCCGATCGCCACCGCCTGCGCATGATCGCCGATGTAGCCGTTCCATTCGTCGTTGGTCACACAAGTCATACCGGCAGCCTCGAAGCACGCCTTCGCTTCTTCGGTGTTGCGCCGGCGCACCTCCCGCAGATCCGCCCGCCGGCGCTGCGAGTCCGTGGACTCGTCGGCGTCGTCTATGCCTGGGCACAGCACCTCGAGTGCATTGCCGAGATTGCGCACCAGCTTGGCGCGCTTCCAAGCCATCACGTCGTCGCGCAGCACGGACATGAAGCCGCTGTTCTGCAGGTCGGCAACCGAGGTGGCGCCCACGCCGTCGCGATCCTCGCTGCCCACCGGATAGCGGCCGAGTTGCAGGATGCCGCTCTCGGGCCAGCCGTTGGCGTCGATGTGACCGGGTTCCAGGTGGGTGGCCGGCAGGTTGACGCACATGCCGATGACATTGGCGAAGAATCGCAAGCCGGTGTCCTCGTTGCTGATGCCGTTCTGCGCGCATACGAGGGTGAGCACTTCGCCGGCTGTGTACGAATCAATACGTTTAGCGGCTAATTGAGCAATTACTCCCTCGGAATGCTGGGATTTCACCGCCAGAATAAGGACGTCTTGGGCTCGTAGCTCGAGGTTCTCGACGGTGCAGGCAGGCAGTTTGAGGTGCAGCTCGCGATCCGGCAGAGCCAGATGCAGGCCATCAGTACGGAGCGCCCGCTCGTGAGCGCCACGGGCGACGAGGACGACGTCACGGCCGGCCTCGGCCAGTCGGCCGCCTATTGTTGCGCCGATCGCCCCGGCGCCGATGATCACGTATCGCATTTCGGCAGTATGCCGCAGTGATATTCCGCCCTTGTCGCGCGGGAGTAAACAAGGCTCCGCGCGAGTGTGAGCAATCCCAAGCCGCACACGACGGATTATCGGTGGGGATCGACGATCGCCGATGGTTAAATAAGTTTGTGAAACGAACGAACCGCGCCGACCGCGGCTGTCTTGTCCGCGGGCAATCCGCCACCCCCACCCGCCGGTGACGGCGATGGCGGGCGGTTCGGATCGAATTCCGGCGCGCATGATCCTGATCGTCGGTTCGCTGACCGGGTTCGGCCCGCTTTGCATCGATATGTATCTACCCGCGTTGCCGCGAATCAGCCAGGATCTGCATTCTTCGGCCTCCGCTGTGCAGCTTTCCTTGACGGCCTGTTTGATTGGGTTGGCGGTCGGCCAGGTGCTGATCGGGCCGCTGAGCGACCGGCTCGGCCGCCGCAAGCCGCTGTTCTTCGGCCTCGCCGCATTCATTCTGGCCTCGGCGGCCTGCGCGCTGGCCCCGAACATCGCGGCCCTGATTGCGCTTCGGTTCGTCCAGGGGGTCGGCGGTTCGGCCGGGCTCGTCGTGGCCCAGGCCATCGTTCGCGACCAATACTCAGGCACGATGGCCGCCCGGTTCTTCTCGGTGCTGATGCTGGTCACCGGTGCCGGACCGATCCTGGCGCCACAGATCGGCGCCGAATTGCTGCACCTCGGCTCCTGGCGGTTGCTGTTCCTCACCTTGGCGCTGGCCGGCTTCGTGCTGCTCGGCATCGCCGCGCTCCGGCTGCCCGAGACGCTGCCGCCCAGTTCCCGGTCGACCGGCACTCTGGGCGAGGCCGCCCGCACGATGCGGTCAGTAGCGACGGACCGGAACTTCCTGGTCAACGCGCTGGCCTGCGCCTTCGGCTTCGGCACCATCTTCGCCTATATCGCCGGCTCGTCGTTCGTGATGGAGAACGTCTACGGCCTGAGCCCGCAGATGTTCAGCCTGGTCTTCGCGTTGAATGCGATCGGACTGGTCGTCGGCAGCCAGATCAACGGGCGGATCGTCGCCCGGCTAGGTTCTCCGCGGCTGCTGACGGCTGGTCTGGTCGGCGTGGCCGCGGGTGGCGTGGCGATGCTGGTGTTGGCGCTCGCGTCGTTCGGCGGCCTGGCCGGCATGTTGTGCTGCACCGTCGTCGTCATCACCTCGCTCGGCTTCATCGGACCGAACGCAACCGCCCTGGCGCTGAACGACTTTCCGCATGCGGCCGGCAGCGCCTCCGCGTTGCTGGGCTTGATGCGGTTTTCTTGCGGTGCCGCCGTGGCGCCGCTGGTCGGTCTCGGCGGCCCGGCCGACGTCCGGCCGCTAGCCATCGTGATGGCGGCCTGTGGCGTGCTGGCCATTAGCGTGCGGCTGCTCTTCAAATCCAAGACCCACCACCTGCCCGCTCCGACGCCACCACAGTCGGCGAAATCGCTGCTGGCCGAGACTGTCGCCGACGTCGCGGTATAGCCGATGACGCGGTACAGCCGATGATGCGGGTACCCAGCCCGTCGCGCGGTACAGCCGAGTTCGCCGGATAGCCGCCCGGCTGGCTCAGCCGTGTTCTAGGACGTTGATGACGTTGCCGTCCGGGTCACGCACGAGGAACCGCCGTACGCCCCACGGCTCGACAGTCACCGGATGCACGATCTCGGCACCGGCGGCAACGGCCGCGGCATACGCAACGTCCAGGTCATCGACCTGGATCGACACGTTCGGCCTGGTCGGTGCAGTCCGGTCGTGTGTCATCAAACTCAACTGGACACCCGGATGCAGCGGGTCGCTCATCGTGACGATCCAGCCGTGGTCCATCACGGTGATCAAGCCGAGCACGTCGGCGTAGAACTGTTGGGCCGCGGGCAACGACGCACTGGGCAGATCCGGGACGATCCGTTGCACGCTCACGACGCTCGCCCGGCGCTAGCCGAATGTGGACTCCTCGCCGGCTTTCGGGCGGCTGGGTGCTGCAGCATCGTCGCCGACCGCGTCGTTGGCATGCTTGTCCTTCCACTCGGATTCATGCCGGTCGATCATCTTCTGGGCCGCGGCTTTCCGCATGCCGGTCAGCTCGGATTGATGCTTCGTCACCCATTTGTAGGAGTCCTCCCGGGCCGCGTTCGAATTGTCGAAGTGCGGGATGACGTAACGCGCGTAGAGCTCATAGGAGCGCAGGGTCTCGTGCCAGTCGGCCCAGTTGTTCGCTCCGAGTAGCACGGCTCCGAATTCGCCCTGCTTCTCGAAGAGGCGCTCGATGCGGGCGATCGCGTCTTCCGGCGTGCCGATCACGGCGAGCTTCTGCTCGATGAACCAATCAGTGGTGTCTTCGCCCTCGGGCACGAAGATTCGAGGCATGTTGTTGTTCAGGTAGTCGACCTGGCCCTTCAGCCCGAAGCGGACCGCACGCTCGGCCTCCTCGCGGGTCTCGGCCAGGTGCATCGACACGACCAGCCGCAACCGGCTGGGGTCCATCACCCGGCCGTTGTCGGCGGCGATTTCCTGCGCGATCCGCCAGTTCACGTCGAGCGCGTCGAAGCCGGCCCGGTCACCGGCCGCCACGCACAACATGCCGAGGTCGTACTTACCCGCGAGCCGCCCGCCGGATGGTGTCACCGCGCTCGCTACTGCGACCTCGGGATGCGGCTTGGTGTACGGCAACAGGTGCACGGCCGCCTCGGAAAGCGTGTACCAGTCGGTCTTCTCGGTGACGACCTCGCCCTGGAACAAACGCAGGATGACGTCCAAACCCTCGGCCATCCGATCGCGTTGTACCGACGGATCGATGCCGAGCATCAACGCATCCGAGGCCAGCAGTCCCGGTCCGACCCCGAACATCACCCGCCCGCGGGTCATGTGATCCAGCTGGATGATGCGGTTGGCCACCATCAACGGGTTGTGATAGGGCAGCGAGATGACGCCGGTTCCGAGCCGGATGTGCTTCGTGCGCTCCGCCGCGGCGGCAATGAATATCTCGGGCGAGCTGATGGTTTCGAAGCCCGCGGAATGATGCTCGCCGATCCAGGCCTCGTGAAAGCCGAGCTTGTCGAGGAACTCGATCAATTCAAGATCGCGTTCCAGCGTCAAGGTCGGATTTTCAGCCATGCCATGGAAAGGAGCCATGAAAATTCCGTGTCGCAAGCCTGTTCCCGTCATCACCACACCACCCAATTTGTGTCGAAAGCGCCCATAGACTCAGCGAACGCTATCAGTTTCAGCGCCGGTTTGGCGCGGGCGAAGGGCCTGAATTTCGTGTGCGGTTTCGGCTCCTGAGGGCGCTGAAAAGGCTTAATCGGCGGCGTGACTGCGATCACAGCGGAGGCCCGGCGTAACTCAGGTATAACTGTGTCGTTCGCCACTTATAACTGGTGCGGAAGGGCTTTCCATGTCGCAGGCGCAGGAAGAATCAGTCGCGTCCAACCTCGTATCCCACACCGAATACGACGCGGTCGTCGTCGGGGCCGGATTCGCCGGGATGTACATGCTTCACCGGCTACGCGAAAAGGGCTTGTCCGCGCGCGTCTTCGAGACCGGTGAAGGCGTCGGCGGCACCTGGTACTGGAATCGCTATCCCGGCGCGCGCGTGGACAGCCCGAGCATGCAGTACTCCCTGTCCTTCTCCTCCGAAATGGAGCAGGAGTGGAAATGGTCGGAGTTCTACTCGCCGCAAGCAGACCTGGAGAAGTACGCCAACCATGTGGCCGACCGATTCGACCTGCGGCGTGACATCCAGTTCGGCACCCGGGTCGTTGGGGCCAGCTTCGACGACGACACCAAGCGCTGGCTCATCGAGACCGACCGCGGGGACTCCGTGTCGGCCAAGTACTTCATCACCGCGGCCGGCTGCCTGTCCGCGACCAACGTACCGAATTTCAAGGGGATCGAGTCCTTCGAAGGCCAGTGGTACCACACCTCGCGCTGGCCGGCCGAGGGCGTGGACCTGACCGGCAAACGGGTCGGCATCATCGGCACCGGATCGACCGGGATCCAGGCCATCCCGGTCCTGGCCGAGCAGTCCGAACACCTGCACGTCTTCCAGCGGACTCCGAATTACAGCCTGCCTTCCAACAACACCAAGATGGACCCGGCCTTCGAGCAAGAATGGAAACAGACGTACCCCCAGCATCGGCAAGCTGCGCGCGAGTCCGCCGTCGGCGTCGAGATTCCCGCGTTTTCGGACCGGTCCGCGCTGGACGCCACCGAAGAGGAGCGACAGGCCGCCTTCGAAGGCGCCTGGGGAAACTACGCCGCACTGTTGGCTACCTTCAACGACATCACGACCAACCCGGAAGCGAACGAGTTCGTCGCCGAATTCGTGCGGAACAAGATCCGGCAGACCGTCAAGAACCCAGAGGTCGCCGAGCTGCTCGCGCCGAAGGGTTACCCCATCGGCACAAAGCGAATCTGCATCGACAGTGGCTACTTCGAGACCTACAACCGCGACAACGTGACCCTCGTCGACGTCAAGACGAACCCCATCGAAGAGATCACGCCGACCGGTTTGCGCACCACCGCCGATTCCTACGACCTGGACGTACTCGTCTTCGCCACCGGCTTCGACGCGATGACCGGGCCGCTGTTCCGAATGGGCATCGTCGGTAAGGACGGCTTGTCACTGCAGGACAAGTGGGACGCCGGTCCTCGTACGTACCTCGGCATTTCGACCGTCGGCTTCCCGAACATGTTCATGATCACCGGCCCGGGCAGTCCGTCGGTGCTGTCGAACATGACGACCTCGATCGAACAGCACGTCGACTGGATCATCGACACGATCACGTACCTGAAGAAGAACGGGCTCGAGAACATCGAGCCGATGGCCGAGGCCGAGGACCAGTGGGTGGAGCACGTGAACGAGGTTGCAAACCTCACGCTGTACCCGCGCGCCAACTCCTGGTACCTCGGCGCCAACATTCCAGGTAAGCCTCGGGTCTTCATGCCCTACGTCGGCGGCGTCGGTAATTACCGCAAGAAATGCGACGAGGTCGTGGCCAACAACTACGAAGGCTTCGAACTGACCGGCTGAGGACGGCACGGCCGGCGCCGGACAGGCATCATCAATTGATGGTGCCCAGGGCGAACCGGCTGGTCGGCGGGGCGATGCTCGGCGTGCTGCCGGCTGGCTTCGCGATTGCGGTCGGTGAGCTCTGCGCCGCGTTCGTCGGGCCGGGCGCGTCGCCGATCATTGTGGTCGGCAACAAGGTCATCCTGCTTACCCCGGAACCCGTGCGACGCTGGGCAATCCGTGCGTTCGGCGTTCAGGACAAGCACGTGCTGCTGGCGGGTATCTACGCCGTGCTGACCGTAGCGGCGCTGGTGATCGGCGTGTTGGCGCTACGCCTGCTGTGGTTCGGCGTGCTCGGCATCGTGGCCCTGGACGGGTTCGGTGTGTTCGCCGCGCTGGACGTGCCCGCTCGTGACGTCCTGGACGTATTGCCGGTACTGGTCGGTGGTGTGGTCGCCGTCGGCGTGCTGAGCTGGCTCGCCCGGTTGTGGAACGCGATGCCCGAGTCCGCGACCAGCGCCGCTCCCGACCCCGTCGACCGAACGGCGCCGTCATCGAGGACCAGTCGGCGGACCTTCGTCCAGGCCAGCACCGCCACCGCCGGTCTCGCGACGGCCGGAATCCTCGGCGGCCGCGCCTGGCAGCGGTCGCGTTACAGCGTCTCTGCCGCGCGGGCGGCGGTGGTCCTGCCCGCGGCGACCGGCCCGGTCATCGCCAGTGGGCGTGGCTACGATTTCGGCAAGAGCGGCCTGCCGTTCGTCACCCCGAACGCGGACTTCTACCAGATCGATACGCAGCTGATCACGCCGCAGATCAACCCGCATACCTGGAAGCTCCGTATTCACGGCATGGTCAAGCGCGAAATGACCATCAGCTACGCCGAGCTGCTGGCTCGCCCCCAGGTGGAACGGCTCATCAGTTTGGCCTGCGTGTCCAACGAGATCGGCGGGCGACTGGTCGGCACCGCCAAGTTCCAAGGTGTGCTGCTCGCTGAATTGCTACGTGAGGTGGGCGTCGCCGACGAGGCCGACCAGTTGCTGTCCACCTCGCGCCAGGGCATGACGATCGGGTCGCCGACAAAGGTATTGCTCGACGGCCGGGACGCGATGCTGGCCGTCGGCATGAACGGCGTGCCGCTGCCGCCCGAGCACGGATTCCCGGTGCGGATGGTGGTTCCTGGTCTGTACGGCTACGTCTCGGCGTGCAAATGGATCGTCGACATCAAGGCGACCACCTTTGCCGAGAAGGCCTTCTGGGTTCAGGGCGGTTGGACTCAGCTCGGCCCGGTGAAGCTGGCCTCCCGGATCGATACGCCGCAGGGCGGGCCGGTCGGACCCATTGGGGGAGTGCTGGCCATCGCCGGAGTGGCCTGGGACCAGCACGTGGGAATCTCGGCGGTCCAGGTCCAGATCGACGAGGGCGTCTGGAATCGCGCGCAACTGGCCGCCGTGCCGTCCACGGATACCTGGCGGCAATGGGTCTATCTCTGGACGGTGCCCGACGCTGATCCGCACACCATCCGCGTCCGGGCCTTTGACGCCCGGGGACGGCCTCAAGTCGCGAAGGCCACGATCCCGTACCCGTCCGGTGTCACCGGATTGCACACAATCACCGTTTACGGGCGGTAACGTCACCGCTTCGAGCGCCCGGCCCCCCATGTGGCCTTTATTTCTTACCGCCTTCAATATTTATTTAGTCTTGTCACAATTATGGTTGCGCCGTAGCGTGGTTTTATGTCCGAGCAGGCTGATGACGCACGACCCACCCGCGCGGTTGAGGATTACGTCAAGGCGATCTACGGGTTGGACGAGCGCGGCACCACCGTGACCAACACGGTGATGGCGAATCATCTCGGCATCACGCCGTCGTCGGTGTCGGCGATGCTGGCTCGGCTCCGGGAAATGCAGCTGATCAGCCACCAGCCCTATTCCAATATCATCCTGACGCCGGCGGGCATTCAGCTGGCAATGAAGGTGATCCGGCGCCGCCGGCTCATCGAGCTGCACCTGGTCGAGCATCTCGGGTACGGCTGGGACGAGGTCGAGGACGAGGCCGAGATCCTCGAGCACGCCGCATCGGATCTGTTCGTGGAACGGATTTCAGCCAAACTGGGCGATCCCCGCATCGATCCGCACGGCGACCCGATCCCGTCCAAGGACGGTCAGTTGCAGCCTTCGCCCAGCCGGCTGCTGTCCACGCTGGAGCCGGGTGACGCCGGCTGGCTGGTGCGGGTCTGGAACGGCGACCCTGACGTGCTGCGCCACCTCGACACCTGCCAGGTCGAGCTTGGGGACCGGATCGAGGTCGTCGAACGGCAACCGTTCGGGGGTTCGGTGATCGTCCGGGTCGGCGACCCGGGCCAGGTGCATGGTTTCGGCCTGGGTATTGCCCAGACCCTGTCCATCGAACTGGACCCGAAGACGCGCGCATGAATGCTCACTGCGTGCGGACGGCATCGCGATGATCTTCCGGGTGGCCGATCCAGCCCCGGCGACTGAGCGTCGCGGGACGCCGCTGCGCCAGATCCGGGCCCGCGGCCGCGGCCGGACCGCGATCGCCCTGGCCGGGCCGGCGTTCGTGGCCTCAGTGGCCTACGTCGACCCGGGCAACTTCGCCACCAATTTTGCCGCCGGCGCCCGGCACGGCTACCTGCTCGTCTGGGTCATCGTGATGGCCAACCTGATGGCGGTGCTGGTCCAATACCTGACGTCCAAGGTCGGCCTGGCCACCGGTCAGAGTCTGCCCGAATTGTGCCGGCAGGAATACGGTCGGCGCACCAACGTGATGATGTGGCTGCAAGCCGAGGTGGTGGCCATGGCCACAGACCTGGCCGAGTTCGTGGGGGCCGCGGTCGGGCTGAACCTGCTGTTCGGCGTACCGCTGCTACCGGCCGGACTGATCACCGCCGTGGTCGCGTTTGTCATCCTGGCCTTCGAGCAGCACGGCTATCGCCGCTTCGAATTGGCCATCATTGCGCTGCTGGCGATGATTGCCGCCGGCTTCATCTACGTGTTCTTCACGGTCGGCGGCCAGGACTACGGCCAGATCGCCAACGGCGTCATCCCGCGGCTGAGCGGCTCGGATGCTCCGGCGCTGACCGTGGCGATCATAGGTGCGACGGTCATGCCGCACGTCGTATATCTGCACTCAGCGTTGCAGAAGGACCGGATTCTGGCCGAGACGGCGCAGGAACGGCAATTGCTACTTCGCTTCAACAAATGGGATTGCGCGATCGGCCTGGGCGTCGCAGGCCTGGTGAACCTTTCCATGCTGTGCATTTCGGCGGCACTTTTCCACACTCCGGGGCTGTCGGACGTGCGTGATCTGCAGGCCATTCATGATCACTTGTCGACGCTGGTCTCCGGTGGCGCGGCGCTGGCGTTCGGCATCGCACTACTGGCCTCGGGTTTAGCGTCCTCCAGCGTCGGAACCTATGCCGGTCAAGTCGTGATGTCCGGGTTCACGCCCTGGCGGATCGGGCTCTTCGCGCGCCGGGCGCTGACGATGCTGCCGTCCCTCGTCGTGCTGGCGCTGCCGGTCAACGTAACGGACGCGCTGGTTTATTCACAGATCGTGCTGTCCTTCGGAATCCCGTTCGCGCTGGTGCCGCTGTTCCTGATCACCCGAAACAAGCGGCTGATGTTGGACATGGCCAATCGCCGGTTGACCAACTTCGGGATGTTGAGCATCACCGTGATCGTGTCGAGCCTGAATGTGTATCTGATCGGCGATACGGTGCTGGGCATCTTCTGAGCCGGACCGATTCCTGGTTTAGGCGATGGCGAAACCCGCGTACCCGGCGGCGGCGATGCTGTCGCAGCGTTCGCGGTAGGCCGGCAGGCCGCCCATGTAGGGCATGTAGATCCGGACTTTGCCGGGGATGTTCGCGCCCAGGTACCAGGAATTACAGCTCTCCGACGCTCGCAGCTCGCCTTCGACCAGTGCCGCCGCGTGCTCGATCCACGCCTGCTGGGCCTCGGCTTGCGCCTCGATGACCCGCGATCCGGAATCCCGCAGGCTGGTCAGGCAGTCGGCAATCCAATCGACGTGCTGTTCGACCGCCATGATCATGTTGGCCAGCACCGAGGGACTGCCCGGGCCGGTGATCGTGAACAGGTTCGGGAAGCCGGCCACCTGCAGGCCGAGATAAGATCCCGGACCGTCCCGCCATTCGTCGCGCAGCAGCTTGCCGTCCCGGCCGCGAATGTCGATCCGATTCAACGCACCGGTCATGGCGTCGAAGCCAGTAGCGCAATAAAGGACGTCGAATTCGTAGTGGCCGTCCGTGGTCTGCAGGCCATTCGGGGTGATGCGTTCAATCGGCGTCTTGCGTAGATCGACGAGCGTGACGTGATCCTTGTTGAACGTCTCGAAGTAACCAGTGTCGATGATCTGGCGCTTGCACCCCATCGGGTAATGCGGCACCAGCGCCTCGGCCGTCTGGGCATCCTTGACGTTGCGCCGGATCAGTTCCGCATACAGTTCGGTGCCGGCCTTGTTGGCGTCCAGATCGACGAGCACGTCGGCCCAGGCCTGCGGGGCGCCCCAGCCCAATTCGTCCACGACGGCAATGCGCTGTTCGAGCGGCGTCTGGAGAATGCGGCGGTCCGGGGGAGTGACGCCTTCCACCGATACGGCACCGAAGCGCAAGGTGCCGGCGAATGTTTGCCGTTGCCGGTAACGGATGTTCTCGTAGTCGGCCTTGGCCTCATCGAGCTCGCCGGGAGCCAGCGGACGGTTGCCCGCGGGGCGGGTGTACGCCGCCGACCGCTGGAAGACGAACAGCTCGCTGGCTTGCTCGGCGACGACCGGAATGGTCTGCACTCCGGACGAGCCGGTCCCGATCAGGCCCACCCGCAATCCGGTGAAATCGAAGCCTTCTTTCGGAAAGCGGTTCGTGTACAACACCGGGCCGGTGAAGCTGTCCAGACCTTCGATCTGAGGAGTCAGCGGGGCGGACAGGCAGCCGGTGGCGGCAATGACGAACTGGGCGTCGAACTGTGCGCCGGAATCGGTGACCACGAGCCAACGGTCGGTGGCCTCGTCGAAGGTCATGCTGATGACCTTGGTCTGGAACTCGATGTCACGGCGCAGGTCGAGGCGGTCGGCCACGAAATTGATGTAGCGCTCGAGCTCGGGCTGGGAGGCCATGATCTCGGTCCAGTCCCATTCCTGCTCGATCTCCTTGGAGAAGCTGAACGAATACTCCAGGCTTTCGACGTCGACCCGGGCCCCCGGGTAGCGATTCCAGTACCAGGTGCCACCAACGCCGTCGCCCATTTCCACGGCGCGGACGTTGAATCCTTGCTCGCGCAGCTTGTGCAGCATGTAGAGCCCGCCCACGCCGGCACCAATCACCAGCGCATCCAACCTCGTCGTCTTGTTTTCCGCCTTCACCGCGTTCACCCCATCCGCCGCAGCTACCGTGTTCGTTGCCGTCATCGGGCGGCCATCGCTCGATCGATCGACTGTTGGGTCAACCACGATCGATCGAGGTCGGCGACGTTCTCCAGACCCATCAGACGCATCGTGCGCACCATGTCGGCGCGGATGATGCTGAGCATCCGGTCCACGCCCGCCTGGCCGCCGACCGCGAGACCGAAGGCAGCGTTGCGCCCGATGAGCACGGCCTTCGCGCCGATCGCCAGGGCTTTCAGGACATCGCCGCCCCGTCGCACGCCGCTGTCGAGCAGGATTTCGGTCTGACCGCCGACCGCATCGACGATCTCGGGCAGGACGTCGATGGTGGCCGGGGCATTCTCGAGCTGGCGGCCGCCGTGGTTGGACACCACGATTCCCTCGGCGCCGACGTCCACAGCTCGTCGGGCGTCCTCGGAGGTGAGTAGGCCTTTGATGATCAGCGGGCCTTTCCAGTTCGCGCGTAGCCAGGCCATGTCGGCCCAGCTGGGTGACTGGGACTCGGTTGCCAGCCGGGTCATGGCGGTCAACAGCATTGCCTGCCCGTCCGGACTGAGCGTGTTGGACAGCGCGAACGGCATGCCGTCGCGAACGAAGCGGTAGACCCACTCGGGACGGATACCCATCTGCGGCGCCATCTTGACGGCGTTCTTGGCGTTCACCCGCATGTTGTAGGAGAACCCGTTCTTGTAGTCCTTCTCGCGGTTTCCAGCCACCACCGTGTCGACGGTGACCACCAGCGCCTCGTAACCGGCCGCCTGAGCGCGGATGACCAGGTTCTCCATCAGTTCGCCGCTGAAGAACCGGTAGAGCTGGAACCACTTGGGGCCGCCCGTGCTGCCCGCGGCGATCTCTTCGAGGGAAAAGCAGGAGGCCGACGAGGTCACGTGAATCGTGCCGGCCTTGGCCGACGCCTTCGCTACCCCGATGTCGCCTTCCGGGTGGACCAGCCGCATGCCGCCACACGGCGCGGTCAGTACCGGCATCGAGATGGGGGTACCGAGCACGGTGGTCGCGAGTTTCGGCTCGGGATTCATGACGGCCATACGTGGACGGAACGTGATGTCCTGAAAGGCCTGCACGTTGCGGCGCATCGTAACTTCGTCCTCGGCGCCGCCGTCGACATAATCGAACAGCCCCCGCGGCAGGATTCGCCGGGCGCCTTTGCGGGCATCCTCGTAGCTGAGGATCTTGGCGACCCGGCGGGCACGCATTCGTTCGAGCGCGGGGGTTACGGCATTCATCCGTTGTTCTCGCTTTCGCTGGCGACCAGAAACTGCTGGGTTCCGGCCTTACTTTATGGCGATGGGGGTTACCGGTGAACCCACTGAGGCGGTGACCTTGATCCCGATACCGGAGAACAGAAATTCCCAGACACCGTCCGAATTGCAGTCCGCGGCCAATTCCTCGAAATTGAACATCTCGCCGAGCGTCATACCCAGGTCACGGATGAGGACCATGTGCACCGGCAACGAGGTGCCTTCCTCCTTGGCCGGCAGGCACTCGATGGCGAAGTTGTCCCCGGCGACCGCGGCGACCTCGTGGTCATGCAGCCAGGCGGCGGCGGATATGCCCAGCCCAGCCGACTCCCAGCCCAGGTACAGCGCGGAGTTGCCTTCGGTGAAGTGCTGGTACCAACCGGTGCGGAACATGACCACGTCACCGGATTGGATGCTCACGCCTTGCCGAGCGGCCGCGGCGTCGAGGTCGTCGGCCGTGATTTCCTCGCTGCGGGCGAGTCGGTCGACACCCTTCAGGCCAGCGATGTCGAGCAGCACGCCGCGGGTGATCAGCCGGTTCACGACCTTGTCGAACGAGTTCTTGATCGCACCCTTGGACGCGGTTACGGCCGACCCCGGCACGCCGTTGTAGAGGGCCTCGTCGTAGCCCACGTGGGCCAGGCTGTCCCATTGGGTCGCGCACTGCAGCGGCATCGTGACGACGTCGTCGGAAGCGATCATGCCGTCGGGGAACAGTGGTCCGTCCGAGGGCATCATCGTCATGGTGTGAATGGGATTGAACCGCCCACCGCCGGATTGCGGGCCGGCCGAACTGAACGGCATTCCGAGGTCGAAAGTCTTACCCGTTCGGACCAAAGCCGCCGCGGCCTTGCGGACGTCAGGGGTGATGAAGTTGATGGTGCCGAGTTCGTCGTCGGAACCCCAGCGGCCCCAGTTACTCAGTTCCTTGCCGATTTTCTTGAATTCGTAGTCGCTTTTTGCGTCGGCCATGGTGAATCGCCTCTCATGAAGTCAGCGGATGATTTCGAGCTGGTGTTTCGGAGCTGATGACTCCGAGTTGATCGCCGGTGGGACCGGTTAGAAGATCTCGCTCTGGCTCGTCTGCTTGGTTTCGGACAGTCCACGGTTGAGCGCTTCGACCGCACCGAGGATGACGAGCATGCCGTCCATTCCGACCGAGATCAGGTCCATGCCCCATTCGACGGCCAGCGGCACATCCGGCGGCGTGAGGGCGAGCATGCCGGCCTTCTTACCGGCACGGTGCGCCGCTTCGACGATCTGCCGATGCCGCTCGGCCGTGACCGGATTGTCGTAATCCATCACCGGCTCGCCGCCATAGGAGATGGACAAATCGCTGGGGCCTACGAACAATGCGTCCAGGCCGGGCGTCGCGGCAATGGCGTCGAGATTCTCCATCGCCTCACGGGTTTCGATCTGAGCCAGCGTGACCACGGTGTCATTGGCCGTGTGGAAGTACGCGCGACCGCCTTCCTTGGTGCGGAATGGGCCGTTGCTACGCACCCCCAGCGGCGGGTAGCGGCAGGCACCGACAAAGGCCTGGGCCTCGGCCGGGTTGTTGATCATCGGGCACATGATGCCTTCGGCGCCGGCGTCGAGCAGCTTTTGAATCATCGATGAATCATTTCCGGGAACCCGCACCATGGCCGTGGTACCCGTGCCGGTAAGGGCGATCAGACACCCGGCGACGTCTTTGAAATCCGCCAGGGTGTGCTGCATGTCAATGACGACGGAGTCGTAGCCCAGCCGGCCGATCGACTCAGCGGTGGTCATCGACGAGCCGGACAGCCAGCAGTCGACCACGACCTCGCCCCGGCTCCAACGCTCTCGAACTCGATTGGTGCTCATTTTTCAAGCCTCGCATTCTCGGTCCGGCCCACGGGCCATTTCGCATGGTGAGGCAGCGAGCAGACGCGAAATGTCTTGTTCAGAGGCGCGGTCACACGCTGGGAGGGAGTTTGGTCCGAAGCGACGTAGTGATCGGCAAAGTCGGCCCCGTAACCTCACGTTAACCCGGAGCCGCATGCTCAGTCAACGCTTTCGCGGGGTGATCGTCGCCGAGGATCCAGCTGATCGACAAGATCCACAAAGTGCCCGAGGCGCGCTTGTCGGCCGCCTGAAATGACGAGCCACGCGATTGTGCAAAGCTATTTATATGACTCGCCGGACGACCTATGCGCGAAACTCCAAGAAACCGTGGTTGCTGCTCGCGGCGGCAACCCTGGCGGTCCTGCTGACCGGGATCGGCGTGGGCGCGATCACCACCCGCCGGTTGTTTACGCGGCTGCCGTCGCTCATGCTGACGGCACCGAACCAGCCGGCCGCGGCCGCCACGGCCGCGCTAGTGCTGACAGGAGGGTGCGATGTTTGAGGACGACGGGGTCTTCAATGAAGACGGCGCGGCCCGTGACTTCGCCGATGCCCTGCCGGTTCAGGAGGTCGCGACGGACCAGTTCAAGCCGAACCAGGGCGGTCACGTGATCGTGTGGACGAAGTCGTCGGGGAACTGGGACGCCCAGATCTCTCGACGGGCGGGAATGAGCCCCGACGATCAGGACTCCTTCGACCTGTGGGCTCGCGACCGCGTCTACCGGCTGATCGTCTCCGGTACGCCCGAACTCGACGGCTGGTTCAAGCGTGAGTCGGACGGCGGCTGGCAGATCACGGCGCGCAGCGCGGAAGGCTGGGTGGATCCAAACGGCTGAGTCGAGGGTATCCACCGCACAGGTTGCCGCCATCGAACCGCGGGTGCATCTGGCCGCGATTCACGGCGCTGACGGCGTCGAACGCCCGGCCCTGATCCATCCCCGGCGCGGCGTGCTGCCGGCCGAACACATCCGGCCGGTGTCCAGCGTCATCGACCTGCTGACCGACTACGAGGAATTCAGTGACGCGCTGGTTGCGCTGCCGGATTCGCTGTTCTTGCCGCGCGAAACGGTTCGTTTCGCGCCGCCCTACCGGAGCCCGCGCAAGATCTGGGGCATCGGCCTGAACTACGTCGAGCACGCCAGCGACCTGTCGGCCGAGCTGCCGACCGAGCCCGCCTCCTTCATCAAGGGCGACCACACCATCATCGGTCCGGACGACGAGATCGTGTTACCTGCGCAGAGCGAGCGGGTCACCGCCGAGGCCGAACTCGGCTTGGTCATCGGACGCACCTGCCGCAACGTGAGCGAGTCCGATGCTCTGGACTACGTCTGGGGCGTGTGCGCAATTCTCGATCAGACCGCCGAAGACATCCTGCAGCGCAATCCGCGGTTTCTGACTCGTTCGAAGAATTTTCCGACCTTCTTCTCGTTCGGTCCTGAATTGATTCCACTAGCCGAATTCGTCGCGGCCGGGTTGCCGCTGGACGATCTCGCGGTGAGCACCGTCCGCAACGGGGTGGCCGAGCGGACCAACTCCGTTTCGAACATGACCTTCGGCCTGGCGTACCTGGTCAGCTTCCACAGCGCGGTGATGCCACTCTTTCCCGGTGACATCATCTCCACCGGTACGCCCGGTGCCGTCGTCATCGATTCCGGCGACGTGGTGGAGTGCCGGATCACCGGTCTGGCCCCACTACGCAATCGGGTGGCCGCACGGCTTTCCCTTCCAGATCCGGTTTAACGAGCGATACACTGCGCCCCGCTAGCAAGTAGTAGGGCCTTCGTTGAGGGGTGTTGTCATGCCAGCGTTCAAGTACAAGCTGTCGAACAAGATCGGACCGATCACGGTCGAGGACTACCGCGAGTTGGCCGAGCGCTCGGTCCCCGACATGGTGTGGGCCTACGTCGACTACGGGGCTGAGGACATGCAGACGCTGGAAGCGAACCGGAACGCGTTCGCCCGGTACATGTTCAAGCGCAAGGTGTTGACCGGCAACGAGGCCACCGATCTGAGCGTCACCATCGGTGGTGAAACGCTGTCGCTGCCGGTGCTGCTGGCGCCGACCGGATCGGCCGGGCTGTCCCATTGGACTGGTGAGGTCGGTGCCGCGCAGGCCGCAGAAAATGCCGGCACCCTCTCAATTCTCAGCACGGCCGCCTCGTATTCGTACGAAGAGGTCGCCGAAGCCACTGAAAAAGATCATTTCTTTCAGCTCTACCCCTGGGCTGATCTGCGGACCGGCCGGCACGACCTGACGCTGTCGCTGATCCAGCGGGCCCAAAGGGCGGGCTACCGCGCCATGTTCGTGACCGTCGACGTCCAGGTCATCGGCAATCGAGAGTCGGAAAGAAAGCGCGGCATGGGCCGTCCGCCGATCATCACGCCGGCGCGGGTGTTGAACGGGGCGATGAAGCCGAAATGGTGGACGGCATTCTTGAAGCACCGCCGCATGGGCGGGCGCAACCTGGTCGAGGGCGTCGGCGCGCGGGCGGCGATGACCTCGATCAACACCCAGTACTCGATGATGCGGCCCGAATTGAACTGGGACGATTTTGCATTCATGCGGGACAACTGGAAGGGCCCGCTGTACATCAAGGGCGTGCTCGACGCCGATGACGCCCAGCATGCCGTGGACCTCGGCGCGACCGGCGTGGTGGTGTCCAACCACGGTGGCCGTCAACTCGAAGGTGATGTCGCGTCCCTGGACGCGCTGCCCGCGATCGCGGCCCGGGTGGGCGGCCAGGCCGAGGTGCTCATCGACGGCGGCATCCGTCGGGGGAGTGACGTAGTCAAGGCGTTGTGCCTGGGCGCGGACGCGGTCTGCATCGGGCGGCCCTACCTGTACGGGCTCGCTGCGGCCGGGCCGGCCGGAGCCCAGCACATCATCGAGATCTTCCGCGAAGAGATCAAGCGGACGATGACGTTGATGGGGGTCGGCAGCCTGAAAGAACTCGACTCGTCCTGGTTGCTTCCGGCCGACACCGCAATTCACTAGCCTCCGTTTCACTGGTCGGCAGCGCATTCGCCGCCGGTCGAATATTCCTGCTTTCATGCCAAGGGTGGGTGAGAACAACCACGCCGGTTTCGGCCGGGGCGTGCGGTAGTTTCTTTTGGTGACGCGAGAAGAAAAGCCCTGGTGAGTACGTCCAACGCCAGCTCTGAGCGCATTCCGGTGCGCATGATCTTGATCGTCGGTTTGCTTACCGCCTTCGGGCCACTGTGTATCGACATGTATCTGCCGGCGTTGCCACGGATTGGCGACGACCTGCACGCGTCCGCCTCGGCCGTCCAGCTGTCCCTGACCGCGTGCCTTGTCGGGCTGGCGCTCGGGCAGCTCATCATCGGTCCGATCAGCGACCGGATCGGCCGGCGTCGACCCTTGTTCGCCGGGCTCTGTGCTTTCATCCTCGCCTCGGCCGCCTGCACCATCGCGCCTGGTATCGCCTCGCTGGTCGCGTTGCGCTTCGTGCAGGGTTTCGGTGGCGCCGCCGGGCTGGTGATTGCCGGGGCCATCGTCCGTGACCAGTATTCCGGGACCACAGCCGCGCGATTCTTTTCGCTGCTGCTGCTCGTTACCGGGACGGGCCCGATTCTGGCCCCGCAGATCGGTGCGGAGTTGCTGCACCTCGGTTCGTGGCGGGTCATGTTCCTGACCCTGGCGGCGATGGGGATGGTGCTGATCGGTATTGCGCTGGTCTGGTTGCCCGAGACCCTGCCGAGTGAGAAACGCAGCACCGGGGGCCTGGTGAGCACCTTGCGAGCCATGCGCGCGGTCGGCACCGACCGCAGATTTCTCGGGAATGCGCTGGCCTGTGGCTTCGCGTTCGGCGCATTGTTCGCCTATATCGCGGGTTCATCCTTCGCACTGGAAAATGTCTACGGTCTCAGCCCGCAACGATTCAGTTTGATCTTCGCGCTGAATGCGGTCGGCATGATCGCCGCCAGCCAGGTGAACGGCCGGGTGGTGGCGCGGGTTGGTTCGGCGCCGCTGCTCAACGGCGGCCTGGTCGTGCTGGCCCTCGGCGGGGTAGGGCTGCTGGTCTTCGTCCTGACCCACACCGCGACGCTGGGCGCCGTGCTGGCGTGCATGTTCCTGATGATGACCTCGGTGGGCTTTATCGGCCCCAACGCCACCGCCCTCGCGTTGAACGACTTCCCACAATCGGCGGGCAGCGCCGCCGCGCTGCTGGGTTTGTTGCAATTCTCGATCGGTGCCGGCCTGGCGCCGCTGGTCGGCGTCGGCGGCCCCAGCAACGTCCTGCCGATGGCCATCGTCATGGCCGCGTGCGCGGTCCTTGCCATCGGCGTGCGGGTCGCGCTGCGGCCGATGCCGGTCGGCGCCGTTTCCGCCGGTGCCACCGTGCTGGTTTCCGAGGCGGCCGGCTCCGAGTAACCCGGCCGCCGGCGATTCGTACGAAGTGCGGCTGGCGTCGTCGGTCATCGATCGCCAGCTGTCGATCGCCGTGATCTCCGTCATTGTGCGGAACACGCCCTGGCCCGCCGGTGTCTACTTGAGTAGACATCACTTGTAGACATAGCAATTGCCTAGACGCAGCAATACGCGCAGCCGACAGCGCGGCGCGCACATCGCCAGGAGCAGTAGTGACCACGACCGAACGGCCCGCACCCATCATCGTCGACGCCACCACGTGGCGCGGTAAGGCGCTGGTGCCGGTACTTGTGTACGTCGGGTTGCTGGTTGCGGTGGTGAGCAGTCTCGGCGCGCCGCTGGTCCCGAGCATCGCCACCGACTACGGCGTCTCGCTCGGCACCGCCCAGTGGTCGTTGACGATCACCCTGCTCGTCGGCGCGGTGTCGTCGCCGGTGGTCGGCCGCTTCGGCGACGGGCCCCGCCGCTTGCACGTCCTGCTGGCCTCGTTGGGGGTGCTGGTCGTCGGCAGCGTGTTCGCGGCGCTGCCGGTCAAGGCGTTCGCGCTGCTCATCCTGGGCCGGGCCATGCAGGGAATCGGCTTGGCGTTGCTTCCACTGGCGATGAGCGTGGCGCGTGATCATCTTCCGCCCGAGCGCGCCCGGGCTACCCTCGCCACCTTGTCGGTCACGGCGGTGGTCGGCGTCGGACTGGGGTACCCGCTGACCGGCGTCATTGCCGAACATCTGAACCTGCACGCCGGGTTCTGGTTGGCAGCCGCGCTCGGGCTGATCGCCATGGTGTTGTCAGCGCTGGTCGTACCAACCAGCCGGCACCGCGAATCGAAGGCCTTCGACCTGGCCGGCGCCGCGCTGCTGGGGCTGGGCTTGGCCGGCCTGCTGCTCAGCATTAGTGAGGGCGAGAACTGGGGTTGGCTGTCGGGCCGGCTGCTATTACTCGGTGGGCTGTCGGTGGTCGTGATCCTGGCGTGGATCTGGCACGAGCTGCGCATCCAACTCCCGCTGGTGGACCTGCGCATGATGCGCAACCGCACGGTGCTCACCGCCAACGTCACCGGCGTGATGGCCGGCGTCGGGATGTACATGATGATGTCGATGATCATCCGTTACGTTCAGACGCCGTCGACGATCAGCTACGGAATGGGTGCCTCGGTTGTGGTGGCCGGTTTGGTGCTGCTGCCGTTGTCGGTCGCCTCGTTCACCGCGAGCAAGCTGGTGACCTACGTGAGCCGCTGGATCGGACCGCAGCGCATCCTGCCGATCGGTGTGCTCGCATTCGCCTTGTCGTTGTTGCTGTTCGCGACCAACCGCGGACAGCTCTGGCAACCCTTTGTCGAGATGGGCATCGGCGGTATCGGCATCGGCTGCTCGTTCGCCGTGATGCCGCGGATGATCGTGAGTGCGATCCCGCCGGAAGAAACCAGCAGCGCGCTGGCCCTCAATCAGGTCTTGCGGACCGTCGGGTATTCGATCGGCAGCGCCCTGGCGGCTGCGATCCTGACCGCGCACACCGTGGCCACTGAGGAGTTCCCCCGAAACGCCGGCTACACCAGTGGCGCCGTGATCGGCATCGCGCTGCTCGTGGTGACGGCGGTGGTGAGTTTTGCGCTGCCGACGCGGGGCGGTAAGCCGCGGGCGAAATACGATGCCGAACAGGAACTTTCGGTGGAAGAGAGTGTCGACTCCGCGCTGGCCGGCGTGATCGCCTTCGAGCCCGATCTGAGCGAGGACCCGAACGGCCCGACCGCGCGGGCCCGACGATGAGCTCGGCGACGCAGCCACGCGCCGCCGGCCGGGAACAATCCGGGCACCGGCGGCGCAACTCGGCCGACAGCCGGAGCCGCCTGTTGCTCGCCGCGGCCGAGCTGTTCGCCGAGCGGGGCTACGAACGCACGACGGTACGAGAGGTTGGGCTGCGCGCAGACGTCGATCCCGCCATGATCGCGCGCTATTTCGGTAGTAAGGCCGCGTTGTACCTCGAGACGCTGCGCCAGGAGGGTCAGCCGGCCACGAAGGATCCGCTGGACATCACCGACGCCGCCGCCTTGCAGGCCATGTTCGATCGGGTGGGCGAGAATCACCCGACGCCGACCATGTATGCCGCCGTTCGCCGCCATGATGATGCCGAATTGCACGCCGCCGCGATGAGGGTGTTGCGGACTCGTCTGGTGGAACCGGCCGAGCGAACTGCTAGCGCGGCTGGGCTGGAGTCCCCGGAATTGCGAGCCGAAATCATCACGGCAGCGCTGGCCGGAATCGTGTTGAGCCGTGCGTCAAAGGCATTGCCACGACTGGCCGACGCACCGTCGGCGGACGTGGGACGGCTTGTCGCGAAACTGCTCGGCGGCCTGCTCGACGCTTCCGGAAAGTCCTATGCACACGAGGTCATGGCAGCGCCTGAGTAGGACATTCACGAGGCGTACCGTCCGAATTCTGAGAGCTGTCTAGGACCGTGTCGCGAGCCTTGGCGCGGCGACCGGTAGCCATTCGTCGAAACGACCAACAATAGGTGAGCCCAGATGATGAACGACCTGCACCTTGCCGAGCCTGACGACCTGAGCTTCGAGGTCGATCGCGTTCGGTTTGAAGCTGAGCAGGCGTTGAGCACAACCTTGACGTCCGCGTTCGTGATGATGGTTCCTACCAAGGAGATCATCGCCAGCAGCCCCTCGGTGTCGTTGCTGCTCGATCCCGATGGTGGCTCGGTCGTGGGTCGCAACTTCGAGGAATTCACCGCTGATGGACCCACCGGCGCCCTGGCTTTGTTTGCCCAGGGCCGATTGAGCGGATACGACGCGGTGCGAGTGTTGCGCCGACGCGACGGTGCAGATATTCCAGTGCGCTTGTGGGTCCATCGATACGGTCATCAACCGCCGACACGATATGCGCTGGTGTTGTTGGACGTCGAGTCGAGGTCCCGGGGGCGCCAGGTCGACCCGGAATCGATGGCGGCCTCCCTGGTCGCGGGCACCGTCGATGGCGCCTGGCAGATCGAGCGGATCAGCGGCAACGCCGAGCAGCTGTTCGGCGCGGCGGTGGCCGAGCTGATCGGAATCCCGTTGGCGCAGCTCATCTCAGCCGGGGATGCCGAGCACTTCCTGGCCTCGCTGGCGGCAGCCGCAACCGGCCAGCACAGCATCATCATGCACGTCGACATCCGATCGACGCAGGCCAACGCCAGCGGGTCGACCCATTGCGAGGTGGTGCTCATACCGTTGCAGCCCAACCTCGGTTGCGGCTTCGTTTTTCTTTCCGAGCCGACCAACTTGCCGCACAGCGAGCCACCGACCAGCGTTGCCGCGATGTTGCGACGCTTGGACCGAGCCGTCGACCTGGCGGCACTGACCCGCACCAGCAACGTCGCGATGACCGAAGCCGACTTGCCCGGGCTGGCCAAATTGAGCGCCCGGGAACTTCAGATCGTGGCCAGGCTGCTCGAAGGCGACCGAGTGCCGGCAATAGCTGCGGAATTGTTTTTGAGCCCCAGCACCGTTCGCACTCACTTGGCGGTTGTTTACGGCAAGTTGAACGTCAGCTCGCAGCAGGACCTTCTCAGCCTGGTCAGGGACGCCCGTAAACGCAGCATCGAAGCCCCGGGCGACGGCGGATAACGGCGTCGCCCGCTCGGGCGATCGAACTAACTTGGCGGAAAGGCCCGGGGCGTACCAATGGATATTTGGACGTTACGTCCATAAAGTATCCGCCGCGGTGGCCGATCCGGGTTGCATGACCTCCCCGCTGGTGAATGACCAGAATGAGACTGCTCGCCAGCGTTCGGTACTCGCCTACGGTCTGGCGGGCGCGGAATCCTGGACGCACGTGGATCCGGAGATCACCGGCTTGGCGGTACTGGCTCAGCGAGCCCTGGCGGTCGATTTCTGTGCGATAACCATCTTGGACGGCGAGAGTCAGTGGAGCGTGTCTGGCACGACCGGGGTGCCCGTGGCGGTCTCCGCCCGGGCCTTGAGCATCTGCCAACGGGTGCTGTCCTCCACCACCAGCACGGGCGTTTTCGTCACCGCGGACGCGGCCCTCGACCCCTTGTTGGCCGATAATCAGTGGGTCAACGGCGAGTCCGGTTCAGTGCGTTTCTACGCCGCGGCGCCATTGATCGGGCGTGAAGGCCTGGCCCTGGGCACGGTGTGTATCTGGTCCGATCAGCCGTTGGTGCTGGGGCAGGATCAACAAGAGCAGTTGGCCCAGGTGCGTGATGCGGTGGTCAGTGCGCTGGATTCGCATCGGCGTCTGCGTGAACTCGAGGCGCTGGCCTACGACGTACCCTCGTCGCCACAGTCCATTCCCGCGGCCACAACTATCGGTGCTGCCGTCACGGCGGACCGGTGGACAATTGACGCAGTCATCGATGATCGTGCCGTCCGGACGCTTTTTCAGCCGGTTGTCCATCTAGCGTCAGGCACGGTCGCCGGTTTCGAGGCGTTGTCCCGTGGACCGGCCGGCACCGCGTTGGAATCCCCGATGGCCTTACTGGAAGCAGCCAAGAAGGCGGGACGTCTCGGCGAGCTGGACTGGTTGTGCCGTGTCCACGCGATGCAGGCCGCCGTCGATGCCGGATTGCATCCGAGCCTGTCGTGGCTCATCAACGTCGAACCGGCCGGCTTGGCGATCGAATGCCCGCCCCATCTGCTCGCCGGTTTGTCCCGGGCCCGGATCGAATTGCGGGCAATTCTGGAAGTTGTCGAGCGCGACGTCGAGGGATACGCGACGGAATTGCTGCACGCTACCGACCAGGCTCGGCGTGATTCATGGGGCGTGGCCCTTGATGACGTGGGTGCGGAAGAAAGCTCGCTGGCCTTGCTTCCGTTCCTGCGTCCAGATGTCGTGAAGCTGGATATGGCGCTGGTGCGCAGTGCCCCGAAACGTGAAGCGGCGGCCATCACCGCAGCCGTTCGAGCTTATGCCGAGCGCACTGGGGCCGTAATCCTCGCCGAGGGAATCGAGACCGAGGAACACGAGCGTTTCGCACGCGTATTCGGCGCAACGTACGGACAGGGCTATCGCTACGGTCGGCCCGGCCCGTTGCCGGAGTCAGTGCCGGCACCACGGCACGTCATACCCCTGCGCCAGAAGCTCGCTCCGTTGAATGGGCAGACGCCGTTCGAAGTGCTGGCGTCCTACGCCGAAAGCCAGCGCGCGGCCAAGAAGCATTTGCTGCACATAAGTCGGCACCTGGAAGAACAGAACGCGGCTGGTGGACACGCTTCGGTGCTGCTGTCCAGCTTCCAGAACCGGAAATTCTTCACGCCCCAAAAAGCCGCGCGTTACGCCGAACTTTCGCGTTCCAATGCGCTGACCATCGTCCTGGCCGACGGCATCGAGACCCAGGACGAACCGCGCTTTCATGTCGGACCATTGCGAGAAGGCAGCCGCCTGGGCCACGAATGGGTCGTGATAGTGATCAATCCGCATTACGCCGCGGCGTTCGTGGGCCGTGACTGTGGCGATGCCGGCCCGGACGGGCTGCGCCGGTTCGACTATGTCTATACCCACGACCGGGACGGCGTGATCGCCTCGGCCCGCGCCTACCTGCAAGAGCTGAAGTTCGCCTCGCATTACCTCGACTTGTCTGGGCTCGCTGCGCAGCCGGTCGAGAAACACGTTGTCGACGTGCCACCGGATTCGATCAGTGCGCCGCGACGGCATGTGCTGGCGCGCCTCGGCCGGCGCGGCTGAGGAACTGCTACTCGACCACCGCGTCCGCCTGTAGCGCGCCCGGCATGGACATCGTGTCGAGAATTTCGTGCTCACTCTGCGGTTGACGGCCACCGCGCAGCAGCGATGCGATGGCCCCGATGACCGAAAGAATGGTGGCCGCGGTGAAGACGATGATCAGGCCGTGGTGGAACGGGTCCGAGATCAGTTGCGGGAAGAAATGCGTTCCGGTCAGCACATTCACGTTCGCCTGGGGCAGCGTGTTCAGCACGCCGCTGGGCGCCAGCAGATGCTGGATCGGGTTGACGCCGAGGAACGAGGCGAACAGCGAGGACACCGGCGGCAGCTCAGCCACCTGATGGGCTACCGCACCGGACACCCCTTGCTGCTGCAGCCCGGACGACAGCGCCGTGGGCAGGGTATGGGCCAGGCCGGCAATCATCAGCGAGAAGAAAATACCGATCGACAACGAGGTGCCGGAGTTCTGGAAAGTGGACCGCATTCCCGACGCGGCACCGCGCTGGTCGGCCGGCACGCTGCTCATCACGGCCGCCCCGTTCGGGGCAGCGAACATGCCGCCGCCAATACCGTTCAAGGCAATGAACAACGCGAAGGCCCAGTACGGGAAGTTGATCGGCAGGAACATCAGCCCGACGAAACTGCTGCCGAAGATGATCATGCCGGCCGAGGCGAACAGGCGGGCTCCGAAGCGATCAGACAGGTAGCCCGAGGTAGGACCGGCGATCAGGAAACCGGCGGTCAGCGGCAGCAGGAAGATACCGGCCCACAACGGCGTGTCCTCATAGTTGTAGCCATGCAGCGGCAGCCAGATGCCCTGCAGCCAGATGATCAACATGAATTGCAGGCCACCGCGGGCAATCGCGGACAGCAAACTGGCCGCATTCCCGGCCGCGAATGCCCTGATTCGGAACAGGGCCAGATTGAACATCGGCTCGGCGACTTTGCTCTCGATCACCCAGAATGCGATCAGCAACCCAATACCCAATGCCAGCCCGACCAGTACCTTCGGGCTCTGCCAGCCCATTGGGTGCCCGCCGCGCGGTTGGATGCCGAAGGTGATCGACCCGAGCAGGATGAACAGGCCGCACGCGAAGGTGATGTTGCCCCACCAGTCGATGCGTGAATTGCGTCGCTCGCCAGAATCGCGCAAGCTGCGATAGGCCCAGATCGTGCCGGCGACGCCGATCGGCACGTTGACCCAGAACACGGCCCGCCAGTCCCAGGCCGCCAGCACACCGCCGGCCACCAGGCCGATGAACTGACCGGCCAGCGCGGCCATGGTGTTGATGCCCAACGCCAGGCCGCGTTGCCGGGACGGGAACGCGTCGGTGAGGATCGCGGCCGAGTTGGCGGTCAGCATCGATCCACCCAGGGCCTGTACCAACCGCCAGGCAATCAGCCAGATCGCACCATGGCCACCCTGAAAGGGGTCGAACGACAGGAAGATTGAGGCGCCGGAAAACACGCAGAACCCGGCGTTGTAGATCCTCACCCGGCCGTACATGTCACCCAGGCGCCCGAGCGTCACGACCATGACCGCCTGCACGAGCAGGTAGCCCATGATCATCCAGAGCAGATAGATGATGTTGCCGGGCCCGAGCGGGTCGAGGTGAATGCCGCGGAAGATAGCCGGCAGCGAAATGATGACGATCGAGCCGTCCAGCGCGGACATGAACACGCCGAGAGTGGTGTTCGACAAGGCCACCCATTTGTACCGCCCACCGATCGACGTCGGTTTTACGGCTACGTCCTCAGTCATGGTTCGGCCTCCGGTAAAGGCCTGCTCGGTCCGCAGGCGTGGCTTTTCGGCGATCGGTGTTCAAGGACTGACCTCAGATGGCCTGAGCTAGTCGTTCGAGCAGGGGAGTCACGGATTCCAATTGCTCTCGCTCGGCGGCCGTGAAGCCCTTGGCCAGGGCCTGCGCGACCTTCTCGGTCCGGCGCCGCCGGCCACCGACCAGGGTGTCGCGGCCGGCCTCGGTGATCGACACGACGACCCGGCGACCGTCGTCGGGATCCGTCCCGCGGTTGACCAGGCCTTGGACCTCGAGGCTGGTCAGCGTGGCGCCCATCGACTGCGGGCTGATCTGATCCCAGGCGGCCAGCGCGCCCGGCGTCGAGGGGCCTTCGCGTTCCAGTCGGGCCAGCGCGCTCACTTCGGCAATGGTGATGTCGCCGGCCACGTGTAGCTGCTTCAGCCGTCGCGAAACCAACGCCAAACTCACGCGCAAACCGCCCGCAATGCGAGCAATGTGGTCGGGGTCTTCGGAATCGGGAGCGAGCACGATCTGAAAGCTAAACTAATAAGTCTGGCCTTGCCATCGTTTGTGAGATTCCCCGTTTTTGCCAACATCGTCGACACCGGGTCCACATCGACCGACCGCGCGGAACATAACCACGCCGAAGCTGCGGGACGATGACTTCTCCTAACGGCTGGTACGCCGAACTCCTGACGGCTGGTACGCCGAACTCCTGACGGCCGGCACATCGAAGTCCTGACGGCCGGCACACCGGAGTCCTGACGGCCGGCACATCGAAGTCCTGACCGAGCCGTGCAGTTACCCCGCCGACCAAAGGCCGGTCGGTCATGGTTCGACACCGCTGCCCGCCAGGTCATCCTCGTAACAATCTCGGGTTAGCATAATCGAATCCGAAATCCAGTTACGGTTGTCGCGCTAGGTCGCTGACCGGCATTCACCGCCACCAGACATCATCGCGACCAGACATGATCGAAAGGATGTGCAGCATCGATGGCACAAATCGAGTTCGGGGTTCGCGTACCCAATTCCGGCCCACTGTCGGGCGTGGACAACATCGTCCGAGCGGCGCAGGCTGCCGAAGACCTGGGTTTCGATTCTGTGTGGGTGCATGACCATGTCGTGTGGAGTACGGAGATGCACCGTCATCACATCTCCTCCGGATCCGCCGAAGCACTGGCTTCGGATCAGACCGCAGACTTCTACGAGTCGCTGATGACGCTGGGCTATCTGGCCGCGAAGACCGAACGGATCAAGCTCGGTGTTGCTTGCCTGGTGATGCCGACGCGCAACCCGATCTATGCCGCCAAGCAGACCGCGACGCTGGACCATCTCACCAACGGCCGGCTCATCGTCGGCGTCGGCCTCGGTTCCAAAGCGACCGAATCATCCAATGAATTCGAGGTGTTCGGCGTTCCCTTCTCTGCGCGCGCCGCGCTGACCGACGAATACATCGAGATCATGAAGACTATCTGGACTCAGCCGCTGGCCAGCCACGACGGCGCCACCATTACGTTCAAGGATGCCGAGATCTTCCCCAAGCCGCTGCAGCACCCGCACCCGCCGATCTGGGTGGGCGGCTGGACGGACAAGGCGGCCGAACGTACCGCGCGGCTGGGCGACGGTTGGATCCCCGGGTGGCTGTCACCGGTCGAGATGGCGCGTGGTCGCGAGATCTTGCTGCGTACGGCGGCCGAACATGGTCGCGACGGTGAGCAGATCGTGGTTGCGGTCGAGAAGCTGGCCACCATCGCGCTGGATCGCGATGTCGCGATGGAACGAGCCCTGCCCACCGTTCGCACGAGCAGCAAGACCTACGAGCGCGATGTCGACGACATGCAGTTCGCCCTGGACCGCCACATCTTCGGCAACGTCGAGGACGTCAAGCGGCGAGTGGGCGAATTCGTCGACGCCGGTGTCACCCATTTCGAGCTGAAACTGCTCTACTCGAGCATCGACGAGCTGCTGTCCCAGATGGAACTGTGGTCTGAGCACATCATTCCCGCTTACCGGTAAGGCCGTCTGCCCACAGTTTTGTTTCGTCCATGAAAACAAACTCCTGATGAGGCGCGGGTAGCCGTCTCGGGGCTTGCCAATCTGGATACAGTATCCCATGATTGCCGAATGAACCCCGCGTCACGGACCTGAGAGGACGTATCGCAGATGGCACGTCCGACCATCCAAGAGTCCGGCACCAGGTCGTCGGATGCCGCTTCGGCCGGTCCGGCAACGGCCGGATCGACTGGTCTTGCGCCGAGTCGCAACCTGTTACGCCGGGCCACGATTGCCTTACCGCTGTTGTCTGTTCTGATCTTCCTGGCGGTCTGGCAGATCGTCGGCGGCCACATCGACCCGATCCTGCTGGCCACGCCGGTCAACGTGGTCAAGGCCTTCTGGGATCTGCTCACCAGCGGTCAGCTCGGCCCGGCGTTCGCCACCGCGATGGGCGACCTGGCCACCGGCTACCTGCTGGCCACCGTGGTCGGTGTGGCGATCGGGGTGTTGATGGGCCGCAGCCCCATTGTGGAAAGGGTATTGAACCCCTACGTCAACTTCTTCCAGGCCACCCCGCTCATCGCGCTGGTGCCGCTGGTGGTGATCTGGTTCGGCGTCGGGTTTGAAGCCCGGGTCACGGTCACGTTCATGTTGGCCGTCTGGTCGATCATCATCAACACCGCGACCGGGGTGAAAGAAACGCCGCCCGCACTGATCGACGTGGGCCGGGTCTACAAGTTGAGCCGGTGGCGCGTCATCACCGGGGTTGCGTTGCCCAACGCCGTCCCGAACATCTTCGCCGGCCTGCGGATCGCGCTGGGCAAGGCCCTCATCGGCATGGTCATCGCCCAGATGGAGATCAGCGTGACCGGCCTCGGTGGCCTGATCATCAACTACGGCAACGCTTTCAAGACCGCTTACCTGCTGGCTGCCGTGTGTACCGCCTCGCTGGTCGGGGTCGTCGCGGCCTCGGTACTGGAGATCATTCGTCGGCTTGCCTTTCCCTGGACCAAGGGCGAGGACCTCGGCCGCTGGTGATGTCCGGCCATTCTGCACTCATGCTCTCGATTGTCACGTTCCCATAAGGAGATTCGTCATGTCCACGCCGTTTTCAACCCGTCGATTCGGTACCGGTACGCGGGTCGTCCTAACCGCAGCTTCCGTGGCGATCGCGCTGACCGTGGCTGGTTGCTCCGGCAGCGGCAGTAGCAATGGCTCCAGCGCCGACGCCGGCAGCGGCGGAGGTGCGCTGAGCGGCTCCCGCTTCACGTTGATGTTGCAGAGCACCGCCAACGCCAACAAGGTGGTCGAGGTCCACGCGGTCAACGAGCTGAAATCCCAAGGCGCCAAGGCTTCGGTGAAGTGGAATGCCAGCAGCCCGAACATCGCGATCACGCAGTTGACCAATGGCGATATCGATGCCTATTCCGAAGCCGTCACCGGTGGCGTCGGGGCCGTACAGGCCGGCGTCAAGATCGAGGACTTCGCGTTGGCCCAGCCGCGGCAGGACTACGTGTTCCTGGCCAAGAAGGGCATCAACAGCCTGGCCGACCTGAAGGGCAAGAAGATCGGTGTACAGGACACGACCGGTGTCAACTACGCCCAGGCGTTGCTCGTGGTGCAGAAGGCCGGCCTCACCGCCAAGGACGTCGACATCATTGCTGTGGGCGGGCAGAGCGCGCGCCTACCCGCGCTGCTTGCCGGACGGGTGGACGCAACCATGTTGAGCCACTCGGCGGAATTGCAACTAGGCCCGAAGGGGTTCAAGACGCTGTTCGACTACACCAAAGAAGCGTCCAACCTTTATGACGACAACGTTTTTGCCACGCCGGACTGGCTGAGCAAGAATTCCAAGCTGGCCGTTGCCTTCAACAAGGCGCTGCTGGATTCCTTTACCTGGTTCAACGACCCCGCGAATGCCGATGCGGTGGTCAAGGAGGCGCTCGAGATCGATCCGGCCGCCGACAAGGCCCAGACCACGCAGCTGTTCGCCGATCTACGTACCGCGGGCGCCTACCCGAACGGCACGATCCTCGATCCGGCCCTGCTCGACCAGCAGCAACAGCTGTTCAAGCAAGCCGGGGCGCTCAAGGACACCGTGCCGGTCACCCAGTGGGTGGATGACAGTTTCGCCCAGCAAGCAAAGGGATAGCGTCATGACGACGATGCAGGCTGGTGCGGCGATCGACGTGGTCGCCGTGGAGAAGCGGTACGGGCAGCGTCGCGGTACCGCCAACGTCGCGTTGCGGGATGTGAACCTGAATGTGCAGTCCGGTGAGTTCGTCAGCCTGGTCGGTGCCTCGGGTTGCGGAAAGACCAGCCTGATCCGGATGATCGGCGGTCTCGCGCCCTATACTGCGGGCTCGATCACGATTGACGGCAGTCCGGTACGGGGAGTGCCGCAGCGACTCGGCTTCGTCTTTCAGGACGCCGCGTTGATGCCGTGGCGCTCGGTGCGCCAGAACGTGGCGATGGGTTTGAACGAGATCGCGAAGACCCTGTCCAAGCAGGAAGCCCGCGGCCGGGTGGACGCCCAACTGGAGCTGGTTGGGCTCAGCCAGTTCGCCGACTATTACCCGCGACAGTTGTCCGGCGGCATGAAGCAGCGCGCCGGCTTGGCCCGCGCGCTGGTCAGTGCCCCGGGCCTGTTACTCATGGATGAGCCGTTCGGGGCGCTGGACGCGTTCACCCGGCTGCGCCTGCAGGAAGAGCTCGCCCTGATCGTGTCCGAATCCAGCACGACCACCGTATTCGTGACCCACGACGTGGACGAGGCGGTGTTCCTGTCCGATCGCGTCGCGGTGATGTCGGCATCGCCTGGCACCGTCAAGGAGATCGTCACGGTGGATCTGCCCCGTCCTCGACTGGGCCGGCAGGGCCTGCTCGACAATCGGCGCGCGGCCGAACTGCGCGACCATGTGCTGCGTCTGGTCATGGAAGACCAGGAAGCCCGGCCGTCCCGTCCGGCGTGAGCAAGCCGACTCCGGCCGCCAAGCAGAAGCTGCCACCGCAGGCTCGGCTGCTGTTTCTGGGGCTTTTCCTGTCGGTCGCCTCGAACAACCTGTTCACTCCGCTGCTGCCGGCGATCCAGCACAGCTTCTCCCAATCAGTGTCGGCCATCGGCGCGTTCGTCTCGGCCTACGGATTGGCCCGGCTGATCGTGGACCTGCCGTCGGGCGCCATGACGTCGCGGATGGGTCCGCGGCGGGTGGTCACGATCGGTGTGGTGCTCAACGCCGGATCCTCCGCGGCCGGGATCTTCGCGCCGAACTTCGAGCTGCTGATCGCGGCCCGGGTCGGTAGCGGCGTCGGCGCGGGACTGCTGGCCACCGTGGTGCTGTCGGGCCTGAGCGATATCGCGCCGCCGGCCATTCGCGGTCGGGTGATGAGCCTCTACCAGGTGGCCAACAACCTCGGCATCGCGGTTTACCCGTTGATCGGCGGAGCCGTCGGCAGCGCGTACGGCTGGCGTTCGGCCTATGTCGTCGCGGTGGTCGCGTCGGTGTTGAGCGGGGTGACGCTGGCCCCGCTGCTGGGCAGCATCAGTGCCGCGGCCCGAGAACAGGCGGTAGATCGGACGACGCAACCGCCGAGGACGAAGCCCAGCCGTCGCAGCCTGTTCACCTCGACTACGACGGTCGCGTTCGCGGCGATCTTCTTCGGGGTGTTCGCGAACATGGTCAATCGGCACGGATTTCGCAATACGGTACTGCCGCTGTTCGCCGAATCCAACCTGCATCTGAGCCCGGTGCAAACCGCGACCGGGGTGACGCTGATGTCCTTCGTCGGCATCGCCGTCACGATTCCCGGGGCCGCGCTGGGCGATCGCATCGGACGAAAACGGATCGTGGTCGCCGGGCTGCTGATCCTTGCCGTTGGGGACTTCATCTTCCCGCACCTGGCGCATAGTTACGTCAGCTTCGTGATTGCCTCGATGCTGGTCGGTACCGGCGACTTCTTCTCCAGCTCGCAGACCGCGTTGCTGAGCGATCTGGTGTCCGGGCCTCGGCGCGCGCTGGCCCTGGGCGCATATCGCTTCTTCGTGGATCTGGGCGCGCTGATCGGGCCGAGCGCGCTGAGCTGGGTCGCCGGCCATGCGAGCGCGCAAGCCGCGATGACGGTAGCGGCCGGGTTGTTGCTGGTTGCCGCCGTGGTCAACCAGCTTGGTGTGCGTCGCGCGTCAGAGGTGGACGACGCAGTGCTGGCCTCACCGGCGCCGGGCTGAGGCGGCTCCGGATCTGTCGACGTGACCCGACCGTAATCGGCGTTCGAGTCGTGCCGGTTACAAGATCCAGTGCGTCACGCCACGCTCAGCCGCCGGCGACGAGTTTCGCAATCCGGCCGATGCCTTCGGTGATGTCCGCGTCGGCCAAGGCGTAGGAGAAACGTAGGTACCCCGGGGTGCCGAATGCCTCGCCGGGTACGGCCGCGACCTCGGCTTCGTCCAGGATCAGCGCGGCCAGTTCGGCCGAGTTGGCCGCGGTCCGGCCGCCGATCGGGCGTCCGATCAAGCCCTTGACCTGCGGGTAGACGTAGAACGCGCCGCCCGGGGTCGGGCAGACGATGCCCGGGATGTCGTTCAGCAGGCCGACGATGAGCTTGCGCCGCCGATCGAAGGCGGTGCGCATCTCGTCCACCGCGGCCAGGTCGCCGCTGACCGCAGCCAGGGCGGCCATCTGCGAGACGTTGGCGACGTTGGAGGTCGCGTGGGACTGCAGGTTGGACGCCGCCTTGATCAGGTCCGGGGCGGCGATCATCCAGCCGACCCGCCAGCCGGTCATGGCGTACGTCTTGGCCACTCCGTTGAGGACGACGACCTTGTCACCGAGCTCGGGGACAGCGCTGGCAATGGAAACGTTCTGGATGCCGTCGTACGTCAGGTGCTCATAAATCTCGTCGGTGACCACGAACAAGTCGTGCTGCACGGCCCAGCGACCGATGGCCTCGACCTCGGCACCGGGGTAGACAGCACCGGTCGGGTTGGACGGTGACACAAACAGCAGCACCTTCGTCCGCGGTGTGCGGGCGGCCTCGAGCTGGTCGACCGTGGCGAGGTAACCAGTCGTCTCATCCGTCGCGACGACGACCATGACGCCACCGGCCAGTTGGATCGCCTCGGGATAGGTCGTCCAATACGGGGCGATGACCAGCACCTCGTCACCCGGATCGAGCAGGGTCGCGAACGCGTTGTAGACGGCCTGCTTGCCGCCGTTGGTGATCAGCACCTGCCCGGCGTCCACGGCGTAGCCGGAGTCCCGCAAGGTCTTGGCGGCCACCGCCGCCCGAAGCTCGGGAAGTCCGCCAACCGGGGTGTAGCGATGGTTCTTGGGTTCCTTCGCGGCCTGGATCGCGGCATCCACGATGTAGCCGGGGGTCGGGAAATCCGGCTCGCCCGCGCCGAATCCGATGACCGGACGGCCGGCCGCCTTGAGCGCTTTGGCCTTGGCGTCCACCGCCAGGGTGGCTGATTCAGCAATGGCTCCGACGCGGTCTGACACTCGACTTCCCATGCTCCGATCATCCCAGATCCCGGCTCGACATGTTTCAGCCGCCTCGGAACCGTCCGCGCCTGCCGCCTTGTGGTATCCGCGGCGTACTTGCCGGCTCAGAACTTGAGTTACCGCAATGTTGGCCGATCGTTGTACTGACGGCTTGTAGGTACGGATTAACCTGAATTCGAGGATCTGAGACACCCATGTTGAAGGCAGCGCGCTCCCACCCGCGGCTGGCCGCGGCGGTTGTCGCCGGCGCTCTGGCGCTGAGCGGCCAGTCGAGTGCGTTCGCAACGCCGAAAGTCACGCCCAGCGCATCCGTGCTGCCTAGCCCAACGGCCTCGGCCAGCACCACGGACTGCGGCCTGTCCGGCCCCGTCGTGGGTCTCGATGCGGTGCAGACCGCCAACGCGCGCACGATCCTGTCCGTCACCCAATCGACGATGGCGGTACTTGGCCCGGAACAAACCGCCCAGGCCGAATTGATCGCATTGATGACCGGCTATCAGGAATCCAAACTCCGGCGGCTGGCCAACACCTCCGTCCCGGAGTCACTGAAGTTGGTCAATGAGGGCCTGGGTGCGGACCACGACTCGGTCGGCGTCTTCCAGCAACGCGCAAGTTGGGGCAGCGTGGCTCAGCGACTCGATACCAGCTACGCGACCACGAGGTTCCTGGCCTCGCTGGTGAGCGTGCCGGGCTGGCAGTCGATGCCGCCCGGGCAGGCGGCCCAGTCCGTCCAGATCTCAGCGTTCCCCGACGCGTACGCCCAGTGGCTGACCGCGGCGCAGGCGTGGCTGCTGCAACTCACCGGCAAGGCCGCGCCGACCGGGCTGAACAATGCCTGCGGGCTGGGTTCGGTCGCCGGCCTCGGCGCGCTGACCACCGTCCCGGATTACGACATCGACCCGCTGCTGCTGCAGAGCCTGCAGACCGCGGTCACTCGCGCGCAGGCCCAGGCCGTCGCGGCGCAGGTCAAGTACACGGCCGGCCAGGTGAAGGTGACCGCCGCTCGCGCCCTGGCCGCCACGATGCATACCGCTGCGGCCCAGGCGCGGGTGGTCGCAGAGCAGAAACGCCAGCAGCTGCAGTCGATTCTGGCCCGGGCGTACGTGACCGGCAGCAGCCAGCTGAGTCCGGCGTTGACCTACCTGCTGTCCCGGACCGCGGCCAGCGCGACGGCGGAGCTGAACGACCTCACCTCGCTGACCTACCTGGCCGACCGGCAGGATCAGCAGTTGATGGATGCGCTCACCGCAATCGCCAAGGCGGACCGGCTTGCCGTCCAGGCCGATCAGGCCACCACGGCGGCGAACACGGAAGCAGCCCAGTTGAAAACCGCGTACGACACCGCGACGAATCGGGTCCGTTCGCTCACCGCGCAACTACAGGCCGAGGTCACAGCGATCCAGGCCGCATTGGCGGCCAAGAAGGCCGCGGGCAAGGCATCCGCGGCGGCCTCGTTGGCGAAATGGCAAGCGTACAAGTCCCTGCTCGCCTCGGCACACGTGCTCGCTCCGACGGCGGCCAAACTGGCAGACCCCAGCGCGTTGCCCAAGGGCCTGAAGCCGGTGCTGGACACGAGCGGGCATCCAGTGGCAGGTGCGGCCAAGGCCCACACCACACACGGTGACCTGCTCGTGCTGCCCCGCGAGGTGATCGCGTCCGTCGACTCGGCGTTGGCGAAGCTCGGTGCGCCGTACGTCTTCGGTGCCATCGGTCCGACGAGCTTCGACTGTTCCGGCCTGGTGATGTCGTCTTACGCAGCCGGCGGCCTGAGCATCCCACGCACGTCGCAGGCCCAGTTCAGCTACACGGTTTCGAGCCGGATCGCACCGGGACAGGAACTCCCGGGTGACCTGGTGTTCTTTGCCGGCAGTGACGGCACGAACGCCGCGCCCGGGCACGTTGGCATGGTGTTGGACCCGAGCAGCGAATTGATGATCCAGGCGCCGCAGAGTGGTGACGTGGTCAAGATCAGCAGCTACGGTGACACGCCCGTCGTCGGCTTCGGACGGGTCAGCATCACGAGTTGATCCACGCCGATTCCGCCGAGGGGTGATCCGTTACAGGGTGCCCTGCTCGGCGGTGCCCGCCGGGTACGGCTCGAGCCGCTGGACGTCACCCGGTTGGGCTAGCTTGCCTTCGAGTTCGACCCGCATCGCGGCCAGCGCCGGATTGGCCGCGTGCGCGGAAAGGTCCTCGCGGGTCGTCCACTTCTCGACCATGACCAGTCGGTCGGCCCCGATCTGCATGGCGTAGAGCTCACAGCCCACGTCCTCAGCGTGCACGATCGGGATTACCTTCTCGAAAATCGCGATCACGTCGGCGTGGAACTCGGGCTTGGGATAGATCGTGGCAACCACGGTGACACTCATGAGGGCTCCGCTCGATGGGTGGTCCGCGACCGGACCGTTAGCCCCATCCTGCCGCTAGCCTGCCGGCGATGGCCACGGC
The DNA here is from genome assembly GCA_025966315.1 of Frankiales bacterium. GTDB lineage: Bacteria > Actinomycetota > Actinomycetes > Mycobacteriales > Jatrophihabitantaceae > Jatrophihabitans_A. The sequence goes on along the minus strand of JAOPUZ010000040.1, from coordinate 82,872 downwards.
GACCCCCTCAGCCCACCAGATCCGGGGCGACCCGGGCCTCCATGGTCGAACGGTGCAGGTGGATGAGCTGGCTGGGATTGCGCTCCCAGGGTTGGCGGGTGCCGTCGTCGAGCAATTCCTGCAGCAGGTGGTCCGCTTCGTCCGGAGTGAACGACAGCCGGACTCCGTTGTTGTCTCGGGCCTGGGTGGGGGACAGGCTCAGGACCCGGGCGGCTGCAGCCAGTGCCGCGGCCCGCTCCGAGCTGGGGCCCCGGACCGTAAAGCTGAAATTGTGGCTGCGAATGAGGCCGTTCGACAGCAAGGTCGCGCGCCATAGCGCCCGGGCGGCCGGGATGGGGTCGTTGAATTCGGACAGCCAGGTCGTCCCGCGAGACAGCCGTTGCAGGGCGGTACTCATGATCCGCAGCGTTTCTTGGCCGTCCTCACCGTCGAAATGGGCGTCGAGCGTGACGCTGGCTCGCCGTCCAGGTTGGGTGGTCGTCACGATGCGGCAGGGAATGCGTACCGCGTAGCTGAGGACGAGCAGTCGCTTGGCCGCCAGGTCTGAGGCGACCGGCAAGCTGCGGGCCGGTCGGGCGGCGAGCCGGCCGCGAGGCGAGAGCAGCGTGGCCAGTTCGATCCAGTCGGCGGATCCGTGGGTCGGCCTGGGCCAGATGAATGCCTCGAAAGAGACGTCGGAGAAACGCATGCGGGCTGAAGTCGCGGTTTGACTCGCGGAAACCATCTCGTCCTTCCAGGGGGTGATGAACGAACACGAGTCACCTTCGACGCGAGGGGGGTCGCAACGGGGGCGATGCGCCGAAGGTGACTCGTGAGTTCGAGAGGCCGCATTGCGCCTCGGAATTGCCAAAGACGAGTGAAACCAACCTGCGCCGCGTCGGCAATGGTTAGCGCCAGACCTTTCCCGTTGTTCGACGCTTCTTTGCCCTTATGGGCCGAACAGGCCAAGCGCTCCTGTTGCCAGCGGGACGGATGTGACGCATGCTACGTAGCCAATAGGCGTGTCTACCTGGAAACTTGCCGATCAGGTGTATACGCAGCGCGCATAAACGTTTACTCTCTGTTAAGAACGGGCTGCTGGTTCTTTCGCCCTCGTCATCCGACTACCGGAAAGCAACTGGCCATGCCTCGTCGTTTCACTGCCCGACCCGCCGTCACGTCGCTGGCCATCGCGGGCTCGCTGGTCGGACTGCTGACCGTCGGCACGACCTCCGCTTTCGCGGGTCCCGCCCAGCCGGCGGGCAAAGTGGCGGCGCAGGCAATCACTCCGGTCCATTCACCCCGCGGGCATCTGGATACGGCCCGGCTGACAAACGGCGTGGTCACGTACACGGGTTGGGCCGTCGACCCAGATCTTGCGGGCACGGTACGCGTCGTGACCTCGGTGGACGGCCGGGCGGTGACTTCGGTACTTGCCACCGGCACGCGGAACGACGTGGGACGGATCTATCCGCAATTCGGTACTCATCGCGGATTTTCCGGACGTATCGCGTTGCCAACGGGAAGTCATTCGCTTTGCTGGGCAATAGGAAACCTCGGCCCCGGGGCCACGACATCATTGGGTTGTCGCAGCTTCAAGGTCGTGGGCGAGACCACTAGCGCGGCGATCCCGAAGGCCACCCGCGCTCCGATCGGCCGGCTCGACAAGGTCAGTTACAAGAGCGGCCGCCTTACCGTCGCCGGTTGGACCATCGACCCGGACACGCCGACCTCGACGTTCATCGACGTCCAGGTCAATGGCATGCGGGTGGGTTCCGCGCAGGCCACGATCGCGCGGGCGGACGTGGCCAAGGTGTATCCCAGCCACGGGCTCAATCACGGCTACAACGCGGCCGTCCCGTACTCGATGGCCTCGGGCAACTACCTGATCTGCGTGCTGGCGCTGAACACCAGCACCGGGACAAACACCACGCTGGTCTGCCGAATGCTCACCGTGCTGCCGAACGGTGTGCCGGCCGAGTTGGGAGCCGACACGGCGGTTGTCGCGGCGGCCGCGATCCAGGCCCAGGCCGTGCGGAGCGGGGCGGCCAAGGCAGCAGCATTCGCCACGGCCAAGACACCGGCCGCCAAGATCGCGATCGCGACGCGGGCCTTGCTGCATCAGGCCACCGGGCGAAGTGCGAAGCCGCCCGTGGTGAAGGGGCTGCCCGCCTTTGCGAAGGCCACGCCAACCAAGGTGGTGGACGAACAAGCCGTGATGGGCAAGACCGCAGACCTCGGGTCGTACCCGGCCGTGAAGACCGGCGGTCGCGCGGGAGCAGCGCACTCGCTCGAGCTGTACACCGCGAGTAGCTCGTTGGTCCCACCGGGCGGAGCGGGAGACGGGCTGATCGGTGCTGCCGCGGTGCTACCGGCAAACGGCGTCACCGTGCACCCCGCCGTGCCGGCGTATCCGGCCAAGTACGCGAAGCTGCGCGCTGAAGTCGCGATCGACAATGCCCTTGTCCACCTGGGTGATCCCTACGTCTGGGCGGCCGGGGGGCCGACCACGTTCGACTGCAGTGGGCTGACCCAGTGGGCCTACGCGAAGGCCGGAATCCGGTTGGACCACTACACCGGCACCCAGGCCAAACAGGGCGTTCGGGTCAAGACCAGCCAGTTGCTGCCCGGTGACCTGGTGTTGTTCGGCAGCTCGCTGCATCACGTGGGGATGTACCTGGGTGCCGGTTACATGCTCGATGCCCCGGACACCGGCGCCTACGTCCGGCTGGACAAGATCTCGTGGTTCGGCGACTTCTCGCTGGCCGTCCGCCCCTGAGTGGCGGCCGCCCGGCCGATTCGCCCGATCGTGCAACATCTGGCATCACACAGATGCCAGATGTTGCACGATGTTCGTAATAGGGGCTTGCACAGCACCTCGGAGGTGGACCCAGAGTGGAGTCTGCGGCGGAACCAAGTCGGCGGTCTCGAACGTTGGCCTCATAGTCGAGACACAGGGTGTCGGCTTAGGTCGTGTTCAGGATTGGCCTCGAGCAATTGTCGGGCCAGCCTGCACGGCCGCGACGAAAGCGAGACGACGTGACCGGACCGGCCTCCGAGCCGCAGACCGCTGAGGTGTCGCTGTCCGACCTCGAGCCCGAACCGCCTCGCTGGCTACAGCCGTTTCGTTCCTGGGTGGTCCGGCGCCCTGGCGGCTTACTGATCTGGAAGATTAGCGTCGGTGTCGTCGGCGGCATCATTGTCGTGGGCGGCCTGCTGCTGATTCCCTTGCCGGGGCCGGGTTGGGCCATCGTCTTCCTCGGACTAGCGGTGTGGGCAACTGAATTCGCATGGGCCAAACGATTGCTTGCCTACGGCCGGCGCATCCTGCACGGCTGGACGGAGTGGGTCAAGGCCCAATCGCTGTTCGTACGCATTCTGATCGGCATCGCGGGCCTGGCCCTGCTGGCGGGCGTGGCTTACCTCGGGTGGCTGCTGATCCACTAGCCGGGCGTAACGCCTACCTCCTTGGCGTCACGCAGGGCCTGCGAGCGGAGCTTCGGGAAGCGACCCGGCGGCATGTAAGCTACCCGAGGTTTCACAGCGCAGCATTGCTGCGGGCGATTAGCTCAGCGGGAGAGCACTGCCTTCACACGGCAGGGGTCACTGGTTCGATCCCAGTATCGCCCACCCTTGAACGCCCCGGATTCTGGGGCTTGTAGTCCTTCGGCACGTGCCTGCTGCGTGCCATAAGACGCCTGGCGACGATGTGAACGTCAGTGACCTCGGCTTGAGGATCGCAGCCGCGTTGGCTCCCGCTCGCTGGTTGATCGGCGCACCGATCACCCGGTGCACCAAGTTTGACATTTGCGAAGAACCCGAACACAAGCTGTTGTTTCGCTCAGGTTACTTGCCGATTATCCGATTGGTCGTACGCACGTTTGGTTCGGGTGAAAGAGGGAATCGAATGTCTAGGCCATCCCAGGGTCGTGGCGGTGGAGTCCGAGTGGCACCGAGTGTCGAAGCTGCTGTCACCGAGGTGGTGCCGCGTGCTTCGGTGATCGATCGTCTGTCCGACGAAGGCATGCAGCGGCTGCAGGCCTGGGCAGAGGAAGTCGTTGGATTGTCCGGCGTAACCGCGGTGTCCGCGAGGGTGGAATTCACCGACGGAACCGATGAGCGGATCACCGCCGGGGGCGCCCTCGCGGAGCGTCGGTTACCGAGCCGATCCGATGGAACCACTAAACGACGCAGGTCGGGACGACGGGTCGAGCCTGAGGGCCCCCGTTCCCAGCCGATCCGAGACGCCTTCGGACGTCCCTTGGGCTGGCTGACCGTCGATCTGGCCGCGCGTTCCGGTGGCCGCAACGACGCGACAAGATTGGGCGATCTGCTGGCCAGCCAGGCGCGGTCAGTGATCGAAACGTCGCTGATGGCCGATGCCGTGGCCCGGTACAAGCAGAAACTGCTCGACCAAGGTGACGAGTTGCGCAACAGCAGTCGCGCGTTCCGCATCACGTTTGACGAATCCGTGGTCGGCATGGCGATGATCAGCCTCGCGCCTGACGACGCCGGCCGGTTCCTCCGTGTCAACGACGCGTTGCGCCGTCTCACTGGCTACGGTGAGTCCGAACTGACCCGTATGACATTCGCCGACCTTACGCACCCAGACGATCGGGGACTTGACGAATCGGCGCTACGCCGAGCGATGGCGGGGCGACGTACACCGTTCCGGATCGAGAAACGCTACCTGCGAGCGGACGGGGATAGCGTGTGGGTGCGCGTCACGGCCACACCGTTGTTCGATGACGATGGCCACCCGCTGTACTTCCTTACTCAGGTTGAGAACCTCAGCGCCCGCCTGGACCACGCGGGTGAGGCGCTGGCACGTCAGGATGAACTCACCGGCGCCCTAAACAACGCAGCGCTTACCGACGCGCTGAGCCAGACGGTGGATCGGGCGCGCCGTCACGGCACCACAGGAGCGCTGTTTTTTGCTGAGATCGACGGTAGCGACGAGATCGCAGCCAAATACGGCCCCGATATCGCGGATCAGGTTCAGATCGAAGTTGCCCGGCGGCTGCGGAGTGTCCTTCGAGGCGAGGACCAACTCAGTCGCACTGGAGACAACCTCTTCGCGTTCATCGCGGAGGAAATCAGCGAGACCGACAGCGAAAACCTCGCTCGGCGGATCAACGCCGTCCTGGAGCGACCGGAGCTTATCGGTGGTCATGAGATCCGCCTGGGCGTCAGCCTCGGCGTCACCATGTTCGGCCAGCGGGAATACAGCATCGGTGAATTGCTGCACCAGGCCCGCAAAGCCATGATGGACGCTAAGACCGGCGGCGGCGGCACCCACACGCTGTACTCCAGCTACGGCGCCACAGACCAGCCCGGCGCCAGCACTTCTCGCGTTCTCTGGGCCGACCCGCGCTGGGAGAAGAAATCACCCTGAAAAGATTAGGTACTGCGTTGACCACGATCGGCACGCCTAGCCCGGCTAGTTGCAGTGAAGGCGCTGGAATGGTTGAGCGTAGGTAGTGAACGCGCTGGGGTGCCCGCGGCCTTGAGGTGTTCGGAGGCGATGGCGGTGTCGACGCCCATCGTCCGGCATCGGTCGGTCGACGGGTTCGGTCAGTGGGATGTTGGCTTCGTTGCCGGGCCGGATCTCGACGATGGCGAGCTCGAGGTGTTCGGCCACGCTTCGATCGCGTCCCGGCTGATGAATCGATTGTGGTGCAAATCCGTTCCGATTCCGGCGATCCTCGTTTCGAACACGGCCCAATGGCTCGCGATCGCGAATTCGAGGAACGAGAACACGATTTTGCCGTCCGGGCGTCTGGATAGGCATCCAAACTGTCGCCGTGGCCATCGCCGGTCAGGAATGTAGCTGGACGGCTAACGATGTGATCGAGTCGGCAACCGCGTCCCAGTCGGAGGTAGCGGTCAGGTCGCGGGTCTGACCGGGCCCGTGTTCGGTCGGGCGGGCCACAAAGGCGGTGGCCAGACCGGCATCGCGAGCGCCCTGCAGGTCACCGTTATGCGCGGCCACCAGCATCACCTCGCCCGGATCAATACCGAGGATCTGCGCGGGCGTTCGATAGGCAACCGGGTCGGGCTTGTACGCGCGGCCGATGTCCGAGCCAAGCACCAGATCCCAGGGCAGGTCGTAAGCCTTGGCCATGTCGAGCAGCAATGCGGTGTGCCCATTGGACAACGGGCCGACGATGTAGTGCCGGCGCAGCGCGGCAATTCCGGTCACGCTGTCGGGCCAAGGCGGCAGGTAGCGCCAGCAGCGGGCCAGTTCGGCCAGCTCGGCCTCGTCGAATCCGGCCGGGTCCAGCTCGTGCGCGCGTAGTACCTCGTCCAGGTTTTCACGGTGCAGGACGTCCAGCAGGATGAAGTCGCGGCCACGTGTGCGGACCTGTTCCATCGCCGGCTGGTATTGCGCGCGCCACTCGTCGGCGAAGGATTCTGCATCCAGGGAAAGATCGTGCCGGGACACGAACTCTCGGGCGGCGGAGGCGACGCCGGTCCGCCAGTCCACCACCGTGCCGAAGGTATCGAAGAGGACGGCTCGCACCGGACGGCCGGTGGACGGTGAGACGTAGCGCGGGTCCGCCATCCCGACTCCCATCCGAACGTTCCGCCAGTGACTATTTCATGTCGCAGGTGATTTGCACGCTACTGGCGCGACCGATGGATACGACGGCCGGGCCGTCGCCACGACATGGCGGCGTTGCGGGCGGCGGATCGATGGTGAAGCTGGCTGAGGTCGCCGCGAGGTAATAGGTGCCAGGCGTGAGGTTGAAGCTGAAGGTTCCGTCGGACGCTGTCTTCTTCTTGGCCGCCGGCGTCCCCGCGAGATCGGCCGAGGCGAAGACGTAGATCTCGCCTGAGACTGCGGAGGCGTCGGTTCCTGACGGGCCACCGGCAAGGTGCAATGTTCCGCTCACTGTGCCGGTGGACGCGGCCGATGCGCTCGAGCCCGTCGACGGATTGCTCGAGGACGAGCACCCAGTGATGCAGCCAAGCAGCACGCCCACCATCGTCATTGAAACCATCAGTATTCGCAGTTTCGTCAAGTCCGCCATTCCGCGCCCCGGGGTGACGTTTGTCGGCATATGCGCAACTGTGGCAGACCTGGATGGCTGTTGCGCGGCAAATAAATGCGCGGCAAGTACATATGAATACTGGGCTGAGCTGGTGATGGGCCCATGACGGCACTCCCTCTTGCCTCAACTTGCAGGCGCGGACATCCCCAAGGCCAAGTGACACAGAATCGCCCAAGCAGGTGGGACGGGTCAAGCCGCGGTGACGAGAGCGTGGGTCTGTCGGCAAATGTACAGTAGCAAGAGTGGTACGACCTTAGTAGCATCAGGGTATGAAACTAAGCGTGAGCATCTCCGAAGAGGACGTGGCCCTGCTTGATGAGTATGCGCGTATCTCTGGACTGCGGTCTCGCTCGGCTGCTGTCCAACACGCCATCCACCTATTGCGACATCCTGACCTCGAAGATGACTACGCGGCGGCGTGGGATGGCTGGGAGTCCTCAGGAGAGCGGGCACGATGGGAAGGCACCGCGCAGGACGGGCTCACCGATGCGTCGCGGTGAGGTCCGCTTGGTTGATCTTGATCCGGCGCGCGGGAGCGAGGAGAACAAGCGCAGGCCATCGGTGATTGTGAGCAATGACCGTGCGAATGCCGTCGCGGATCGGCTCGGGCGCGGCGTTGTCACGGTTGTTCCCGTAACGAGCAATATTGCGAAGGTCTTTCCGTTCCAGGTGCTCCTCCGCGCCGAGGTGAGCGGGCTAGAGGTCGACTCGAAGGCGCAGGCCGAACAAGTGCGTTCGATCGCGGTCGCACGTCTCGGCCCTGCGCTCGGGCAACTTCCGCCCGCTGTCATGGCTGACTTGGATGAGGCCCTTCGCCTTCATCTTCAGTTGTAACTCGACTAACAGCCATCGCGAGAGAATCGAGGCGGTGCTCATCGCCGCGACCACCCACCGGTGAGGGCATGGCATCGCTGTTCGGACTTGCCGACAGCTGAACCGCCGCCTGGCTCGTTAGCCGTTCGTCGGACACGAACCAGGCGGCGATCGATGACGTGCTGCTCCGCTAGCCGGTGATGCTGTTCGTGCCGTCCTCGAGGTGGCCGACGTAACGCCGCACCCAGGACGGGTCGCTGCCGAGCGTGATGGTGAAGTCGTACCAGCCATCGCTGGTGGCCAGTGGGTCCACCGAGTGCGTGGCGTGTCCGTGGGCGGGCACGTGATACGTCTTCGCGTGGGCTTTGACGTAGTTGTTGGAGGTCACCGTGAACGTCGCGGCCCTGGACCCACCGTTGCTCACCTGCAGGATCAGTACCGGTTTGTGTCCGAAGCCGCCACGGTAGTACGCCGCCTCGGCCTGCGCAGCCTTGCCGGCGCCGTTCACATCACCGGCGAAATGGCGCAGGAAACGGTTCGGTCCAATCACCGTCAGGTCGTACCGGCCGTGGTCCGCGCTGATGTCGACCGACTCGGTGACCGTTCTGTTCCAGGCCCCTCGCGAGGGCGACACCGTGAATTGCCCCGGGAATTTCGCCGGGTAGTCGACCAGCGACTGGTCCGGAGCGACGTTGTTGTAGACGGCGAAGTGGCTGGCCTTGCGGGCGTGCGGGCCGTTGTTGCTCAACGACAGCTTGGCCTGCACCGTGCCACTATGGCCGAAGCTGAATCCCTCCAGGTTCGCGTTCGGTTGGTAGGGCAAGGACCGCGCCCGCTTCGTGCCGGGCTCCTGCTTCGGCATCGCGTTGGTGGTGGTTGGCGGTTTGTAGGAGCCGCCCGGCGGGTCGCCGATGACGGTCGTCTTGGGCAACTTCGGCAGGCCGAATATCGGCGAGGCGAAGTCGAAGGCGCCGGTCAGGTCGCCACAGACGCTGCGGCGCCAGGCACTGACGTTCGGGCAGATCGCCGGCGTACCGAGGGCCCCGGTCCATTTCTCCATGAACTGGATCACCGACGTATGGTCGGAGACCTCCGAGGTGACCCAGCCGCCACGCGTCCAGGGCGAGATCAACAGCAACGGAACCCGGAATCCGAGACCGACCGGCAGCGGCTGCGTAACGCCTGCGCTGGCGAGGGCACCGGCGGCTTCGAGGTAGAACTCGTCCTTCGTGCCGGGTGCCGGTACGGGCGGCGGCACGTGATCGAACTGGCCGTCGTTCTCGTCGTAATCGATGATGACCAGGGTCGAGTTGAAGACGTCCGGGTCGGCGTTGAGCGCCTCGAGGATGCCGTTTACGTAGTAGGCGCCGTCGTTCGGTGCGCCGTCCGGGTGCTCGGAGAAAGCCTGGTTGGTGACCACCCAGGACACCTGCGGCAGCGTGCCGGCCACCACGTCGGCCTTGATCGCGGCGGCCAGGTTGTCGGCGTTTGCGGTGAGGCCGGTCAGCGGCTCGGGGACGTTGGCTACGCCGCGGTCGTAGAAGACGTTGCCCGGTGCGGGCGTGCCGCCTTGGTCCGGGTCGTACTGGGCGAACGTCTTGAAGTACTCGGTACCGGTGTCGCCGTAGTCATCCGCGCATTGGTAGACGCGCCAGCTCACGCCTGCCTTCTGCAAGGTCTCGGCGTAGGACTCCCACAGCAGGTTCTTGCCGAGCTCGTCGCCGCCGTTGTAGGCGACGAAGCTGCTGTACTTCTGCTGAGCGTCGATGGTGCCGCTCCACAAGTACGTGCGGTTCGGGCCGGTCGCCGAGAGTACCGAGCAGTGATAGGCGTCCCCGATCGTGTAAGCGTCAGCAAGGGCGTAGTGGAACGGGATGTCGGCTCGGTTCAGATAGCCCAGCGTTGTCAGGCCACCCTTGGCGAACACCCAGCCGTTCATCAAACCGCCGTACCAAGCGCCGTGTTGGTCGTCCCAGCTGTGCGAGGTGCCGCCGTAACCCTGCGCGCCGACTTCCGAACTCGGTGGCATGTGCCCGGCCGGGTACGCCGAGGCGGGAGCATCGCTCAGATGCCATGGGTACTGGGTCGCCGTGATCGGGGTACCGGGCACGGTCGTCGGCTGCTGAAACACCGACAGGCCACCGGGCAACGTGATCGTCGAGTGGTCGCCGAAGCCACGCACGCCCTTCATCGACCCGTAGTAATGGTCGAAGCTGCGGTTCTCCTGCATCAAGATCACCACGTGCTTGACGTCGCGGATGTCGCCGTGACCGCGGTGCTTGGTCGGCAGCTGCGGCGATGCCTGCGCGTCGTCTGTGGGCAGCGCCGTGGCAACCACTGCGGCGCCGGTCACCGCTGCGGCGGCGCCGAGGAAACCTCTGCGCGAAAGATCGGACATGTATGGACCTCCGGTAACGGTCAGTAAGTAAGCAACTGCAGAAAACTAAAGTGGCCAGACGCTGTTCCGCCGAAATCGAATTGAACGATGGCCAAAGCGACGAGAAACCATGGGTAGGACCCATTGGCCCAGTGCCGACCCGGCGGCCGGCTCGGCTCCCGCAGGGTGAACGATCGAAGAATCCCCGCCGGTGAACGATGGAAGAACTCGAGATAGCAAAGAGGGAGGCGCCGCGATGGCCCAGGTAGTTTTCGACGTCAGCCGGTCAGCGGCCCACCTCGTCGACCAAGTAGGCGCGGCATACACACTCTGCGGCCGGATCATCATCTCGTGGGGCCCGGCTCTGCCGCCGTCTCGTTCGAGCTGGCCAGCCCAGCCGGCGCCCTGGTGTCAGCTCTGCCAGGACGCTTACGACGGCCCGGAGTGACACCGCCCCCGCTCGCGCAACGTTCTCGCGCCGGACCTCACGCTAGGACTGGACAAAGGAAAAGTCGGGGGTAAGTTCGGGATGTTCGTCTGATCGAGATCGTGCCGCTAGTCGTGCTCGACCGATACGACTCCTGCCCAAGGTGGCCGCCGCCGGACCGGTGAGTGTGTGCGGCCATGGGTCACGGGGCGGTGAGCCAGTGAGCATCGACAGCCGTCATCGGCAGCGACTCCTGGTGCGCGGGCTCGTCCAAGGCGTCGGCTTCAGGCCATTTGTGTATGCGCTGGCGCGTGAAACCGGCCTGAGCGGCGAGGTCGCCAACACCGCTGACGGCGTGCTGATCGAGATCGAAGGCGTCGACGGTGCCCTGGCCGAGTTCACCGCGATGCTCAGCTCACGAGCGCCGGCTCTGGCGCACATCGAGGACGTCAGGACGGAGGTCATCGCCCGCCGCGGTGGGACGGATTTCGTCATCCGCGATTCTCAGGACGGCCCCGGGCGAACCCTGGTCTCGCCCGACGTTGCCACCTGCGACGACTGCCTGGCCGAGTTGGCCGAGCCGAGCAACCGACGCCACCGGCACCCTTTCATCAGTTGTACGAACTGCGGTCCGCGCTTCACGATCATCGTGGAGTTGCCCTACGACCGGCCGGCAACGACGATGGCCGAGCTGCCGCTGTGCGCTGAGTGTGCGGCTGAATACGCCGATCCCGGCAATCGTCGTTTCCACGCCCAGACGGTTGCGTGTCACGGCTGCGGCCCGACCTTGACGCTGGCTCGCCCCGCGGAGCAGGACCAGATCGGTGCGGCGGCCATCGCCGAAACGCGTCGCCTGTTGAATGCCGGGGCAATCGTGGCCGTCAAGGGGTTGGGCGGCTACCACCTGGCCTGCGACGCGAGCGACGAGGCGACGGTAGCCACGCTGCGCAAACGCAAGGATCGCGGTGACAAGCCATTCGCGGTCATGGTCGCCGACATCGCCACCGCCGAACAGATTGCCCAGGTGTCGCCAGCCGAACGTGCATTGCTGACCGATCCACGCCGGCCGGTGGTGCTGCTGGCCAAACGCGCAACCGCCGGTCTGACCTTGGCTGACGCCGTCGCGCCGGGTCGTCCTGACGTCGGCGTGATGCTTGCATACACGGCGCTACATCACCTGCTGTTCGGGCTGGCCGGCGACGAGCCGAGCCCACCCGTCCTGGTCATGACCAGTGGCAACCTGTCCGGCGAACCCATCGTCATCGACGACCAGCAGGCCCGGCTACGGCTGGCGTCTCTGGCCGATGCCTGGCTTACCCACGACCGACCGATCCGGGTGCCGTGCGACGACTCCGTCCTGCGGGTGGCTGACGGTGCGCAGCTACCCGTGCGCCGGTCCCGCGGTTACGCCCCCATGCCGGTGGCGCTTCCTGTTGCGGTCCGGCCAGCACTCGCCGTCGGCAGCGACCTGAAGAACACCTTCTGCGTGGCCGAGGGCGGTTACGCCTGGCTGTCCGCTCATGTCGGGGACATGGACGATTACGCGACCCTGCGGGCGTTCGAGGTGGCAACCGCGCAACTGGAATCGATCACCGGTGTCCGCCCCGACATGATCGTGGCCGACCGGCATCCCGGCTACCGCAGTTCGGCCTGGGCGGCAAGGTCGGTACGGCGCGATCCATCCGCGCTATCGCTGGCCGCCGTCCAGCACCACCACGCACATATTGCCTCGGCCATGGCCGAGAACGGGCACGACGGTGGCGACCGGGTTATCGGTTTCGCCTTTGACGGCACCGGATACGGCGACGACGGTGCGGTCTGGGGCGGTGAGCTGCTGGTCGCCGACTACGACGGCTACGAACGGGCCGGCCACCTTCGTTACGTCTGGCTGCCCGGCGGTGACGCCGGTGTGCGCAACCCGTGTCGGATGGCGCTCGCGTACTTGCACGCCGCCGGCCTGGCCTGGGACCTGGCCATCCCGAGTGTGTCGGCGTGCGTTCCCGCCGAACGGGCCGTGTTGGCCCGGCAATTCGCGACCGGTCTGGGCTGCAGCAAGACCTCCAGTATGGGACGGCTGTTCGATGCCGTCTCCTCGCTTGCCGGCGTGTGCCATCGGGTGGCCTACGAAGCCGAGGCAGCAATGCTGTTCGAGGCATTGGCCCAGCAGGCGATAGCAGGTTGTCAGCGTCCGTACGCATTCGGGTTGTCCGGTGCCGACCGCGCGATCCAAGCCGACCCGGGTCCGGTGATTGCCGGCGTCGTCGATGATGTGCTGACCGGCGTCGACCCGGCGGTTGTTGCCGCCCGGTTCCATCTCGCGGTCGTCGAGCTGGTCGCCGAACTGGCCGAGATACAGCGCACTCGCACCGGGCTGGGCACCGTAGCGCTGTCCGGCGGGGTGTTCCTCAACGCCTTGCTGACCACGATGTGTGTCGATCGTCTGCGACAGGACGGGTTTCGGGTGCTCCGGCATCGCCTCGTCCCTCCGAGCGATGCCGGGCTGGCGCTCGGCCAGATCGCGGTCGCTGCCCGCGTCCGCACTACCGGCCCACCCGTTTCCGAGCGAAGGAGCGAACCATGTGCCTAGCGGTACCCGGCAAGGTGCTGGAGATCTGGGACAAGGACGGGACCCGAATGGCCAACGTCGATTTCGGGGGCGTGCTCAAGGACGTTTGCCTTGAATTCGTACCGGATATCTCCGTCGGCGACTATGCGGTTGTGCACGTCGGTTTTGCGTTGCAGAGGTTGGACGAGGAGTCGGCGCTGGAGACGTTGGCCCTGTTCGAAAAGCTGGGTGAAATCGAGTTGGAATTCGGCGATCCGTGGGCGCGGGCTGCCAAGGAATCGGGTCGAGAGGTGACGCCATGAAGTACATCGACGAGTTCAACGATCCCGAGCTGGCCAAGCGGCTGCTCGACGACATCCACGCCACCGTGACCCAACCCTGGGCGATCATGGAGGTTTGTGGCGGCCAGACGCATTCGATCATCCGGCACGGCATCGACCAGCTCATTCCCGATCTGGTGGAAATGATCCACGGCCCGGGCTGCCCGGTCTGCGTGACGCCGCTGGAGCTGATCGACAAGGCGCTGGCCATCGCCGCCCGTCCGGACGTGATCTTCTGTTCCTTCGGGGACATGTTGCGGGTACCGGGCAGCGGACGCGACCTGTTCCGGATCAAGAGTGAGGGCGGCGACGTCCGCGTCGTGTATTCACCGTTAGACGCGTTGAAGATTGCCCGCGACAACCCTGAGCGTGAGGTGGTGTTCTTCGGAATCGGATTCGAGACGACCGCTCCGCCGAATGCGATGACCGTCTATCAGGCCGCGCGGTTGGGCGTTCGCAATTTCAGCATGCTCGTGTCGCACGTCCGGGTACCACCGGCGATCGAGGCGATCATGCAGTCCCCGACCTGCCGGGTGCAGGCCTTCTTGGCGGCCGGCCACGTATGCAGCGTGATGGGTACGGCGGAATACCCGCCGCTGGTCGAGCGGTTCTCGGTGCCGATCGTGGTCACCGGCTTCGAGCCGTTGGACATCCTGGAGGGAATTCGGCGAACGGTGCATCAGCTCGAGGACGGCGCCGCGTTTCTTGACAATGCTTACGTGCGGGCCGCGCCATCGCGAGGCAATCCCACGGCGCGCGAATTGCTCAATGACGTATTCGAAGTAACCGACCGGGGCTGGCGTGGAATCGGCGTCATCCCGGACAGCGGATGGCGGCTTTCGCCCAAGTACCGCGAATTCGACGCCGAACATCGGTTCCAGGTCAGTGATATCAATACCGAAGAATCGTCGGTATGCCGCAGTGGCGAAGTGCTGCAGGGCCTCATCAAGCCACACGAGTGTTCAGCGTTCGGCACCCTCTGCACGCCACGTAACCCGCTGGGCGCGACGATGGTGTCGAGCGAGGGCGCCTGCGCCGCGTACTACCTCTACCGGCGGCTCGGCCCGGCGCCGACCCCGGACGGCCGTCGGGAGGTGGCTTCCATTGGCTGACGCGCTTCAAGCGCTGGACTTCGAAGGCTGGGCGTGCCCGGTTCCGCTTCGCGACAGTCCCACGATCGTGATGGGTCACGGCGGTGGCGGCCAGCTGTCGGCCGAACTGGTCCAACACCTCTTCGTTCCGGCGTTCGGCAATCAAGCCGAGGCCGGCACCGGTGACTCCGCGATCTTCGAACTGGGTGGCGCGCGGCTGGCCTTCTCCACCGACACGTTCGTGGTGCGGCCGTTGTTCTTCCCGGGCGGCTCGATCGGTCATCTCGCCGTGAACGGAACGGTCAACGACCTGGCCATGAGTGGAGCCGTGCCGAGCCACCTGTCCTGCGGCTTCATCCTCGAAGAGGGCACGGACCTGGCGGTCGTCGGTCGCGTTGCCCAGGACATGGGAGCGGCCGCGCGCGAGGCCGGTGTTCGGATCGTCACCGGCGACACCAAGGTCGTCGATGCCGGCCACGGCGATCAGATCTACGTCAACACCGCCGGCGTCGGGCTCATCCCGGACGGGGTCGACATCCGGCCGCAGCGCGCCGCGGTCGGCGATGTGATCATCGTCAGCGGTTCGATCGGGGTGCACGGTATCGCGATCATGAGCGTTCGCGAGGGGTTGGAATTCGGGACCGAGATCCGCACCGACAGCGCGGCCCTGCATCCGCTGGTGGCCGCGATGCTCGCCGTCACATCGGATGTGCACACGCTGCGTGACCCTACGCGTGGCGGCCTGGCCACGTCCCTCAACGAGATCGCGGCCGCTGCCGGCGTGGGCATCCAGCTGGTCGAGAAGTCGATCCCGGTGCCTGCTGAGGTCGGCAACGCATGCGCGCTGCTCGGGCTGGATCCGATGTACGTGGCCAACGAAGGGAAGCTGGTCGCCTTCGTCCCGCGCGAGCGGGCCGAAGCGGTGCTGGCCGCGATGCGTGCGCATCCACTCGGCACGGGCGCGGCGGTGATCGGTGAGTGTGTGGACGAACATCACGGGATGGTCGTGGCGAGGACGACCTTCGGCGGCACGCGCGTCGTGGACACCCCGCTGGGCGAGCAGCTTCCGCGGATCTGTTGAGCAAGACAGCCCCGGGACGAAGGACGGCACGGCATGACCGAGCAGGTTCACGCGGTGAGCGTTGGTGAGCGGCTGTTCGCCCGGTTCGCCTTCGCCCCGAACGACCTCGGTTACTGCGGACCGGCCGAGACCGCGACGCTGTTCGACCTGGCGGTCACGGGGGAAACTGGCGCGAACGTCGATCAGCTCGCCCGCGGATTCTCCGGCGCCTGGCCGTATCTGCTGCTACTGGCCCGGCTCGCCGGCATCGACGATCCGCTGGACGAACGGGTCGTGCGGGCCTACTGGACGGGCAGCCCATTGCTCGATGAGATCGACCGCGGCGCCTTCGGCGAGCAGCTGATCGACCTCATCGGCTCGCAGGCCGGGCACTACTGGCGCCACCTATCCCCGGACCTGCTCCCCGAGGCCACCGCGACACACGGGTTCCACGTCTTCGGGGTCTACCCGTGGTCCCGACTGCTGAACGCCCCGTCGAGCCAGCCACTCAACGTCCTGGACAGCTGCCGTATCCGCTGGGGACAGGTGGTGGCAACGGAAGCCGACCAGGTGGTCGTGCAATCCCGTCGCCTTACCTGGGACGGCCGCCAGTTGGCGCTGGCCCCCACTGCGCCGGAACGCGTCCGCCTCAGCGTGGACGGATGTGGCTTCATCGAGGCTCCGGTGCCGGGTGAGTGGTTGGCCCTGCACTGGGACTGGGTGTGCGATCGCTTGACTCCGGACGACCGGGCCGAACTCGAACGCCGAACCGGCTGGCAACTCCGGATGACCAACGCCCGGCTGGCCCGGGAGCGGGTCCGGGCCGCGTGAAGTTCCTGGTGCTGTGGCGGCTGGAACTGTCCCTGCTGTCCCGCGAGATGGCGCAGGCGGTCGCCCGGATGAGCGAGTACGGCGCGGCCTTGGAGAACGAGGGACGGCTGATCTCGCGCTATCACGTCGTCGGTGCGCATGGCGGGGCCTGGATCTACGACGTCGAATCACACGAGCAGTTCGAGCAACTGTTGGCCCGCTCGCCGATCTTCAACTTCGCCCGTTATGACATCTACCCGTTGGCTGACATGACGGCCCTGCCCAAGGAGCGTTGATGACCGAGGCTCGTAATGCCAGTCTGGTGGCGGCTAGACATCATCTGATCACCCTGCGGTTGCGGCAGCGTCGGGATGAACTCGGCCTGACACAGAAGCAGATCGTGACCAGGCTGGCGCGCTGCGGATTGCAGACGACCAACCGCGCGCTGTCCAGTCTCGAACACGGGTCGGGGCTGGACGTGGCCAAGCTGCCCGAACTGGCCACGGCCCTGGACTGCACGGTCACCTACCTGCTCGGGCTTACCGACGATCCGCACCGGTGGGAGCCGGATCAACCGTCAGAGCTGTCAGCGAAAGCCACCGCCGCTCAGCGACCGAGCGTGACCACGCCGGCCGCCGCTGGTGTGCCGCCATCGGACACCAGCGCGGACAACCGGTCGCTCATCCTCGGTACGGTCATTCCGGAGCGTCGGATCGAGCGGTAGCCCGGAACGCTCCGGCGGCCTCGCCGGCGCGTTCGACCGACATCCGTTCCAGTGCCATTCCGCTGTGCACGAGCACGTACTCACCCGGCAGGACCGGTCCGGCCAGCAGGCTCAGGTCGATGTCGCGAACCACGCCGGCCACCTCCACCCGCCCGATGTGGCTGCCCGCAACGACCGACACGACCTGGCCGGGCAGACCTAGGCACATGACGGGCCGCCGTCAGGCACTGCGGGCATCCTCGGCGGTCAGGGTTGCCTCGCCCCCGTCGGCGTTACCCATCATCTGCAACCCGGACAGCGCCTTCGCCGCTGCGGCCTCGTCGATCTGTTCGAGCGCGAATCCCAGGTGGATCACGATCCAGTCACCCGGCAGCAGATTCTGATCCTCCAGCATCCCGAGGTTGATCGGGCGCTGCGCGCCGAGTACGTCGACCAGCGCCAACTGGCCGGCGTTGCCTTCGAGGATCCGGACGACCCGACCCGGGATGCCCAAACACATGGGTCAGACCACCATTCGCTCGTCGAGCACGGCCCGCACGGCCGTGAGGGCACCCGGAATCGCCGCCGCAACCGATTCGGACAGGCCGATGCCTTCCGCCACGTTCTCGGGTGTGCAGCCGATGAGGTAAGTCGGTGGCAGCTTGCCGCCGAGCTGGTGCACGCTCGCCAGCACGGCCACCGGCGCCATGCCGTGCGGGTCGAAATCACCCGAACCGAGATCGTCCGCACCGATTTCGAGCACCGTGATGTCGCCCGGCACACCGTCGCCTGGCCGCGCGTCGACCAGCACCAGGGCCGCGTACCCGTCGAGCAGGTCATAGGCGAGGTGCATGCCGCGAATGCCGTAGTCCACGACTTTAACCTCGGGCGGCAAATCGTCCTGGGCGGCCAGTCGGCGCACGACCTCGGGCCCGAAACCGTCATCGCCCAGGAACAGATTCCCGATACCTGCCACGAGCACGCGCCCAGCCATGCGTCCTCCTGCTCACATCGCGCGAATCTTGAGATATCGCTTGATGTCCGGGATCGATTGGACGCCGATCACGACCGCGGTCACGCCCGCGGCTAAGGCGAGTAGTGCGGTGAACCTGCCTAGACCTCTCACGATCCACGCTCCTTTCAGTTGTCCGCTTCGGCCTCGGCGGGTATCGGCTCGAGCTCGTCGGGCGCGAAGTAGAAATAGCGGCCGTACCATTCGTGCATATCCATGGCCGGGTCGTCGACGAGCACGAGCGCAACGTGGGCGTTACCGTCGACGTCGGACAGGACCGCCGTCACCCGTGCGAGCTGATCGGCGAAGAATAGATCCTGGGCGTCCGCGCGCCGGGACGGGTGCACGCGCACGATGCTGCCGCGGGACACGCTGATGCCGTTGATAACCACCGCGTCGGTCTCGGGTTGAACGCCCGCGTCGGAGGCCGGATCCCACCACGGCACGTCGCCGGTGTCGAAACTCGGCGGCTCTGCGTCGCGTACGTCGTCAAGCGCAGCGCCGGCTCGCTCGAGCGTCCCGGCCGGCGCGGCGTACGGATCGCGCAGAATGCCGTGCAGTTGTTGCAGCTCCGCGGCAGACATTGCGTCGCACCGGTCGATGATGGCCCGAGCTCGCGGATCGGTCGCGCGCGCTTCCGCCTTCTCCTGCTCGGTCATCGTCATGACCCGCAGCGTCAGAATCTCGTCGATCTCGGTTGCGTCGAAGAGTGCACCCTGACTTTGGACGGCAATCTCGGGGTAGTCGTACAGGATGATCGGTGCGCCGAGTACCGCGTCAGTCGAACCTCGCTCACCCACCAGCACCGGGAAACACCGCTGCTGGCGGCAACGTTCGGCGGCCTGGCTCATTTCCTCAGGTGGTTCGAGCAGCGATACGAACGCAGCCTCATGCGCCTCGACAAGCAAATGCGCACCGATCAGTGAGACCCGGATCGCGCCGTCCTTGTCGGCCGTCGGTCGGGGATGCTTGTTGTCGACCTGTATCGACAGCCGGTAGAGGCCGTCGTCGTCGACGTCGGTATCGGTTCGAAGCCGAGCGGCGAGTGGCCATCGGCGGCGGACAATCCGACCGACCAGCACGCCGGATTCGTTGATCACCGGCTCGACGAAGGAACCGCCCGCAAACTTCAAGGGATAGTCGGTGGCGCCGTCCAGACGCACCTCGGGCAGCGTGATCTCCCGCTCGACCGCCTCGTCCCAACTCAGCACGTCGGCGCCGTCCACGTCGAGGGAGTCGACCGGTTCGTAGCGGCCGGAGGCATCGAGGCGCTGAACCTCACGAGCCTGCAACTGCAGAAAACGCAGATGGATCGTCACTTTCGCCCGCGGCGCCCGCGGCCGGAGCAGGCACTGCATGGACATGGCCGGAGCTTCGCTGAAGCTGGTCGGCAACGCTCGCGGCGGCCCGAGTACGCCGAACTGCCAGCGGGATTGATTCTTGCTGGAGCTGGCTCGGTACGGATAGAGCAGGTAGCCCTCGTACAACACCGCGTCCGCGATCTCGCGGACCTGATCGAGGTTCATGGCAGCACCCCGTCGTGACCGGTCAGCTTCCCGCGGTCGAGCCGGCCGGCGAGTGCCGGACCGGCCAGCAGCGACTGGATGGTCTCGTCCCAGGTCGTCAGTCCCTGCCGTGCGCGGTAATCGGCGAGGGATCTCAGAACATCGCGATCAAGACGCAGCCAGCCGGTGTTCGGGAAATAGGATTCGATCATCTGCCGCCACACCGGCACCGGCAGGTCGTAGCGCGCCTCACAATCCCACGGGACCTGCTCGACGCCGAATCCGTTGCTGCCCCGAGTGAAAACCGTGCCGGAGAACAGCAGCGTCAACGGCACGGTGCCCGCGTCCAGTGCGTGCAGATAGCGCGAGCCGACGACGTCGAAGTCGTAAGTGCAGGGCAGTACGAGGTCGACCTCGGTCGCGTCCACGAATCCCTGCACGGTGGTGTTGCATTGCATCCAGAGGAACGGCTTCAGGGTGTCCATCCAACGGTCCCGCTCGCCGAACAGCCCGCGTAGACCATCCTGTTCTGCCTCGTCGTAGCGACGGCGTTGCGGCTCGATACGTACCTGGCAGCGTAGCGCGATCGCGTGAATGAGCTGGCCCGTGAACTCCTGGACGCGCAGCCGCGCCGTGAGTTGCGGGGCTACCGCGTACGGTTCAGCGAACACGTCGAGCAGCGAGAAGGCGTAGTTGCTCATGATGGGCCGCCGCTGATGGACGCAGCGTTCACGGGCGCGGGACGGCTACGGTGCTGCACGGTGGCAAAGAAATCGTCCATCGCCTGGTGGGCCTGCTGGCCACCGTCGAAGCCGCGCCACAGCATCCGTAACCGGCCGACCAGTTCATAGCAGGCGTCGATCGGTACGAGATAACAGGATCCGTGCGGGCCGTCCGTGCGGCGGACCAGCAGCGCCTCGACATCGGGGCGCAGCACCGCGAGCGAGGGGTTGTCGTCGACGATCCGCTGCCATGCCGCTAACGCAAGCTCGGACTCGGTAGCGCCCGCCGGGCCCGGGTAGAACGCGATCGTTCGCGCTTGTACGGAGTTGCGGAACAGGAAAGCCAACCCCACCGGTATCTGTAGCTCGTCCCAGGCGCGGGCGTCCAGCGTGAACTCTGCGAAGGACAGGTACCGCTCGGGTACGGCGCGGTAGTGCAGATTCGCGACCTCGTCGGTGAACAGCAGGTAACACGCCCGGCACGTGCACATCAGTCCTCGGCTGTCCAAGTTGACCACGTGCTGGTGTTCGTCGGCGATCGGCGCGGCACACATCTCGCACCGCTCGCCGGGATTCTGCTGCGGCCGCGTCCGGGTAACCCGCCGCAGCGCTGCCAGCGGGGGACCGGCGCTGCCGGGGGCGTTCATCGCGCGGCGATCATGTCGAGGTCGCGGTCGGGGTCGGCACGGCGATGGATACCGAGACGCCGTCGGCCAGCAACGGAAGCGGTTCCAAGTGCAGTGCGCTGTCGTCGAGACACGCACCGGCCCGCCGGACGTCGTAATGCGCGCGGCACGCCGGACAGGTCAGCACCGCATCGTCGGCAGCACCGCCGAGACGACGGGCGACGGTTGCGCCCCGCAACGGCTCGGCGCATCGGGCACAGTTGTCACTGAACGCGAACAGGTCGGCGCCGACCCGGCAGGCGAGGATCGGGGTGTGGCCGACGTCGAGTTGCATAACGGATCCGGGCTGCAAAGCGAGCAGCTCGGGAAGATCCTGCCAGCACGAGCCGCCTGGGTATTCGCTGCCGGCGCTGAGCGTGACGCGGGAAAACAACGATGCCAGCGGGATGACGTTGCCGTGGTCTTGCGTGGCCGGTGTCTCGACCTCGATACCGGTGATTTCCGGTGCGGCCGCTTCGATGGCCCCTTCGACCGCCAGCTGCAGCGTGACCGATGAGGACGGGCAGCCATCACAACTACCGAGCAGGCGCAATCGGACCACGGCATCCTCGGTTACTTCGAGCAGTTCGACGTCGCCGCCGTGCGAGCCCAGATACGGGCGGACGCTCGCCAGCGCCTGCTCGATGCGGAACTCGACGCCGTAGGGATGCAAGCCGTGCACGAGCAGCAGGCTGGCGATCAGGTCGTCGGCGGCCAGCGCGTCGAGCGTGGCGTCATCGAGATGACCCCGCTCGTGCATGACTTCGAGCAGCCGCTGCAAGCCGGCGCCATACAAATCGGCGACGAGGCGGACGAGCTCTTCCGCTCGTTCGCGCGCTACGATCCCGCCCGCCGAGCTGGCGTCGAGCAGGGTGTCGATGCGCTCACCGCTCGCGCGCCAGTCCGTGGGTAGGGCACCACCGGCTTCTGACCCGGTCACCCGACACCGGCGGACTGGGTCGGCGAGTGCAGCAGTTCGAGTTTCTTACCCTCGCCCAAATACATGTGCACTCCGCAGGGCAGACACGGATCGAAGCTTCGTACCGTACGCATGATATCGATGCCCTTGAAGTGCTCCCGGTCATTCTCTTCGAAGATCGGCTGCCCCTGAACGGCGTCCTCGTACGGCCCCGGAGTGCCGTAGCTGTCCCGCGGGTTGGCATTCCACGGCGTCGGCGGGTACGGGTGGTAGTTCGCAATCTTGCCGTCCCGAATGACCATATGGTGGGACAGCACCCCGCGTACCGCTTCGGTGAAACCACAGCCGATGCCCTCGTCCGGCACTTCGAATTTCTCCCAGGTCTTGGTACGCCCGGCCCGGATCTCGACCAGGGCTTTCTCGGCAAAGTGCAGTGCTGCCGCCGCGGCGTAGGCCTGGAAATAGGTGCGCGCCCGATTACGCTCGATCGTGTTGCTCCATTTCGGGATCTTCCATTCCAACTCGACCGGACCTTTGAGGGCGGTCTTGGGCAGGTTGATCTGCACGCTGTTGCCGGTCGATTTGAGGTAGCCGATGTCGACGAGGCCGGCCAGCGCCGTAGACCACAGCCGAGCAAGTGGGCCGCCGCCGGTGTCGAGCGCGAGGTAATCCTTGCCGTCGAACCAGCGTGGCGACATGACCCAGCTGTACTTGTTGTCGAGATCGCGCTTTTGCGGTTTGGGGTTGGTGTGCTGGTTCCACGGATGCCGGCGATCCACCGGGTTGCCCAGCGGGTCGTTCTTGACGAAGATCTCCTGGTCGGCCCAGTCGTCGTAATAGGACGAGCCGAGCAGGATCCGGATACCGAGGTTGATCTCGACGAGGTCGGTGGTGATCAACTTGCCGTCCACCACGATGCCGGGGGTCACGTACATCTTGCGTCCCCAGTTGGTCATGTCCTTGTAGTCGAAGTTGCAATGGTCGGGATCCTGGAAGGATCCCCAGCAGGCCAGCAGGATGCGCCGGTTGCCGACCATTTCATAGCCTGGCAGCGCTTGATAGAAGAAGTCGAAAAGGTCGTCGTGCATGGGTACGACCTTCTTCATGAACTCCACGTAGCGCATCAGCCGGGTGATGTAGTCGGTCATCAGCTGGATCGTCGCGACGGTTCCGACGCCGCCCGGGTACAGCGTCGACGGGTGGACGTGCCGCCCCTCCATCAGGCAGAACATCTCGCGGGTCATCCGGCTGACCTGCAGCGCTTCACGGTAGAACTCGCCGGTGAACGGGTTCAGCGACCGCATGATGTCACCGATCGTCCGGTATCCGTGGTCGGCCGCATGCGGTGACTCGGTGTGATTCGCCAGTTCGAGGACGCCGGGGTTCGTCTCGGCGACCATCTTTTCGCAGTAATCCACCCCGACCAGATTCTCTTGGAAGATGTTGTGGTCGAACATGTATTCGGCGGCCTCACCCAGATTGATGATCCATTCGCCCAAGGGCGGTGGCTTCACGCCGTAAGCCATGTTCTGCGCGTAGCACGAACAGGTCGCGTGGTTGTCGCCGCAGATTCCGCAGATCCGACTGGTGATGAAGTGCGCGTCGCGGGGGTCCTTGCCCTTCATGAAGATCGAGTAGCCGCGAAAGATCGAGCTGGTGCTGTGGCACTCGGCCACCACGCGCTGGGTGAAGTCGATCTTGGTGTAGATACCCAGGCTGCCGACGATGCGGGTGATCGGATCCCACGACATCTCGACGAGATCGCTGGCGTTGCTGGTGGTGCTAGGCCTTGGGGTCGTCGACGTCATCGCCGCCTCCTTCGTTGTGAGATCGGACGGATCACCAGGTACGGGTGGCGCCGGTGGTCAACTGCGGTCCGCGCCTACGCCACTTGGGCTCCTGGTCGATGGTGTGCGTGGTGATGGTTCGGAGCCGGCGGACCGCATTGCCGTAGACGCCCACCACGTTGGTCGACAGCTTGCCGCCCGGCGGTTCGTCCATGAAGGGCATGAACTTGTCCGGGAAGCCGGGCATCGTGCAGCCGATGCAGATGCCGCCTACATTCGGGCAACCGCCCATGCCGTTCATCCAGCCGCGCTTGGGCACGTTGCACTTCACCACCGGGCCCCAGCAACCCAGCTTGACGATGCATTTCGGCGAGCCGTATTCCGTCGCGAAATCGCCCTGCTCGTAGTACCCGGCGCGGTCACAGCCCTCGTGAACGGTCTGCCCGAACAACCACGTGGGCCGCAGCGCGTCATCGAGCGGGATCATCGGCGCCTGGCCGGTGGCCATGTACAGCAAATAGGTCAAGGTCTCGGACATGTTGTCCGGTTGTACCGGGCAGCCAGGGACGCAGACGATGGGAATGCCGGCCTTGGATTTCCAATCCCAGCCGAGGTAATCAGGTACCCCCATTGCGCCGGTCGGATTGCCTGCCATCGCGTGGATGCCGCCATAGGTTGCGCAGGTGCCCACGGCGACGACAGCGGTAGCTTTGGGCGCCAGTCGATCGAGCCACTCGCTGGTGGTCATCGGCTGGCCGGTGGCCGGGTTGTTGCCAAATCCGCACCAGTAGCCCTCCGCATGCAGCTTCTCATTGGGGATCGACCCCTCGACCACCAGTACGAACGGTTCGAGTTCGCCGCGATCAGCCTTGAAGAACCATTCCAGGAAGTCGTCGGCACCGCCGTTCGGGCCGCACTCGAAGTCGATCAGCGGCCAGTGCACCGCGATCTGCGGCAAGCCCGGCAGCGCGCCGAGGGCGATCTCCTCGATGCTGGGTTGGGTGGCCGCGGTCAGCGACACCGAGTCGCCGTCGCAGCTGAGGCCGGCGTTTATCCACAGCACGTGGATCAGGGTGTCTTCGGCCTTCTTGGCTTCCTCGGTGAGCATTGGCTTGAGCCTTCCGTAGGCAACGCCTGGACCGGCGCCGCCCGACCTGCGAACGGGGAGATCAGGACGGGGCCTGTCCCGACGATAGATCGCTGGCGCGGGCTGCGGCGGAGTCCTTTCTCGCCGAATCCGGGATTCCCGGAATTCCCGATTATTGAACCCCGGGACGCCCGAATCCCCGGCCTAGGCTGGGCAAACGGTGTCAGCCCACCATGCGGGACGAGGAGCGCGGGATGCACGAACTTGCCATCGCCGAGAGCGTTCTGGAGACCATCACCGCACGTACCGGTGACCGGCAGGTGACCGAAGTGCGGCTGGAGGTAGGCAAGCTGGCCGGCGTCTCGACCGACTCGCTGCGCTTCTGCTTCGAACTCGCGGCGGCCGGCACCGCGCTCGAGGGCGCCGGGCTGAATATCGACGAACCACCAGGCCGAGCGCGTTGCGCGAGCTGTACGGAAGAATTTCTGCTGCACGATCGCATCCTCTTATGCGCGTGCGGCAGCTCGGCCGTGGAGGTACTGGCGGGCGATGAACTTCGGATCATTTCTGTTGAGGTGAGTCGCTAGTGTGCGCCACCTGTGGCTGCGGCGCCGACGGCGGCACCCGGGTGATCGACCTGCGCGGCGAGGTGCCGGCCGCGGCGCACGACCACCACGATCACGATCATGGCGGCGGCCGGCATACCCACGCTCCGCAGCCGGCGGCCGGGACCGAGACGCTCGTCCTGGAAGAACGCGTACTGGCCAGGAATGACGCGCTCGCCGAGCGCAATCGCGGCTGGCTCGAGGCGCGCGGCATCATCGCCGTCAACCTCATGAGCTCACCTGGATCCGGCAAGACGACCTTGCTCGAACGGACGGTGCGGCAGCTGGGAACCGACACCGAGGTGTGCGTTGTCGAAGGCGACCAGGAGACCACCTTCGACGCCGATCGGATCAAGGCCGCCGGGGCTCCGGTGCTGCAGATCAATACCGGTGCGGGCTGCCACCTGGACGCTTCCATGATCCGCACGGCGCTGCACACCTTGGCTCCGGCCAGTGGTGTCATCCTGATCGAGAATGTCGGCAACCTGGTGTGCCCGGCCATGTTCGACCTGGGCGAGGACTGCCGTGTGCTCATCATGTCGGTCACCGAAGGAGCGGACAAACCCCTGAAGTATCCGCATATCTTCGCCTCGGCGACGCTAATCCTCCTGAACAAGATCGACCTGTTGCCGTACGTGGACTTCGACGTTGCCCGGTTCGAACGCGACGTCACGGTCGTCAACCCCGCCGCGCAGGTCTTGCCGGTCTCCGCGATCCGCGGCGACGGGCTCGACGCCTGGCGCGACTGGCTTATCCAGCGATCCCGGTCGATCTCAGGCAGGCCGGTTGGCCCTAGCCCTGCGGTCGGTGGGTGAGATGCGACCGCGACGCACTACGCGGTAAGGAGCCGGGCAGAGCAGATCTTGCGGAGACAGGTAGCCAAAGGTGCTGAATGCTTAACCGGGCCGACATTAGATCCACGTAAATTCACGATGTGATGACACAAGACGCTAAGACGACAGAGCGTGATATGTGGCTTGCGGAACTTGCTTTCCTCGACCGACAAGATCAATTGTCGAGGTCGGCGCAGTTCGTAATACGAACCGCTGTCCGCGCTCAGGCACTGGCTGAGCTGGCCGGCACGAATCCGATCGATGAACTGCTCGATGGTCGCGCGCAGGTCACCGGGGCCGCCGCCCGAGCTGCCTTCGAGGGCGCGCTCACCTACGTACGACGCGACCAGGAGCTGTCGGCGGCTATTCGGCCGGCCCGGTTCGGAATCACCATCCGCCCCTGATCGGGGGAGAGCGATCCGCCCGCTGGCTAGCGCAACGCGACGAGAGCCACATTCTCGATCAAGATCTTGTGTGAGCGCCGCACCGTGAAACACTGGCTCAGCGTTTGAAATGTAGCCAATATCCGCGGCGCTCAGCCTGTTACGTGATCCGAAGGGTACGACTGAATGTCGACCGTCCTGCTCTTTGCCATTCTCGGAGCAGGTACCGGAGCGGCATACGCGCTGGTTTCGATGGGCATTGTGCTCGTTTACCGCGGCTCGGGTGTCCTCAACTTCGCCGGCGGCGCGATGGGTATGGTCGGTACTTTCGCCTACTGGCAGTTGCACGACCGGAACGGCGTACCGCTGGTATTGGCCATGATCGCCGGCTTGGCCCTCTCTGGTCTGACCGGCTATCTCGCCTACTTGCTGACCAGGCCCTTGGCGAACGCCAGCCAGCTCATCCGGGTCGTCCTGACGCTGGCTTTGTTGGTCGTCCTGCAAGGTCTGGCCGGTCTGCATTGGCGCGCCGACGCGAATTACGCGGCCGAAGCCTTCTTACCGCAACATTCAGTGAAGCTGGCCGGCTTCGGGGTGGGCATCGACCGGTTCATCGTCATCGGCGCCGCGTTCCTGCTCACTGGCATCGTCTGGGCCGTCTACAAGTTCACCCGTTTCGGGCTGGCCACCACGGCCGTCTCGGAGAATGCCGACGCACTCGCGACGGTCGGCTGGTCGCCCAATCTGGTGGCCAGCGTGAATTGGGTGCTCGGTGCGATGCTGAGCTGCTTCTCGGGGATTCTGCTGGCCCCGACGTTGGGCGTGTCCATCGGACTGGCGACGTCCTTGCTGCTGCCGGCCATCGCGGCCGCGGTGATCGCGAATCTCAGCTCGTTCCCGCTGACGCTGGCCGGGGGACTGCTGATCGGGATCCTGCAGGCCGAGTTGCAGAGGTACGTCCATCTCGGCGGATTGGGTTCGGGCATCGGGCAGATCGTGCCCTTCGTCGTGATCATGCTCGTCGTGGTGGCCCGTGGGCGTGGGCTGCCGCTTCGCAGTTTCCTGCAGGAACGGCTGCCCCGAGTCACCAGCGGTGACATTCCCTGGCGTCGGTCGGCCGTGTATCTCACCGTCGGCGTCGTCGTGCTGCTGATATTGCCGACCGACTGGGTTCAGTCGTTGACGGCGTTCATAACGGCAGCGGTGGCGTTGCTTTCCGTCGTCGTCGTGACCGGTCTGGGCGGCCAGATCTCGTTGGCGCAGTGGGCGTTGGCCGGTCTGGGCGCGGTGGGTGCGGCGCAGTTGATCAGTCACGGCGTACCGACGCTGCTCGCGATCGTGCTCGGTGCGCTGGCGGTGTTGCCGATGGGTGCGATCATCGGCGCGGCCGCGCTGCGCGCCCGGGGAATGAGCTTGGCCATCGCCACGCTGGCGTTCAACGTCTGCATCGTGACCCTGCTGCCGTCCTACCTCCGAGCCACCGGCGGCTTCGGGTTGGTCGGCGGGGTCAACCTCTTCGGGTTCAGCCTCGACGCCACCCTGAACCCACGGCGGTATGCGATCTTCACGCTGGTGGTATTCGGCTTGCTTTGTCTGGGGATTCTCAACCTGCGGCGGGGTCGCGCCGGGCGGCGCTTGCTGGCGGTACGCGCCAACGAACGGGCCGCCACGGCGCTGGGTATCAGCGTTCGCGGGGCGAAGCTGGCCGCGTTCTGCTTCGGTTCGGTCGTGGCCGGACTCGGCGGCATCCTCACCATGATGATGTTTCCGTTCGCCCAGCTGTCCCAGTTCGACAGTTTCACATCCATCCAGCTGGTGTCGAACTCCGTCCTTGGCGGTGTCGGCTTCGTGCTCGGCCCACTGGTAGGCGCCCTGGGGCAACCCGGCGGACCGATGACGAAGATCTTCAATTACATACCGGGCAGCAGCCATACGCCGGTGACCCTCGTTTTCGGCGTGCTGACTCTGCTCATCGTCACCCTGGCGCCGGATGGCTTCATGCCGTTGCAGTACAAACTGCGGCGTCGCATCGTCCGGCTGATCCGCCAGTCTCTCCGTCAGCCCGCGCGGGCGCCGAGGTTCGCCGACCCGGCTGAATTTCTGGCCTCGCATCGCGAGATCGACGGTGTCGAGTCGCGCGACGATTCGGTGGCCGCCCGCCAACCGGTCGAACTTGCGATCACCGATGCCACTGTGGTCTTTGGCGTGGTCACCGCCGTCGAGACCGTCAGTTTCACGCTGCGATCAGGCACGATTCTGGGCATCATCGGCCCTAACGGCGCCGGTAAGACGACCTTGATCGACGCGATCACGGGCTTCGTGCCGCTTCGTGGCGGGTCGATGCGGCTGGATGGCCGCGAGATCGCGCAGGCCTCGCCCAAGCAGCGCGCTCGACTCGGGCTTGCTCGGTCGTTCCAGTCCCTCGAGCTGTTCGAGGACATGACGGTGCTGGAGAATCTGCTTGCCGCCAGCGACCGTCGGGACTGGTGGGCGTGGCTGCGCGACGTCGTCCACCCAGGCAGCCGGAAATTGACCAGAACCGCCACCCTCGCGGTGCAAGAACTTGGCCTGACCGACTCATTGCTCAAGTTGCCCGGTGAACTGTCCTACGGGACGCGGCGGCTGGTCGCGATTGCCCGCGCCGTGGCGTCGGGACCGAAGATCCTGCTACTCGACGAGCCGGCGGCTGGGCTGGACGAGCAACAGCGGGTCGAGTTGGCCGCGGTCGTACGGCGCCTGGCCCACGAATGGAACCTCGCCGTGCTGCTCATCGAGCACGACGTGGCGTTGGTGTCGTCGTTGTCGGACGAGATGCTGGCCCTGGACTTCGGCCAGACCGTGGCCTTCGGATCACCGGAGGATGTTCGCCAGCATCCGGGGGTCGTTGCTGCCTACCTCGGCGGCAGTGTCGATGCCGAACCGGCCGGCGTCTGAGTCAGTCCGACGGATCGGGCTGAGCGAGATCACGGGGAACCCGCAGGCGCGGTACGCCCCCGAGCCCGAGGTTGTAACGGACGTTGTCTGAGTACTCCGCGAGCTTGTTCCACAAAGCCGAGTGCGCCGGCCACGGGATCGGGTTGTCCCCGTCGAGCCAACTGTCACCGAAGGTGATCCAGACAACAACCCAATCCGCCGCTACCGCCCACCGACCGTTGCTCCAGTCGATCAGAGCACGCCGGATCTGCATTGCGGCCCGCGGTGCGTCCGGGAAGGTGGTTGAGGTGTGCACGGTCCATACCCGAAAGTCGTAGGCCATGAGGTCGAGCTCGAAGTCATCCAGCACCGTCGGATCGACCAGCACGGTTGCCATGTTCTCGAATCCTCGCCCTCTCATGCCCCGATTATTCACGGCCGACGCCGTTCACCGCACTGCTGCGCGAAAACTAGGCAAGTTCAGCAGCAGAATCCATGGTCCGGGCCGCCCGAGGTGTACGGGCGTTGAACCGCGGCTGGCCACCCGAGGACGCGATTAGCTCTATCGGTGCTACCGCGAGGACAATGGTGCAGACGCCGGTCAGCACGCCGTGGTGATCCGGCCACGGCATGGGGTCGCTGAGGAGTAGCCATGTCGCGTGTCTTCATCACCGGTTCGGCCGACGGACTGGGTCTACTGGCCGCCCAGCTGCTGACTCGCGAGGGACACGCGGTCACCGTGCACGGGCGCAATGACGCTCGCGCCGCCGAGGCGATGCATGCGGTAGCCGGGGCAGAGCATTCCGTTGCTGGCGACCTGTCCAGGATTGACGGCATGCGGCTGGTGGCCGAGCAGGTGAATGCCCTCGGACGATACGACGCGGTCATTCACAATGTCGGCGTCGGTTATCGAGAGCCGCGCCGGATCGAAACCATGGACGGGCTCGCGCATGTATTCGCGATCAATGTGCTAGCACCGTACCTGTTGACTGCGCTAATTTCACCGCCTTCGCGGCTGGTGTATCTGAGTTCTGGAATGGCTCGCGGTGGCAATTCCGATGTCAGCGACGGGCAGTGGAATGCTCGTCGTTGGAGCGGCTCGCAGGCGTACTCGGACAGCAAACTCTTCGACATGTTGTTGGCCTTCGGTGTGGCCCGTCGCTGGCCTGATGTCAAGGCCAACTCGGTCGAGCCGGGCTGGGTTGCGACGAAGATGGGTGGCTCCGGTGCGCCCGACGACCTTTCGCTGGGGCCGGTGACCCAGGCTTGGCTGGCGGTGAGCGACGACCCGGCGGCCAACGTCAGCGGTCAGCATTTCTTTCATCGGCGCCCGGTTCCCGCCCCGGCCGAAGCTCGCTCCGCCGCGGCGCAGGACGCCCTGATCGAGTATTGCCAGTCCCTCACCGGTACGCCGCTGCCGGCGGCTCAGTAAGAGTCACACCCGACTATCAGACTATGACGGTGCCGGCCGAGCCAGCCCCGGAGCGACGCCCCGGGGCTGGACCCCTTGCCGCGGACTAGCTGATCGCGCCGCCACCATTGGACTGCGAAATACCCTTGGCCAGCGCATGGAAGCTGTAGATGTAGCCGCCGTTTTCGCCGCCCACGGTCAGGTAGCCATCCGTAGTACCGGGCTTGATGGCCAGGTTGGTGGTCGAGAGCTGCGACTTGGGCAGGTTCTGTGGAATCAGAATCGTGGTGAGCAGGTCACCATTCGGGTTCCACACGTAAATTTTGCCGGCTGCGTAGACGCATTGGTAGATGTTGCCGGCTGCGTCAACGGAGTTCGAGTCGAAGCCGTTGACACCGACATTCTCAGTCATGCCGACATTGCGAGAGGTCACCGTCTTGCCATCGGCCGACAAGGTGAAGTGATCCTCGCGTCCCATGCTGAATTCGCTGACCCAGAGCGCCGAGAAGTCCGGCGAGAACGAGATTGCGTTCGGGCCGGCAAGTCCGCCCTGAATAAGGACCGGATTCTTTGCGGTGGGATCGAAGCGGATCACCCGGCCGATCGGGTTCCACGGATCGCCGGACTGGTCGGTGACGTAGAGATTGCCGGCCTTGTCGAAGGCAATGTCGTCGGCGACCATCGTCTGTCCGAGGACCGGCCCGGTTACCACCGTGGAGAAGCCGCTGCCGTCGGCGTTCATTCGGTAGATGTTGCCGTTGAACAGATCGGTCATGTAGATCTTGCCGTCGGCGGGGCTGAACTGCAATGACGACAATGAGCTGGTCGCATCGGTGTGAAGCGGCGTCGTGACCTTCGTTTTGAGGTTCAGGCGAAGGACTTTCGGCGTGCCGGCGACCGCGGTCAGGTCGACGAAGTAGAGCTGACCGTCGGGGCCGAAGGACGGGCCCTCGAGCAGCGTCGTGTGGCCGAATGCCGCCGACGGCGGGTCAAGCGGGGCGACCTTGGCGTAGGGCTTGGCGTAAATGACGTGCGGGGTGCTCGGTTTGTGCTGGGACGATTTCTGTGCAACCGGGTGAGCCTTGTCCCGCGTGGTCGCGTTGGCGACGGCCGAACCGCCCAGCCCCACCACGGCCACCGCGGCGACTGCGATCACCAACGATTTCTTCGATTTCCTGATCCGCGACATACCTGCCCCTTACGTTGTCGGCGGCCCCTCGGAAATGAGAGCCTCGCCGGTCAACCTACGTCGCGCGCACTCTGAGCTCAATGCTTGATAGGCGCACTTTCTATGCGTTGCGTACCTCGACATCCGCTGTATTCAGGCGTATTTACGGCCCTCGGGGTGTAGTAACAGCGCTTTCATCCGTCCGCACCCTTTTCAGAAATCAAGAAAGTGTGCAGACTGCCGAGTGAACGAACACGCACGCTTCGTCGACGCACTGAGGAGATACCCGTGACACCAACGGACACTGACCAGCGGATGAGTGGACTGGTAGTAGTCGTGACCGGCGCCGGAACCGAGAAGGGCATCGGCAACGGTCAGGCGACCGCGATCACCCTCGCCCGGCATGGAGCCGCGGTGGTCTGTGTCGACAAGATCGGCGAGCGGGCTGAGTCGGTGGCGCAGTCGATCCGCAAGGACGGCGGTTCGGCCGTCAGCGTCGAGGCTGACGTCACGTCGATCCCGGACACCGAAAGAATCGCAGCCGACGCGCTGAGCAACTTCGGTCAGGTGGACGGTTTGGTGAACGTGGCCGGCGTGGTGTCGAAGCTCGGGCTGCGGGCGCGCATTCCGGGTGGGCCGCTGGCCGAACTCGAGAACCTCGACATGGACGACTGGGACTTCGTGTACCGGGTCAACGTGACCGGCGCGATGCTGTGTATCCGCGCGCTGGGCCCGGCATTGCGCAAGAACGGTGGGGCAATCGTCAACGTGGGTACCACGATGGCCAGCCTCTGGTACGGCGGTGGCGGCTCGATCGCCTACAGCACATCCAAGGCGGCGCTGGAGGGGTTGACGCTCACCATTGCCGGTGCTTTCGGTCCGAGTCGGGTACGGGCAAATCTCTTGGTGATCGGCCAGGTCCGGGCTCCGCACATCGACGCCGCGGCGGAGCGGATGGGCGAGGCCGGCGAGAAGATGCTCGAAACTCGTCGGGTGTCTGGCCTGCTGCAGACTGACGGCACGCCGTGGGACGTGGCGAACACCGCGCTGTACCTGACCAGTCCGGATTCGTCCTGGATTACTGCGCAGACCATCTTTGTCGATGCCGGCGCGTCCCACACGATGCGGTAGTCACCTCATTCGCCGACCGGCCGCGGCCCAGAGCGAGCAGGCTCTTCGCTGCTGGTCCGGTCGGCCAGAAAGGCCAGCAACGCTGGATCGGCCGAGGTGAGCCGTTGTTGCTCCTCGCCTCCGTCGCAGCGGCACAGCGACACAGTGGCCGAACGTGCGGTGCGCGCCAGGACGCGCCAAACGGCGCCGGTGGATTCCCAGCGGCGCAGAACCTCGACCGCGTCCTCGCCGCTGTTCAGCTCGTTCATCATGGCGTTCGCTTACGCCGTCCGACGCCGACGGAGCCAGGGGTTGGCAATGCTTGGCGGGGTATAGCTGTGGTCGATCGAGGAAATGGTCACGCCCGGCGGAACGATTTCGTCGATGCGGTCCAGGACGTCGCTGGACAATTGGACATCGGCGGCACCGAGCTGGGATTCCAAGTGCTGCATGGTGCGTGGCCCGATGATCGGGCTGGTAACGGCGGGATGTTGGAGAGTGAAGGCCAGCGCGAGGTGGATCAACGACAGCCCCGCGCTTTCGGCTAGCACCGCCAGCGCTTCGGTCGCATCGAGCTTTCGCTGATTGTCCGCGGTGGACATGTCGTAGCGTGCCGGTATGCGCGCGGCCCGCGTCGACGGTGGCGGCTGCTGACCTTTGCGATAGGCCCCGCTCAGCCAGCCGCCGGCCAGTGGGCTCCACGGCAAAACGCCCAACCCATACTGCTGGGCGACCGGCAGCAGGTCGGCTTCGATGCCTCGAACAAGAATCGAATACGGCGGTTGTTCGCTGACGAACCGGCTCAGGCCGCGTGACTCGGCCGTCCACTGGGCCTGCACCACGGCATGGGCCGGGTACGTCGAGGAGCCGAATGCCCGGATCTTGCCTTGGCGTTGCAACTCGGTGAGCGCCGAGAGCGTCTCTTCGTCGTCGGTATCGACGTCGGGACGGTGGACCTGATACAGATCGATCCAGTCCGTGCCCAGCCGCCGCAGGCTGTTCTCAACCTCTTGCACGATCCAACGCCGCGAGTTGCCTTGTTGATTCGGATCGCGGCGTTCGTCGCCGGGACTATTCATCTGCCCATGGAATTTCGTGGCCAGGATTACGTCGTCGCGTCGGCCGGCCAAGGCCTGGCCCACAATGATTTCGGACTCGCCCTGGGAGTAGACGTCGGCGGTATCGATGAAGTTGATTCCGCCGTCCAGCGCGCGGTGGATGATTCTTATGCAGGTTTCATGATCAGGCTCGCCGATCGCGCCGAACATCATCGCGCCCAAACACAGCGGGCTGACCTGCATACCTGTTGGGCCGAGGCTTCGGTAGTCCATGCTTCGGATCATAGGACTCCTTCCTCGGATTCGATCCGTTTGCCGGCCGGCCAAATCGGGATTAGGCGCCAGATTCGTCCGAAAGTGGGCTGTTCGTGATTTTGGCCATCTTGCGCGTTCGCTCGGCGCGCTGAATATTTTAAATATTCTGCGTCTCAAGGGGCAGGCCACGATTGCCATGCCTGACACCAGTTCGCCCAACCGAAGGGGATGCAATCTTTATGTCTGACTTGAAGCCACCCACGCGGCAGCTCGGGAATTCGGGGCTGACCGTCTCGGCCGAAGGACTGGGCTGCATGGGGATGTCGCAGTCCTACGGGAAGGGCGATGAAGCCGAGTCGATTGCCACCATCCACCACGCCCTCGACGCCGGCATCACGCTGCTCGACACGGCCGACGTCTACGGCAACGGCGCCAACGAGGAACTCGTCGGACGCGCGATCACCGGACGGCGGGACGAGATCATGCTGGCCACGAAGTTCTCGATGTCGCGGGTCGACGGCAAGCCGAGCATCAACGGTCGCCCCGAATACGTGCACGCCGCCTGCGACGCCAGCCTGCAACGGCTGCAAACCGACCACATCGATCTGTACTACCAACACCGCGTCGACCCGACTGTCCCCATCGAGGACACCGTCGGTGCGATGGCCGAACTCGTCGCGGCCGGCAAGGTCCGGTATCTCGGCTTGTCCGAAGCCTCCGCGCAGACCATTCGGCGAGCGGTGAAAGTCCATCCGATTGCCGCATTGCAAAGCGAATGGTCTTTGTGGACCAGGGACATCGAAAACGAGGTGTTGCAGGTCGCCCGGAACAACGGCGTCGGCATCGTGCCGTACAGCCCACTCGGTCGAGGGTTTCTGACCGGCAAGCTCACCAGCCCCGACGAGTTCGGGGAGAACGACATGCGCAGTACCCAGCCGCGGTTTCAGGGTGACAACTTCGCCACCAACCTGCGCCTGGTCGACCAGGTCCGCGAGCTGGCCGATGAAAAAGGGTGCACGCCCGGACAGCTCGCGCTGGCCTGGGTGATGGCCCAGGGCGACGATGTGGTGCCGATCCCGGGGACCAAGCGGCGTGCGTACTTGGACGAGAACATCGGCGCCGTATCCGTGCAGCTGAGCTCGGCGGATCTGGAACGCCTGCAGGCGATCACCCCGCCGGGTGTCGCGGCCGGCGCCCGGTACCCGCAGGAACATACGTACGGCGACAGCCCCGAACGCTCGTAGCCGCAAACCGGCGCCGACCGCGCTGCATCGCTGCACCCGACAAGAACGACAAATCGTGGTTTCGGCTACATTCTGGCCATGAATGAGCCGAGTTCGTTGGACCGATGGGAACGACGCGCCGAGTGGCCGCTCGCTCTTGCTGCCCTGTTGTTCCTTGCCGCGTATGCGTGGCCGATCCTGTGACCACTGCGGCTACTTCGGGTGGTCATGCTGCTACGGGTAATGAATGGACGTGCTGCTGATTCTCTGCACGGCCGGGTCGCGGTCTACGTGGGCGCGTCAACCGGATTGGTCATATTCTGCGCGGCCTTGACGGTGTTGGACGCGGAACGAGGCCACGGTGGCAACATACAAACGTTCGGCGATGCCCTGTGGTGGGCGATAGTCACGATGTCCACGGTCGGTTACGGCGACAAGTTCCCGGTGACGACGGAGGGTCGTTTCGTCGGCGTCGGGCTCATGCTGGCCGGAATTGCATTGCTCGGCATCGTGACGGCATCGGTAGCGTCGAGAGGTACGCCATCTCATCGAAGCCCAAACCCATGCGGGCCGACGGGATGGACAACGGGCGCATTGACGAACTCCGTCAACGGCGCGTAAGCCGCCGTCAGCCGCCGAACTCCGTCAGCGGCGCGTCAGCCGCCGAACTCCGTCAACGGCGCGTCAGGACCTCAGTCGGCTGATCGGCTTGTGACGGTGTACCGGAGGCCGCTGTCAGCCGCCGGTTCCGCTTCGCGTTACGCGCTCCGACCCGGCCGGCGTACGCCATTGGCCAACCGAGGACGGCTCCGATGAGGCCGCCGAGCCCGTTGTGCTCGACGTCAGCCAGTGACGGCACCCGGCTGGGCAGGTAACGCTGCTGCGCGACCTCGATGGCTGCGGAGGCCAGCACGCAGAGCACCGCACTGGCCCACGCTCGTCCGAGGACGATCGCGAGCAGGAATCCCGCGGGTATGAACAACGCGATGTTGGCCAACACCTCGGTCTGCGACCAATCCAAACGGCCGTCCGACACCCGCGTCATCAGGTTGTTCAGATGTCCGAAGACACCGGTTTCCGAGGACGCCGGACGCAAAGTCAGCTGCGCGATAACGAAGGTGTACAGCCCCAACAGGACAGCGGCGAACCAACGCATGATCATCGCTGCTGCTCTCATGACGTCACCGGCTCTTCACTACGTGAGGTCACCGGCTCGTCGGGCGAGCGCCCATCGCTGGCATTCGATCCGCTCCTCACTCGTTCCTCGCGGGGGAGGGTCGTCTGTGGCCCGGCGCGCTCACTCATGGCTACATCGTATGGACTTGCTAGTCGTGCTCGCTGGGACTCTCAGCCGATGCGAAGTTAACACGAAGGGCGGATCTTCTCGGCCCACAGCTCACATTGAGGGTTCGGCTGCCGACTGGCAATAGAGCGAGAACCGCCTATCGCCGCCCTGTCAGCCGGCGAGTCGCGCGCTCGTTCAGCAAGCCCTGCGCGGCCAACCGAAAAGAGACTGCCTGATGCCTCGGCGACTCGTTGTCATGACCGCCGCTGGGCTGGTGGCCACCATCCTGGCCGGCAGCCTGCTGCTGGCCGTCGGTCAGCACGGTTACGGCTTGTTCCTGATGGTCGGTGGCCCGCTGGTGCTGACCTTGAATGTGCTGCTGGTGCGACGCGGTGTGCGGCGAAATCGCGGCGGCGCGGCGCCGGCAATACTGACCGGTCGGGTGCTGGCCGCAGAGAATGCCGTCCCTGCTCGGGAGCCGCGTTGGACGGGCGGCGGCAACGTCGCGACTGACCTCGGCCGCATGAACGCGGGCTCGCCGTTGGCCGTTCTCGAATTGGCGGAAGGCGCCCTCGAACTCCGCTTTCGGCCGCGTCAGTTGGCGAAGGTTTTCGGGGCCGGCCAAAGCCGGTGGCAGCCATCCGATCTGATCGAGATCTGTCCGGTCCGTGGTCGGTTGCTGCGCGTGACACGAGGGGTCGCGATCATGGTCGCCGGGCGCCCGACCTCATATTTCTGGACCTCGCGGCCCGAGCCTTTGCTGGCCGTACTGGCCCAGGCGGGGTTCCCGGTCGCCTGGGCCGAGCGCGGCATCAAAGTGCTTGGTTGAGGCGGCTTTACGGCGCTCCTTCGATGGGCTATCCGAGATCGCGGACCTGGGTAAGCCTGATGTTGTTGCCGGACGGATCGCGGAAGGAAGCGTCTATGCCGTACGGCCGCTCTTCGGGCTTGTCGATGAATTCCACACCGCGCGCGGCCAATTCCTCATAGCTGGCTTGGCAGTCGTCGGTAACCAGGAAGATCGTTCCTGCAAAGCCCTTGGCCATCAGGTTTCGTATTTCCCGAGCTGACTCGTCATCGATGACGGGCGGGCCCGGGATGTCCATGAGGACGATTTCCACGTCCTGCTGGCCGGTTGGACCGACGGTCAGCCAGCGGAAGTTGCCCATCTCGGCCATAGTTACGTCCGATCGGATCTCCATGCCGACCTTGTTGGTATAGAAATCGAGCGCGGCGTCCTGGTCGTGCACCCAGAGTTGCGCGCTGCCTATGGTGATCATCGTGTTCTCCCGTCCGTTGGGTCTATGTCTGCGTTCGTCTCGGTATTCGTCGCTGAGCTCGTTCCGGCCTTCGTCCGTGTGCGACGGACAGAACCTATGACAGCCCGTCCGTTGCTGTCTTCTCCAAACGTGCTGTTCTTGGATGGGCGGCCGAAGGCCCGCAGCACGCAACTAGGAATCAGGGCGTGGTCTGCGGCAGGCGGGAACGACGCGCGGTACGCGGTGGGCGTCATTGCATAGGTCCTACGGAAACTTGAAGTGAACGAGCCGATGCTCTGCAGTCCGACCGCGATGCAGATGTCGGCGACCGTGCGATCAGTCGTGCGCAGCATGGCCGCGGCTCGTTCCAGGCGGCGCGTGAGCAGGTAGGCGTGCGGGGATTCTCCAAAATGGCGACGGAATTCTCGGCTGAAATGCGCCGGTGACAACCCGGCCGCCCGAGCAAGATCGGATATCTGTACCGGCTCGAAGAATCGGGCGTCGGCGAGATCCTTGGCGCGAAGTAGGTGACGCGCCGGCGGAACGGAGGGCATGGGTCAGAAACTAGCGTAATTCGGCGCCGCCTAGGCTGCGATCAGGTGGACGAAGTGGATCAGGCAGACCAGCCAACGACAGGAGCCGGGCCAATGCGTTTCGCGTTCAAGACATCACCGCAGAACACCACGTGGGCGGACATGCTCGCCGTCTGGCAGGAAGCCGACAAAATCGAGCTCTTCGAGTCGGGCTGGTTGTTCGACCACTTCTACCCGATTCGCTCGCCCTTGGGCCCACCGGATCCCGCTGGCCCTTGCTTGGAGGGCTGGATGGCGCTGGCGGCACTCGCCCAGGCGACCACCCGAGTTCGGCTGGGAACTTTGGTCACCGGTATCCATTACCGGCATCCTGCCGTGCTGGCCAACATGGCTGCGGCGGTCGACATAATCAGCAACGGCCGGCTCGAGGTGGGGATCGGTGCCGGTTGGAACGAGCAGGAGTCGGGCGCTTACGGCATCGAGCTGGGTACGCCGAAACAGCGTAGTGACCGTTTTGAAGAGGCCTGCGAGGTCATCGTGGGATTGCTGTCCCAGGAGGTCACCAATTTTCAGGGCGAGTACTACCAGCTCACCGACGCGCGCAATGAGCCGAAGGGACCGCAGCAACCGCATCCGCCCATCTGCATCGGTGGCAGCGGTGAGAAGCGCACCCTGCGCACGACGGCCAAGTTCGCTCAGCATTGGAATTTCGTGGGTGGCACCCCAGAGGAATTCGCCCGGAAACGCGATGTGCTGTTCGGCCATTGTGCCGACATCGGCCGCAATGAAAAAGAAATCACGCTGTCGAGCCATTTCTGGATCAAGTCCGCCGACGGCATTTCACAGGTGGTGGACGACATCGGCGCAATGTCGGGCGAGGGCCTGGACCTGGCCATCGTGTATTTGCTGCCGCCGCTCAGCCCGGCGATCTTGGCCCCGTTAGCCGACAGCCTGGCCACCCTGAACGCGTGGCGCACGGCACATCCGCAGCCCCGTGATTCTGGGAGAATGACGGCAAAGCATTGAACCCGACACCCTAGGGACCGCGCGTGACGGCAGAGC
Organism: Frankiales bacterium; assembly: GCA_025966315.1. Classification (GTDB taxonomy): domain Bacteria; phylum Actinomycetota; class Actinomycetes; order Mycobacteriales; family Jatrophihabitantaceae; genus Jatrophihabitans_A. The sequence continues at coordinate 42,876 of JAOPUZ010000040.1, read as the reverse complement.
CGATAGCAGTGGACGATGTTCTCACCGAGCTGTTCAGCGACGGGGACCGAGTCGGGAAACTTCTCGGCGAGCAGGGGTACCTGGCCGACGAGCGCACCGCGGGAATTGTCAGTCTCGCCGCACGCCTGGGCAAGCCGGTACTCGTCGAAGGCCCAGCCGGCACCGGCAAGACCCAGTTGGCCAAGTCGGTAGCGGCGATGGCCGGCCGGCGGCTGGTGCGTTTGCAGTGTTACGAAGGCATCGACGAATCCAAGGCCCTGTACGAATGGGACTACCGCAAGCAGTTGCTGTGGATCCAAGCCGCGCGGGACGAATCCGGGTTCAACGCCGACGCGATCGTCGAGAACGGAGCGGGGATCTTCGACGAGCGGTTCCTGCTGTCCCGCCCGATGCTCGAGGCCATCCGATCCGATGAGCCGGTCGTGCTTCTCGTCGATGAGGTCGACCGCGTCGACGCCGAGACCGAGGCGCTGTTCCTGGAGGTGCTGGCCGAGCATCAGGTCTCGGTGCCAGAACTCGGTCAGCTGAATGCCCGTCACATCCCGCTGGTGTTCCTCACCTCCAACGGCACCCGTGACCTGTCCGAAGCACTGAAACGCCGCTGCCTGTTCCTCTATCTCGACTACCCGACCGCCGAGCGCGAGCGTGAGATCGTCCGTCAGCACGTCCCCGGCCTCACCGATGCGCTGAGCAGTGAATTGGTTGCCCTCGTCGACACCCTGCGCCGGATGGATCTGAAGAAGCCGCCGTCGGTGTCGGAGACGATCGACTTTGCGCAGACGCTGAATCTGCTCGGTAGCTCCGAGCTGGACCTGTCGACGGCATCGCTCGGGCTGAACATCCTGCTCAAGTATCAGGAGGACATCCGGGCTGCCAGCGCAGCACTCGGGCGGCGGCGGTGACCGCGATCCGGACACCATTGCTGGAACGGATCCACCGGTTCGCCGACGAACTTCGCACCCGTGGGTTGCCGATCTCGATGGTCGAACGGATTGACGCCATGCGGGCCGTGGAAACGGTCGGGTTGAACGTCCCCAACGGGCTGCACCTGGCCCTGTCGGCGACGCTGGTCAAGGCCGCCGAGCATCGTGGCGTCTTCGATGAGGTCTTTCAGCTGTACTTCCGAAGTGAGGCCGGCGCGGGCGTCACATGGAGCGATCTTGACGACGACGACGCCGAGGACGCGGACGGAACCGGCGCGGCGGGAACGGTTGGGGCTTTCGGGCTGGCGCCGGATCAGACTCCGCTCGATCTGGATCACGCGTTGCGGACGGCGTTGCGCGACGGTTCCGAAGTGCTGGCCCGGCTGATCGCGGAGCAGGCGGTGCTGCAGTTCTCCAGGTTCGAGCCGGGCCGCCCGGTAGCCGGGGTGCTTTACGAATCCCGAACCATCGAGGGACTGCGTCTTGAGCAGGTCCGGGCCGAGATCGCTCGCGAGGTGACGGAGGGCTCGGGCGGCGCATCGGGTAATGGGGCTGCCGGCGGCGCGGGCGGTGGTGGGTCGGGGTCCGAGCTCGGGCTGCAGTTGCGCCGGCAGGAAGTCGCCGACCGGGCAAACTCGTTGCGGCAGCAGATTCGCGAGGTCATCCGCGAACAACTGGTGGCCGACCGTGGTCTGGATGCGGTGACCGAGACCCTTCGTACGCCGTTGCCGGCGGACGCGGACATTTCGATGGCCAACCGGGACCAGTTGGCCGAGATCGAGCGTGCGATGAAGCCGCTGGAACGCAAGTTGGCGACGACGATGATGCGCAAACGTCGTCAGCGGAATGGGCAGCTGGATGTCCGCGCCACGTTGCGCGCGTCGATGGCTACCGGCGGGGTGCCGGTGAAAGTACTGCACCGCCGTCCTAACCCGACCAAGCCGCAGTTGTACGTGCTGGCCGACATGTCTGGTTCGGTGGCGACTTTCGCCGCGTTCACGGTCACGCTGGTTTCTGCCTTGACTCAGCTGTTTTCGCGCCTACGCACGTTCGCCTTCATCGAGAACGCGATTGAACTGACGGACCTGTTTCGCGAGAACGAGGACCCACTGCAGACGATCCGAGCGATCAACCGGCTGGGCGGCCCGAGCTACCTGGGTGGCCACACCGACTATGGCCATGCGCTTCGCCAGTTCGGGGCCGAGATAAGTTCGGAACTGGGTCGGCGCAGCACCGTGCTGATCTTCGGAGACGGGCGTGGGAACTACCTGCCGTCCGAAGAGGCGACCCTGGTCGACATTTCCCGTCGCGCTGGCGCGGTCTACTGGTTGAACCCGGAAGCGCGCCCGCTCTGGGGTACCGGCGATTCGCTGATGCACGTTTACGCGCGACACTGCACCGAAGCCGTGAGCTGCCGGACGCTGAACGACCTGCGGCGCTTCATCGAGGATCTCGACTGAATGCTTTTGCTGCGGCCCGTCAGTTGCTGGCCAGCGTGCTGCCGTCGGCCATCTTCGTTGAGTGCAGTTTGAACGGCGCACCCGTCGGGTCGGCCACCTCGGCGAGCCGCCCGAATGGAGTGTCCTCGGCTGGCCGCAGGACGGTACCCCCTAGCGCGGCTGTTTTGGCTGCCGCCTCGTCCGTGTCGGTCACGCTGAAGTAGACCGCCCAATGGGAGGGCACCTCAGTGGGCAGGAACGTATGGGCATCCATCAAGCCGGCCACCGTATCGCCGTTGACCTGGCCGGTGACATAGCGGAACTCCTCGGTGTCGGCCATCGTCTCGATCGTCCATCCGAACACTTGCTCGTAAAACGACACCGAGGTGGTGAAATTCTTGCTGAGGACCTCGTCCCAGGTCACCGCTCCGGGTTCGTTGTACTTACCGAAGCCGGGAAAGGTGATCGCATGCCACAGGCCGAGGCCGGCACCGGCCGGATCGATCAACAGCGCCATTCGTCCGAGGTCAGCCACGTCCATCGGCGACGCGAGGACTTGCGCACCGGCCAGGGTTGCCGCGTCGACGGAGGCGTCGATGTTGTCGGTGGCGAGGTAGGTGCTCCAGACGTCGGGGGAGTCCATGCCTGGCATCCGGCCCATCATGCCGGCGACGGGGTGGCCATCCGAGGTGAAGGTCACGTAGCCGTGCAGATCTTCGCGCGCTTCGTTGGCAACCCAACCGAACAAGGCACCGTAGAACGCCTTTGAACTCTCGGTATCGGAGGAAAGCAGATCAACCCAGCACGGTGTGCCGGGCGCGAACGGCGTGTCGCGAATTGTCATGTCAACTCCATTCCGAGGCAGGGCGCGAACAGCTGGCCTGCCGCTGTAGTGATGGGCCGGTGTGTGTACACCGATTCGTTGTGACTCACGTCACCATAGCGTCGACCACCGACAGCTTTGGGCCGCGGCAAGGAAATGCCGACCACGCCTGGTTCTGTGCTCGGATTGAGCTAGCCAGCGGCCGGCCGGCCAGCGGTCGGCACGGCGAGCGGCCAGCGGTCGGCACGGTCGAGCACGGCGCGGAACTCCCGGTCACCAGGGTCCGCCCCCAAGCTCGTCGACGATGCGATCCAGGCTCAGGCCTAGGCGGGCCAGCGTCGGACCGTCGCGGTCAAGATCCACTTCATCGGGAAGAATTCGCTGCGCCTCCGGAATCCGGTCTTGAAAGCCGACCTGTTTCATGATGTCGAGAATGTGCTGCTTAGAAGTGTGGCGTGGGGCCATGCCGTCTCTCCCTTCAACTCCCGCGTTCGCGCGGACGTACTAACGGCAATTGCGTACTGATGGCGATCATGCACGGGCGCCAAATCTGCGCGCGTCGCTAGATCTGCACGGCTCGCTAGATCTGCACGGCTCGCCAATCTGTACGGCCGCGCGTAGGGCGAGCGTTGCTTTGTGGACGCGGCCCTGTGTCAGTGGATGCTTCGCGCCGCCGCCTCGATCGTGTGCTCTACGGCCTTCGGCTGCGAGATCATCGGCAGATGCGACGACCTCACCTTCACGATGTGAGCACCCGCACGCTGAGCCATCATCAGTTGTTGGGCCGCGGGAATCGCCCTGTCGATCGTGCCGACCTCATACCAGGACGGAATGCTTTGCCAAGCCGGCGCGCCGGATACCTCGTTGAGAGCACCGAAGGTGATCGGTCGCTGGGTCACGGCCAGTACGGCGGCCTGCTTCTTCGGTAGATCATTGGCGAAGGCGCTGGGGAACAAGCCGGGCAAAACATAGAGGTCCGTAGTCGGCGTAGGCGGAAGGCCAGGCACGAAGTTGAACACCTTCGTCACGTCCGGATTGGCAAGTGCGGAGTCAGCGCCCGCCAATTGCAGGACATTCTCGCCGGCGAGTGGCGCGAAGGCGTCGATGTAAACCAGCGCCTTGACGTTGGCGTTGCCGGTCGCCGCGTTACTGATGACAGCGCCGCCATAGGAGTGTCCGACGAGGACGATGGGACCGGTGATTGCGGCGAGATAGCTGCGGAGATAAGCGCTGTCACCGGACAGACTGCGCAACGGAGTCGGAAACACGTCGACTGGATAGCCATCGTCGAGCAAGCGGCTGACCACACCGTCCCAACTCGAACTGTCGGCCCACGCACCGTGCACCAGAACGACGGTGGGCTTGGGTTGCCGGGGATGGCGCGAGGGGTCAGCGGCCGCACTGGCGCCGAGCGCTGCCACCGCTAGCACGCCCACCACCGGAAGGATGACAAGTCGTCGCCATGAGTGTGCAACTGAGAATCGCTTTGTCCACATTGCAGATTCCTCTCGGGAGTGCTGGACTTGCGCTCGTCAGCTGCCAGCTGTGCTCAGAACATAGGCGCGCTGTGAACGGTGAACAAGATTTGCAGGGGAACCGAATCCGACGGCTACCGCGCAGTGTTATTTGCATGGTGGTGATCAGGCCGCAGCCGATGGCGAATCCGCTGCCGGTGACGTTGCCCCTCCGCGTGCTGGACAGCAGGAGAACCAGTTCCGCGAGTTCTTCGGGTTCAGAGACGCAAAGGCGTTCTGCGCGTTAAATGCCGGGCCGACGTTGGACCAGTAGCGGATGGGTGGCCACACCGAACTCGCCGGCTTCGTCGAACAACGTGGCGTGGGCGATGCCCATCCCTCGTGGATCGATCCTCGTTCGTGCGTCCAGCATCAACCAATCGCTGCTCGGTTCGCGGAATACCGTGACCGTCAAGGTCGGCGGAATGAACAGCCATTCGCGCAGATTCAGTTCCGCGCTCAGGCCATTGGCTGAATCCGCGACGATGAGGGCTCGCTGCAATCCACTCGGCTGCTCGCCGGCGACCAAGGGAATGAGCGGACGAGCCCAGACTTGCGCGGGACCACCAACTCGAAAACCACCACGGAGGAAACGCCATTCGATGGCTCGACCGTATCCCCACTCGGGATCGACGCCATCGAAGTAGTCCTGCGAATGCGGTTCGGGCACGGCGTAGGGCATCTCGGATAGCGGTGGCCGAGCAGGTGCCACCGCCTCGCCGACCTGGCTGCGCCAGGCGCGTCCGATTGCGACCAGGCGGCCGTCCACGGTCAGCCGCGCTTCGACCAACTCGACTCGTTTGCCGGGTCGGATCAGCTCGGCATCGATCAGCATCCGGCCCTGTAGAATCCCACCGAGAAAGTCGATCGAGATCCGTGAAATTGCCATGTCGGGACGGGGTTGCAGCAATTCGATCGCCCGTGTCAGCAACGCCGATGGCGGCCCACCGTGTTGGGCCGACGGATCCCACGGACTTGTCGTCGCGCTGGTCGAATCGAGCGAACCATCCGCTCGGGGAACGTAAAACGCGGTGGCTCTCGTCGGCGCATCTTCCGTCACGAGGACACGATACGCAGGGTGTTATCGACTCGAACATATGTTCTAATAGCTGCATGCGGTGGAGATTAGCAGACGATGAAGCGGACACCCAGACGTCCTTGTTCGGGCTGGGCGAACTGCTCGGGCCTGAGCAAGGCACCGGCCGATTGTCAGGCCTCGAGTTCCTGCCGGTCGTCGCGAGAAGCGTGCTGAACCAGGTCGCTCCGACATCGGCAATGCCGTTCCGTTGGACCATCAACGCATACCGCGGATGCAGTCATGCGTGTACCTATTGCTTCGCGCGACCGACTCACGAGTACCTCGGGTTGTCGGCTGGTGAGGACTTCGACAGCAAGATCGTGGTGAAGATCAATGCGGTCGAACGACTTCGAGCCGAGCTGGCAAACCCTCGGTGGGCGCGCGAGCACGTTGCCATGGGGACGAATACCGACCCCTATCAACGGGCCGAAGGAAAGTACCGGCTGACCCGGGGGATCGTGCGCGAATTGGCTGAGGCGAAGACGCCTTTTTCGATCTTGACCAAGTCCGCTCTGGTGAAGCGAGACCTGGACCTGCTCGTTCAGGCGGCCAGTGAAGTCGACGTCACGGTCGCGTTTTCGGTCGGCACCGTGGATGCCGCCGTCTGGCGGGTGACCGAGCCGGGTACGCCGCATCCGCGACGTCGACTGGAGGCAATGCGCGCAATGGCCGACGCGGGCATCCGTACCGGCGCCCTGGTGGCACCCGTGCTGCCCGGGTTGTCTGATAGCCGGGCCCAGCTGACCGAGACGGTTGCCGCGATCATCGACGCCGGGGGGTCGGTCATGGGCGCTAGGCCGCTGTACCTGAAGGGCCCGACGCGGGAGCATTTTCTGAGCTGGCTCCTGCGGCATGATGCAGCCCTGCACGCTCGTTACCTGCAGGCCTACGGCCGTCGAACCGAACTGAGCAACGAGTACCACGAGTGGTTACAGGATGCCATCAAGCAGGCGTTGGCCAGCGCGAACTCGCGTGCCACGGGAACGCTACCGTGACCGCTCGATCATGCCAGCTGCGTCAACTGCCTGAACGGCGCCAACTGTGGTGCTGCCGAGGCTCCAGTCGTCGCCGCGGGCTGGTCCGAACATCCCGCCAGGGCCTACCGTCAGGCATGCAGCGAATCGAAGTCGGACGAGGTCCCCTTACCGAGGCACAGGTCGTCGCCGTCGCCCGCCACGGAGCCCCGATAGATCTCACTCCCGATGCGTTGGCGGCAATCAAGGCCACCCGCACGACCATCGAGGCACTGGCCGATGACGTCGAGCCGCACTACGGAATCTCCACTGGTTTCGGCGCGCTGGCCACCAAGCACATTCCCGTCGAACAACGGGCATTGCTGCAACGCTCACTGATCCGCTCGCACGCCGCCGGCTCCGGGCCGGAGGTCGAGCGCGAGGTCGTACGGGCGATGATGTTGCTCAGGTTATCGACGCTGGCTACCGGCCGTACCGGCATCGCGCCGGGAACAGCCTTGGCCCTTGCGGCCATGCTGGATGCGGGCATCACCCCAGTGGTCCATGAGTACGGCAGTCTCGGGTGTTCCGGGGATCTGGCGCCGCTCGCGCACGTTGCGCTGGCGCTGCTGGGCGAAGGTTGGGTGCGCGATCCGGCGGGTGTCCGTCGACCCACGGCAGAAGTGCTGGCCGAGCACGGCCTGGCCCCGATCACCCTGCACGAAAAAGAGGGTCTGGCCCTGATCAACGGGACCGACGGGATGCTCGGGCAACTGTTGCTCGCCTGCACCGACCTGGATCTACTGCTGCGCACGGCGGACATCACCGCAGCCATGAGTGTCGAGGCGATGCTGGGCACCGCGCGAGTGTTCGCGGCCGACCTGCAGGCACTGCGACCACAACCCGGCCAGGCCGTCGCAGCCGCGAACATGCGGGCCTTACTGGCCGCGTCGCCGATCATGGCTTCCCACGCCGGGCCCGATTGCGTCTACGTCCAGGATGCCTATTCGATGCGCTGCGCTCCACAGGTCGCCGGCGCCGCCAGGGACACCGTCGCGCACGCCCGCTATGTGGCGGCCTTCGAGCTGTCCGCCGCCGTCGACAATCCCGTCGTGACGACTGATGGCCGGGTGGAATCCAACGGCAACTTCCACGGCGCTCCAATCGGCTATGTGCTGGACTTTCTGGCCATCCCGGCGGCCGATGTCGCTTCCATGAGCGAGCGGCGGACCGATCGGTTACTCGATGCCAACCGGTCGCGGGGATTGCCACCGTTCCTGGCCCACGATCCCGGGGTGGACTCCGGGCACATGATCGCCCAGTACACCCAAGCCAGCCTGGTGTCCGAACTCAAACGCCTAGCGGCACCGGCGTCGGTCGACTCGATCCCGTCCTCGGCGATGCAGGAGGACCACGTCTCGATGGGCTGGTCGGCCGCGCGCAAGCTGCGCCGCAGTGTCGATGCCCTGACTCGCGTGGTGGCGATCGAGCTCCTGTCCGCTGCCCGTGCGCTGGATCTACGCGCCCCGCTGCGACCAGGTCCGGCGACGGGCGCCGTAGTAGCGGCGCTGCGCCGGCAAATAGCCGGCCCAGGCCCGGACCGATTCCTGTCCGACGAGATCGAGTTGGCCGTGGAATTCGTCCGGTCCGGCGCCGCGGTATCCGCCGCCGACGACGTCTTACCCACGCCGCTGAGCTGACCCGCACGACGCTCGACCCGCACGACGCTCGACCCGCACGACGCTCGAGCCGCACCAAGCACCAAGCACCAAGCACCATCACGCACCAGGAAGGACGAGGACCATGACCAGACCAGCAGCCGTACGGTCGCCGCGCGGCACCGAGCTGACGGCTCGTGACTGGCAGATCGAGGCGCCGCTGCGCATGCTGCAGAACAATCTCGATCCGGAGGTGGCCGAGCGTCCCGACGAGCTGGTCGTCTACGGCGGCACGGGAAAGGCCGCCCGGGATTGGCCGTCCTATCACGCTCTGATCCGCACGCTCACAACCCTTCAACGTGATGAGACGATGCTGGTCCAGAGCGGACGGCCGGTGGGTGTGATGCGCACGCACGAATGGGCACCGCGGGTCCTGATCGCGAATTCGAACCTGGTGCCCAACTGGGCGAACTGGGAGGAGTTCCGGCGGCTGGAACAGCTGGGACTGACCATGTACGGCCAGATGACGGCCGGCTCATGGATCTACATCGGCACCCAGGGAATCCTGCAGGGCACGTACGAAACCTTCGCTGCCGTGGCTGCGAAACGTTTCAACGGCACGCTCGCGGGCACCATCACGTTGACCGGCGGACTCGGCGGCATGGGCGGTGCGCAACCCCTGGCCGTAAGCATGAACGGCGGCGTCGCCATCTGTGTGGACTGCGACCCGGCCCGGATCGGACGGCGCATCGAGCACGGGTATCTCGATGTCGAGGCGAACTCGCTCGCTGTGGCACTTCAGTTGGCGACCCAGGCTCGGGACGAGCGACGGGCACTCTCCATCGGGGTTGTTGGCAATGCTGCCGTGCTGGTGCCTCAACTGCTGGCGATGGACGCTCCCATCGACATAGTCACCGACCAGACCTCCGCGCACGACCCGCTGTCCTACCTGCCGATCGGCGTGGAATTCGACCGGTGGCACGACTACGCCGCGGCCAAGCCGGCCGAATTCACCGAACGGTCGCAGGCATCCATGGCCGTGCATGTCGAGGCAATGGTGGGCTTTCTTGATCGCGGTGCGGAGGTCTTCGATTACGGAAACTCGATCCGCGGTGAAGCCAGGACGGCCGGCTACGACCGTGCATTTGCGTTCCCAGGATTCGTGCCGGCTTACATCCGGCCGCTGTTCTGCGCGGGCAAGGGTCCATTTCGTTGGGCCGCACTGTCCGGTGATCCGGCGGACATTGCCCGCACCGATCGCGCGATTCTCGAGCTGTTCCCAGACAATGAGTCGCTCGCACGGTGGATTCGGCTCGCCCAGGAGCGAGTGCACTTTCAGGGCTTACCGGCCCGGATCTGTTGGCTTGGTTACGGAGAACGGGACAAGGCCGGGCTGGCCTTCAACGACCTCGTGGCTAGCGGCGAGATAACAGCTCCGATCGTGATCGGCCGCGACCATCTCGACTGTGGATCGGTCGCCTCGCCCTACCGTGAAACCGAGGCGATGGCCGACGGCTCCGATGCGATTGCCGACTGGCCGTTGCTCAACGCCATGATCAACGTGGCCAGCGGCGCTACCTGGGTCTCGATTCACCACGGCGGCGGTGTCGGCATCGGGCGGTCCATTCACGCTGGCCAGGTCACCGTCGCGGACGGCACCGACCTCGCGGCACAGAAACTCGAACGGGTACTCACCAACGATCCGGGCATGGGCGTCATCAGGCATGTCGACGCGGGCTATCCCGAGGCGGAGCACACTGCCGCCGAGCATGGCGTGCCGATTCCGATGCGCGGCTGAACATGGAGTCTCTGCGACGAACTCGATGCCCCCGGCTCGGTGAGCTACCGCCGCGATGGTTGGCGCCAGCGGGTGCCCGACCATGACCAGCAGCTGGTTCGCAGACTTTGCCGTTACTACACAAGGGCTCCAGTCGAATGTCCGCATCGATATCGACGCCGGGCGATTCGTCGGCGTGACCGCGGGCGGCAGCGCCGCTGGCGCGGCCCGGCTGCCCGGTGTCGTGCTGCCCGGATTCGCCAACGCCCACAGCCACGCTTTTCACCGGGCGCTACGCGGACGGCTAACCACGGCCGGTGACTTCTGGGCCTGGCAGCAACAGATGTATCGGCTGGCCGATCGCGTCACGCCGTCGTCGTATCTGGCGCTGGCGCGCGCGCTCTACGCCGAGATGGCGTTGGCGGGCGTCACCACGGTGGGCGAATTCCACTACCTGCACCACGGGCCGGCCGGCCAGCGATACGCGGACGAGAACGAGCTGGCGTATGCGTTGATCCAGGCCGCGCACGAGGCCGGCATCCGGCTGACCCTGCTCGACGCTTGCTACCTGGCGGGTGGCCTCGATGCCGGCGGGCACCGTCCACTCGCGGGCGTCCAACTCCGCTTCGGCGACGCCGATGCCGACGGTTGGCTGGACCGGGTCGCCGATCTACAGGCCAGCACGCCGGTCGCGGGTAATGATTCGGTCGTCATCGGTGCGGCCATTCATTCCGTACGCGCCGTCCCACGGCAGGCGCTGGCCACTGTCGCGAAGTTTGCCGACGGGCAGCCGCTGCACGTCCATCTGTCCGAGCAGCCCGCCGAGAACGCGGCCGCGCTTGCCTTTTATGGGCGGACGCCGACCGCGCTGCTATCCGAGGCCGGCGTGCTCGGCCCCGACACCACCGCGGTCCACGCCACCCATGTGAGCAACGAGGACATCGCGTTACTCGGGCAGAGCCACACCTCGCTCTGCCTGTGCCCAAGTACCGAGCGAGATCTCGCCGATGGCATCGGACGGGCCGGCGCACTGTCCGCCGCCGGCTGCCGGCTGAGTGTGGGTAGCGATCAGCACAGCCAGGTCGATCTGATTGCCGAGGCCCGGGACATCGAACAGCACGAGCGGTTGGCGACCGGCGTTCGGGGAACGTTCGGCCCTGACGCCCTACTGGGGGCGCTTACTCAGCACGCGAGTCTTGGCGTAGTCGACGCCAGCCGGATCGAGGTCGGGCGCCGCGCGGATTTGGTCGCGATCCGCCTGGACAGCCCGCGTACGGCCGGCATCGATCCGGCCCTCGTGATCAACACGGCCAGCTCGGCAGACGTCGATACCGTGCTGGTCGACGGCGACATCGTCGTCGCCAATGGACAGCACCGACTGGGCGATGTCGGCGCGCTCCTTGCCCGCGCCGTCGAAGCGCTCTGGGAGGACGCATGAATGCCGTGCTGCTCACCGACATCGGGGAACTGACGACGAACGATCCGTATCACGGCGGGCCGCTCGGCGTAATGCGCGATGCCGCGCTGGTCGTGTCGGACGGCCGCGTCAGCTGGATCGGACCGGCCGCGTCCGCGCCTGCGGCTGATGAGCGACGTGCGATGGACGGTCGGGCGGTGCTGCCGGCCTTCGTTGACTCACACACCCACCTGATCTTTGCCGGGGACCGGTCCGCCGAATTCGAGGCCCGCATGGCGGGAAGCCCTTACCAGGGCGGTGGTATCTCGATCACCGTCGCACGCACGATCGCAGCGTCCGACGACGAACTGCGCACCTTGCTCGGGTCGAGGATGGCCGAGTTACGGGCAATGGGTACTGGCACGGTGGAGATCAAAAGCGGGTATGGACTCAGCGTCGAACAGGAAGTCAGGCTGTTGCGGCTGGCGGCCGAGGCGACGGACGAGACGACCTTGCTGGCCCACGTCATCCCTACCGCAGATGGGCCTAGCGACGACGTTGCCGATCGGGGCGCTTACGTACGGCTGTTCTGCGAGCAGATGTTGCCCCGCTGCGCCACGCTGGCTCGCTGGCTCGACGTGTTCTGCGAACCGGCCAGTCCGCACGCCTTCGACGGCGACGAGAGCCGCGCGATCCTCACCGCGGGACGTTCCGCCGGTTTCCAACTGCGAGTGCACGGCAATCAGTTAGCGGCCGGCCCCGGCGTGCAATTGGCCTGTGAGCTGGGCGCGGCCAGCGTCGATCACTGCACTCACCTCGAGCAGGCCGACATTGATGCCCTAGCTGCGAGCGACACTGTTGCCACCCTGCTGCCCGCCGCGGAGTTCTCTACGCGCGCCAGTTACCCGCCCGCGCGGGCGCTGCTGGCGGCTGGTGCGACGGTGGCGCTGGCTACCGACTGCAATCCGGGCAGTAGCCACACATCCTCAATGCCTTTCGTCATCGCGTTGGCGGTGCGCGAGATGCAGATGACGCCGGCCGAAGCCGTGTGGGCCGCTACCGCCGGAGCCGCCCGATCACTGCGTCGCGATGATGTCGGCGTGCTGCGTCCAGGTGCGCTGGCGCGCCTCACCGTGCTGAACGCGCCCAGCAGCGTGCATCTTGCCTATCGTCCGGGCATGCCGATTGCCACGGTCATCGACATCGACTGACGCCCAGCACACCAGTGGTCGAGCCGCCCGCCGTGAGCGCTGAGGCGGGCGTCGCGAGCGTTCAGTCGTCGAGTATGCCGGGATGCCGAGTGGGCAACACGTGGCCCGGTCGGACGTAGAGCAGCTGGCTCGAATCGAGGACCTCGCCAGTGTCGGCCCGGGCATAAAGCACGTGCGTCTTTCCCTGCTGGCGCGCGCTTTGCATCGCATGGTCGGCCTGCCGCAACAGCGTCGCCGAATCATTGCTGGTCGGCGTCAGGATCGCGACGCCGATTTCGGCTCGGAAGCGATGCACACTGGGACCGCCCGGCGCCGTCTCCAATGCAGTGGCCAGTCGTTCGGCGATCACCCCCGCGTGTTCCGGACGGACCTCCTCGGCAACGACGACGAAGCGGTTCACCCCGATCCGGCTGAGGATGTCGCCGTTGCGTGCGGTCCGGCCGAGGATTTCGGATACCGCGACCCGGATAGCGTCGGCGTCGTCGCCGCTGAGCAGGTCCAGCCCCCGTCCGTTCGCCGACGTGTTGCCGATGTCGCATACCAACACCACTCCGCTGGTGCCCAGCCGCCGCGCGCGTTCCAACACGTCGTCCAGCGAACGATCCAGTGCGCCGCGGTTGAGCAGTCCGGTCAGCTCGTCGATCTGCCGGGCCCGCTCGATTTCCGCTTCCTGGCGCGGGCTGAGATCGAGAATCTGTGTGATGGCGAAAAACGGCTCGCCCAGATCGTCGAAGAGCGGCGACGAAGTCACCTGTACCCAGACCACTTCGCCGTCGGCCCGCAGATAGCGCTTGCTCGTCCGGAACGGTGTGCGCCGACCGCTCATCGCTCGTTTCAATGCCGAATCGCCGATCCGTCGATCATCGGGATGAGTCAATTCGGAGAACGTCATTGCCGTGAGTTCGTCCGCGGTCCGGCCCGTGATACGGCACAAAGCGTCGTTGACCGAGAAGAAGCGGCCGGCGTCCACCGGATCAAGGCTCACCGTAGCCATGCCGACGGCCGACTCCTCGAACACGAGATCGAACGCACGAGTGGCCAGCCGGCGTTCTTCCAGGGCGACCTGGAAACGCAGTTGATCGTCGTGCACGACCTGGGCCGTGCGCGCCCGCTCGTAGAGGATGCCCAGGTGGCGAACGGTCAAAGCGATAGCCGCAGCCAGCTCACGTTCAGCGCGAGGCAATGAGTCGGTGACTGCCATTTGTACCGTGCTGAGCACACCGACCAGGGAGTTGCTGGTATCACGAAGAGCCCAGGACCGGGGCGCTTGGAAGGCCCGCAGCCCTCCCATTCGCCGTCCGCCGCGACCCGGCGCAGCCGGCAACGGTACGGAGGGCGGGGTCGGATCAACCGCACCGAGCACCGCCTCCGTCAGGGACGGCAATGCTCGCATCGCGGCCCTGCTACCGCGGACGTGCTGAACCATCGGGTCAGCACTGTCCGCCGCGGCCAAATCCGGCCCGAGGCTGATCGAGATCGCGTCAACACCGAGCGCGCCGATGAGCCCGTCTGCCAACTGCGCGACCGCGTCATCCAACTTGCTCGCCGCGTGCGCTGTGAGCAGCAGCGACTCGACGAGATTCAACGTGCTGGCCACCACTGACTCCCGCTTCCCATCTCGCCCGATAACGCCTGCAAGGGCCGAAACATCCCATCGAAACATTACCGCGAGTTACCAATTGGTGCCGCACGATGACGGACGCATTTCCGTTTATGGTCCCGAGCCAATAGCGCCGAACGAGCGCAAGGCCTGGTTTCCCGGCCCGTCAAAGCCGGCCGACGCCCGGTTGCCACGACCTGCGAAGAGGGCTTACGTTGACAGAGCCGACCTCCTTTCAGCGACCCGGCCGGCGCCCACGAATCCAGCCGCGAACGAGGGTGCGAGACAACCGATGGCAATGGCCCGCGTGGGAATCTCCGGTTGGCGCTACCCGCCGTGGCGCAAGGATTTCTATCCCAAGGGACTCCCGCAGCGCAGCGAACTCAGTTACGCGGCCCAGCGATTGACCTCGATCGAAATCAACGGCTCGTTCTACTCGTTGCAGCTGCCGTCCAGCTATTACCGGTGGCGCCACGAGACGCCCGACGACTTCGTCTTTTCGGTTAAGGGCAGTCGCTTCATCACCCATATGACCCGATTGCGCCGAGCGGAAACGACATTGCCGAATTATTTCGCGTCCGGCCTGCTAGCACTGGGCGGAAAGCTCGGTCCCATCCTGTGGCAGCTACCGCCGACCATGGCCTTCGACGCGGAGCTGATCACGACCTTCCTCGACCAGCTCCCGCGCTCGACGGGGGAAGCCGCCTACCTGGCCCGGCGGCACGGCGAACGGCAGGCCGGTCGAAGCTGGACCGGCACACTCGTCGACGGCGAACTTCGGCATGCGGTCGAAGTACGCCACGACAGCTTCGCCCGTCCAGAGGCCGTCGACCTGTTGCGTTCCCGATCCGTGGCGCTGGTCGTTGCCGACACCGCCGGAAAATGGCCGCAGCTCTTCGACGTGACCGCTGATTTCGTCTACGTCCGCCTGCATGGTGCCGACGAGCTTTACACCAGCGGTTATGACGAGCCCGCGTTGCAACTGTGGGCCGAGCGGATCCGTGGCTGGACGGCGCGAGGCCTCGACGTGTTCTGCTACTTCGACAACGACGTCAAGGTCCGGGCGCCCTACGACGCCATGTCGCTGATCAGGCTGCTCGCGCCCGGTGCCTCGGTACTGGCCGGGTCGGGATGCGAAGATGCTCGAGAGTAGGTACACAGTCCTAATGGCGGGTGCGTCGTGCGGATGGTGACCTCGATCGGAACTTCAGCCGAAAGGACGTCTCTGATGCCGCACAAGTGGGACATACAGTCCGCGCGCCATGACTCGCCACGCCACGATTCCGCCCGATTGCGGGACGCCGCGTGAGCGGGCTGACCCGCAGCGACGTCGCGGGCAAGCTGGCCGAGTTCGATCGGATCGCCGCGGTGCCCGCCGAGTCGGACGGCCCGGCGCCGCGCGCGGCCGCGGTCGCGATCGCGCTGTTCGAATCGCCCGCTGAGCCGGACGCCGCGGACCAATCGCCCGTCACCCGGTTCCTGCTGACTCGGCGTAGTAGCAAGCTCCGCGCCCACCCCGGTCAGTGGGCGTTGCCGGGCGGCCGACTCGACCCCGGGGAGGACGCCCATACCGCTGCGCTGCGGGAACTGCACGAGGAGCTGGGCGTGGAAGCGCCGGCCGTCGACATCCTCGGCGAGCTCGATGATTTCGTCACTCGGTCCGGGTACCTGATGACACCGGTCGTGGTGTGGCTCGAAGCAGGCAGCGCCGCCGTCGTCGCTCAGGCCGAAGAGGTGGCCGAGGTTCACGAGATGCCCGTCGCTGATCTTGACGTCGAGCCGCGGTTCATCACAGTGCCCGACTCGCCCCGCCCCGTGCTGCAGTTGCCACTGTTCGGCGGCGTCATCCATGCTCCCACCGGCGCGATCCTCTACCAGCTGGCCGAGCTGCTGATCCAGGGCCGCACTACGCGCGTCGCGCACTACGAACAGCCCTTCTTCGCCCGCCAGTAGCCGCAGCAGCCTCAGTGCAGCAAGGCGTGCTGCCACGCCAGTACGAGCGGGCTGCTGGCCAGCGTCCACTTCAACAACAACCCGGTGCCGGCCACCAGCACGATAAGCGCGGTCATCGTCCGTCCCGGCCGGCGCGGTAGCGCCACCACTCCGACGACGCCGAGCAGGACCGACGTCCACTGCGGATGGAATTGCATGCCGACCCAGCCCGCCACCCAGACGCAGCCCAGCGGCAGCGCGGTGCCGATCGCCATCAGATAGCGACGTCGGTAAACCAGTAGCAGCAAGGCCAGTACGAAGACCGGCGAGAACAGCAACGGTCGGCCGAGCGCGCGGGTTGCCGTGTCCATCTGGGTCAGGACACCGTGACCGAAACCGAGCTCGGGCGCGGCATCGTGCAGCCATCCGATCGCGCTGCCGTTGAAACGCCAGCATAAGAACGTCCAGCCGAGAACGCCGGCCACGGTCGGGAACAGCAGGACCCCAGCCGTCGCCCGGCCGGCCGCTTTCTCGTCGCGAAAGCGGGTCCGGGCAATGAGCGGTGCGGCCAAGGCGAAGCCGAACGCGCAGACGATCGCGATCGGATCACACAGCGCGGCGAACCCGATAGCCAAACCGGCCTGGAAGCCACCGTGGGTTTGACCGGCAAAGGCAAACCGGAGGAAGCCCTCCAGCGCCAGCGCCAGGAACGTCAACGCCATGAAGGCGCGCAAGTCGGTCGTGGCGGTGAGCGCAAAGGACGGGGACGCGCCGAAGCTGATCAGCAGTGCGAGCAGCGCCGGCCAGGACATGCCGCGCGCACGCAAGCGGGCCCCGAGCGCTTCGATGATGACGCCGGCCCCGAGCGCGCCCAATACGGCTAGTGCGAACGTGCTCGGCAGCAATCCGGCCACGCCGGTCGGCAGCGGGGGATAGAGCTGCCCGAGGAACGACAGGTCCGAGGATCCCCAATGAATTGCGCGGGCGTGCTGCCGCAAGCTCGCGTTGGTGTGGTCGTTGAATCCGCCGGCGTGCGCCTTGAACGCCAGCAGCACGAACGGCGCGGCAATGGCCAGCCGCAGGGCGTTCCGGGCGGCGCTGCTACCGGGCCACGACCGGCCCGGCGACCCGAGGCTCGTTCCATTCGCGTTCAGTGTGGTCACCGGGCGCAGGGACATCGGTGTCTTCGTGAGTGAGACCATGTGCGGTTTTCTCCCAATAATGCGGCCGGGTGGCCAGTTGCCAGAGGGCCTTGTAGGCGGCCACGGAATGCATCAGCCAGTACAGCGGATTGAGCAGGGCCCACAGGACGAGCGAATACCGCCGGCGCCGGAAGGCGCCCATCATCGACACCCAGATCATCAAGCCGTTGCCCAGCAAGAGATTTGTGAGGCTGAACCACAGGACCCAGCCCGGGAAGTACTTGCCGACCTCGGCCGCCGGCAGGCAGAGCGATACCAGGAAAACCAGGTACAGAGGGATGACGGCGAGGAACGACACCGCGGTGCCGCCGATCAACATGCCGAATCCCAACGCCTGCATGAGGCCCGCCTGCTGGACGAGTCTGATCGGGTGCCGGGTGTGCACCAGCGTCGTCTGCATGTATCCCTTGATCCAGCGTGAACGCTGCCGAACCCAGTTCCCGTACGCGCGGTTGGCCTCTTCGAACGTGGTGGAATCGATGACGCCGACCCGCTGGCCACGAGCGGCAACCCGGATGCCCAGGTCGGCGTCCTCGGTGACGTTGTAGGGATCCCAGCCGCCAAGTTCTCGCAAGGCATCGGTCCGAAAATGGTTGGACGTACCGCCGAGCGGGATGGGCAGCCGGCGGGCATCCAAGCCGGGCAGCATGTAGTCGAACCAGAAGGAGTATTCGAGAGTGAACATCCGAGTCAGAGCGTTCTCGCCAGCGTTGAAGTAGTTCAGCGCGGCCTGCAGGCACACGGTGCCGCGTCGCGCCTTGCGGAAGCCGATGACGGCCCGCTTTAGCTGGTCCGCGTCCGGCCGGTCCTCGGCGTCATAGATGACGAGGAAGTCACCCTTGGCGAGGAAAAGCCCTACGTTGCAAGCTTTTGGCTTCGTCTTCGGCTGGCCGTCCGGGATGATGACGAAGGTGATGGTGTGGTCGGGGTTGCTGGCCTTGGCCGCGGCCAGGGTTTCGTCGTCGTCGGCTTCCAGCAGTAGCAGGATCTCGAGCTTGTCGCTGGGATAGTCCAGCCGTCCCAGGTTGGTGACCAGCTGACCGATGATCTCCGATTCCCGGTAACACGGCACCAGCACGGTGTAGATCGGCAGTTCCTCGTCGGTGAGCGCGGCAACTTCGGCCGCGGTGACCGTTTGCTCGAACTCCTTTCGGGCCCCGGTCATGCAGACCACGAACTTGAACGCGATGCCGACCAGAAATCCGGTGGCCAGCAGCAGGGACAGCACGCTCAGCGTGGCGGTCGGGAACAGCACGATCAGCGCGATGACGCTCACCAGCGTCAGGCCGCCGACGATTTGCTGCCGCCGGTCCAGCACGACCCGGGCCGAAGCTTCGGGGTGATCGCGCCACAGTTGCTCGGTCGCGCGGTCCACCACGGCGTCGCGGTAGCCGAGCTGGATCGCCTTCGAAACGCTCCAGTCCGAACTGACCACCAGCCGTACCGGCTCACCGAGGGTGAGTTCGATGTGATCGTGCAGCGTCTCGGTCGGGCGCTCGGCCGTGGCCACCGCGATCGTCCCGTCCGGGTCGCGGAACAGCGGAATCCAGCTTTCGCGGATCAGTTGGCCCGGGTCGACCCGAGGAAGAATGGTCTCGTCGAGCTCCGAGCGGCTGACGTCGAGATACTCAGCGCCCCAGGCATCAGCCAGCGCACGGTACAGATCCCGCGGATGAACGGCGCCGGAGGCGATCAGGATGGTGCCCAGCCGAGATCCGGTCTGCGCCTGCGTGGCCAAGGCATTGCGGCGTTGCTCGTCGGTGATCAGACCGCGAGTCACCAGCAGCTCACCGACCGACAGTTCCGCGGTCGTCGTCCTGGTCGTGTTCAGTGGTTGAGTAATTCGCATCCGGCACCCAGGCAGAAAGTTTGATCTGCCGCGCGCCCGAATCTCGGTCGCCTGCCCCCGGTAAGCAGATACCTAACCCTCATCGGCTGTTCCCTGCGGCACCTTAGTGCGGCCGGCTGAACGTCAGCGACGCAGTAAGTAGGTGTCCATGATCCAGCCCTTACGCTGCCGCGCGGCCGTCCGTACCGCGACGATCTCGTCGGCGACCTCACCCAGTGGTCCGGCGATCAGCAGTTCGTCGGGCGTGCCCAGATAGGCACCCCAATAGATGTGCAACCCGGCAGGATCGAGCTGGGTGAAGGACAGCTCCGAGTCGAGCATGACCACCACATTGTCAGTGCCGACGGGGAGCATCGTCCCGAATTCGCGCAGTCGCCGGCCGGTCGTGATCAGAATCGGTTCACCGATCCGGTTCAACGGCACCCGATGTCGGGCCGCTAGCGCCTGCACGCTGCTGATGCCAGGAATGACCTCGACGTCGAAGTCCGCCGCCGCTTCGCCCGCGGCCGCGAGCTCGGTGATCCGGTCCAGCACCCGCAGCGTGCTGTCGTACAGGGCAGGATCACCCCACACCAGAAAGGCGCCCGTCTGCTCGGGCGTGAGTTCGTCCCGAATGGCCGCGCCCAGCATTCGGGCCCGTGCCGCATGCCAGTCCGTGACCGCCAGCTGGTAGTCGGACGGATCGCGATCCCGGTCCGGCTCGGCCACTTCGACGAATCGGTGGGTGGCATTCGTGATGTGCTCGGCACAGATCTGGTAGCGCAACTGGACGAGGTCGTCCTTGACGGCGCCCTTGTCGATCACGAAGAAAACGTCGACCCGGTTCAGGGCCCGCACCGCCTGCACCGTCAACTGGGACGGATCACCGGCCCCGATGCCGATGACCAGGATGCTGCGCATGTGGATTCTGCTCCCGTCTGGCGTTCTCGTCGCCGGCCCAGTCCCGCGGTTTCACGATGGACACCGTGCCCAAGTTGCTACCTTGCAAGGTATGGCCGCTTCGCGACACCACCCCTCAGCCGAGGCATCATCTAACCAGCTGCCGCCGACGATCTTCGTCCTATACGGAGCGACCGGTGACTTGGCCCGCCGGATGGTGCTGCCGGCGTTCTACACGCTGGCCCAGCGCAAGCTGCTACCCGAGCGTTGGCTGCTGGTGGGCAACGGCCGCGGCGACGTCGCGCACGAGGACTTCCGCGCGCACGTGCGCGGCGTGCTCGCCGAATCCGGGCCGCAACCGGCCGACGGTCCGTGGCAGGAATTCGCCTCCCGGCTGCTGTTCGCGGGCGGCGGGTTCAACTCCGACGATCCCGGCAGTCTGCTCGACGTGCTGTCCGAGGCGCGCGGGCAGCTCGGCGACAACGCCCAACTCGTGCACTACTTCGCCGTGCCCCCGAGCGCCTTCGTCGAACTGACGCGCGCCATCGGCGAACATCGCCTGGCCGCCGGATCCCGGGTCGTCTACGAGAAACCCTTCGGCACGTCGCGCGAAGGCTTCATCGCGTTGGATAAGGCGGTTCACGCCGTCCTCGATGAATCACAGGTTTATCGGATCGATCATTTCCTGGGTAAGGAGGCGACCCAGAACCTGCACACGATGCGTTTCGCCAACGAGCTGTTCGCCGCCGCCTGGAGCCGCCAGCACATCGCCTCGGTACAGATCGATGTGCCGGAGCAGATCGGGGTGACAGACCGGTCGGTCTTCTACGACAGCACCGGCGCGGTCCTCGACATGTTGGTGACGCATCTTTTCCAGGTCGCGGCCGAGGTCGCGATGGAACCACCGGCCAGCCTGGGCGCCGAAGACCTGCAGGCCGCTCGGGAAAAGACGATCGCGGCGTTCCGCCCGCTCGCTTTGGCCGATGTTGTCCTCGGCCAGTTCGAGGGATATCAAGACCTGGATGGCGTACGGCAGGGCTCACGGACAGAGACGTTCGTGGCCGCCCGGCTCTGGATCGACAACGATCGCTGGCGTGGTGTGCCGTTCCTGCTGCGCACCGGAAAGCGAATGCACGCCAGCCATCAGCGGGTGAGCGTGGTGTTCCGCACGGCGCCAGGACCGTTCGGCGCGCTGGCGGACGGACAGAACGTGCTGAGTTTCGAGATGTCGGGCAACGGGCAGATCGAGCTGGACTTGCTGGCCAAACGTCCCGGCCCGGAGCTGAACCTGGAAGCGGCCCGAGTCCAGTTGTCCTTGGCCGACCTACCTGACGCCGAACCGCTGGCGCCCTACGTGCGGCTCATCCACGATGTGCTGCTGGGCGACCGTTCGCTCTTCACGCGGCCGGACGGCCTGCGGGCCGTGTGGGAAGTCGCTGACCCGTTGCTGTCCGGTCGTGATCACCGCGGCGCGCCGCTGTCGTACGCCCCGGGGTCGTGGGGGCCGCACGCCGCGGCTGAATTGATTGCCCCGGATCGTTGGCTGCTCGGGCAATAGTTGTGTTGGGCTCGTCCGACGGTCTCCGCCGGTAACCGTGACCTCGTGCCAGAAACGCGATGCGGTCCACGATCTCGGGCAGACCGATTCGGCCACCGCCTCATCGGTTTGTCAGCAGCACCTGAGATCCTCTGGTGTGTGATCAAGTTCGAACTGCCATCAGCCGACCTGACCGCTGCGGTGGACCAGGTTGTGCGCGACCGCCAGCGGGTGATGCTGAGCGCGCCCGGTTCGACCGAGGCGATAGTCCTGATCCGAGCCGGCGAGCTGGCCGCGATCGAGGCCAGCCTGGCGTTCTATGCGACCAAGGGCGCACAAGAGGCGACCGCGGAGGGCATCGCGGATTTGCACGCCGGCCGCAGTCAACCGTGGCTCGAGCTGCGCACCGACTACGGCCGCGGGCCAGGCGCGTCCCCGGAGGGGACCGATGCTGTCCCGCAGCCGAGCACGGCGCCGCCCGGCACGGTCGACGTCTCGCACCGCGCCCGGTGGGACCTGGACCTGCTGCCGGCGGCGGTGTCCGGCGACTGCCTGGACCTGCTCGACGCGCTGATCGAGTCGCCTGCCGACGCCCCGGCGTGGGCGCGGCTCCACGAGTTGCGCACCGAACTGCAGGCCGACCTCGGTGACTACGAGATGTTCACCGCCGGGGGAGTACGGCTGGTCGCGGCGTTGGACGTCGACCGGTTGGCCTTGCGGCTGGCCCACATCGTGAGTTGACCGTGCGGCTGGCCCGCGCCCGGCTGGCCCGGTATTCGGGCGGTGACCGATCCGGCGGCTAGCTGAAGCCGGCGACCGAGTGCGGGGTGTAGGGCTCCTCGAGCCGGCTGATCTCGTCCGCGGACAGTTCCAGGTCCACGGCCGCGACGGCGTCGGCCAGGTGATGCTCCTTCGTTGCGCCGACGATCGGGGCGGTCAGGGCGTCCTGGGCGAGCAGCCAGGCCAGCGCGACCTGAGCCCGTGGCACGTTGCGTTCGGCGGCCACCTCGGCTACGCGCTCGACGATCTGCCGGTCGGATGCGGTGGTGTCGTAAAGGGTCTTGCCGAACTCGTCATTCTCCGAACGGTTCGTGGACTCGTCCCAATCGCGGGTCAACCGGCCACGGGCCAGCGGGCTCCACGGAATGACCCCGATGCCCTGATCCAGGCACAGCGGCAACATTTCACGTTCCTCTTCGCGGTACAGCAAGTTGTAGTGGTTCTGCATGGTGGCGAATCTCGTCCAGCCGTGAGCCTCGGCCAGGTACAGCGCCTGGCTGAACTGCCACGCCCACATCGAGGATGCCCCTATGTAGCGGGCCTTTCCGCTCTTGACCACATCGTGCAGCGCCTCGAGGGTCTCCTCGATCGGCGTGTGCGGATCCCAACGATGGATCTGGTATAGGTCGACGTAGTCGACGCCCAACCGGGACAGGCTGGCGTCGATCTCAGTGAGAATGGCCTTGCGCGACAGTCCGCGACCGTTCGGCCCGGGCCGCATCACGCCGTGCACCTTGGTCGCGATGACGACCTCGTCGCGCCGGGCGTATTCAGCCAGCGCCCGCCCGGTGATCTCTTCGCTGCTGCCCGCCGAATACACGTTGGCGGTGTCGAAGAAGTTGACGCCGGCCTCGATGGCCTGCCGGAAGAACGGCCGGCTCGCGTCCTCATCCAGGCTCCACGCGTGATTGCCGCGCGCCGGATCGCCGTAACTCATGCACCCGAGGCAGATCCGGGAGACGTCCAATCCGGTGTGGCCGAGCTTGGTGTATTTCATGAGCATGCCTCTCTGCTGGTCGTTACGGGCTGGTCGTTACGGGCTTTCGAAGCGATCGACGCCGGCCTCGTCGGTACTGACCGACAGCCGGCCCTGCAGGACCAGCACATCCAGGTGCGCGATCGTTTCGGAGACCGCGAGTACCTGGTCGAACTGATGCAAGTCGGTGAACGCCCGCTCGCGCCTGGTCCAGGTGAGCAGCTGGGCCACGTCGTAGGCGCTGCTCGCGCCGGCCCGGACGATCTTGTCCGCGGCGTCCAGCCGGTCGGCATGGTGCTGCAAGAGCTCATCGACGCGCTGGTGCACCCGCATGCCGGCCGGTCCATGCGCCGGGAACAGCACCGCGTCGGGCACCGTGTACATCAGTTGCAGCGACGCCAGGTAGTCACGCAGCGGCCAGCGGCCCGGGCTCGGTTCGAAGCCGATCGACGGCGTGATCTGCGGCAGCACGTGGTCACCGGCGAACATCAGGCCGTGCTCGACGTCGTGGAAGACCACGTGCCCCTGGGTATGGCCTGGCGTGCTGATCACTCGCAGGGTCCGCGAGGCCAGCGTCACGTCCTCGTTGTCCTCCAGCCAGCGGTCGGGATCCGTCCAGTGCGCGGCCCAGCTACGGTCGGCTTCCTCGACGGCCGGCCGGAGCTTGGCCACCAACGACTGGGCGCCGGTGCGGGCCATCTGGTTGATCGTGCCGGGCACCCGCTTCTCGGCGAACGCCCGCCGGGCGGCATCGAGATTGTCCTGCTCGCCACGGCCCAAGCTGACCCGCATCCCGTACTTGGCCCGCAAGCTGACGGCCTGGGTGTAATGGTCACGGTGCACGTGCGTGACCAGGAAATCGTGGATGTCACCGAGCTGGTAACCGAGGCCGGCCAGTGACGACTCGAGGACCTGCTCGCTCTCGGCGAGCGCCCAGCCGCCGTCGATCGCGGTGAGCCCGTCCTGGTCGACGATCGCGTACACGTTCACCGCACGCAGGCCGTCGCTCGGTAACGGCAACGGGATACGGAAGATCCCCTCGCCGACCTCTTCGACTCCTGGTTCGCTCCACGCCAGCCGCGCCAGGCGGGCTGCTTCGTCCGGATCGGTCACCGAACTGGTCTACCACTACGACGCCTGTTGGCAGTCCCGGTCACGGCGTGACCTCGACCACCCACAACCAGCTCCGGGCCGTCGGTGCTGCTCTAGGGTTGGTGGCGGGGTTGTCCCCTGCGACCCGCCTGAGAGGAACGGCAGATGACCGAAACGCAGCAAGCATCAGCGCAAATCGGGGTTACCGGGTTGGCCGTGATGGGTCGAAACCTGGCCCGTAACCTGGCCCGGCACGGCTTCCGGGTGGCCTTGCACAACCGGACCAACGAGCGAACCCGCAGCCTGGTGGCCGAACACGGCGACGAAGGCACCTTCATTGCGAGCGAGTCCATGGCCGGCTTCGTCGCCTCCCTTGAACAGCCGCGGGCGATCATCATCATGGTGAAGGCCGGCGGCCCGACCGATGCGGTGATCGACGAGCTGGTTCCGCTGCTCGACGAGGGCGACATCATCATCGACTGCGGCAACGCGCACTTCGTGGACACCTTGCGTCGTGAGGAGCAGCTGCGCGAGCACGGTCTGCATTTCGTCGGCTGCGGCGTCTCCGGCGGCGAAGAGGGTGCGCTGAACGGTCCGAGCATCATGCCCGGCGGGTCGACGGAGGCCTACGCCAAGCTCGGTCCGATGTTCGAGTCGATCGCGGCGAAGGTGGACGGCACTCCGTGTTGCGTGCACGTTGGCCCGGATGCGGCCGGCCACTTCGTCAAGATGGTGCACAACGGCATCGAGTACGCCGACATGCAGCTCATCGCCGAGGCCTACGACCTGCTGCGCCAAGGTTTGAACGCAACGCCGGGGGAGATCGCCGGGATCTTCCGGTCCTGGAACGAAGGCGACCTGGAGTCGTTCCTGATCGAGATCACCGCGGACGTGCTGGCCCACACCGACGCCGCGACCGGCAAGCCGTTCGTCGACATCGTGGTCGATCAGGCCGAGCAGAAGGGCACCGGGCGCTGGACGGTGCAGAGTGCCCTCGACCTCGGGGTACCGATCACCGGTATCGCCGAGGCGACCTTCGCCCGGTCGCTGTCCGGGCACGCCGAGCAGCGAAACGCGGCCGCCCAAGCCTTCGGAGCCGGCGTGCAGACCGGGTTCGCGACCGACCGGGACGCGTTCATAGAGGACGTGCGCCGGGCGCTGTACGCCTCGAAGGTGGTGGCGTACGCACAGGGCTTCGATCACATCGCCGCGGGCAGCGAGGAGTACGGCTGGAACATCGACCGTGGCGCCATGGCGACGATCTGGCGCGGCGGTTGCATCATCCGGGCCCGGTTCCTGAACCGGATCCGGGAGGCCTACGACGAAAAGGCCGGTCTCGAGTCCTTGCTGGTCGCGCCGTATTTCGTCGACGCGGTGTCCAACGGGGTGGACAGCTGGCGACGGGTCGTCGTCGCGGCAGCTCAGGCGGGCATTCCGACCCCGGCGTTCTCATCCTCGCTGGCCTACTTCGACGGGCTGCGTCGCGATCGGCTGCCGGCCGCGTTGATCCAAGGCCTGCGGGACAACTTCGGGGCGCACACCTACGCGCGGGTCGACCGTCCGGGGGCGTTCCACACGCTGTGGGCCGCCGGCCTTACGGAGATCGATGCCTGACCAGGAAGGCTCGGCGCCGGATCTGGTGGCGGAGTTCGGTTCGGCCAAGCACCCTGAACGTCCGGTCGCCAAGACCCGGCCGGACGGGGTGAGCGATGCGTTGGTCGACGCGCTGGGCAAGCTGTCGGCCGCGCTCGAGGTGGCCGAGAATGCTCGTGGACACCTGTACGAATTCCACCGGTTGTCCGGGAATGCGGACATCTCGCTGCAAGGCGCGGTCAGCGCGCTGCGCGATGCCGGACAGGCCGCGGTGGCCGACCAGATCGAGGAGTCGCTGGTCGGGCGGGATGTAATCCCGGGACGTTGGACGTTCCAGCTGGTCGAGGCCTACGACGACACCTACGTGTCGGTGTTCCGGGGCGTCGAGCAGCGGGTCCGCGAGCACCTGGCCGGTGGCGTGCGGCACCTCTACGAGGCCGAGATGAAGTTCGCGGAACAGAATTCGTCGATCAGCTGAGCCACCTTGGCGCAGTGCCGACGGTGCGGCTCATGGCTGCGTCCAGGCAACACGATCAGCCGCGCGCCCGGCACCGCTCGGGCCGCGTCCCGGCCGTGCTGAACCGGAATCACCGGATCGCGCTCGGACCACACCACCAGCGTGGGCCGCGTGCTCGCCAGATACCGCATCTCGATCATGGACCCGCGCTGACCGTGCGGCGCGATCACCGAGCGCAGGGTCTGGAAGAACGCAGTCCGGGCCGGCCGTCCGCGGAGGTTGTCGCCGATCCGCGCGAGATTCTCGTGGGCTTGCGGGCTCAGGCGTAACGCCCGGTGGATCGCCTGCTGGCGCCACAGCGGCAGGGTGCGCTCGTTGAGCAACGCCTGCAGCACGGTCGACGCGCCGGGCAGGGCGGCGGCCCGGAGGACCGGATGAACGGCTTTGCCCAGTCCGCCACTGCTGATCAGCACCAACCGGGCCATGCTCTGCGGGAAGACGTGACCGAGATACATCGCGACTGCACCGCCGAGCGAATGGCCGACCACCGTGGCCGGCCCGAGCGCCAGAGTTCGGCTGAAATGCAGCAGCGTGCGGGCGTGGCCCGGCAGATCGTGCTGGATGGGCGGCTTCGCCGACTGGCCGTGCCCGAGCAGGTCAGGGGCAACGGTGCGCAGCCCGCGATCGGCCAGCGCCTGCATCAACGGTAACCAGGTGCGGGCGTCGGAGGCGAGACCGTGCACGAGCAGCACCGCAGGCCCATCAGGCGGACCCGCGTCGAGGTAGGAAAGCAGCTGGCCGTCGACGGGTACGGATCGTCGCTGCACCGTCATCGGGGTGTTCTCGCTCAGTGCGCGTTGGCCAGGGACGGTTGCGTGCTCTGGCCGTCCGGCCGCGCTTCGTCGGCGTCGTTGTGGACGTACTTGCTGCCGCGCAGCAACGATGCGCCGGCCCCGACCAGACTCATCACGATCGCCATGGAAAAGACGATAACCAGCCCGTGATGAAATGGCTGCGAGATCAGCCGGGGGAAGAACTCCTTGCCGGTGAGCGTCGCGGAATCGCTGGCCGGCAGGGTGGCCAACGTCTTCGCGCCGACCATGTTCTGGATCGGGTTGTCTCCCAGGAAGGCGGCGAACAGGCTGCCGACCGGGGGACGGTTGCTGATGTCGGTCGCCAGGCCGGTCGGCACCGAGTGGGCCAGCAGCCCACCGCGCAGGGTTTGCGGCAACGTAGCGGCCAGCCCGGCAATCATCAAGGAGAAGAACACCCCGATGGACAAAGACGATCCGGAGTTGAAGAAGGTAGCTCGCATGCCCGAGGCCGACCCGCGCCGGCTGGCCGGCACACTGTTCATGATCGCCGTGGTGTTGGGGGAGCTGAACAGGCCGGAGCCGATCCCGTTCAGCACCAGCAGCCCGGCGAAGGCCCAGTAGTTGAAGTCGACCGGGAGCAGCAAGAAGCCGAGGAAGCTCAGGGCGACCAGGAGTAACCCGCCGGTGGCGAAGGCACGCGCGCCGAAGCGGTCCGACAGCGCGCCCGAGATCGGGCCGACGATCAGGAATGCGATGGTCAAGGGCAGCAGGTAGATGCCGGCCCACAGGGGAGTGCTTTCGAAGTCGTAGCCGTGCAGCGGCAGCCAGATGCCCTGCAACCAGATGATGAGCATGAACTGCAGGCCACCCCGGGCGATGGAGGACAGTAGCCCGGCCAGGTTGCCGGCCGCGAACGCCTTGATCTTGAACAGGCCCATGCTGAACATCGGATCCGAGACCCGGTTCTCGACCAACCCGAACACGATCAGCAGCGCGATGCCGCCGATCAGCCCGCCCAACACCCACGGGTTCAGCCAGCCCATCGTGTGGCTGCCGTATGGCTGGATGCCGTACGTGATCGCGGCCAGCACCGCGGTCAGGCCGACCGCGAACAACACGTTGCCGGCCCAGTCGATCTTGGCGGTCTGCCGAGCGCCCAGTTCGTGCAGGCTGCGGTAGGACCAGATGGTGCCGATCAGCCCGAACGGGACCGACACGAAAAACACCAGGCGCCAGTCCACTTCGGACAGCAGACCGCCGGCCACCAGCCCGATGAACGAGCCGGCGATGGCCGCGACCTGGTTGATACCGAGGGCCATGCCCCGGCGTTCGGCCGGGAAGGCGTCGGTGAGGATTGCGGTGGAGTTGGCGAACAGCATTGCCGCCCCGACGCCCTGGATCAGCCGCCAGCCGATCAGCCACAACGCGCCGCCACTGCCCTTCATGGGATCGAGCGCGAGCAGGATCGACGCGACCGTGAAGACGACGAAGCCGGCGTTGTACATGCGGACGCGGCCGTAGATATCACCGAGCCGACCGAGGGAAACCACCAGCACGGCTGTGACCAGCAAGAAGCCCATCAACATCCAGAGCAGGTAGCCGACGTTGCCCGGCGCGAGCGGATCCAGGTTGATGCCGCGGAAGATCGCCGGCAGCGAAATTATGACGATGGACGAGTTCACGGTGGCCATCAACATGCCCAGCGTGGTGTTGGACAGCGCCACCCACTTGTAACCGGGATGATCGCGATCCACCGTGAACCTCGACCCACGCCGTCGGGCCGCCGGCCGGTTCCGGTCGGGCTGCGAATCAGACGATGGGGTGGACGACACTGGCATGAGCTACCTCGGACGGTCTGTCGATGACATTCGTTAGGTTAACTAACGATACTCCGAGGGCATGATTCGCTCAACCGCCATGACTCGTGTATCGGCAAGCTTCGTCCTATCAGCAAGCTTCGTGCTTTCGGCAAGCTTCGCTCAGCCGGCTGGGTATACCTCGACCTCGGTCGCCTTGACCGACAGCCAGACCAGGCTGCCCTCGACGAGCCCCAGTTCGGCCAGCGCCGCCGGCGTGATGTCCACCAGCGCGTCGGGCTCGCCGACAACCTCGACCCGGACCCGGTCGGCGAGCAGTTCGAAGCCCTTGATCCGGCCCGACCAGACATTGCGCGGGCTGCCCGCCTCCGGCCGGTGCGGGTGTAGCGAGACGGAGCTGGGCCGGACGGACACCAGCACCCGTCCAGCCATGGCCTCTTCCGGCGCCGCGATCAGCGATCCACCGCCGTCCAACGCCACCGATCCGCTCGCCACCGATCCGCTCGCTGCCGATCCGCTCGCTAACGTCGTCGCGTCCGGCACGGTCGTGGCAGGCGTTTCGGCCGTCCCTTCGTACAGGTTCAGTCCGACCAACCGGGCCACATACTGGGTCGACGGGTGCCGCGCCACCTCGGCCGGCGTTCCCTGCTGGACCACCCGGCCGCCCTCGATCACCAGCAACCGGTCCGCCATCATCATCGCCTCGAGCGGGTCGTGCGTGACCAGCAGCGTGGGCCCGGCAAAGTCGGCGAGATGGCGCCGCAACTCGCCTCGTACTTCCAACCGGGTGCGCGCGTCCAAGGCGGACAGCGGCTCGTCCAGCAGCAGCAATACCGGGTCAGCTGCCAGTGCGCGGGCCAGCGCCACCCGCTGGGCCTGACCACCCGACAGCTGGTGTGGCCGGCGGCCGGCGAGCTCGACCAACCCGAGCCGGTCCAGCCACTGCCCGGCCACCGAGCGCGAAACGCGCCTCCCCGAGCCGTTACTGCGTGGTGCGAACGCGACGTTGTCCAACACCGACAGATTGGGGAACAGCCGATAATTCTGAAAGACGAGGCCAACCGGGCGCTGCTCGCTCGGGACGAAGACATTGCGGGCCGGCTCGTCCAACGACTGGCCGCCCAGGCGCAAATACCCTGATTCCAACGGGGACAACCCCGACAGCACCCGGAGCAGCGTCGTCTTACCGGCCCCGTTCGGCCCGAGTACCGCGAGTACCTCGCCGGGCAGCACTTCGAACTCGACGTCAAGCGTGAACTCCCCGCGGCTGACCACCGCGTGCACGGCCAGGTTGTTGGACTCGTCCGCCCGGCTCGGTTCCCAGGCGCCGCTCACACGGTGTTCCCGGGCCGCACCCAGCGATCGCGCAACAACGCCAGCACCAGCACCGCCACGACCAGCAGCACCAGGCTGAGCGCGATCGCGGCGTCCGGATCCGTTTCCAGCGCGATGTAGATGAGGGACGGCATCGTCTGGGTGGTGCCCGGAAAGTTGCCGGCGAAGGTGATCGTGGCGCCGAATTCGCCCATCGCCCGCGCCCAGCACAACACCGAGCCGGCCAGGATGGACGGTCCCACCGCCGGCAGCGTGACCCGGCGAAACACGGTCAGCCGCGAGGCACCCAACGTTCGCGCCGCTTCCTCCAGACCCTGGTCGGACGAACGCAGGGCGCCCTCGACCGACACAATCAGAAACGGCATCGCCACGAACGTCTCAGCAATCACGACGGCCGGTGTGGTGAACGGCAAAGTGACCCCGAACCACTGATCGAGATAGCGACCGAGAACGCCGTTGCGGCCGAGCGAGCTGAGCAGTGCGACACCGCCGACTACCGGCGGCAGTACCAGCGGGACGGTGACCAGCGCACGTAGTCCGGACCGTCCCGGAAACTGCATGCGGGCCAGTACCCACGCCACCGGGACGCCGAGTAGCAGCGAAAACACCGTGGCCAGGCTGGCGGCGATCAGGGACAGCTTCAGGGCGGACGCCACGGCCTGCTGGGACAGGATCCGGGTCATCCCGCTCCACGGTGCCCGGATCAGCAGCGCAATCAGCGGCAACAACAGGAACGCAAAACCCAGCAAGGCCGGGGCGGCGAGCGCGGCCGGAGCCGTCCTGCGCTGCGCCGGCCTGGCTCGCCGGTAGGACCGGCCGGCGCGATCTGGCATCAGGCTCATGGAGCCAGGAAACCACCTGCGGTCAACACGCTCTGGCCAGTCGCGGACAACACGTAGTCGACGAAGGCCTGGGCACCCGCCGCGTTGGGCGCCTTGGTCAGTGCCGCGATGGGGTATTCGGTCGAGGCATTCTGGTCGGCCGGAATCTCGATGCCCTTGACCTTGCGACCCGCCGCCAGCACGTCGGTGACGTAGACAACGCCGGCGTCGGCGTCACCGGACTCCACCTTGGTCAACGTGGACTTGACGTCGGCCTCCAGGCTGACCGGCTTCACGGTGACCTTCGCGTTCTTGAAGACGGTGGCCGCGGTGGAGCCGCACGGTACCTGCGGCTGGCAGAGGACGAGCTTGACGCCGCTCTTGCCCAGGTCGGCGACCGTGGCGATGTGGCCCGGGTTGCTCGGCGGCACAGCGATCTCCATCACGTTCTTGACGAAGTTGGTGGACTTGGTGGCACCGCCCGTCGTGGTGACCTGGTCCATGTTCTTCGTTGCCGCCGAAGCGAACACATCGACCGGCGCACCCTGGTTGATCTGCTGGGCCAGCGCGGAGCTGGCACCGAAGCTGAGCTTCACCGTAGTACCGGGGTTGGCCGCTTCGAAGTGCTTGCCCAAGGTGGTGAACGTCCCGGTCAGCGACGAGGCCGCCAGCACCGTGATCGTGCCGGTCAGCGCCGAGGTCGTCGAACTCGTCGTGGTCGACGGTGTGCTGGCGCTGCCGGCCGCGGGGGTGTCCGACTTGGACGACGAACACGCGGTGGTCGCGAGCACCACGGCTGAGCCGAGGGCAAGTAGATAGACGGCGGATCGACGCACTGCGAACTCCTGATCTGACGGGCAACGCTGGGGTATTGGTACTGCTCGAGCGGCGGTGAATACGTGCTACTTCAGCGAACTCAGCGGCCCTCAAGCCACCGGCACTTCGATGACGACGTTGGTGGCCTTGACCGATGCGATGGCCAGTACTCCGGGTTCCAGCTCGAGTTCGTCGGCGGCCTCACGACTCATCAGTGACACCAGGCGGTTGGGTCCGGACTGAAGTTCGACCTTGGCCATCACGGTGTCGCGGACGACGTCGGTCACCAGGCCCACGAAGCGATTGCGGGCCGATTCGCTGGCTACCGGTCGTGGCGGCGGGCGTTCAGCCGCGGCCGCCAGTTCTTTGGCGAATC
Source organism: Frankiales bacterium (assembly GCA_025966315.1). GTDB lineage: Bacteria > Actinomycetota > Actinomycetes > Mycobacteriales > Jatrophihabitantaceae > Jatrophihabitans_A. The sequence continues at coordinate 10,227 of JAOPUZ010000040.1, read as the reverse complement.
GAGCCAGGTCCGCGCCGTCGATGACACGACGGTTCGCTGCATCGGTGCCGGTGGAGACCTTGCCGGCATCGGCCCAGCGTCGGACGGTGTCGTCGCTGACCCCGAGCAGCTGAGCCGCCTCGCGAATCCGAAAGGAGGGCACGCCGGCACTCTAACAGCAGGTGCGGGGCTAGCCATCCCCATGTTGCGCAGTTACGTCGGCATGTGACTAGCTTGTCCGCATCAGCGGTTCTGTTGTCCGGCCGCCTTTTCAGGAGCCGCCGGCGAAATCGTGCTGGCGCCACGCCTCGTACGCCGCCACTGCCGCCGCGTTCGCGAGATTGAGCGACCGCCGTCCGGCCAGCATCGGGATGCGAAGTTGCTCGGTGATGCGATCGTCGGCGAGCACGGCGGTAGACAAACCCACCGGTTCCGGGCCGAACAACAACACGTCCCCGGCGCGGTAAGCCGGTGCGGTGTAGTACGTGTTGGCGTGGGCCGTGAAGGCGAAGACCCGGGCCGGCATCAACGCAGCCCACGCGGCGCCAAGATCGGCGTGCACGGTGACCGACGCGAGATCGTGATAATCCAGGCCCGCACGGCGCAACCGAGCATCGGTGAATTCGAAGGCAAGCGGCCCGATGAGGTGGAGCTCGCAGCCCGTCGCCGCGACCATCCGGATCGCGTTACCGGTGTTGGGCGGGATCTGTGGCTCCAGAAAGGCAATCCGGAACATCAGGGGATGAGGGCGATCTTGCCGGCGGAATGCCCGAAGCTGAGCTCGGTCAGCGCGGCCGCCGCCTCGCTCAGCGGATAGGTCCTGGCCACGGTCACCGTCAGCTGTCCGGCGCGCACGAGCTTGACCAATTCAAGGCGGGACGCCTCCCGAATGTCGGTCCCCGGATCAGCGCCGGGTCCGCCGCCCAGCAACTTGATGCCCGCTTCGGCGGCGCGCCCGAAAGCGGCTAAAGTGACGATCCGATCCCGGTCGGGTACCAGCTCCAACGAGACATCGACCGCCTCGTCGTCGCCGACCGCGTCGATCACCGCGTCGATGCCATCGGGAGCCAGCGACCGAACCCGGTCGGTCAGCCCCGGACCGTACTCGATCGGCTCGGCACCCAGCGAGCGCAACTGCTCATGGCGTCCGGCGCTGGCCGTGCCGATCACCCGGACGCCGCGGGCCCGCGCCAACTGCACCACCATCAGGCCTACGCCACCGCCCGCGGCGTGCAGCAGCAGGGTGTCGCCGGCCTTGACTCCGGCCACCGCCAGAGCGTGCCACGCCGTACCGCCGGTCAGCAGCAATCCGCTGGCTTGCGCGAAATCGAGTTCGGCCGGCTTGGGTATTGCTCGTGCCGCGGGCACCGTCAGCTCGTCCGCGTAGGCGCCGCTCACACCGGAAATGATGACCTCATCGCCCACCGTGACCGGCCCGGCCGGTCCGGTGGCCTCCGAATCGACCGCGGTCACTACCCCCGCGGCCTCGGAGCCGAGCGGCAGCGGCAGGTTCGCCGGGTCGTTGCCCATGAAGCCGCTGAACAACTTGTAGTCGATCGGATTGAGGGCGGCGGCGCGGATCGCGACCGTGATCTGGCCGGGCCCGGGCGACGCGTTGACAGCGTCGAGCACGGAGACAACCTCGGGACCGCCGAAGGCGGTGGCAACTACTCGTCTGGGCATGACGGACAAAACATATGCCACCGCCGGGGCATTCCCGCTGCTCGGTCGGCTCGGTCGGCTCAGTCGGCTCAGTCGGCTCAGTCGGCTCAGTCGAGCGTGATCGTCAACCGGCTGGTAGCGCCGTGGCCCGCCGCGCGAACCTGCACCTCCTGCCCGCGGTCGGTGGCCACCAGCCGGTACGCGACGCGGCGGCCGTTAAGGGTCACCGAGTGCACGGTGCTCTGGAGCGGCAGCACCGCGCCTAGCGTGACGCCGAGCTTGCCGTGTCGGGTCACCACCGTGCTCAGCTGATGAGCGGTTCGTCGCGCGGTGACGTCGATCGAGCTGCGCCCGAGCCGGATGTCACGACCCGACACGCTGGGCTGTCCATCAGGGATCTGGGGGATGACCGCGACCTGACCCCGGCCCAGGTCGGGAGCCACACCCAGTTCAAAATGGACGACCGGCCAGAGCACGCCGTAGGTACCCCACGCTTGCAAGGCCTGCGACCGCTCGGTGAACTTCTGGTCGATGTTGGCGACGAAATCTGGGGACGGGGCGATCTCCGGCATCGCGCCCGGCAGTTCGGATACGGCCGGGTCGAGCTGCACCGTGGCATTGCCGTCGGTGTAGCGCGGCAACTGCCCGGGCGCCATCCGGCCGAGGGCCCCCTCGGCGACGGCCATGATCGACGTGTTCAGGGTGAAGACCTGACGCAGGCTGGCCACGCTCGACACGGTGGAATCGCAGGTCGGGCCGGGGTTTCCGGCCGGATCGGTGGTCGCACCGGTGCCGGTGTGGTACAGCCCGTACTGACCGGAGTAACAAGGGGATTCTCGACTGGCCACCAGTTCCTCGGCGTGTGCCTTCGGTGCCAACGGGCCGGCCGGCTGCCCGGGCCGGACGATCTCCGCCTCGACCGGCGTGACACCGATCCAGTGCCGCTGGAAGACCTTGGTGTTGTCCGGATTGGCCAGTGAGTCGGCGTATTGGTGCGCGTCGCCACCCTCCCACCACGTCGCGTCGAACCGGCTCTCCAGATCGTCGGCCCGGGTGGTGGCCCAGCGGTAGGTGGCGGTGTCGCGCTTGCTGGCCGCCATATCGGCCAGATCGCGCAGCCCGCGAATGGTGTAGACGGTGTTGTCGAGCTTTTCCTCGCCCATACCGGGCCGCTCGACGTTGCCGAGTCCTTCGGGCCAGCCGTCGCCGTCGACGTCCAGAACCCGGTAGATGTACGCCAAGTTGGCCTTGGCGAAGGTGTACATCTCGTCGCGGAACCGGTTGTCACCCGTCCAACGCCAGACCAGGGCCACAGCACTAGCGAACTTGGCCGTCTCGTCGGTGTTCCCGGCGTCGTTGTTGGCCCCGAAGTACACCTGGCCGTCCGGAGTGACCTCATGCACGACCTTGCCGCTATTGCCGTTGGCCACCAGGCTGACATTGCGCAAGGCGCGAAGGTGGTTCTCGATCGCGCTGAACTGGCCGCTGGCCACGGCGGCGAACGCGATGTACTCGCCGTCGGTGCCGAAGATCCATGGGTAATCCGGCCAACCGGCGCCGATCCAGCGGGCCTGGGCAACGGTTCCGGATGGCGGTGGGTAGACCGTCCCGGCGTTGCTGACTCTGACCTGCAGGTCATTGGCCTGTTGCACCGAGTCGGCGAGGTTCTGCTTGCTCCACGCAACGCTCTGCTGCAGCAACGGATCGCCGGGCAAGCTGACGTCGGTGTGCGAATTCACTTGCTGACGCTGGGCTTTCTTGATCGCCAGCAGCTTTGCCGGGTTGGCCAGCGCGGTGCGTTGCGCCTGCGTCGCGGCGGCCAGGCCCTGATCCGAACCGCCCACGGCAAACCAGATGGTCGACGTACCCTTGCGGACGTGAACCTGGTAGTTCAGCTGCCCACCGGTGCCCTTGCCGTAGGCGGTGTCATCGCAGCGGGCGGGTTGCTCCGGTGCGTTGGGGCCGGAGGCGGGACAGGTCACGTCGGCTGACTGTGGTCCGCGGAAGTTCGGACCCAGTGCGTACGAGGTCGGGGTCATCGACGAACCGACCACGGCGGCATAGTCGTGTTTCTCGGCGTTCGTGACGGGCGGCGTGCCGACCTCACGGAATTGAAGCTGCTTGCCGTTGAAGGCCCCGGTGTCCGGCAAGTTATAGGTGGTCTGGCTTGGCGTCGTCTCGCCCCACGGGTACACCTTCATCAATTCCGAGTGGGCCGCCAGGGCCAAATTCAGCGTGCGGGTGCTGGGCGACGTGAGGGTCAGCCCGATCAGGCCGGCGCGGATCCCGTCCGGCGCGAAGTCGGTCCGGGTGATGCTCACGCCGTCATGCGTGCCGAGCTCAAGTTGGGCGTAACCCCAGGCGTTGGTGTACTTCGAGGCGGTGAGCCAGTTGCCGTCCACGCCGAACCAGACGCCGTCCAACAGCTTTATCGGCTGGGTCCAGAAGCCGCCCATTTCGCCGCGCGTGTGGAATCCTTCTGCCGGATAGCTGCCGTCCTCCGCGCCGACCTCGTAGAACCGGTCGCCGATCACCACGCTGCGCCGGTCGGCCAGTCGGGTGCTGGCCGAAAGCTGGCTCGCGGCGTTGGCCTTGGCGGCGGTAGTGGTGCTTGCTGCCGTGACCGGGTGTTTGGCCCTGAGCGAGGTTGCGGCCGCATCGGCACCGAGCGGCAAGGAAAGCGGCACGGCGACGGTCATTGCGAGGAGGGCGACGAGCAGGAGACGCGATTTCGACGGGCGCATAGCGACCTCTATCCGAGTGCGGTGGGAGCAACGGACTAGGCGAAAATATCTGCTCATGTACTTACGCCCAGGCCTGGTTAAGCGCAAGCTGTGGACGGACTTGCCGCACTAGGACCTCACATCGCCGCGGCCGCTGCTGCGCCCCAATGGGCGCGGCAATTCCGAATCTGCGCGCCGATAGCATTGCTCTGTCAGCCAGCTCAAGTGGCAAGCCCGTTTACGCTTTTGAGGAGACCGTCGTGTCCAGTTCCCTGTCGTCCACCGTCCAGCCGGACTCCCGGCCGCGACTCACGGTGGCCGCGGGCACGACTCCGCGCGCGGCATTGGAGGCGGCCGGCGTCGACCTGAATGGTCCCTCCGGCGTGGTGGTGGTTCGCGACGAGGCCGGTGTTCTGCGTGACCTTGACGTCACCTTTCCAGCGGACGCCGACGTCGATCCCGTCGCGATCGACAGCCCCGACGGGTTGGCCGTGCTGCGCCATTCGGCGGCCCACGTCATGGCGCAGGCGGTGCAACAGCTGTTTCCCGGCACCCTGCTCGGCATCGGGCCGCCGATCGACAACGGCTTCTACTACGACTTCTTGCCGCAACGGCCCTTCACCCCTGAGGACCTGACCGCGATCGAGAAGAAGATGGCGGACATCGTCAAGGCGGCTCAGCGTTTCTCCCGCCGCGACATCGAGGACGATGCGGCCCGGGTCGAGCTCGCCAACGAGAAGTTCAAGCTCGAACTCATCGGCTTGAAGGGATCCGGGAGCAACCACACCCCGACCGAGCTCGACGCCGAGGAAGCATCGCAGATCGGCGGCGGCGCCCTGACCATGTATGACAACCTCGACCGCGAAGGCCAGCTGGTCTGGACCGATCTGTGTCGCGGTCCACATCTGCCGACGACCCGGCGGATCCCGGCCTTCAAGCTGATGCGCACGGCGGCCGCCTACTGGCGCGGCGATCAGAACAACGAGCAATTGCAGCGGATCTACGGGACGGCCTGGCCGACTCGCGATGCTTTGAAGGCGTACCTGCTGCAGCTGGAAGAAGCCGCCAAACGCGATCACCGCAAGCTCGGTGCCGAGCTCGACCTGTTCAGCTTTCCGGATGAGCTGGGGTCGGGCCTGGCTGTATTTCATCCCAAGGGCGGCATCCTGCGCCGGGAACTGGAGAACTACGCCCGGCAGCGGCACATCGACGAGGGCTTCGATTTCGTCAATACCCCGCACATCAGCAAGGACACCCTCTTCCATACGTCCGGCCACTTGCCTTATTACGCCGACACGATGTTCCCGCCGATGGAATTCGAGGGCTCGGAGTATCGCCTCAAGGCGATGAACTGCCCGATGCACAACCTGATCTACCGCTCCCGGGGCCGGTCCTACCGTGAACTGCCGCTGCGGTTGTTCGAGTTCGGTTCGGTGTACCGCTACGAGATGTCCGGGGTCGTGCACGGTCTCACCCGAGTCCGCGGCATGACCCAGGACGATTCGCATACTTACTGCACCCCCGAGCAGGCGCCGGGTGAGATCAAGCTGCTGCTGAATTTCGTGCTGGGCTTGCTTCGCGACTACGGCCTGGATGATTTCTACCTCGAGTTGTCGACTCGGGACGCGACGTCCGACAAGTTCATCGGCTCGGACGAGGACTGGCAGGTCGCCACCGCGACTCTGGAGCGGGCTGCGCTCGAGACCGGACTCGAGCTGGTGCCCGATCCAGGGGGCGCAGCGTTTTACGGTCCGAAAGTGTCGGTTCAGGCTCGTGACGCGATCGGCCGTACCTGGCAGATGTCGACCGTGCAGTACGACTTCAACCAGCCGGCCCGCTTCGGGCTCGAATACCAGGCGGCCGACGGGTCACGGCAGCAGCCGGTCATGATCCATTCCGCGAAGTTCGGGTCGATCGAGCGATTCATCGGCGTGCTGACCGAGCACTACGCCGGTGCGTTCCCGGCCTGGCTGGCGCCGGTCCAGGTGACGGGCATCCCGGTCAGCGACGACCAAGCCGACTATCTGCACGACGTGGCCAAGCAGCTGAGAGCACGAGGCCTGCGGATCGAGGTGGACGATTCGTCGGACCGGATGCAGAAGAAGATTCGCAACGCACAGAAGGCGAAAGTGCCGTTCATGGTGATTGCTGGTGCCCAGGACGTCGAGAACGGGGCGGTGTCTTTCCGCTACCGCGACGGTGACCAGCGAAACGGCGTGCCGATCTCGCAGGCCGCGGACGAGATTGCCGATTTCGTGGCCCGCCGGGTCAATCATTCACCGTCGGTCGCGGATTTCAGCTAGTGGCGGTCGAACCTGCTGAGGACGCGAGCACTGCTGGTGCCGACGTCGAGATTGATCATCCGTTCCAATTCGCTGGTGTGCCGGACCCATTTCAGCGTCTGTGGACGCCGCATCGGATGGTCTATCTCGACGGTGAGGGCAAGCCGCCGACACCGGCCGCCGAGCATTGCCCGTTCTGCGAGGTCCCGAAGATGTCGGACGAGCGGGGACTGATCGTCGCGCGCGGCGAGCTCGTGTACGCCGTCCTCAATCTGTACCCGTACAACCCCGGCCACCTGATGATCGTGCCCTACCGGCACCTGCCTGACTACCCGGAGCTGACCGCTGATGAGACCGTCGAGCTGGGCGAGTTCACCCAGCGGGCAATCCGGGCGATGCGCGCCGCCGCCAAGCCGCCCGGGTTCAACATCGGCATGAATCAGGGTGCGGCCGGGGGTGCCGGAATTGCGGCGCACCTGCACCAGCACGTAGTGCCGCGCTGGATCGGTGACAGCAATTTCATGCCGATCATCGGTCGGACCAAGGTGTTGCCGCAGATCCTGGCGGATACCCGCGCATTGCTGGCTGACGCCTGGCCGTGACGGAACCGGGCGGGCGGGATCCGACGAGGCTGCTGCTGGCTCACCTCATTTCTTCTGCTGTTTACTGCTGTTCGTTGCTGCCATGATGATTGGGTGGCCGCCGACCTAGCTGAGCGTGTTGTTGAAGACAGTGACTCGGAGCAGGTATCCGAGTACATGCTCGCGGCTTCGCTCGTCCGGCCGGCGGTTGCCGGTTACAGCGGATACCGTCAGATCGGTGGCCCGAATTCGACGCATCGTGGCCTGCCGTCGCCATATTTGACGTTCATCATCACGTTGGACGATCCGCTGGTGATGGCGCAGCATGTCGATCCGCGCCAGGGCCCGGGCAACTACGACACCCTCGTGGGCGGCCTGCACACTGGGCCCGCGCTGATCTCGTATCCCGGACGGCAATCGGGCGTCCAGCTCCGCGTCGACCCGTTGTGGTGCCAGGCGTTGTTCGGCGTGCCCGCGGGCGAACTGAGCTCGATCGACCTGTCGGCCGACGTGTTGCTCGGTCCGCTCGCTCAGCGTTGGCAGGACCAGATACGCCACCGCAGCGGCTGGTCGCAGCGCTTCGCTGTGCTGGACGAATTGTTGGCTACGCGGTTGGGCGACGCCTTCTCGTCCATCGGAACGCGACCGTCACCACCGCCGGGAATTGCGCCTGAGGTCCAGCGCGCCTGGGCTGTGTTGCGCCGACGTCAGGGCAAGGTGCGCATCGATGAGCTGGCCGCGGAGGTCGGGTGGAGCACCCGGCATCTCAGCCACCGATTCGCTCAGCAGGTCGGCCTCACACCGAAGGCGGCGGCCCGGGTCGTGCGCTTCGATCGCGCCCGTCGGATGCTGCAGAGCCACGCCTTCGACGGACGTCCCGGAGAGACGGCCGCTGTCGCGGCCACCGCGGGATACTTCGATCAGGCCCATTTCGCGCGGGAATTCCGGCAGCTGGCAGGTGCCAGTGCCAGTGCCTGGTTGGCGAGCGAGTTCGCAAATGTACAAGCCGGATCAGCCGACCTGGGCGATGCTGGGTGACATGACTGAGAACACCAACTCCGGGCCAGCGCCGACCGTGTGGCCCACCTTGCGAGCTCGTGATGCCCGCACGTTGATCCGCTTCCTGGTCGACGTCGTCGGCTTCGAAGAAACCGTGGTCTACGGCGAAGGCGATCAGGTCGATCACGCACAGCTGTCCTGGCCGCTCGGTGGCGGCGTGATGCTTGGTTCGGACACGCGATCGGACGGAACGGAAGACAACTGGCCGCTCAAACCAGGCTCATTCGGCGCGTATGTCGTCGTCGACGATCCGGACGGTCTGTATATGCGCGTCAAGGCGGCGGGGGCGACGATCAGCCGTGAACTGGTGGACACCGACTATGGTTCGCGGGACTTTGCCATCACCGATCCAGAAGGAAATCACTGGTCGTTCGGTACCTATCGCGGGGAGCCACGCAAGTAGTCCGATCATCAGAATTTGGTTTCGTCGCGGTCGTTTCGGTGCCATCGTCTATAGATGAGCTGGATATTCGGAACCGACCTGGCCGAGTTCACGGCCGCTACTACGGAGCTGCTGTCCCGGCAGCCGGCTGAGAACACCATCGCGCTCAGCATCGTCGCGGCGATGCAGCGTGGTCGGGAGTGGTCGGCCGAGCCGGCCTGGTTCGGGTGGTTCATTGAGGGCGAACGGGTGTCCGGTGCGGTACTACGGACGCCGCCGTACAACCTGCTGCTCACCATGTTCGAGTCCGGTGCCGCAGCTCGCACGCTGGCGCCGGAGCTATTGGCGTGGCTCGGTTCATCACCTGACCGGTCGATGCCTACCGGGGTTACCGGAACCTCCGAGCTTGCCGATCAGGTGGCGCGGGCGTGGTGCGAACTGACTGGACGGACTCCGCGGGTGTCGATGCGCGAACGGTTGCATGTCCTGGATGCTCTACAACCGCCCACCGTCCCAGGGCGGTCACGCGCCGCGACTGCGCAGGACGCCGACCTGGTGGTGCGCTGGTTCGATGCCTTCCAGGCAGAGTCCATGCCCGCCCCTACATCGATGCGCGCCGAGGCGATTTTCCGCATCGGCGTCGGGCTGATCTGGTTGCATGAGGATCCCGCAGGCTCGCCGGTCTCGCTGGCCGGTCGCAATCTGACTGCCGTCGGAATCGCTCGAGTCGGCCCGGTCTACACCCCGCCGGAGTTTCGCGGACATGGTTACGCCGCCGCGGTGACCGCGGCCTGCACGCAGGATGCCCTGGACCGCGACGCTGATCAGGTCGTCCTGTTCACGGATCTGAGTAACGCGACGGCGAACGGTGTCTATCAGCGGATCGGCTATCGGTATATCAGCGACCACAGCATGATCGCCTTCGACTGACTGGCTTCGGTTGATCCAGTCCGGCCGATCGCCTTCGACTGACTGCCTACGGTTCATCCGGTCCGGCCGATCGCCTTCGGTCGGTGATCCGATCTCGCAAGCCGCTGAACCTGCGGCATCCGTGTTCGCTTTCGGCTTATTTTGTTGATGATTCTCGACCGGTGGGCGTTTACGGCCCGGTTTCTGTCGGACCCTGCGTTTAGGTTTGTGGTTATGGAAGCACTGCATTCGGGGACCGAGACCGCGGCACTGGCCGCGGTCGGTGCCGCGATCACCGACTACCTGACCGGCCCGGTCGCAGTGGTGCGGGGTTTGCCGGATGCTGATTTGCTGGCCGAGCTGCGGGCGTTGGAAGTAGCCGAACGGCGGCTGGCCTCGGCCCGGCACGCCCGGGTCGCCGAACTGGACCGCCGAGATCTGGCCCGCCCATTGGGCGCCACCACCGTGGCTAACGTGTTAGTCGCGATGCTGCGGATCCACCCGGCCGAAGCCAAACGCCGAGTCAGCGCCGCGCACGCCCTCAGCGAGCGCGTGAGCATGCTCGGGCAGCTGTTGCCGCCGCTGTTGCCGGCCGTGGCTGACGCCGCTGGTGAGGGCGCGATCTCACCCGAACACATCGGGCTGGTCAT
>JAOPUZ010000019.1 GCA_025966315.1 Frankiales bacterium | reverse complement strand
GGTCGATGAGGACATTGGTTTCACCCGACCGCAACTGCCCACAGTCAACGTGATTGCCGTTGTCCGGGGCCAAGTCGTGGCACCACGAGTTGACAATCGAGGTGTTCGACCCGACCACGAACCCGTCATCTTTGAGCGCTGTCACTTCGACGTGGTCAGCGGCAAAGTCGCCCACCACACCGAACTTCGAACCCTTGACGGTCGTGTTCGAAATGATCGCGTTGCCGCTGCGCACCAGGATGCCGAAATTATCCCCGGCGGACGCGGCGACCAGCGAGTTCTTGATGGTCACGTTCTCGGCGGCAACGGTCACCTGACCGGAGAACTCGGCCCCATTGATGGGCCATCAGCCCACCGGGGCGCCAGCGGCGAAGGCTGCCGGGTCGGGCGCAGTCCCGGACGCGGCGTCGACGGCCAGTACTTCGATGGAGCTTGTGGTCATGATCTATTCCTTCCGGGTGGTTACTTTAGGACGTCCCTGCCGGTGTCCTACCGGCTTTCCTCCGCCGGCAGGGTGGCCGGCGCCCCGAGCAACCAGGCCACCGCGGTCGCGGTGATCGCCTCCGCGCAGAGCAACCCGACCAGCACCACGATCTGGAACCGAGCCGCCGCGCTGGCGCTCGCACCCCCCAGCAATGCACCGACGAACGCTCCCGGCAAAGTCACCAGGCCTACCGTTCGAGTCTGGTCGAGGGCCGGCACCATCGCCTCGTACGCGGCCTCGCGCGCAATCTCGCGCACCGCCTGCCGGGGGGTCGCGCCCAGCGACAGCCACCCTTCGACCTCGTCTCGTCGGCGGCGCAATCCGTCGCCCAGGCGCCGCCCGGTCAGGGTCGCGGCGGTCATGCTGCCGCCGAAAACGATGCCGGAGACGGCCACCAGCGTCCGTACGTCCCGCGACAGGATCGGTACGCCGACGATGATCCCGATCGCAACGAGCGAGCCGGCACCACAGGAGAGGATCACGGCGCGGTACGCACCGTCGTGACTGCGCAATCGCCGTCCGGCCGTCCAACACGCGACCGAGAACATCACCGCGAGCACGGCGATCACCGTTAGCGGGGCAGCGAAAACGCCGCGCAGGACGGCCGCGACGAAGGCCAGTTGCAGCACAGCGCGCACACAGGCGACCAGCACTGCGCGGCGCTGGCGGACGCCGGCCCAGGACAGCACGCCGATGGCGATCCCGGCCAGCACGAGGACGCCAATGGCCAGCCGTAGGTATTCGTTCATCTGCTCGCGAGCCCGAAACCTTCCGCCGGCGGGACATTGGCACCGTCGGCAAGAATGACATGACCATGTTCCCGACTCGGGTCAAGGGTTATGCTCCGCGCAACTCGTCGACGGAGGAATGCCATGACGGACATCAGCACCAGCAAGCCGGAATCCGTAGGCGTCTCCAGCGCCGGGTTGTCCCGGCTGGATCAACACATCCAGCGCTACATCGACGCGGGCAAGTTGCCCGGTGGCCTGGCGGTGGTCGCCCGCAAGGGCGAGATCGTGCATTTCTCGCCGCTCGGAATGGCTGACCGGGAACGTTCGGTACCGGTGCGGCCGGACACGATCTATCGCATCTATTCGATGACCAAGCCGATCACCTCGATAGCTTTGATGCAGCTGTACGAGCGCGGCCTGGTGCTGCTCGACGATCCGGTGCACAAGTACATCCCGGCCTGGGAGCACCTGCGCGTACACGTCTCGGGTAAGTACCCCGACTGCGAGACGCGCGAGCCGGATCGGGCCATGACCGTGCGGGATCTGCTTTCCCATCAATCGGGTTTGACGTACGGCTTCTTCGACAACTCCGACGTCGACGCGGCGTACGTCAAGGTGTCGCCGCTGGCCCCGGAAGGATCGCTCGAAGAAATGGTCGCCAAGCTGGCCGACCTGCCGCTTAAATTCTCGCCGGGCACGCGCTGGAACTACTCGCTGTCAACCGACGTGTGCGGCTATCTGGTGCAGGTAATCTCCGGTCAGTCCTTCGACGACTATCTGGACGAGCACATCTTGGGTCCGCTCGGAATGACCGACACCGCATTCTCGGTGCCGGCCGAGAAATTACTGCGCTTCGCCGCCAACTACGGCCCGACTAAAGACGGCGGAATGCGGTTGGTCGACGACCCCCAGGACAGCACCTACGCCAAGCACCCGAGCCTGCTGTCCGGCGGCGGCGGCCTCACGTCGACGGCCTATGACTACTGGCGATTCACCCAGGCACTGTGCAACGGCGGCGAGCTGGACGGCGTACGCATCATCGGCCGTAAGACCTTGGAGCTGATGGCGTCCAACCAGCTGCCCGACGGTGCGGATCTCGCCTCGGTGGCCTTTGGCCAGTGGAGCGAAACGGCCTACGCCGGGGTCGGTTTCGGACTTGGCTTCTCGGTGATGCTCAGCCCGACCAGGGCACAGAACGTGGGCAGCCCCGGTGAATTCGCGTGGGGCGGCGCGGCCAGCACAGCATTCTTCATCGATCCGACCGAAGAGCTGGTGTTCATCTTCATGACCCAGCTGATGCCATCGTCGACGTACAACATTCGACGGGAATTCCGCGCCATCGTTTATGGTGCGCTGACCTGAGTACTCACCACGCCAGTCGTTGGTCGAGCAGCGGTTCTTAGTTGAGAATCACGCTGCGGATGACCTCGCCGGTCTCGATCGCGGCCAGGCCTTCGTTGACCTCATCCAGCTTGATCGTGCGCGAGACCATCGACGCCAAGTCGAGCTGGCCACTTTCAACCATGCGGACATAGCGAGGCAGGTCGCGGTGCACCTGCGACGAGCCGTACAGCGCACCGATCACCGTCTTACCGCTCATGATCCACTCCAGTGAACCCCAACTCGGGGTTGTGCCCGGCGGCTGGGCGCCAACGAACAGCACCTTTCCGCCGCGCCTGGTCATGGCCCACGCATCGCTGGCGGTGTCGGACCGGCCGGCGACCTCGAATGCGTAGTCGACGCCGCGGCCGCCCGTCAGCTCACGAACTTGTTCCAGCGCGTCACCGTCGGCGGGATTGACGTAGTGGGTAGCGCCGAGCTGCAACGCCATCGCGCCCTTGCTCGGGACCGGGTCGACCGCGATGATCCGGCTGGCCCCGGCGATCCTGGCGCCCTGGATTGCTGACTGGCCGACACCCCCGCAGCCGAGGACGGCAACACTGGAGCCGGGTCGCACCGCCGCCGTGTTCAACACCGCACCCACGCCGGTCGCCACCCCGCAACCGATCAGGGCAAGCTGTTCCGGCGGCAGGTCCGTCTCGATCGGTATGAACGAGCGCGCGTCCGCCACCATCATCTCGGAGAATGTGCCGATCCCGGCGGTGACGTTTTCGCCGTTGGCAGTCGTGAAACGCACCGGCTGTGGCGCCCCGAATGTCTCGCAGTACTCGGTCTGCTGGTTGACGCACCAATAGCAGTGGAAGCACGGCGAAACCCACGATGCCACGACCTGGTCGCCCGGCTTCATGGTGGTAACCGCGCTACCGACCTCTTCGACGATGCCAGCACCCTCGTGCCCGAGCACGGAGGCCTGCGCGGCCCGGGGCAGCAAACCTTGCAGCGGGAGCAGATCGCTGTGGCAGATACCGCTGGCCGTGGTGCGGACGCGCACATCACCGGCACCGAGCGGCAGCACCGTGACCTCTTCAACGGTGAGGGGCGTGCCGGCTTCACGGAAGATCGATACCCGCATTGCTTACTCCAATTCGATCGGCAAATCAAAGATGACTGGTAAGCGGAAAAAGATCTTGGCTGCGGCTCGAAGATCTTTTAGAGGAGACGTCCGGCTGGCCGGCGGCTCGGTTCAAGCGGGCAGATTCGAGCAAATCGTGCGCCAAGACGACGGCTGCGTCAAGGCCCTCGCATTTCAATTTGAGTGGCAATCTGACCGCCGGCGTGGACAAAACTGACTTTGTCTCCAACGACTAGTTTGGCCTGTGTTCTCAGTGGTTTGGTGCCTGACGCAGTGCATTCATGTCTCTAGCGAACGGGACTTGGCTGTGGCATAGTCTGCCCCGGTCGTGCCACTTGACCTTGATCCTTAGCTACGTGATCTGACGTCAGATATTCCGAGCTTTCGACATTCCGCAGCGCAGCAGCGCTCGATTCGGTCCGCGTTCGTGCAGCAGTCATGCGTGCCTGCGCTGCGGAAACAGTAGGAGGAAAAGCGTGAGCGAAGCGTCCTTTGATAAACGCCTGCGTAGTCGGATCGGGCGAGTACCCGCGCTGATCGCGATCGCTGTCACCGCCGCCTTGGTGCTGGCTGCCTGCGGCGGCGGTTCCAGCAAGACCACCGCCGGCAACACCGGGCCGACCAGCCCCGCCTACACGGGTGCGGCCGCGGCCGGGGACCCGATCAAGGTCATGACGATTGCCGCCGTGAACTATAACGGCCCCAGCTACGCCAACATCCTGACGACGGCATCGTTGGCCGAGAAATGGTTCAACTCGCACGGCGGCGTGGCCGGACGGCCGATCAAGGTAACCACGTGCGACGAGCAAGGCGATCCCAACAAGCTGGCGGCGTGTGGACGGCAGGCCATCGCCGACAAGGACGTGGCCGTGATCGGCTCCTTCACGCTCAACGGCGAATCGATCATCCCGGAACTGGCCGCGGCCAAGATCTCCTGGTTCGGCATCTGCTGCGCGGTGGTTGCCTCCGAGCTGTCCAGTCCGATCGTGCAGCAGATCGGCAGCGGGCTGTCGCTCACCGGCGGTGAAGTGGTGAAGGCGGTCCAGGACGGGTGCAAGAAGATCGCCCTGCTCACCGCCGACGCCGGCGCCACGACCCAGTTCACGATCACCTTGGTCAAGAATGCGCTGAAGTCTGCGAACGGGCCGGAACTGGCGGCCACGGTGCTGGTGCCGCTGACCGCGCAGGATTACTCGGCGCAGGTAGCGCAGGCAACCAACAACACGGACTGCATCATCGACGGTTTGTCCGAGACCACCAACCCGCCCTTCCTGACCGCCTTCGCATCGTCGGGCGGCACCCAGCGGCTGTACGGCGCGCAGGGCAACCTCGACGCAAAGGTAGCGCGGCCCTTCGCCGAAGCGACCGAGGGCGACGTCGTCGTCGGTAGCTACTCCGACATCTCGTTGCCGGCGTGGACGGACTACCGCTCCGCGATCAGCCAGTACAAGGCGCCCAAGGACGAGGACTACAACAGCCTCGGTGGCCTCGGCACCTGGGCCGCCTACGTGGTCTTCAAACAGGTCGTGGAATCGATGACCGGGACAATAGATTCAGCGACTTTCCTGGCCGCGGCTCAGAAAGCCAAAGTCACCTTCAGCGGCTTGTCGACCGGCATCGATTTCAGCAAGCCGTTCACTGGTCTTGGCGCCACCTTCGCCAATGCCTTCAACCGGGCGGTCACCTACGACATCATCCACAACGGTGAACTGGTGCCGTTCGAGGACGGAAAGTTCTACGACATGACCAACGCCATGATCGGCACCCCGCTGGCCCCCGCGGACCTCCCGCCGGGCGGCAGTCCGTACTCCAAATCCAAATAGATTCGTGTTTCGGAGTGCGTCCGGGCGTTAGGCCCGGGCACACTTCGACTTCACCGCAGCTAGCACGGCGCCCGGGCAGTTTCAAACGTCCAGACCGATCTCACAAAGTGCAGGCTCGTGGCCAGGTGCATCTCTCGACCGCCCGAAATTGCTCGCGTCGCGTCATCGAGAAGGGGCTTCAACGGAGTCGGGAATGATCGTTTTCGGTACCGAGGGCAGCGGCGACGGGGACGGACTGAAACCAACACCCCGCTCACGGTGAACGGGCGGTGGCGGGAACACCTTATGCAATCGGTGGATCTTGAAATCGTCCGTGGTTACCCCGAGAACGGATAGCGCGCCCAGCCCTTTACGGCGAAGGTCTCGAGTAAATCAAGATCACATTCGAGATGTCGGTATAGGGGAGATTCTCCTGCATAACAAGATCAGCACTTTCGGTTTCCGAGACGTTACGCTCGACAGGTGCTTGTGATAAACATCATGCAATGATGCGCCCGTGACTACGGTATCAATGTGCCACGCACCACAGCGCTCCTGAAAGGAGCTTCAGAAGATGTCGCAGAGCCAAGCGAACGGCCACGTTTACGAAAATCAGGGCACCACGAACGCTCAAGACGCTGTCGAGGCGGACTCCACCAGCCACGTCGAATACGACGCGGTTGTGGTCGGCGCCGGCTTTGCCGGCATGTATCAGCTTTACCGCCTCCGCGAGCTGGGCTTGTCCACCCGCGTATTCGAGACCGGTGAAGGCGTCGGGGGCACTTGGTATTGGAACCGCTACCCGGGCGCCCGGGTGGACAGCCCCAGCATGCAGTACTCCCTGTCGTTCTCCTCAGAGATGGAACAGGAATGGAAGTGGTCGGAGGACTACTCCCCGCAGGCTGACCTCGAGGGGTACGCCAATCACGTCGCGGACCGGTTCAACCTGCGGGAGCACATTCAGTTCGGCACCAGCGTCACGTCGGCCGTCTACGACGAGAAGTCGGGCCGCTGGATCATCCGGACCGATCGCGGTGACTGGGTCTCGGCCAAGTACTTCATCACTGCCGCAGGCTGCCTGTCGGCGACGAACGTCCCTAATTTCAAGGGCATCGACACGTTCGAGGGCCAGTGGTACCACACGTCCCGCTGGCCGGCCGAAGGCGTGGATCTGACCGGCAAGCGGGTCGGCATCATCGGCACCGGTTCGACCGGCATCCAGGCCATCCCGAAGTTGGCCGAACAGGCCGACCACCTCTACGTCTTCCAGCGCACCGCGAACTACAGCCTGCCCTCGAACAACAAGCCGATGGACCCCGAATTCGAACGGGACTGGAAAGAAAGCTACCCCGTGCACCGGCAACGGGCTCGTGAGTCGGTCGTCGGCGTCGAGGTACCGGCCTACCCGGACCGTTCTGCGCTGTCGGTATCGGACGAGGAACGCAACGAGGTCTTCGAGTCGGCGTGGGGTAATTACATCGCGCTGCTATCCACCTTCAACGACATCGCGATCAACCCCGAGTCGAATGAGCTGGTGGCCGAATTCGTCCGCGACAAGATCCGGCAGAAGGTCAAGGACCCCGCGGTTGCCGAGCTGCTGGCGCCGACGGATCACCCCATCGGGACGAAGCGAATCTGCATCGACACGCACTATTACGAGACCTACAACCGGGACAACGTCACGCTCGTCGACGTCAAAACCAATCCCATCGAAACGATCACGCCGAAGGGCCTGCGTACCACGGCCGATGAATTCGAAGTCGACGTGCTCGTCTTTGCCACCGGCTTCGACGCGATGACCGGCCCGCTTTACCGGATGGGGATCGTGGGCAAGGGTGGTTTGCCGCTGCAGAAGAAGTGGGAAGCCGGCCCCCGGACGTACCTCGGTGTTTCCACCGCGGGATTCCCCAACATGTTCATGATCACCGGGCCAGGTAGCCCGTCGGTGTTGTCGAACATGACCACCTCGATCGAACAGCATGTCGACTGGATCACCGACGCGATCAAGTATCTCCAGGAAAACGAGCTCGAAAGCGTCGAGGCGAAGGTTGACGCCGAGGATGCCTGGGTCGACCACGTCAACGAGGTTGCGAACGCGACGCTCTACGTGAAGGCCAACTCCTGGTACATGGGCGCAAATATCCCCGGCAAACCCAGGGTATTCATGCCTTATATCGGTGGTGTGGGGAACTACCGGCAGAAATGCGACGAGGTCGCCGCGAACAATTACGAGGGCTTCGCGCTCAGCCAGTAACCGTGTTCGGTCGGACGCGTTCTCGGGAATCAGCTGCGGCATGAGCCGCCGCCGGTACTCGCGACGCGTCCGATCGCTGTTCACGCGCCGCTTCAGCAATCCGGAGCGGGTCTTGTAAATAAGTTCCGTCGACGATCTAGAGAATCTACGAGGTTCCAGCACATGGAGCAGGTCATTCGCTTTGCCCTTCTAGGCTTCGGCTTGGGCGCCTTGTACTCGCTGGCCTCGCAAGGGCTGGTCCTGATCTACCGTGGCTCGGGCGTGCTGAACTTTGCCCACGGCGCCATCGGAATGGTCGGTGCCTACATCGAGTGGCAGGTAAGCGTCGTACACGGCGCTCCCTACGCGGTCGGCGTCATCGCCGGCGTCGCGACCTCGGCGTTGCTAGGTGCGCTCACCCACCTGGTGGTGATGAGGCAGCTCCGGCGCGCCTCGCCGCTCGCCCGGGTGGTCGCCACCCTGGGCGTGTTGATCACCTTGCAGTCGTTGGTCGTCATCAAATACGGCTCTGACGTTCAGTTCGTCCGTAGCTCCTTACCCACCAAGGCAATCCACCTCGGTGGCAGCGTGGTCATCTCCGAGGATCGGGTGATCCTGCTGGCGATTGCCGCCGTGCTGACGGTCGTCCTGTGGGCGCTGTACAAGTACACCCGCTTCGGGTTAGGTACCGCCGCCGTTGCTGAGAACGAGCGCTCGGCGGCAACGCTGGGCTGGTCGCCGGACGTCATCGCAACCTCGAACTGGGCCCTCGGATCCGGACTGGCCGGCCTGGCCGCCATCCTGATCACCCCGATCGTCACCTTGCAGGTGACCGTGCTGACCAACCTGGTCATCGCGGCCCTGGCCGCGGCCCTGGTCGCCTCGTTCCGGTCGTTCCCAATCGCCTTCGTTGCGGCCATCGTCATTGGCGTGGCACAGACCGAGCTCACTCGCTATGCCCACCAGCCCGGGCTCGGCTCGTCCGTGCCGTTCATCGTCATCGTCGTGGTGATGGTGCTGCGCGGCCAAGGACTCCCGCTGCGGGACTTCTTCCTGCAACGCCTTCCCGCCATCGGCAATGGGCGCGTCCGGCCGCTGTACGTCATCATCGGCGTAGCGATCGGTGCCATCTTGCTGTCGACGACGTCGCCCACCTGGATCGACGCGATCACGATCTCCATGGGCACCGCGCTGATCCTGCTGTCCATCGTGGTCGTCACCGGCTACACCGGCCAGCTCTCGCTGGCCCAGTACGCGATCGCCGGCTTCGGCGCGTGGATCTGTGGGCGCCTGGTCGCCGCGCATGGCTGGCCGTTCTGGGCCGGGGCGATCGCCGGCGTGATCGGCACCGTCCCGCTGGGCGTGGCCTTCGTGTTGCCGGCGGCTCGAACCAGAGGTATCAACTTCGCCGTGGTGACCCTTGGATTGGGCACCGCGCTGGAATTGATGCTGTTCGACAACAGCAGCTACACCGGTGGCTTCAACGGCACCCAGATCAAGAGCCCGCACCTGTTCGGCGCCGATATCGGTGCGATCACGCACCCGACCCGTTACGGATTCCTGACCTTGGCGGTACTCACGATCGCCAGTCTGGTCATCGCCAACGTACGGCGGGGGCGCAGCGGGCGGCGATTGATCGCGATCCGGACGAACGAACGGGCCGCGGCCGCGCTCGGCATCAGCGTGCCCTCGGCGAAGCTCTACGCCTTTGGTCTGTCGGCGGCGCTGGCCGCGGCGGGCGGCATCCTGCTCGCCTTTCGCAACACCTCCATCACGTACACCTCGTTCACCAGCTTCACCTCGATCACTGACGTCGCCTGGGCAATGATCGGCGGCATCGGCTACATCGCGGGCCCGATCTTCGGCTCGACCCTGGCCACCGGTGGTCTCGGCACGGCGGTGTCGGATTCGATCTTCTCCGGTTTGGCCAAGTACGTCGCCCTCATCGGTGGCGTCTCACTCATCCTGCTGGTCCTGCAGAACCAGGACGGTATGGCCAAAGAGATGGGCAACCAGCTTCGCTGGGTCGGCGGCAAGCTGAGCAAGCGGGTACCTTTCCTGCGGGCCAAGCCGCCGAAACCGTTGGTGCTGCCGCCCGAAAGCCGGGCCAAGGTGCCGCCGCGGACGCTGGAGGTCACCGACCTCACGGTGACCTACGGTGTGACGGTGGCCGTCGACCACGTGTCGCTGACGGTGCGCCCCGGACGCATTCTCGGGCTGATCGGCCCGAACGGTGCGGGCAAGACCACGTTCATCGATGCGGTCACCGGCTTCGCCCGCGCCACCAGCGGCGAGATGAAGCTCGACGGCAACTCGATCAACGGCTGGTCGGTTGTCCAGCGGTCGCGCCGCGGGCTCAGCCGCTCGTTCCAGTCGCTGGAACTGTTCGAAGACTCCTCGGTCATCGACAACCTGCGGGTCGCCTCGGACCCGCGGGACACGCTGTCCTACCTGCGCGACCTGGTGTACCCGGTCCAGCCGGTTCTGCCTGGCGAGGTGGTCGCCGCGATCAATGAGTTCGGTCTCGAAGACACCCTGCAGAGCAAGGTCGAGGACCTGCCGTACGGACAGCGACGGCTGCTCGCCATCGCCCGGGCGGTAGCCACCCGGCCGAGCGTGCTGCTGCTCGACGAGCCCGCGGCGGGCCTCGGTGACGTGGAAACCGCCGAGCTCGCCCGGTTGGTGAAGCGCCTCGCGACCGACTGGGGCATGTCCGTGCTGCTGATCGAGCACGACATGAACTTCGTGATGAGCGTGTGCGACGAGATCGTGGTGCTCGACTTCGGCCGCAAGATCGCCGAAGGCAACCCCGCGGAGATCCGCAACAACCCCGCGGTCGTTGCCGCCTACCTCGGCGAGTCGGAGGATGAGCTCGAAGAAGACCGCGAGTTCGAAACGAGCGGTGGGGGCACACCGAGCAGCGAAGTGCTCGCCCCGATTCCCGCCATGACGGAGGATGTCCGATGACGCTCGTCCTGCAGACCAAGGCAATGACCGCGGGCTACGGCCCGCAGCCCGTCGTCCACGATCTGGACATCAAGGTCTCGGCCGGCGAGGTAGTAACGCTGCTGGGCGCGAACGGCGCCGGTAAGACGACCACCCTGCTGGCGCTGAGCGGGGTGCTCCCCCTGCAGAGCGGCGAAGTCCTGTTCAACGGCAAGTTGGAGACCGGGCCGCTACATCGCCGCGCTCGGCAGGGCTTGGGTTACGTCACCGAGGAGCGGTCCGTGCTGCGGACGTTGTCGCTGATCGACAACCTGCGCTGTGGAAGGGTTGAGGTCGCCGACGCACTGGCACTGTTCCCCGAGCTGGAGAAGCGACTGCACGTACGGGGCGGGCTGCTGTCCGGTGGCGAACAGCAGATGCTCACGCTATCCCGCGCGCTATGCCGCAAACCGAACATCCTGCTGGTCGATGAGATGTCGCTCGGTTTGGCCCCGCTCATCGTCGAACGGCTGCTGAAGGCCGTCCGCGCTGCCGCAGCCGAACGTGGCTGCGGGGTGTTGCTCGTCGAGCAGCATGCGCGCAAGGCGCTGCACTACGCCGATCGCGTGTACGTCATGCGGCGTGGCCGGATGGAAATGAACCTGACCGCAGCGGAAGCCCGGCGCCGCATCGGCGAGATCGAGGCTTCCTACCTGGCTGGCCGCAGCGCCGACGACGAGGTCCCGGTCGCAGCCAACTAGCGCCCGGTTCTGTTCCGGACTGTCCTACGCAGGCGTTGTCATAGACACGCATGCGTAGGACTTTCGGTGGGTGACGGGCGGCGGTCCAATCCGGGATGGCGACGGCCCCGAATCACTGCGGTAAGGACGGTAGGTACTGGCCGTCTCGCCGCAGGTTTCGTCGCCGGGAGCATTGATGCCGTCCATCTTGCGATCCCTGACGCCAGCGCGGAGCCATTAAGGTGGCCCCCATGCGCCTGGTGAAGCCTTCGTTAGGCGCCGCTCCCGACGAGCCCGACACGGACCCGCTCGGGCAGCTGCTGGCTGCCGCCGCCCGCGGTGACGAGCGGGCCTTCGCCGAGCTTTACGACCAGACTTCGGCCCGGGTGTACGGCCTGGTGCTGCGAGTCGTGCGTGACGCCGCCCAGTCAGCCGAAGTCACCCAGGACGTCTTTCTGGATGTCTGGCGTCAGTCGGCCCGCTTCGACCGGTCCCGTAGCGCGGTTATGCCATGGCTGCTGATGATCGCGCACCGGCGCGCAGTCGACCGGGTACGTTCTGCCCAGTCCTCGCTGGTACGCGATGACCGATACGCGGAATTGAACGTCGAACGTCCGTACGACAGCGTGAGCGAGCAGGTCGAAATCAGCATCGAAGGACAGCGGGTGCGCAAGGTGTTGCACGATCTGACCGAGGCGCAACGCGAAGCGGTCAGCCTGGCCTATTTCGGCGGTTATACGCATTCCGAGGTGGCCGAATTACTGCATATCCCGCTCGGCACGGTCAAGACCCGGATCAGGGACGGCCTGATCAGACTGCGCGACGCACTAGGGGTGGTGACCTCATGACTCCGGAAGTGCACGCATTGGCTGGGCCTTACGCGCTGGATGCGGTGGACGACAACGAGCGACAGGTGTTTGAAGAACACCTGAAGGGCTGCGAAGACTGCTCGAACGAGGTGCGCGGCCTGCGCGACGCCGCGGCTGAACTGAGCAACCTGAGCGCCGTCGCGCCGCCGCCGCAGCTCCGTGCGGATGTGCTGGCCACGATCGCCCGGGTCCGTCCGCTGCCGCCGGTGGTCGACAACGTGGTTGCCCTGCATCGAGCGCGGTTTTCCCGTTCGGTGTGGCAGGTGATGGCCGCGGCTTGCGCCATCATCGCGATTGCCGTGGGTGCCTGGGGTGTCCAGCAGCACCGCGACGCCACCCGGCAGGTCAGCGCGCAAGCCTCGGCAGTGGATCAGCTGTTGAGCAGCGCCGACGCCGGCGCG
The DNA here is from genome assembly GCA_025966315.1 of Frankiales bacterium. Taxonomy (GTDB): domain Bacteria; phylum Actinomycetota; class Actinomycetes; order Mycobacteriales; family Jatrophihabitantaceae; genus Jatrophihabitans_A. The sequence continues at coordinate 22,864 of JAOPUZ010000019.1, read as the reverse complement.
ATCAGCGGGCCGGTCGGTTCGAATGGTCAGGCCACGCTGGTCTATTCCAAGAGCCAGGGCAAACTGATTCTGGTCGCGCACAACCTGCCCAAGCTGGCGAGCAACAAGACTTATCAGCTCTGGATGCTGTCCGGCGATTCGACCGCAACTTCGGCTGGGCTGTTCGCCGCCGACGCCAATGGCAACGCCGAGGTCAGCGCGAGCGGCGATCTCAGCGGGGTGTCCCGGATGGGCATCTCGATCGAACCGGCCGGTGGGTCCAAGACGCCCACGCCTGGGCAGATCCAAGCCACGATGGCCATCTGAGGAGACGGATCCGACCGCTCGGTCGCACGCTCGGTTAGCGTGATGCCGTGCGCATCGACCTGAACGCAGACCTCGGTGAGGGCTTCGGACGCTGGACGCTCGGCGACGACGAGGCCCTGCTCGGCCTGATCAGCAGCGCGAACGTCGCGTGCGGCTTCCACGCCGGCGATCCGGTGATCATGCGCCAGGTGTGCGCTTCGGCGGTCCGCCAGTCGGTAGCGATCGGCGCTCAGGTCGGCTATCGCGATCTGGCCGGCTTCGGCCGGCGCCGGATCGATATCGCGGCGGACGAATTGACCGCGGACATCGTGTACCAACTCGGCGCGTTGCAGGCTTTCGCGCAGTCCGCCGGCGACCGGGTGCGCTACCTCAAACCGCATGGCGCGCTGTACAACACGGCGGTGGTGGACGCCGGCCAAGCGGGCGCGGTCGTCGCCGCCGTACTCGCCTTCGATCCGAGCTTGCCGATCGTGACGCTGGCCGGTTCGGTGCTGGCCACGTTAGCCGAGCAGGCGGCGTTGACCGTGGTCGCCGAGGTATTCGCCGACCGCGGCTATCTACCGGACGGGACGCTCGCGCCACGCTCGCATGCGCTGGGCTTGCTAGACGACCCGGCAATCATCGCCGCCCGCGCGGTAGGCATGGTTGTCGAGCATCAGGTAAGCGCGGTGGACGGAACCGTGCTGACCGTGGCGCCGGATTCGGTCTGCGTACACGGAGACACTCCCGGCGCGGTGCAGATCGCCGAGCAGGTTCGGGCGGCACTACTGGCTGCCGGCGCGACGATCGCCCCGTTCGTATGAGAGCCCCCGGTCGTAAGAGAGCCCCGTTCGCATGAGGGCTTCCACAGCGCCCATCGACATCGCCGCAGTTCGTCCGTACGGCGACCACGCCACGCTCGTACTGCTGGATCATGGCGAGGACGTGACGCCGCTGTACGCCGGATTGCTGGCCGCTTTGCTCGATCGCCCCGGTGTGTCAGCGGTCGTGCCCGCCGCACGGTCCGTGCTGATCGAGTTCGAGCCGTCCGTACTGTCGCCGGTAGTGGTTCGAGAGGCGATCCAGACCGCCGCACTGGACGCGCGCTGTCCGACAACGGTGTCGACACACGCCGCTCTCGAGATCGAAGTCCACTATGACGGGCCGGATCTGGACAGCGTCGCAGCCGCGGTCGGGCTCAGCGTCGAGGCTGTGATCGCGCTGCATTCGGAGGCGGAATACACCGTGCAGTTCTGTGGATTCTCGCCCGGCTTCGGATATTTGACCGGTCTGCCGGACGCTCTGCGGTTGCCGCGGTTGGATACGCCCCGTCCTCAGGTACCAGCCGGTTCGGTGGCGATCGCCGGTGAGTACGCGGGCGTTTATCCGAAGGCGTCCCCGGGTGGCTGGCGCCTGCTCGGTCACACCGACGCGGTGCTGTTCGAGTTGCACCGCGACCTACCGGCTCTGTTCACACCTGGACGTACCGTTCGGTTCCGGCCGACATGACCGCGTCCTGCCAGCCGGCATGATCGAGATCCTTGCGACGGGTCCGCTGGCCACGGTTCAGGATCTGGGGCGACGTGGGCATACCGCGCTGGGTGTGAGCCGATCCGGGGCGGCCGATCAGGACGCTCATCGCTTCGCCAACCGGCTGGTCGGTAACGACGACGATGCCGCAACGATCGAGTTCACCCTTGGTGGGGCGGCATTCCGGCTGCACCGGGCGGCGACGATCGCGATAACCGGGCCGCCCTGCCCACTGTCGGCCGTGGCCAGCCGTGGACGGATTCATCCTATCGCTACAGGGGAAACGGCAACGCTTCCGGCCGGCACCGTTGTGCGCCTGAGCGTGCCCGCGACCGGCGTCCGTAACTATCTGGCGGTACGTGGTGGCTTCGACGTGCCGCCGGTCCTGGGCTCACGATCAACGGATTGCTTGTCGGGGCTCGGGCCTGATCCGCTGCGGCCGGCGCAGCTGCTGGCGATCGGCCCACCCGGTCCGGACAACCCGCAGTGGACGCCCGGTCCGGCCTTCCGACGGCCTGCTGCCGTGCGGGTAGTCCTCGGGCCGCACGCGGATTGGCTGGCGCCGGGCGCGATCGAGATACTCACTCAGGCGAGTTGGACTGTGCGACCCACGAGTGACCGCGTCGGGGTGCGTCTGGCCGGTCCGGGCTTGGTTCGCACCGCTCGCGGCGAGATACCGTCGGAGCCGACGTTGCCCGGAGCCATCCAGGTGCCACCGGACGGGCAGCCGATCGTGTTGGGGCCAGACGCTCCGGTCACCGGCGGGTACCCGGTGGTCGCCGTCGTGCACCGTGCCGACCTGCCGCTGCTGGCCCAGGCTAGGCCGGGCGACGAGATTCGCTTTGCGGCCACGACGCATAGCGCGGCCTGACTTCCCGGTTTTCGACACCAGACCGGGAACTCGGGCCGCACTATGCGTGCCGCATCCTGCCCGGGCCTCGACCGGGCGCCTTATCGACGCTTCCGCGATCGGCTGATGGTCCCGATCCAGGCCCGCGACGAGCACGGCCGCCGGGAGGTCGTCGGTTTCGTCGGCCGACGCAACCCGGCCCAGGACGGCACGAGCGACACCCGTAACCCGAAGTACCTCAACACCGCTCAGACCGCCCTCTACACCAAGGGCGAGCATCTGTACGGCCTCGTCGAGAACACCGCCACCCTCGACCGCGGCGGCCTGACCGTCCTCGTCGAAGGACCACTCGACGCCCTCGCCGTCGAGGTGGCCTCCCAAGGGATGCTGGCCGGCATCGCGCCGCTAGGCACCGCCCTCACCGACGTACAGGCCAGCCAACTCGCCGCGGCTGTCCCTTCGGGCACGGATCGGGTGGTGGTGGCCATCGACGCCGACACCGCAGGCGAGGCGGCGGCAAAACGCGCGTTTGCAATCCTGACCACCCACGGCCCGGACCCGCGCGGCGCGGTCCTGCCTGACGGAATGGACCCCGCCCAGACAGCCCCGCTGCACGGTCCGGCCGCACTGGTCGAAGCACCGTTTCGCCAGTGAAGCTGCGTTGCGACGATCGCATGGGGGTTTTGGTTCTTAGGGCGAAATGCCTGCAAGGAGTGAGATGGCGACAACGCGCGCTGGTTCGTTCGGTCGGTCAACGGTGGCGGTGGTGGCCGTGTCGGCCCTGGCGCTGACGTTCACGGCACTCGAGGCTTTCCCGGCCGAGGCCGATCCGGGGACATACACGCCGTCGCCGTCGCCGTCGGCGACCTGCGAGGTGACGGTCTGCTCGAATTACTTCCCGGCTGGAGATGACTCCGCGACCACCCCCGCGAACACCGCGGTGTCCATCGATGGGCTGGCCAATGACTGCCACAGCACGCTGGCCGGCAACACCCGCACGTTCACGTTCAGCGGAAACGCCATCGAAGCCACAGCCTGGGACGCTGGACTCCACACGGCCAGCCCCACCGATCCGCATTACGCCGGCAGCGTGGCCGTCTCGGCCGACCAGATCATCTACACCCCAAGGCCGGCTTCAACGGCGTCGCGAAGTTCAACTACTACTGGAGTGAGACAGGGCCCGAACTCGACCCGACCACCGGGCTACCGTTCACCACGACACGCAGCTCCAACCAATCCGGTGGACAACACGACGTGGTCACCGTCGCGGTTGGGACGGGATCGCTGCCCACTGGCACGATCAGCGGCCTATCCGCCTCAGGGCTGTCTCGATCCGAGACCCTCGGTGGCGGCAACCCGTCCGAGAAATGCGACTGTGGACATGGCCAAGGCGGGGATCCGGTTGATACCGCGACCGGGGATTTCTTCCATAGCTTCCAGGACTTGAGCACACCAGGCCGCGGTCGCGCCCTGAGCCTGAGCCGCACCTACGCCTCCGCCCTGGCCGGCCAAGACGGCCTGTTCGGGCACGGCTGGACCTCCTCCTACGGCATGTCGCTGCTGACCGACACCAGCAGCGGCAACGTTGCGCTCAACCAAGAAAACGGCAGCCAAGTCGTCTTCACCCCAGGCAGCGGCACCGCCTACGTCCCCGCGCAACCGCGGGAACTCGCGACCCTGGTCCACAACAGTGACGGCAGCTGGACGTTCACCCGCAACAAACGCGACAGCTACGTCTTCAACTCCGCCGGGCAACTGATCGCGGAACAGGATCTCAACGGCTACGTCACCACATTCGCCTACGACTCCGCCGGGCATCTCGCACTGGTCACCGACCCCGAAGGCCGCACCGACACCATCACCACCGCCAGCGGGCGGATCACCCAGATCAGCGACCCGGCTGGACAGCATTGGGTCTACGCCTATAACAGCGCCGGTGACCTGACCGATGTCACCGACCCTACGACCGCGCAGTGGAGCTTCAGCTACGACAGCGCCCACCGGCTGCTGAGCATGCTCGACCCGAACCAGCAAGGCGCAGCTACCCCCACCCCACTCACCAACGTCTATGACAGTTCCGGGCGGGTGACCAGCCAAACCGATGCTGCTGGTCGCACCACCGCGTTTGACTACACGTCCATCACCGGTGCCACCAAAGTCACCGACCCAGCCGGGCACGTCACCGTCGACTACTACACCAACGGGCTTCGCACCAAGACCACCGCCGGCTACGGCACCAGCGACGCCGCCTCCACGAATTACACCTATGACCCGACCACTGAAGCGACCGCCTCGGTGCAGGACCCGAACGGGCACACCACCAGCTACACCTACGACGCCCGCGGCAACCAACTCACCGCCACCGACCCGCTGTCCCGGGTCACCACCTCGACCTACGACAGCCTCAACGACCTCCTCACCGTCACCGACGCCCTGAACGTCACCACCACCAACACCTATGACAGCAACGGAAACCTGCTCAGCACCTCCACACCGCTGCTGTCCGGCACCGGCACCGTGCTGGCCACCCGCACCGTCACCTACACCCGGGCCACGCCGTCGCACCCCGACGACGTCACCGCCATGACCGACCCGAACGGCAACACCAGCCACTACACCTACGACACCGACAGCGACATGCTGACCACCACCGCCCCGCCCACACCTGAAAACAGCGCCGGCAACAAGACCAGCTACGCCTATGACACGACCGCCGGCCGCCGCACCAGCAGCATTGCCCCGAAAGGCAACCTCACCGGCGCCACCCCCGCCGACTACACCACCACCTATCTCTATGACGCCGACGGACGGCCGCTGCACACCCGCGACGCCCAATGGTCAGCCGCAACACCCACCGTGCATCAAGTCAGTACCACCTATGACCTGAACGGCAACACCACCTCGAGCACTGACGCCAACGGACGCACCACCAGCTACGCCTACGACCGCGACAATGAACTCACCCTCACCACCCAGGCCGACACCACCACCCTCGGGCAAACGTGGACCGCGGACGGGTTGCTGCACACCCGCACCGACGCCGCCGGGCACACCACCACCTACGCCGACGACAACCGCAACGACCTCGCCAGCGTTGCGACCCCGCTCGGCAAAACCACCGCCTATACCTATGACCTCAACGGAAACGTCACCCTCAAGACCGACCCCGGCATCAGCTGCACCACTCTGGTCGCGGGCTGCACCAGCGTCGCCTACGACAACGACAACGAACCCACCGCACGTCAGTATCACGACACGAACACCCCCGACGTCACCGCGATCAGCTACGACGCCGACGGTCGACGCACCGGCCAAACCGATGCCACCGGCACGAGCACTTGGACTTACGACTCCCTGGACCGGCTCACGTCCAGCCTCGATGGGCATGGCACCACTACCAGCTACACCTACGATTTGAACGGCAACAAACTCACGACCACCTACCCTGGCAGCGGTCACACGGCCACCAACACCTACGACGCCGCGAATCGACTCGCCACGACCAGCGATTGGCTGTCCAACACGGCCACGTTCAGCTACGACGCGAACTCCAACCCCGTCGGCACCGCGTTGCCCAGCAGCACAGGGGAAGCCGACGCCACGACCTACAACAATCTCGACGAGCTCACCGGGATCAGCGACACCAAAACCGTGTCCGGCACGCCAACCACGCTGGCCGGGTTCGCCTACACCCGCGACCCGGGCGGCCAGCTCGCCACCGACACCACCACCGGGACCGGCATCACCGCGCCGAGTCAGACCTACGGCTACAACAGCCTCGAGCAGCTCACCGCCTCCGGATCGGGCGCCACCCCCACGAGTTATGCCTATACGGCCGCCAACAACATCAACAACCGCGGCACCACCAGCGGCGGGTCGGCCTCGACCCTGGCGTACAACAGCGACGACCAGCCCTGCTGGTCCAGCCCCACCACCGTCACCACGCCGGCCTGCGCCACCGTCCCGGCCGGGGCCACGACCTACACCTACGACGCCAACGGCGACCGGACCCAAGCCTCCACTCCCGGCACCCCAGGAACACCCGCCGCCCTGGCGATCGACGTCACCACCTCAAAAGACAGCAACACCTCCGCCGCCACCGTCACCACCAACAGCTTCAGCACCACCACCGCGGACACACTCATCGCTCTCGTCTCCGCCGACGGCCCGTCGACCGGCGGCCAGACCGACCCGGTAGCCGGCGCCGGCTTGACCTGGACCCTCGTCAGCCGAGCCAACAGCCAAGCCGGCGACACCGAGATCTGGACCGCCACCGCGACCAGTGCCCTGACCAACGTGACCGTGCACGCCACCGAAGCCCTCACCGGTAACTACCACCAGGCACTCACCGTCGTCGCACTCAAAGGCGCCGGCGGTGTCGGTGCGTCCGCCCACGCCAGCGCCGCCACCGGCGCACCCACCGTCAGCCTCACCACCACAGCGGCCGGCTCAATGATCTTCGCCAGCGGAATGGACTGGGACTCCTCCACCACCCGCACCCTGGCCAGCGGACAAACACTGATCCACGAATACGCCAGCATCAACACCGGCGACGACTTCTGGTCCCAACGCCGCAGCAGCGCCGTCACCACCGCCGGCACATCCATCACGATGGCCGACACCGCCCCCACCGCCGACCGGTGGAACCTCGCCGCCGTCGAAATCACCCCCGCCACCACCGGCGGAACACCGGCAACCACCCAGAACTACACCTACAACCGCGCCCACCAACTCACCACCTACACCAACCCCGCCGGAACCACCACCGCCTACAGCTACGACGGCGACGGACTCCGAGCCAGCAAAACCACCGGCGCCAGCACTACGAACTTCACCTGGGACAAGACCGACGGCCTGCCCCAGCTACTGTCCGATGGCACCAACAGCTACCTCTACGGACCCAACGGACAACCCCTCGAACAAATCAGCACCAGCGGCACCATCACCTGGCTCCACCACGACCAACTCGGCTCCACCCGACTCCTCACCGACAACACCGGCACAGTCGTCGGCACCTACACCTACGACCCCTACGGCACCCAAACCAGCCACACCGGCACCACCGCCACACCCCTCGGCTACACCGGCCAATACACCGACACCGGAAGCGGCTTGCTTTACCTCCGCGAGCGTTACTACGACTCCATCACCGCGCAACTCCTCACCATCGACCCGGCCATAGCAACAACAAACCAGCCTTATGCATACGCTGACCTCGGCCCGACGAACGGCACGGACCCATCTGGACTGATGTGTTGGTCTGCCGGTTGCCTCCACCACGACGCATCCGTTGTTGGGGGTCACGTCGTCCACGCCGTGAACATCGCCGTAGCTGCCACACCTCAAGCGCAACTCCTCATTGGTGCCAGCGAGGTAACAGGAAAATCATTCGGCCTCTGTGGAGGCGGCGACTACAACGTCGGTTTCGATGTTCCAGCGACGCTATGCTGGCAAGCAACTCCATCGGGTGACAACGGGTTCACGGCGACCGCTGGGTACGGCATCGGAGGGATAGCGGTGAATGGCTTCGTCGGAGTTTCGGTGTCGAATGCAAATAATCTTTCCGACTTCTCCCAAGGCTTCACTTACGTCGGCGCGGGGACCGGTGAGGGGCTCGAGAGTGGTGGCGGATTATTCTCCTGGGGCACTAACTGCGCCGGCAGAAACATCTGGCAAACGCAGCTCGGATGGACACCTGGTACGCACCTGGGGCCCTCAGGACCGATTTCCGTGTCAGGCGGCCGATCTTGGACCTGGATCGGTCGATGAGTTTTGCCACCGGATCCTTCGCATCCGCGCCCGCCACCTACATGCGTCGTCGCTTCCTCGTGTGCGCAAGCAATGTGACTAATTATTGTGGCGGTGTGGAGTATGACATCGGTGTCGATGCAACCGCCTCGCTTTGCTGGCAAGCGACTCGATCAGGAGAAACCGGGTTGCATGCGACGGGCGGCCTAGGCGGTGGAGGAATTGGCATGTCCGGACGCTCCGGATTCTCGGTCTCAAACGCCCAGAGCCTGACCGACTTCTCAAGGGGTTTCACTTACGTTAGCGCCGGTGTGGGCGAAGACGAGGTGAGTGTCGGCGGGTCGTACCCTGGAGGATCGAACGCGTGCGGTCGAGGAATTTGGCAGGCGCAGGGTGGACGGGCGCCCGGACTTCGCAACGACCCCCTTCTTGCCCCGCCCGTCTCGGTCGCGTATGGACGCTCATGGACGGCGATCGGTAGATGAGCGACCCGAAGCCACCCTCTGTCGGCGGCGTCCCCGAAATCCCACCGCTGATACAGCCGATTCTGCACTTCGACCGCCTCGCGGCCCGTACTTCGTCCCTATGGTCTGGCATGGCCGAACTCACCATCTGGCCCGGGCTAATCGGTGCGCGCCTTGAAAAGTCGCTTACGGGAGTCTTCAAGGACGAACCGCCTCTGTTTCACAGAGACAAGCGGATAACGATAAATCTATCTCGATTCCCACCGTGGTACGACACCGCGTTGATTCTCAACACCGAACAAGGCAAGGTGTTAATAGGTATGGACAGGTACCGGCGCAAGAAGTTGCTTGTGGCTTTGCGCAACGCCGGATTTGAGGTGACTGTGCAAAGACGCAGCCTGCTGACGCTATATCGCTTGTAGACCCAGCTGGCCAACACCATCACCGCGATCAATCTACGATGCGGGACACGTCGGGTATGTCAACCCTCTCCACAGTTTCCTTCCTGGATTTCTCAACGGCCCACAGATCAACCTTCCTGGCCTGTACAAGGGCCGCTGCGGGAATGTGCAGGTCGACTTCGAGGTGACGCCCGGGATGTCGTCACGCTGCACTTCAGCATGAACGCCGACTCGATAGTTGCAGGATCGACATTGGGTTCCGTCCTGGGTTTGATCCTCTATCTGGTTCTGGTCCTGGTCGGGCTGGGGAGCATCGTCGCTGCGACGATGCTCACCTATCGACGTCTCCGTGAGCGAGGCCTCAGAGATAGCTCTCTTATTGTTTTCGTTACGCCGGCCGGTGTTTTATACTTTCTGGGACTATGGGTCCTATTTGACATCTGTTGGGTAGGGCACACGCTTGTAGTAACCATTATGCGAAATACTCGGCCATGGCATAGCGGAAATGAATTCGTCCTCATGAAGGGCACCAGCCGTTGCTGCGGCCGCTGCCGAGCGAGGCACTGGATCCAGGACTCTGGCTCTTTCTCAGACGCCCTACTAGTACGCGAGCCAACCGTCAGCGGCTCGGCGTTCCATCGGACGACCAACCGGTACGTCCCGATCATGAAGGCGCACGACCCTGGCCTTGGCCGGGGTCACGTCTTTTCTGGGGGTCAGCGACGTTCGTGACCTTCCTCGGTGCGTCAGGCGCGGCCGTATACGGCCGGACCTTGCCTGGCTTGCGCGTGAACGACATGGCAGCCAGGTCGGCCGCGTTGCGCGGCCGCGAAGAACCTCTTCCGCCGGCAACGGGACGGCTGCGACGCTGCGTAGCTGGTTGGCGGAGGCGCATGCGGCTTCGGCCTGGTGCAGCCGGTTCCGCGACTGACGTAGGTCTGCGACTGCGGCCGTGAGTGCGGCCAGCGCCACGGTGACGGCCGCAACGCGTGCGCCGGGATGGTCGGTGCCGGGGGCCAGAAGCGCGATCATGCGCCCGGCTGAGCGGAGCGCGGTCCCGGTGTCGGTGCGGGTCGGGATGCGCCGGTTGATGTCACGCCCGGCCCGGTCGAAGGAGCGGGCGGCGTCGGTCAGCGGGCCGCCGGCCTCGCCTTCCAGGCCGACTGCCGAGCACTCGGGACGGGGCAAGCCCGCATATCTCGGTGAAGCTGCCGCGTTGAGCGTGTCCGACGGGCCCAGGCGGCGACGGCCGCGGCGTCGGGGTTGGTGCCCGCTTCGGCGGTGATGGTGTCCGCGGCGTCGCGGACGATGCGCTCCGCTTCGGTCCGGCGGGCGAGTGGACGATCGGCCGCCGGGGGCTGGTTGCACCCAAGAAATGCTCCGCAGCCCGAAGCAACTCACAACAACGGGCACGCCGGGAGGCCGATACACACGTAACCACCTCGTCGCCGATGCAGGGTTCCGGCCCGCCATCGCGTCGATCATTGATCGCGGGGCACCGCGCCCGAGTGAGTCGGTGCTGGGCTAGTCGACGCGGTAGACGGTCTGTCGCCGATCGGTGAGAGTGACGATGTCTTCAGTGGTGATGCTGATAACCGCGGAGCGGTTACGCAAGACGAGCAGTGCCTGTTGCTCCGGCCAGAACAGCTGATCGATGAAGGTGTTGAAGGTCCGGCCGCTGGCGCGGGCGTAGTCAAGCTGGATCCGGGTCTGTTCCTCCGGATCGGTGTCACTCGGGATCCGGCTGCGGAACGAGACGGCCAGATCCAGGTCGCCGAGAGTCGCAGCGTCGACGTCGAGATAGCTGCCGAACACCACCAGTTCAACGATGTCGACCAAGTACGCGGGGTCGGCGTTGAAACTTTTCGCTCGCGCGATGACCGCCTCGAGGTGTCGCTGCGCGGTGGCACGGCTGACTGGTCGCCCGAAGCTGGCCTGGGCGAGAGCGTTGCCCCGCACGGTGGTCTGCCACCATGTTTCGCCGTCCTCATCGACGTGATGGGCCATCAGCCATCCATCCGCTGCGAGTTTCTGAGCGAGACTGCGGTCATCGTCCTGGTCGTCCGCCGTGTCGGCCCACTTGTCGATAAACCCTTGCGGGGTAGGGGCGTAGAGCTGGCGCAGCAATGTGCGTGCTTGCTCAGCGGGTAGCCCAACGATGCGGTCGCTCCGAGTAAGTCGCATACGGTTCCTATCGTCCAACACCCCGATCAGCTGCGGATCTGATCCTGCCAACAGGTCGGCTATCTCGACTGCGAAGCCACCCCACGTGATCGGCTCGAGCGACGAGCTCTGCATCGATTCACCTAGCTGCCACGCGGGCCTATCGCAAAGGAACCCGGCACCGCCACGTGCAACAAAAGTCATCGTGGCGACGTCACCGTCGCGACCTCGGTCAGCCGCGCGTTTCCACCGCGGTGTAGACCTTGGTCTAGCCGGAATTCACTGGGCAGGTAGCAGTCGACGTAGCGCCGGCCCCGTCGGTCACCCAATTGCCCCACTGCTCGATCCGGACCCAATTACTCTGGCAATCCACCAGAGCCCGGAAAGTGCCGGTGCCGCCGCTGCAGTACCAGGTCGCGGACTCAGCTGTGGAGCCCACCACCGAGCACGCCCAGTGCATCGGCGAGTGCAGGAGTGGCCTGGTCACTCCACCGCTCGCTGTCGGCCAGCGCGGCGCGACCCCGGAACACCGCCAACCGTCAGGGTTGGCCAGCGCTCACGACGGCGTGGCGTCCGCGTAACGACTTGTTGAGATCAGCGTGCTCGCCCGCCACCGAGTCACGTCGCAGCCGTCTTGTCGGACCCAAGTGATCTGATTGTGGAGCTGCAAATGGGCTCAGCGGATACGGAGGATGACCATGGATTTTGCGGAAGATACGAAGGAAGAGATGGCCTGGGCCGTCGAATCGCTCGATGGGTACGTGTCCGAGCTTGCGCGTCTTGGAAAGAGCAGCGGATCTGAAGCCAGCGACGACGCGCGGGCGGAGCTGTTGTGCAACGGCATATCGGTGTTTCTGCTCAGCTTGTATCCAGCTGAACTGTCAGTGTTCTTCGATGACTCGACGGGTTGGAGCGTGTTCGACGGCACCGGCGAGATCGAAGCGGATCCGCTCGGCCCAGCAGATTGGACGGCTCAGCAAGTTGTCGACGGTCTTGTTGACCACCTGAACCGATATCAGTCCGCCCAGCCGTGACCGAGCAAACTGCGCCGGTCGGAGCCTGGGCATTTCATCGTGATGCGCATACCCGTCCGGACGCTGCGGTTAGTCCAGTGTGGCCTCGGGGAGGACGAACAGCTCGAATTCCCGCTCTGCTTCGATGATCAGGTCGTCAGGAATGGGCGTTGTTTTCGCCACTTGCAGCGCATCAGCGCTGGCGGAGAACATCGCGATCGAGACAAGTTTGAAGGATGGGTCGTGGCGGGCAAAATAACGGATGCCGTCGAGTCCCTGAGCGACGAGCTGCGCAGCCAGCGAAGCTGGTCCGCGGTAGTCCGGCCCGACGGAAATCTCCGGCATTGGCCCCAGCCGGCCTAGCAGGGCGCGGTCGGTCAAGTCAGCCACCGTCAGTGGCCGGCTAAGCGAAACCTCGCTTAACACGCGTTCGGACACGAGACGTTCACTGATTGGGTTCGTCCGCCCGAACACCTCGACGAAAGCGGTCAGCCGTTCGGTTGCGAGGTAGCAGGTGCCGAACTCTTCCCGGCTTGCCGCCAGCGGGTTGAACCGGCCAGCGCTGCCACGAGCGAAGTACAGCGCGTCGTTATCTGCCTTATGGACTCGGTACAGCACCGTCCCGGCCACTATCTCGCGCGTGGGTATCCGTGTGACGTCGTCTGCCTCGCCCGGTGCGGGGTAATACCGTTTCTGGACGAAGACCGGTTCACCACCGGGCTCGCCGGTCACTGCGCGAGCCTGGCGGCGGTGACCCGGGCGCTGATGGTGACGCTGTCATCGTCAGCGACGGCTTTGTCCAAGTATTGCAACGGTGTCAGATCATCCAGCTCGGGCTGCCGGGTCTGGGCCCACGCAATTACCGCGTAGGGCTCCAACGCGCCAGCTTCCTCCACCCACGCTGCAAATGCCTCCGCCACCGGCCGGCGCACCCGCACCGAATCCGCAGTCACCTCGAACTGCCACGTGGGATACAGAGTCGTGCCGCGCCCCGGCAACCCGAGCAGCGTCCCGTTCGCAACCCGCTTGGCCAACGCCTGACGGCTGACCCCCAATGCCTGCACCAAGTCAGCCGTTGCCAACCGATCGCCGGCTGCGTTGGCCCACATTCGCGGCGCCACCGCCGCCACCGCGGCCCGGGCTCCCAACTGCTCGGCCTGCTCCGGCCACAGTGAACTCAGCAAGTGAGCAGGGATGTCTGCCAAGCGGCGGTGAAACCCGCGCTCAAGAGCTTCGCGTACGGCGCCGGAATCAGATGCGATAGTCACCACCCAAGTGTGCGTCAACATGTCAACTTCGTCAACGTGTCAACCTATGACGCATCCGATAAGATATATTATGTCAGTGTAAGTCCTGCGCAGCCTGCTCCTAGAGAAAGCCAGGCCAGTCGCCATCGCCGCACAAGCACTCGGTTACAGCCCGACCATCGCCGAAAATGCGCCAAGAGCGCCGGAGCCACCTGGGTTACCTTCAGCTCATACCAACGTCCACCCGCACCTGGTTACTGAGCCGGCCACGCCAGGACACGCACGCGCTCGCCGGTGGGTCAAGAATCCGCCGGGGCGCCAGTTAGAGCACTTCGCCCGATACGCGCAGTGCACCAGCGATGCGAGAAGGCGCGTTAGACCCTTTTGAAACGTACAAGTGCTTGATACCTTGCCGACATATTAGTCCGATTCGTCGAGCATGGGAGTTCATGTATGCCTGTACGGAAGCAAGTATTGGCAATATCGTTTGCCGCCATCGCGTTGCTCGTGTCGATCCTTGGCCAAACGGGGACCGCCGGCGCGACACCGTCAGTCAACTCTGTTATGACTGCCACGACAAAGGCCCCGCCACCCGGGCCGTTGATCGCTGCGTGCGGAAGTACCTGCAACGGCAAGGCCGCGACGTACGTGTATGGCGGCAGCTCGTGCGCTTCAGATAGCTCGCGCGTCAATGGACCGTTCTCCCCGCCTGGTGATCCGTACATGCTGTTTTACATGCGCTACAGCTCGCACTGTCAGACCGCTTGGATCGAGTCGAACAACACGCGGGCCATAGGGCGCAGCTACTGCAACACGTACACGTGGCGATACGCTTCCCCGACCTACCAAACGCCGAATCCTGGCGCGTGTGACCCTGCCGGCGGAGGCACGACGTACGGTTTGATGGTCGATGACCACACAGCCGATTTCAGCCCCGCTGCGGTTAGCACATTGTGCGACGCCGTGGGCACAAATCCGAGCATGTGTCAGCAGACCACCGCCTACTAAGCCAGCCGCGAATTCGATAAATACTGCGTCAAGCCTAGAATTCTGACAGCAATGCCAGCCCGATGTTGTAAGCGTTGGTCGAACGGTCCTGGTCCGTTTTCACGGTCACGACCGTTCGACCCTTTGCGAAACTAAAAGCCCAGTCCGGTGTTGCATCCGAGGCGTCCAGCTCCGTTTGATATCGGATTCCATCGACGCCAGGAGCGATCGAAGGCTGACCCGACGCGTTACGACCCGCCAGCCCGAGCCGGATCATCGCGTTCCGCGCCGCCACCGAATCACCATAAGACGTAGCCGTAATCCGCAACGTCACCCGATCGGGTCCCCAGTTGGTATCGAAGTGGAACTCACAACCCAGGACTACCGATCCTCGTCGCGACACGATCACCTGACCGATCCGGTTACCCTCCAGATCGGCCGCCGTCTGCGTGGCTATCCACGGACAAACCCCATCGCGTTGCTGCACCGCAACCGACGACGTGGGCGGCTTTGGTGCCACCACGCGCACCGATGACGACGCCGATGCTGTTGCGCTCGACTCACCACTATCACCACCAACCGACCCATCTCCAGCGAGCCCAGAACTCGAAGAACTCACCACAGCTGAGCTTGTGGGAGCCGAAGCCCCCGTGGACATCGAACAAGCAGCCAACCCCACAACCGAGAGCGCAACGACGAGCCGGACACCGACTTTGCCCCGACGCAAGGCCCCCATCCTCATGATATGAACTTTACATGGGGTAAAAAGGAGCAACGCACTCCGAGACGCACAGCAGTTCGCGGCGTGGGCGGCTGTACCACGATCGTGTCAGCGGTGCGCCGCGCAGTCAGTCGAATCCTCTGACACAGCCACGGTGTAGCACGACTTCGGCGTCGCCCGCTCGCCGAATAGTCCGCCGTTAAAGCGGACCCTGCTGAAGCCGGGAGCCACGCTGCGGACCCCGACGTGTTGTCAGTGCCGACCACTATGATAATGACACCGATGTAACTCCTCCGGTCATCCGGGACGGAAGGCAGCGTCGGGTCTCTACCCCCAACGATGCGGGCTGGACTGTGATCAGGGCAATTTGCCGTTCGTCTATGTGCAGGGGATACAGCGATGGGATCTACCGACGAGTTACTCAATGACATCCGAGCACAGCTGGCACCCGACGACTCAGTGTTGAAGGAAGCTCGGGAGCGACGCGACGCGGTCCGCCGCGCTACGGAAACCTTCCGTGGCGCGCACCGCTCGTTTGCCTCAGGATCACTGGCGCATGCCACCGCGAACTGCCCGATCCACTTACGTGACAAGGGCCTCGATGCCGACGCCGGGGTGGTACTCAACCGCGCGTATTACCCGAATCTGGGCCCAGACAGCGCCAGTGCGGACGGCCCGAATGACATCGTCGACGCCGTCCGTGATCACATCGGTCCGCTGGTGCGCGCCACCTACCCGAAGGCCCGCTTGTCGGTCACCAAACGGGCTATCTACATCATCTTCGGTGAGCCGTTGCCCAGTGGTGAGGACCCAACGGTCGATCTGGTGGTCGGCCTCGAACGTCGCGACGCCGCCGGGCTGTGGATCCCTAACACCGAGCAGCGCCGTTGGGACGCATCCGACCCCGAAGAGCACACCGCAATGCTCACCCGCGATCCGAAGCAGTTACGCGTGACCCGCGCGCGGGCGATCCGCCTTGCGAAGGCGGAGAACAAGCGTTCCGGGGTGCCTCCGATGTGCTCGTTCAACCTGGAAGCGTTCGGGTTGATGTTCGTCGAGCCGGGCGTTGGTCAGGCTCGTGCGCTGCTCGCGATATGGGACCGCGGCGCGAGCGACCTCGCTCGACGGCTGACGCCGGACCCAGCAGGGGTGTCCGGATCGATCAAGGTCATCGACCGGGACCGGCCCCGGGCCGTGCGCCGGTTACGCCACGCAGCGGATCGGTTGGCCAGCGCGTTGGATCGCGACGATGACCCGGATTGGGTCCGGATGCAGCTTCAGGAGCTGTGGCCAGATTTCGTGGCCAGCTCTCGGTTCTCGATGTCGAAGGCTCGGGCGGTGGAACGGGTTCGTTTCGGGAACAAGCTGAAAGTCTCTAGCAGCGGACTGCTGACCGCCGGGTCCGGCTTGGCTTTGAAAAACCCGCGCTCGTTCGGCGATACCCGCAGACGCTGAGCATGGGAGGCACCCCCCGCCGGCCGGCATCGTGGCTGGCCGACATGCCGCGCCGGGCGCGCCTTGAGGCCGGGGCCCGCAAGGCCTACCCAGACCTGCGCTATGGCGCTGTCAAACCCAGACCGGACCGATCCATACCTACGAGGTTGTGCTGGAGGTCCCCGGCTATGAAGACCGACGGGTGTTGGTCGAATTTTGGTTCCTGCATTCAAGCGCACCCCGGATCTATGTTGACGGCTCGACCAGCTCGCCCCATCGCTACTCCGATCGGGGTCGGACGCGGTTATGCGTTTGGTACCCGAGCGACCCACCGGAACGGCGGTGGGTGCCTGATGACGGCCTGCTGATGCTGTTCGGCATGATCGCGAATCACCTGTTGAAAGAAGCCTGGTGGCGTGAGCACGGCGAATGGCTGGGCGATGAAGCCCCCCACGGCGTCCTGCCGGGCGACGACGACTTCACCTTCAGCGAGAAAGGCACCACGTGAGCACGGCGACAGCGCCAGCCCCGCGCCCATCCGTACATGCGGTAGGGGCGGCGTTGACACCGCACGCCACGCTGACCGCGCCGCCACACACCGCCCACGCGAGCACCGTGACGCCATCTAGCGCGCCCAGCGCCGCCCCCGTTACCGGACATTCCGTTCCGGACCTGCTCTTGGCGCTGCTGCTTTCCGGTGCCGTCGTCGCCGCGATCGTCAACATCGTGCTGACCCGACGTAAAAGCTTGGAAGACGAACGCGCCCGTATCCGAACCACCTGCGCCGAAGCCTTCGAAACCGTCGCCGCGTACAAAGAATCTCCGTACGCCATCCGCCGCCGGCGCCATGACAGCCCGGGTGAAGAACGCGCTCGGCTGTCCGACGAGCTGCGCCGGGTCCAGGCCCGCCTGTCCTACTTCACCGCCTGGATGCGTTGGGAAGGCGCCACTCTCGCGGCTGCGTTCGACGACCTGGTGAGCAACCTTCGCCGCGTCGCGGGTAAGGCGTGCCACGACGCGTGGTTGGCCGCGGCCGCAGACTCCGACCACGCCATGAACATTCCGCCCAACGTCGTCAACCTCTCCGAACTTGCCCAATTCGAAGATGCCTACATCACCGCGGTAAAGACCTACCTTGACCAAATCATCAAAACGCGGAGGATCCTGAAATTTCCGCGGCGATGACACACGATCTGGCCTCGGTGCGGCAGCTCCTGCTCTGCGATCAACGAGCTGATAGTCCACAGCATGGCCGCGGTGAGTAGCCCCGTGCCGAGAACAGCCCCACCTCAGCTGAACCCACACCGCCCGTCCAGGCCATGTCCCCGCCGGCACAAGGACTGGGCAGTTCACCGATTCTCGGTCGAATAGCTGCAGAACGTGAGCCCACACATGCCGAAAGGGCTTGCCTGCTAAGTGATCCCGTAATGCTTCGCTATTAAGTCGGTTGCTACTCCGGCCACCGTCCCCGAGCCGGTTGTCACCGTAAGTGCGCCAATCCTGTACGGCAGAGCCCCGAGCCAGGCAGCGACATTCCTGCCTGGCCCACGCTGGCGCGACGCTGCGTCGTCGCCGGCGGAGTCTTCTGAATCATCTTGCGCAAACGCCTGCTCTAAGGACGCCACCTCAGACTTGGGCAACCCGATGCCCGCTAGTGCCGCGATCAATCCGGGGCGGTCTCCCGCAACGACGGCGTTGGAGGACTGCGACACGGTAGAACTATCAGCTACCGATAGGTTGTTCGTCCCGCCATAGATGTAGGTGTTTACGATCTGGTCGGCTTTCCCGCTGTCTACCCCGGTGCCATCGGCATCCGCAGCAGCCGGGTTTAACCTTTCCAGACCGAGCATCACATCGAGGATCCGATTCCGTACCGTCCCGACGACCTCGACGTATTTCGTCCGTGGGATCGGAAGCTTCACGCTGAACAGGGAGTGCATGTCAGGTAGCTGTACTCCGGGCTGAATCATCCGCTCGAACATCGCTACCGCGTCGGCGGGCCATCCGTGATACAGGAAGTCATCGGTTCCTGCGGCGGTCGTTTCCAACGACGCTATGGACTCGTGAAACCGCAGGAAGCAAAGGGCCTTGTCCTTGCTCCGGTACTCGGGCTTCAGCGACATCGCCGGGATGTCGGTGTCGTACCTTGATTGAAACGGGCCAGTGAAGGTCCCGACGATCCGGGCCGCGAACGGGCCTCGATACGGCGGCAACTCATCCCCGGAGCCGTAGCCGTTGAGCTCGCATTCGATCCAGTCCCCAAGGCTCTGCAGGGACAACCTCGATGCGACGATTTTCGAACGCCGCAGCAGCTGGGCAGTAGGTACAGTGTCGCCGCCGGCGTCATCGATGAGGACGCTCAGGGTGGTCATCGACCACGCTCCAAGTGGCTGTACAGGGTGGGCCGGCTGACGCCGATGGTCGCGGCGATGACGGTCTTGGATTTCCCTTCGGCCAGCATCGCCCGGGCGACGGCCAGCTTGTCCGGTGTCATGGTTGGCGGCCGGCCGCCGACGTTGCCCCGGGCTCGGGCAGCGGCCAGTCCGGCCAGTGTTCGTTCGCGAAGCAGGTCGCGTTCGAACGCCGCCAGCGAGGCGAGTACGCCGAACATCAGCCGGCCGGCCGAGGTCGTGGTGTCGATGGCCTCCGTTAAGGAACTGAACCCGACACCCCGCTCCCCCAGCTCCGAGACCGTCTGAAGCAGGTGCGACGTCGACCGACCCAGCCGATCCAGGCGCCAGACCACGAGCGTGTCCCCCGGCCGGATCCGCTGCAGCAACTCACCCAGATGCGGCCGCTCAATCAGCACGCCGGAAGCGTGATCGGTGAACATCTCATCCACGCCGGCAGCAGCGAGGGCGTCGAGCTGCAGTTGCGGGTCCTGCTCCAGCGTGGAGACCCGGGCATAACCCAGCCGATATCCGCGGGCGCTGACAGTTGTCATGCCCGGGACTGTAAAAGAAACCGTCACCAAGGACGTTGCGACAACCCGAGTTACTGACACGGGTTTCCGACACGTCGAGCCGGGCGTGTCGGTGTTGGTGGCTTTACGTAAGGAAAAGGATCGATTTCGAGATGGCCAGGTTTGGTCGCAGTCTGTGCGTCGGCGTCGTCTCGAAGGTCATTCGTGCGGGATGATCAGCGTCATGCCCAGCTTGACGGAACCTATCGTCGCCGTGGGCCGCATGCGTTCGCTGCCGCAGCCCACGCTGAACTCCCATGACTTAGTCATCAGGCCGTGGCAACTCGACGACGCGGCGGTGGTCCTCGAGGCGTACCGGGACCCGGCCATTCAACGCTGGCACCTTCGGACGATGGCTGATCTTGCCGAGGCAGCTTCCTGGATCGACGCGTGGCCAGATCGATGGAACCAGGAAACGGGCGCCGACTGGGCGGTGTCCACCGGCGGCACTGTGGTCGGCCGGGTCGGGATAAAACGCCTTGACCTCTGGGACGGCATCGGCGAACTGGCCTACTGGGTGATGCCAGCCGCCCGGGGTCGCAACACCGCGGCACGGGCCGTCGCAGCGGTTACCGGTTGGTCGTTCGACGTGCTCGGCCTACACAGACTGGAGTTGATCCACGCCATCGCCAACCACGCCTCATGCCGAGTCGCGGCCAAAGCCGGATTTCATCCCGAAGGGACAATGCTTCGGCAAGGACACCACGCCGACGGCTGGCACGACATGCACCAGCACGCCCGACTCGCGGATTGACGGAGGCCCGTGCTGGACGATCACGCTGCAACCGAAGGCACTGTCCCCACGTACTCAGTGCTGCAGCCGTGTCACCAGCCGCCCCTTAAAGGGGATCCTGTCCTTACGTATGTCAACGGCAAGCGAAAGCTGACCAGTTTCCGGCAATCGAACTCTGACCATCTTCGGTTCTATTTGTCGTCGGACGCGGCGGTGGGGACGCGTCCGAGGTCTCGGTCTTTGAGTCGGTAGCTGTCGCCTTTGAGGGCGATGACTTCGGCGTGGTGGACGAGTCGGTCGATCATGGCTGCGGCGACGACGTCGTCGCCGAATACTTCGCCCCAACGCCCGAACGGCTTGTTGCTGGTGACGATCAGCGATGCTCGTTCATAGCGTGAGGACACGAGCTGGAAGAAGAGGTTGGCGGCTTCGGGTTCGAAAGGGATGTAGCCGACTTCGTCGATCACGAGGAGCGGGTAACGCCCGAGCCGGATGAGTTCGGTCTGGAGTTTGCCGGTGTGGTGCGCCTCGGCGAGCCGGTCGACCCACTCGGAGGCGGTGGCGAACAGGACCCGGTGCCCGGCTTGGCAGGCGCGGATCGCCAGTCCGGTGGCGAGGTGGTTTTGCCGGTGCCGGGTGGTCCGAGGAAGACGACGTTGTCTTTCGCGGTGACGAAGTCCAGGGTGCCCAGGTGCGCGATCAGGTCCCGCTTCAAGGTGCGGGCATGGTCGAAGTCGAACTCCTCGATCGACTTGCGGGCGGGGAATCTCGCGGCGCGGATTCGTCCTTCGCCGCCGTGGGATTCCCGCGCCGATACTTCGCGTTGCAGACAGGCGATCAGGAACTCTTCATGCGTCCAGGACTCGGCCCTGGCTCGTTCGGCGAGCCGCTGGACCGCGTCGCGCAGGGTGGGTGCTTTCAGAGCGCGGGTCAGGAACGCGATCTCGGCGCTGGTGTCGCGGGTTCGAGCCCCGTCACTCGATTTTGTGGTGGCCATCAGGCGACCCCGCCGTCGAGGCCGAGCAGAGCGTCGTAATCACTGAGGCGCCGGACTTCGACGTCGGACTCGAGGACCGGGCGGACCACCTCGAGCCGCTCCCGACGAAGAGCCTTGGCAGCGGCGAGGTGTTCGGGGTCGTGGATGGTCTGGTGTTTGGCCCAGACCCGTTCGTGGTCGGCGACGACCCTGCCGTCGCTGAACACCCTGATCCGGTCGAGGTTTGCGGTGATCTCGATCCGCCGCCCGATCACTGACGGGTGCACCGAGTAGTCGTTGCTGTCCAGGCGGATGTAGTGATCGCGCGGCAGCCGCTGCGATGACCGCCAGCCGAGCACAGGTGACACCGGTGGCAGCGTCAGCATCGCCTGCCGGTCTGCCTCGAGCCGCTCCGCCGGTCGGCAACCGATCCTGCGGTGGTGGCGGTTGTTGGCCCGGACCAGCCAGTGCTGCAGCTGAGTGTTGAAGTCCGCTGGCGAGGCGAAGCTGCGGCCGGGCAGGAACGAGCGTTCGAGGTAGTCGTGGAACCGTTCGACCAAGCCTTTGGCCTCCGGGTCGGCCGGCTTGCAGACCAGCACCCTCGCACCCAGGGTGCCGCGGAACCCATGACACTCCCGCGTCAGCTCGGGTTGGCGTTGCCGCCACCGCCCGATCGCGCCTTCACCGTCCCAGACCAGCACTCTCGGCACCGCACCCAACGCCGCGATCAACTGCCACCAGCCCGCGAACAGGTCCTCGGCACCACGGCTGGGGATCAGGACCGCCGAGGCCCAGCGTGAATAGCCGGTCACCATGGTCAACACCGGCAACTGCTTAGGCGTGCGGTCATGACCGAACCCGACCGGCACCCGGATGTCGGGAAACCAGAAATCGCACTGCGCGATCTCGCCCGGCTCGTAGTTCGTCCGGCCCGAAGGATCAGGCGGCAGATACAGCGGTCGCAGCAACGCGACACGGTTGGACAGCGTGCGGATCGAATGCGGCCAACCGATCCGCTCCCCGATCACCGTCGCCGGCATCCTCGGATAGGCCTGCAGCAACTCCCGGATCCGCGGCTCGAACGTATCCGCCAGCCCCGCAACCTGCTGCCGCTCATACTTCGGCGCAGCGTCGCTGCGCAGGGCCGCCTTCACCGTGTTCCTCGAGACACCCATGACCCGGGCGATCTCCGAAATCGACACCCGCTCCGACCGATACAACCGGCGGATCTCAGCCCAATCCTCCACACCCAACACTCGCTTCCTCCCGGCTCGACTGAGCACAGGGTTTCGGGGAAGCTGGTCAATTTCCGTTTGCCGCGCGGTGGTCAGTCTTCACTTGCCGCCGACA
>JAOPUZ010000075.1 GCA_025966315.1 Frankiales bacterium | reverse complement strand
CGGGTGACTTGCCGTCCTCGATGAACGGGATGAGATAGGCGACGGCTTTCTTCATCACGCGAGCGGATTTGACCACCTGCGGAAGGAACATCTTGCCTGCGCCGAACAAATCGCCGACAACGTTCATGCCGGCCATCAACGGACCCTCGATGACCTCGATCGGTTGGCCGCCCCGAGATTCGATCAGCGCGCGCAGTTCTTCGGTGTCGGTCTCGGCGTAGTCGTCGATTCCTTTCACCAGCGCGTGCGTGATGCGCTCACCGACCGGCAGCTCGCGCCATTCCTCGTTACTCACCTCGGCCTTCTTGCCCTCGCCGGCGAATTCCGTGGCGATCTCGAGCAGCCGCTCGGCCGCATCCGGACGGCGGTTGAGGATGACGTCCTCGATGCCCTCTCGCAGCCGCGGATCGACCTGGTCGTAAACGACAAGCGCGCTGGCGTTCACGATGCCCATGTCCATGCCGGCGGCAATCGCGTGGTACAGGAATACCGCATGAATTGCCTCGCGAACAGCATTGTTGCCGCGGAAGGAGAAGGACACGTTCGAGACACCGCCGGAGACCAACGCGCCGGGCAGGTTCTGCTTGATCCAGCGCGTGGCCTCGATGAAGTCCACGCCGTAGTTGGCGTGTTCCTCGATACCGGTCGCGACCGCGAAGATGTTGGGATCGAAGATGATGTCCTCAGCCGGGAAGCCGACCTCGTCGACCAAGATGCGGTAGGCGCGCTGGCAGATCACCTTGCGGCGTTCGAGGTTGTCGGCCTGACCTTCTTCGTCGAAGGCCATCACCACGATCGCCGCGCCGTACTTACGGCACAGGCTGGCCTCGCGGCGGAACTTGTCCTCGCCTTCCTTCATCGAGATCGAGTTCACGATCGGCTTGCCCTGCACGCAGCGCAGGCCGGCTTCGATGACCTCGAACTTGGACGAGTCGATCATCAGCGGAACCCGGCTGATGTCGGGCTCACTGGCGATGAGTTTGACGAAGCGATCCATCGCGGCAACGCCGTCGATCATCCCCTCGTCCATATTGATGTCGATTACTTGGGCGCCGCTCTCGACCTGCTGGCGCGCCACCGACAAGGCGGTGTTGTAGTCGCCGTCGCGAATGAGGTTGCGGAACCGCGCCGAGCCGGTGATGTTCGTACGTTCACCGACGTTGACGAACAGCGACTCGGGCGTGATCGCCAGTGGCTCCAGGCCGGACAGCCGCAGCGCGGGCGCCTGCACGGACGGCACCCGTGGGGCGAGGCCGTCGACGAGGGCCGCCATCGCTGCGATGTGCTCGGGCGTGGTGCCGCAGCAGCCGCCGAGGATGTTGACCAGGCCGCTCTCGGCGAACTCGCGGACGATGCCGGCCGTGTGATCGGGCGACTCGTCGTACTCGCCGAAGGCGTTGGGCAGCCCTGCGTTGGGGTAGCAGGACACAAAGCAGTCGGCGACCCGGGCCAATTCCGCCAGGTAGGGACGCATCTCTTCGGCCCCGAGCGCACAGTTCAACCCGATGAGCAGCGGCTTGGCGTGGCGGACCGAGTTCCAGAACGCCTCGGTGACCTGGCCTGACAGCGTCCGGCCGGAGGCGTCGGTGATCGTGCCCGAGATGATTACCGGCCACCGCCGCTGACGTTGTTCGAACAGCGTCTCAACGGCGAAGATCGCCGCCTTGGCGTTGAGGGTGTCGAAGATCGTTTCGATGATCAGGACGTCGGCGCCACCGTCCACCAGACCGTTCGCCTGCTCGAGGTAGGCGTCGACGAGCTCGGTGTAGGTGACGTTCCTCGCACCCGGGTCGTTGACGTCCGGCGAAATCGAGGCGGTGCGGTTGGTGGGGCCGAGCGTGCCTGTTACGAAGCGGGGCCGGGACGGATCGGTGGCCTCGATCGCGTCACACTCGGCGCGGGCCAGTCGTGCCGCCTCGTAGTTGAGTTCGTAGGCGAGCTCCTCCATCCCGTAATCGGCCAAGGAGATGCGCTGGGCGTTGAAGGTATTGGTCTCGATCAGGTCCGCCCCGGCCTCGAGGTAGGCCCGGTGAATGCTGCGGATGGTGTCCGGTTGCGTGAGCGTCAGCAGGTCGTTGTTGCCCTTGAGGTCGCGATGCCAGTCGGCGAATCGCTCGCCGCGGTACTCCGCTTCGCTGAAGGTGTGCCGCTGGATCATCGTTCCCATCGCACCGTCGAGCATCAGGATGCGCGACCGGAGCGCCGTCGTCAGGTCATCGGTCGCATCCGCGCGAAGTGACGGAGTCTTAGTCAAGATGCATCCTCGTCGGATCTGTGGGGCGGTGCGGCGGAGCCTCTATCATACGGGGGCCAACTGCACCGTCCGCGGCTCAGCACAAGTCTTGCACCATGCAATACTTTTTTTATGCACGCAGCCGGCCCCGACGTGAGGCGGGCGTCAAAGACTCCGGTCGATGAGCTGATGGCCTTCGAAGTCGCAACCAGAGATCTGGTCGGCGTCGCACTCCGCAGCATGCAACGCCTTGACGGCGAGGTCTCGCTCCCCCAGTTCCGGCTGCTGGCCGCCCTGCAGGATCACGGTCGCTGCACGTGCACGCAGGTCGCCCAGTCGCTCGGGCTGGCTGGTTCATCGGTCACCCGTCTCGGCGACCGGCTGGCCGCGTCGGGGCATGTGCTGCGCGGCGCCGAACCGGCCAACCGCAGCGTGGTGACCCTCGAACTGACGGACAAGGGACGCAAGCTCGTCAAGCAGGTGATCGCGCGCCGCCGCCGTGAACTGGGCCGCGTGCTGGACCGCCTGGCCCCCGCCGAGCGAGCCGCCTGCGTCCAGGGACTGCGCAGCCTGCACGAGCAGTTGGGCGAGCGCGATGCCACCGAGCCGCGTCCTCGATTGCCGCTGTGACCGCCATGAACCACGCTTGCGTCACGACGCGATTGCCGTCCCCCGACGGCACCTCGACCCGTATTCCTACCCGTATTCCGGAGAAGTGATGATCGACTCGTTCACCGATGTGTTGGAAGCGAACCGGCGTTTCGCGCAGACCTATCAGAGCCAGGGGCTGGCCGGGCGGGCAGCCCGCGGTCTGGCGATCGTGACCTGTATGGATTCACGCATCGATCCGCTCACCGTCCTCGGGCTGGCCAAGGGCGACGCGAAGATCCTGCGCAATGCCGGGGCCCGGGTCACCGACGACGTCCTACGTACCCTCGTGCTCGGTTCGCACCTGCTGGGGGTCGAGCGGGTGATGATCCTGGCCCACACCGATTGTCGGATGACCAAGGTCAGCGACGACCAGATCCACGAGACCATGATGCAGACGGCCGGCTTGGACACGCGCAGCCTGGATTTCGGAGCCATTACGGATCAGCGCGCAGTCCTGGCCCGTGACGTGCAGCGCATCCGGAGCAGCCCCTACCTGTCGCCGGACCTGGCGATCATCGGCTGCGTCTACGACCTGGACACCGGCCGCATCGAAGTGCTCGCCACATAGCTCGGCCCGTAGTTCGCCTGTCGCTCGGCCCGTAGTTCGCCGGCAGCGCGGCCCGAGCTCAGGTCAGAGTTTGTCGATCAACTTCGCCAGCATGGTCGTGTTGCGGGCAGTGGTCGGGTTGTCGGGCAGCGCGTCCCGCCACTGCTTGGGTCCAAGTGTGGTCTCGGTGGACTTCGAGCGGATCAGCCAGTGCACATCACGCCCTTTCACGACGACCTCGTCATGATCGTTGGACAGCCCTTCGACCGCCTTTCGCTCGGTGCTGGTCAGCTTGGTCAGTGGCAGCAGCGCGAAGTGGGTGTGCCCGGCCGCGAGGTCGCCGAACGGTTTCTCGGTGGCGAGGGCGCGTACCTGCACGCCGGTACGGACGAAGGTCGTGACCTCGAAGCCGAATTCGTCTTCGAGCCGCTGACGGATGGCGGCCTCATGATCGGAAGCCTTACCGGTAGCGGTGAAAAGCAGATTCCCGCTGTTGACGTAGCTGCCGACGTCAGCGAAGCCGAGTTCAGTCAGGGCCTGCCGAGCGGTAGCCATCGCCACCGTTCGCTTGCCGACGTTCACGGCTCGAAGAAAAGCTACGAAGCGCGCCATCCGACAATCTGATCACACCATGCGATCGTGCCGGTCCGGATTCTCGAACCTCAACGCTCAACCAAAAGGTTGACAATTCAGTGTCGGTCCTCGTAAGTTCAACCATATGGTTGAGCTTGCTAAGAACCTGCTTGCCGACGACCTGGACGAGCTGTTCCACGCCCTGGCGCACGCCGCCCGGCGGGACATGCTCATCCGGCTGGCCGAACGGGAACTGACGATCGGCGAACTCAGCGCACCGCTGGCCATGTCGTTGGCGGCAGCGTCCAAACACGTGAAGATCCTGGAAGCCTCCGGCTTGGTGCGACGCACCGTGCAGGGCCGCCGTCATGTCTGCCGACTGCAACCGGCCGCATTGGCGTCGGCCGCCGCGTGGCTGAAGTTCTACGAGCGGCACTGGAACGAGCGGCTCGACGCACTCGAAGACCTGTTCCGCACCGACCCGACGGAGGCGCAATGACAACGACCCACCAGCCCAGCCAGCAAGATGCCGTCCGCCTCACCCGGACGATCCTCGCCAGCCCGGCCCGCGTCTATCGCGCGTGGCTGGACCCCGACCTCATCCGGCGCTGGTTCTCGCCCAGCGATTTCACGGTCAGCGACGCGATCGTGGACGAACGGGTCGGCGGCCGGCACAGCGTCTGGCACCGTAACGCCGACGGCGACCTGGGTGGCTTCGAGTCCCGCCTGCTCGAACTCGTCCCCGATGAACGCATCGTGTTCGCCTGGGGTTTCGTCGGTCCCGACCGTGTCGCCGATCCCACGCACGAGTCACGACTGACGATCCAGCTGCGACCGGACGGAAACGGCGGCACCGAGCTGACCCTGGTCCACGAACGACTCGCCGGCTTGCGGGCATCGTGGCCAGCGGTCGCCGCGGGAGTGTCGGACGGCTGGACACAAGCGTTGACGAAACTCGCGAAACTCGTCCAGGCGGTGTCATCGTGAGTGACGTGAGCGCGGTCATGACCAAGCCGATCACCCAACAGTTGCTCCGTGACGAACCGTTGTTGCGGATGTCCTACACCGGCCTCGACGGTGGGCCGCGGGTGATCCCGCTCGGCTATATATGGGACGGCAACAGCTTCCAACTCTGGACAATCCCGATCTCGGCCAAAGTGCGAGCGCTACGCGCGGATCCGCGGGTCGCAATCACCATCGACATCCTCGGCCCGCCACCGCGGGCACTGCTCACCCGCGGCCGGGCTGAACTCGCGTTGGTCGACGGCGTGCCGGACGGCTACCTGGACGCCTCGCACCGCACGATGCCGCGCGAGGCCTGGTCAGGCTTCGACGAGCAGGTTCGAGGTTTGTACGAGCAGATGATCGCCATCACGATCACGCCCCAATGGGCCAAGTTGCTGGACTTCGAGACGACCGCCCCGAGCGCGGTCGAGCAGCTTATGCGCGAGCGTGGACGCTAGTAGCCGCGTTCGCGGTCGACGAGGTTGACCAGCTCACGGCCATCGATCAGGCGACGAAGATTCTCGGCGAAGAGTCGTTTCACCGGTGTCGCCATCGAACGATCACCCAGGCCCGAGATGTGCGGCGTGAGCAGGATCTGGGGCAGCTCGACCAGTTCCGGTCGCGGCGGGCCGGCGAACTCACCGTCATAGACATCCAGCACCGCACCGCGGAGTTCACCCTCGGTGATGGCGGCGATCAGCGCGTCCTCGTCGATCTCTTCGCCGCGGGCCACGTTGATCAACACCGCGCTGGGCTTCATAGCCGCGAACACCTCGTGCGAGACCATGCCCCGGGTTTCCGGCGTCAATTGCGAGCAGATAGCAAGAAAATCCGCCTCAGCCGCTACTTCAAGCAAGCGGTCGGCGGGCAGCAAGACATCAGCACCGTCGACGTCGGCCAGCCGCTCGGTGACCGAACGGCGGGTGCCGATTACACGCATGCCGGCCGCTCGAGACAGTCGGGCCACTTCCTGGCCGATGCCGCCGAGGCCGATCACGCCCATCGTCGCACCGTGCAGCGTCACCATCTCGTAGCCCGTACGGGTGAAGACACCGGCTTGCTTCTGTCGAGTGGCCTCGTGCAAGCCGCGGGCGAACATCCCGGCGGCGGCGAGCACGTACTCGGCGATCGCGGTTGCAGTGACCGCCCCCCGGCTGCTGGTGAGCGGCACCGTCGACGTCCACAGATCCGACCCGAGCATGTTGGAAACGCCGGCCTGCGTGTGGTGCGCCCAGCGCAGCCGAGGCGCCCGCTCGACGATCTGGGGCGGGACCGGATAGCCGACCAGCAGGACGTCCGCGTTGGCCAGAAAATCGTCAGTGCTGTCGGCCGCCGCATCAGCCGGATCCACGATGACCGCGCGCACGGCCGGATCGACGTCGGTGATGAACGACAGATCCGATCCCAGCACTGGTGCAACTACCGCCACATTGACCACGTCCGCCACGTCATCCCCCAGAACCAGATGTCAGCACCCGCCATACGGGCATTTCCCGACCTTACTGGAGGCGGTTGAGGCAGCCGCGCGACCAGCCGCTTCGTCCGCTGGCCTATACGGTCGCGGCCGCATCAGCGCCGGAGAACTGCGCGTTGTACAAACGCAGATACGCGCCATCAGCGGCCAGCAGTTCGGCGTGCGTACCCTGCTCGACGATCCGGCCGCTCTCCATCACCAGGATCAGATCGGCGTCGCGAATGGTCGAAAGCCGGTGCGCGATCACGAAGCTGGTCCGATCGGCCCGCAACGCGGCCATCGCCCGCTGGACGAGCACCTCGGTTCGGGTGTCGACCGAACTGGTCGCCTCATCCAGAATCAGCAGCGACGGATTGGCCAGGAACGCCCGGGCGATCGTGATCAGCTGCTTCTCACCCGCGCTGACATTGCTGCCTTCATCGTTGATCACCGTGTCGTAACCGTCAGGCAAGCTGTGCACGAACCGATCGACGAAAGTGGCCTCGGCCGCGGCCAGGATCTCAGCCTCGGACGCGGCCGGATTACCGTAGGCGATGTTGTCCCGGATCGTCCCGCCGAACAGCCAGGTATCTTGCAGCACCATGCCGATCTCACCCCGCAGCACGTCGCGACGCAGGGTGCTGATGTCGATTCCGTCCAGGGTGATCCGGCCGGCGTCGAGCTCGTAGAAACGCATGATGAGGTTTACCAGCGTGGTCTTTCCGGCCCCGGTCGGTCCCACGATGGCCACGGTATGACCAGGATCGGCCACCAACGAAAGATCTTCGATCAGCGGCTGATCATCGAGATAGCGGAACGAGACATGCTCGAATTCGACCCGGCCGTGCGGATCCACCAGCCGCGCCGGCGCCACCGGGTCCGGCGTCTGTTCCGCGGCGTCGAGCAGGTCGAACACCCGCTCGGCCGAGGCAACGCCAGACTGCAACAGGTTGGCCATCGAGGCGACCTGCGTCAGCGGCTGGGTGAATTGACGGGAGTACTGGATGAACGCCTGCACGTCACCAAGACTCATCGCGCCGGAGGCGACCCGCAGACCACCGACCACGGCGATGCCGACGTAGCTGAGGTTTCCGATGAACATCATCGACGGCATGATGATGCCGGAGACGAACTGCGCCCCGAAGCTGGCCTTGAACATCTGCTCGTTCTTGGCGTCGAAGGCGGCCTCGACCTCCCGCTGGCGGCCGAAGACCTTGACCAGTTCGTGGCCGGTGAAAGCCTCCTCGATCTGGCCGTTGAGGGCACCGGTGTGTTTCCACTGCGCGATGAACTGCTTCTGCGATCGCTTGGCAATCTGTTTGGTGACGAAAATCGACAACGGTATGGCGACCAGCGCGATCAGCGCCAGCAGCGGCGAGATCACGAACATCAGGACCAGTACGCCAACCACGGTCAGCAAGGACGTCAGCAGCTGGCTCATCGTCTGTTGTAACGTCTGGCTGATGTTGTCGATGTCGTTGGTGACCCGACTGAGCAGCTCACCGCGGGGTTGCTTGTCGAAGTAGGACAACGGCAGCCGATTCAGCTTGTCTTCGACCTCGGCCCGAAGTTGCCAAACGGTGCGTTGCACGACGCCGTTGAGCAGATATCCCTGCAGCCATAGCAGAATGCTGGATACCGCGTACAAGCCCAATGCCAGCAGTAGTACGTGGCCGACCGCGGTGAAGTCGATGCCCCGGCCCGGTCGAGCCCCGCTGGTCGCCAACAGATCGGCAAAATGCCCGTTGCCCGATGCCCGGGCGTTGGCCACCGCCTGCTGCAGCGAAATGTTGGCGGGCAGTTGCTTTCCGATGAAACCGGCAAAGATGAGGTTCGTGGCGTGGCCGAGAATCTTGGGACCGAGCACACTCATCGCGATGCTGGCGACGGCCAGCAGCACCACCAGCAGCACCTGAGCTCGATGCGGCCGCAACCGTTGCAGTACCCGCTTGGCTGACGGTCCGAACGTCATCGATTTCTCGGTCGGCTGGCCCATGCTCATCCAGGGCGGGCCGGCGTTACGGGCACCGGCGGCCGGTAGCCGCTTGGGCACCACCGGCGCTCCCCCGGTCGATTGCGGGTCGGTCGATTGCGGGTCGGTCAGTGCCGTCCCGGCCGCCTTCGTGTCGCCGGTGACCGCGCCGTTCGGATTTGCACCGTTGGACGGTGCGCCGTTCGAGGTCATGCGACCGCCTCGACCGTCAACTGGGACTGCACGATCTCGGCGTAGGTGGCGTTGTTCTCCAGCAATTCATCGTGCCGACCTCGGCCGACGATCTCACCGTCTTCGAGCACGATGATCTGATCGGCGTCAATGATCGTCGACACCCGTTGCGCGACGATCACCACGGCCGCGTCGGCAATGGTTGGGCGCAAGGCGGCACGCAACCGAGCGTCAGTGCCCAAGTCGAGGGCGGAAAACGAGTCGTCGAAGAGATAGATCTCGGGTTTGCGGACGAGCGCCCGGGCAATCGCCAGCCGCTGGCGCTGGCCGCCGGACACATTCGTACCGCCCTGCGCGATCGGCGCGTGCAGCTGTTCGGGCATCGCCTCGACGAAGTCGCGCCCCTGGGCGATCTCCAGGCAGCGCCAGAGCTCGTCGTCGCTGGCATCTGGATTGCCGTAACGCAGGTTGCTGGCCACAGTTCCGGAGAACAGATAAGGCTTCTGGGGCACGATGCCGATCCGGCTCCATAGGGCGTTCTCGTCCAGCTCACGAATGTCCACCCCGTCGACCAGCACCGATCCCCCGGTGGCGTCGAACAGCCTTGGGATCAGGGACAACAGCGTCGTCTTGCCCGCCCCAGTGCTGCCGATGATGGCGGTGGTCTGGCCGCGAGTGACCCGGAACGAAACCGATCGAAGAACCGGGGCAACCGCGCCCGGGTATTGGAAACTGACCTCACGCAGTTCCAGTTCGCTCCGGCTGCTCACTTCGGTCACCGGATTGGCCGTAGTCGCGATGGACGATTCGGTGTCCAGGACTTCGGCGATCCGCTCAGCGCACACGGCAGCGCGAGGCACCATCATCAGCATAAACGTCGCCATCATGACCGAGGTCAGGATCAGGATCAGGTAACTCAAGAACGCGGTCAGCGTGCCGATCTGCAGCTTGCCGCTGTCGACGCGTGATGCCCCGAACCACAGCACCGCAACACTGGAGCAGTTCAGCACGATCATGACCGTCGGGAAGATCAGCGCCTGCAACCGTCCCACCCGCCGAGCGGTTTCGGTCAGGTCGGAGTTGGCCGCGCTGAACCGCTTGGTCTCGTCGGGCTCCCGAACGAATGCGCGAACGACGCGAATGCCGGCGATCTGCTCGCGCAGCACCCGGTTGACCGAGTCGATCAGGTCCTGCATCAGCCGGAATCCGGGCACCATCTTGCGGATGATCAGCCCGATCGCGATGACCAGGATCGGGACGCAGACCAGCATCAGCCACGACAATCCCACGTCCTCGCGCAGCGCCAGGATCACGCCGCCGATACAAGTGATCGGCGCGGCAACCAACATCGTGCAGGTGAGCACCACGAGCATTTGCACCTGCTGAACGTCATTGGTGTTGCGGGTGATCAGGGACGCGGCGCCGAACTGTCCCACTTCGCGTGAGGAGAATCGGCCGACTCGGTGAAAGATCGATGCCCGCAGGTCGCGGCCGAAGCTCATGGCGGTACGCGCTCCGAAGTAGACGGCCGCGATCGACGCCACGATCTGGATCGCGCTGACGAGCAGCATCCAGCCGCCCAGATGCACGATGTAGCCGGTATCGCCCTTGGCGACGCCCTTGTCGATGATGTCGGCGTTCAAGCTCGGCAGGTACAGCGAGGCCATCGTCGACACCAGTTGCAGCAGAACTACGTAGGTCAACAACCTGCGATAGGGGCGCAGGTAGGTGCGCAGCAAGCGAAGCAGCATCAGTTCTCCTTTCCATCGTGATGCGGGTCGGCGCGAACGCCGTCCAGCAACACCGTGACGATCTCCTGCGGAGTCAGCGGGTTGCCGTCATTGAGCAGTGGATGCGAGCCGGCGGTGACCAACATCTTCAAGAGCCGGGCTACTTCGGCGGGCGGGCATCGGAACTCGTCACGGTGGGGCGCCAGCATCGCGACAATGACCGCGCCGATCTGGTCGTGATTCCTGGGGCGGTCTTTTTCGTCGACAGGCGGCCCTTGCCGCACCGTCATCATCAGCGAGATGACCCCGGTGAGCCAGAGCTGGACGACGGTGACTACTTCGATGAGCTTGTCGCGCAGCGGCAAAGTCTTATCGAGGCGCTCGAGTTCCTCGATGACCGTGGCCGGGTCGCAGGCCGCCTCGATGGCGGCGCGAATCAAGGCTTCCTTGTCCGGAAAGGCCCTGAAGATGGTGCCTTCGGCGACTCCGGATGCCTCGGCGATCTGCCTGGTTGTCACCGCCATGCCCTGGGTACGCACCAGGGGCAGTGTCGCTGAGATCAGGGCCGCCCGGCGCTCGTCCGGTGGCAGGGGCCTCGCCCGCGCATTCAAACTCACCGCAGCACCATAACTGAGTGAGCACTCACTCACAACTGGTTTTACGGCTTTCTCACGTGAGTCCTGGACGTCGACGCAGTCAGCTCGATGAAGCCTCGGGGCTCGTCGCCGCCCGCAGCCGCCGGCGGACGGCATTCGCCGGGAGCGTGCCTTGCTCGGCGGCGGTGATTCGTACCGAGTGCAGGAGTCCATATTAGCCCGGAGTTGCTTGGTACGCCCCTAATCGGACAGTCTGCGGTGTATAAGCATGTACGTGCAATCGAAGGGGTGCAGTCTTGAGATTCCGAAACGTTATTGCGACTACGTTGACCGCCGTTGCGCTCGCGGGGGGTAGCTACGGCCATTACTGATCCAGCGACAGCTTTGCCCGCGAAGGGGACGACGAACGAGATCTTCGTCGTCACATTCGGAGATCAGACAATTGAGCCGGGCATAGCCGCTCATGCGGCGAACGATGCGACCTACCGACACCATGCCACCGCGATCACTGCTAGCGAAATGGAGTCAGCATGGAACGGCAATACCCACCGTTCGGCTCAGTGCCCGGTCCGGTCTTCGGCGCGTACCAGCTTCGCTACGCCGGCAAGGCTCTCGTGGTGTCGCTGGACAGCTTCGCAGCGCTCGACTCCGGGCTGCTGGCATTACTGCGACTCGTCACGACCAAACCAGAACTGTTCGACGCCACCTTCGGCTTCGAACGGATGACACCGACCGACGACACTCAGCTCGAACTCTCGGCCTGGCTCGATACCGCCACCGCGACGAAGGTCGATGCACACCTGGCTTCGGGTCATCACGGCACCGATCGGCGATCTCCACGAGCGCCGTTACTTGCTGTGGTTTCCGATGGAACTGGCGAACGACACAAGCACAGTAGTTATAGGACTGTCCTGGCCGGAAACGGAGATCGGCGAGCTGACGATCAGCCTGCAAGCGAGCGACGTCCAGGCCGCGGTCGCCCGCGCTCGATCGCTGGACAACTAACGCGACGAGGGCCTGAGGCTCCGATTACCCCAGCACGTCGACTGTAACGACGTCGACCTGAGTCGGCCCGGCCCGGCCCTGCGCTACCGGCCTGAAACCGGTCGCGATCCAGCGCTCGCCATTCCTCGCCATGAACAACGAGGTAGTCGAGCTGGCGATGAGTTTCCGTTGGTGGGACCGTCCTACCTCCGTGGGCTCAAAATCCGAGCCGGATCCGAGCAAAGGACAGTGCCATGAGAAAACTGATCGTGAGCAGCTTTCTGACCCTGGACGGGGTCGTGCAAGCACCCGGCGGCCCCGACGAAGACATCAGCGGCGGTTTCGCGCACGGCGGCTGGTCGGTGAACTACTGGGACGAGAAGATGGGCGAGGTCATGGGCGCGGCGATGAGCGTGCCGTTTGACCTGGTGCTGGGACGAAAGACCTACGACATCTTCGCCGCGCATTGGCCACACGCCTCAGAGGAAGACGGGGCCAAGCCGCTGAACGACGCGACTAAGTACGTGGCCTCCCGGAGCAAGCCCGCGCTGGAATGGAGCAATTCTGTTCTGATCGCTACCGACGGAATGGATGTAGCCGAAGGCCTCGCGGCACTCAAAGCGGGTGACGGACCCGAGCTGCAGGTGCATGGCAGCTTCGGCCTCATCCAGACGTTGATGCGCCACAACCTGGTGGACGAGTACCGGCTGTGGGTCTTCCCCCTCGTGATCGGCTCGGGCAAGCGGCTGTTCGCCGACGGCACGCTGCCGGGCGGATTGAAGCTCGTCGACAGCGTCGTGTCTACGACGGGAGTGATTATCGGTACGTACGAGCCGGCCGGTGACATCGTCCCGGGTTCGTTCGCTCTGGAATAGCCCACTACCGCTGGGACGAGCGATGGAATTGCCGCTGGAACGACCGCCGGCAGGGCCATTGGAACTGACCGGATGGTTCAGTCCGGGCAGAACCGGGGCGACAGCGCGTACCGCAGCAGCACGACGTCACCGATCTGGCGAACCTCGGCCAGCGACGCCCGCCGCGTCGAATTCCACGGAAACTGACCGTCGTTGACGAACCGGCGGGCCCTGGAATCGCCAATGAAGAACGGCGCGACGACGAGGTGCAGTTCATCGGCCAGGTCGGCGGTGAGGAACTGCGTATGCACCGTCCCGCCGCCTTCAACCATCAGCCGCTGCACCCCGCGCGCGAACAGGTCCTCGCTCACCCGATGCATCCGTAGCGGCTGGCCACCATCGATCACGGTGGCCACCGACCCGAGCCGGTCGCGCGCGTCGCCCACCACTGGGCTCGCGCAGTACACCAACTTCTCGATGTCGCCGGTGCTGAAGAAGTTGGCGCACTCGTCTAGCTGCGCCCGCCCGGTCACCGTCACCTTCATGGGTGACGGCGGCAGCCCGCGGGCCAGCCGCTCGTCGCGTCGCGCGGGTGAGCGGACGAGCAGGCGCGGGTTGTCGTTCCGGACGGTCGCCGCGCCGACCAGGATGGCGTCGCAGCTCGCGCGTACCGCGTCGACCCGATCGAAATCCGCTTCGTTGGACAGGGCTAGCCGCTTCACGGTCGCGCTGTCGAGGTAGCCGTCGATGGACATGCCACAGCTCAGCAACGTGTACGGACGCTCAGCCATGGACGCCGCTTTCCGCGCCGGCGGACACCGGTGTCGTCGACGGCGGGGCTTGCGTTGACACGTCCGCGTCGGCCGGCAGGGATCCGCGCCGCCTGGCCACGACCAGCACGACCGCACCGGGCAGGCTGGCCACGATCACCATGACGCCGTAGACCGTTGCCGTGGCGACGCCCCGGTCAGCCCCGAGACCAGCCAGGCCGAACACCCAGGCGGATACGCCCTCCCGTGGACCCCAGCCGCCAATGTTCGCCGGCACCGCCATCGCCAGCAACACCAACATCGCCAGTGGCAGCAGGGTCATCGTCGACGCCGTCACACCAGCAGTCCATGCGGCCAGCAGAAACGTGGCGGTGTGGCCGGCGACAACCACCACGGACGCAAGCACAATGCCGGGCCAAGCGGTCCGAGCCAGCAACCCATCACGGATGTCGGAACGGGCCGCCCGTACGGTTCGAATCCATCGCGCCGGACCGCGTCCCAGCCGGTGGCGGCCCAGCATCGTGGCGGCAATGGCAGCCGCGACCACGGCGGCAACAACCGCGACAACAACGGGCATGAACGAGCGCACCGGCGAGGGCAGCACGATCAACACGACGAGGGCGATCACCACCTGCACGACCTGGCCCGCCGTACGTTCCCAGCCGACCGCGCGCAGACCCTTGCCGACATCGCCGACCTCGCGACCGTGCCGGATGGCTCGATGAACATCGCCGAGCACGCCACCGGGCAGCGCGGTGTTGAGGAACTGTGAACGGTAATAGGCAGCAATTGCCGTACGAAGCGGCACCGGTACGCCCAGGCCGCGGGCGACCAAACTCCACCGCCAGGCCGCGCACACGGTCGTCAGCACCGCAATAGCGGCGGCGATCACGAGCGGTACGGCGCTGATCGTCCGCAGCCCGGCCAGGAACGGGCCGGTGCCCAGCCACCACACGAGGACGACGAGGATCGCGGCCCCGCCGACCAGGCGGGCCCGGGCCCAGACCGCGCTGTTCATGTCGTTGTCCCGACTGAAACTCCGGCCGCGGGAGGCAGCGCAAGCAGGTCTTGGTGCTCGACGATGATGCGCAGCTGACCGGCCGCGGCCTCGGCGCGGCGGCGCGGCGCGTACGACCGGGTGACGGTGCTCAGGTCGGCTCGCTGAGCACAGGCCGCCTCGACCCAACCGGTGAACCACTCGGCCGCCAGCGCGGCGTGCTGCGCATCGAGATGCCACGGGCTCGGCCGGAGCAGTACCGATGAACCTGCGTTGGCGAACCGGTCCGCCGCCAGCGCCACCGCGTCCGGGCCGAGCAGCCGGCGGCCGGCGACCGTTCGGCGCTGGTGGGAATTGAACGCCTCGGCGACGATGTCGTCCAGCGGGTCGGACGGCGTCAGCTCGACCCGTCCGATGACCGACAGCGTCAGCAATGCGGGGCAACCGGCGGCCACGCACGTCGCCACGATGCGTTCGACTTCGTCCGCGGTCAGTACGTCGAGTACCGCGGAGGTCGTGATCAGCGATGCGCCGGCCACGTCCGGCCCGGTCAACCGGGTGAGGTCACCGCACCGCGTCTCGACCGTGACGGCCGACCCGTCCAGAGCCCGCGCCGGAGCGCTCACCGCGGCCCGCGCGAGCAGGTCGGCGTCCTGGTCGTGCAAGATCCAGTGTTGCGGCCCGGCCAGCCGCGGGGCAAGCCAACGCGCCATCGAGCCGGTGCCGCAACCGAGATCGTGGATGACCGCGGTCGCGCCGGCTGGAAGTTGCCGCGTGAGCTCGTCCACCAACTCGCCCGCCCGCGCGGCGGAGTCGGCTGGTTCCCGCAGCGCCAACCAGGCCGGGCTGACTCCGAGGGCCGCGGTCGTCATGCCGCCGCCTGTCCCAGTACGTGCGCAATCACCTTCGTGGTCTCAGACCAGCCGGCCAACGTCGAGCGGCGCTCCAACGCCGCCTGCCGCAGGCGGTCACGCAGGTCCACGTCGCTCAACCAGCTACCCAACGCGGCGGCCAGCCCATCCTCATCGCCGGGCCGAACCAGGATGCCCGGCCGCCCGCCATCGATTGTCTGCCCGAGCGCGCCGGCCACGCCGCCGACCGCGGTCGCGATGACCGGCAACCCGCGGGCCAGTGCCTCGGTGACGACCATGCCGTACGTCTCGGCGCGCGAGGCGTGGACGAGGACGTCGGCGGCGGCGTACGCCCGGTCGAGGGCGTCCCCGATGAGCGGGCCGGCGAAGCTGAGTCGGTCGCTGATACCCACCGCCTCGGCTTGGCGGCGCAACCGCTCGACGAATTCCGGGTCGCGGTCGAGGGTGCCGACGAACGCACAACGCCACGGGACGTCCGCCAGCGTCGCCAGCGCGGCCAGCAGCTCGTGGTGCCCTTTCTGCGGGATGACCGCGGCCACACAAAGGAAATCGCCGCCGGCCGTGGTCCCCGTCGCCAGGCCGGCGACATCCGTGCCGGGCTCAGCCACGTGCACGGTCGCCGGCCGCAACGGGTACAGCTCCAGCAGCCGTTCGCGCGTCCACCCACTCGTGGTGACGATGGCTCGGGCGGCGGCGAAGACCGAGCATTCCCGGCTGCGAAATTCAGTGACCCGATCAGGCGGGAGCTGTTCGTTCGCGACCGCGCCAAGGGGCATGTGAACCAGCACGACCAATGGCAGCCGGCGCGCCTCGGGCACCAGGATCGCCGGAACGGTCGAGGCAATCAGGCCATCGATCAGCACCACCGCGCCGTCCGGAATGCCCTCGAGGTGCCGGCCGAGCGCCCGTTCCGATGCCCGATCTGGCCAGGGCCACGAGCCAGCCACGGCGTGTTCGGACACCTGCCAACCCGTCGCGGGCAGTTCCCGGCAGATCCGGCGGTCGTAGGTGTTGCCGCCACTTGGCCGCGCCGGGTCGTCGATGCCATCGGGAACGACAACATGGACCGTTTTCGCTCGAGGTCGTAGCTGTGGTGGCGCGGCTCGGTCTGGGTTCATAGCGGCCGCTCGTAGCTGGCCCAGGCGATGTGCGACTCGTGCAGCGTGACCGCGATTCCAGCCAACCTGCGTGCCGCTTCCCCGAGACCACCGGCGTGAACCCGGTCGGCCAGCCGGTCGGCAATGGCCTTGGCCAGTACCTCGGTGGACGTATTGACGCCGGCGAAGGCGGGATCGTCGTCGAGGTTGCGATAGGTCAACTCGCCGACCAGGGCGTGCAATTCCTCGGACGCTCGGCCGATGTCGACCACGATGCCGTCCTCGTCGAGAGCCTCGCCCTTGAAGGTGGCATCGACGATGAACGTCGCGCCGTGCAGGCGCTGGGCGGGACCGAACACGTCGCCGCGGAAGCTGTGAGCGACCATCATGTGGTCACGGACGGTGACACTGAACACGAGAGTTACCTTTCGCCGTAGGTGATTATGTGGCAGAGGGTCGGTAGCGTGCCAGCCGCGATCCTGGCCATGACCTCAGGCAGTTCGGCGAAGGGTGAGGTGGTGGTCAGCAGCGCGTCGAACGCGGGATCGCGCAGCAGGTCCAGCGCCAGCGCCAGCCGATCGGTCATGGTCCGGGTGGCCCGACGCGCGGGGGCGACCGCACCGACCTGACTCGCGCGGATCCCCAGGCGCTGGGAGTGGAAAGCGCCGCCGAGTGAGAGCGTGACGTCGGTATCGCCGTACCAGCTGAGATCGACGACGGTGCCCTCGGGGCCGAGCAGATCCAGCGCCCGCTGCAAGCCGGCCGAGGTTGCGCTCGTATGCACCACGAGATCACGACCGCCGGCCGCCGCATCCGGCGATTCGAAGTCCACACCGAGCGCCGACGCAATCGCCGCTCGATCGCCATCGATATCGACGAGCGTGACCTCGATGCCCGGGAACCGCGCCAGCAATCGGGCAACGCAGCAGCCGACCATGCCGGCCCCGACGACCGCGATCCGATCACCGACCAGCGGCGCGGCGTCCCAGAGCGCGTTGACCGCGGTCTCCACCGTGCCGGCCAGCACGGCCCGCGACGGCGGCACGTCGGCCGGTACGAGCAGGACCGCTGTCGCCGGTACGACGTACTCGGTCTGGTGCGGGTACAGGCAGAACACCGTGCGTCCTTGTAGTCCCGGCGGTCCTTGCTCGACCACGCCGACGTTGAGGTAGCCGTACTTGACCGGCCCGGGAAAGTCGCCGTCCTGAAACGGCGCGCGCATTACCGCGTACTGGCTCGCCGGAACCCCGCCGCGATGCACGAGCGTCTCGGTCCCACGGCTGATCCCGCTGTACCAGGTGCGGACCCGGACGTCACCCGGACCGGGCTCGGCCAGCGACGCCGGCCGGATCTCACCGACGCCAGGTTCGCGCAGCCAGTACGCAAGCGCCTCACGCCGCACCCGCCTCATCCTCCTCGGACCCGAGTTGAGCGGCGTCTTGAACCGCATTCCTGAATTTCTCGTGTAACAGCTGTACACCATAAACACGGAAGTAGGCCTCCAATGGTTCGAAGCGGTCCAGTCATCGGACTGGCGGCCCAACTGCTGTTGCTCAGCGCGCTGGCCGGCTCGATCGGCCTGAGCCTGACCGGTTGGCTGGTTGGCGCGGCCTGCGGACTGATCACGAACCTGCTGCTCAACCGCGGCCTGATCCGCAGCGCCGCGCGCGCCCTTGGACCGGCCAATCGGGTCACGCTCACCCGGGCCACGCTGGCTGGTGGCACCGCGGCGCTGATCGCGGACAGGGTCAGCCGGCCGGGTCCGGTCCACACGGTGTCGGTGACAACCATGGTCTTACTCGCGACCATCGCGCTGGCACTCGACGCGGTGGACGGCTCGGTCGCGCGACGCACCGGGACGGCATCCGAGCTTGGCGCCCGCTTCGACATGGAGACCGACGCGTTCCTGATCTTCGCGCTCAGTGTGTACGTCGCACGCTCGCTCGGCCCGTGGGTGCTGGTGATCGGGGCCGCACGCTATGCCTTCGTGGCCGCGGGCTGGCTGTTGCCGTGGCTGCGCCGATCGCTGCCGGCCCGCTACTGGCGCAAACCCGTCACGGCGATTCAAGGCATCGTGCTCACGATCGCCGTCGCGGACGTGCTGCCGGTGCCGATCATGGACGTCGCGCTGGCTATCGCACTGGGCCTGCTCACGGAATCGTTCGGGCGCGACGTCTGGTGGCTCGGGCGCCGCCGGGTCAGCGTTACGAAGCGTGCAAACCAACGGCCAGTGGCACTGCTTGCACCCACGCACGAACGAGCGCTTGCCGGGCTGTCCGCACGTGTCGATCGATCTGGATGAGCAAGCCGCCGCTACGCAAGTCGTCCTTCCGGCGGCTGAGCCAGCAGGTTCGGCTGAGCCGGGCGGTGACGGTGCTGGCGTTCCTGCTGGTCTGGTTCGCGCTGACCGCACCGGATCGGCTCAGCCTGCTCACGCCCGGCGCGTTCGTCCGGATCCCGCTGGAAGGGATCGTCGTCGTCGCGGTCGGCCTGGTGCTGCCGGGGCGTCCCAGAAGGATCCTGGCGGCGGCGGCCGGCGGTGTGCTGGGCTTGATCACCGTCGTGAAGATCCTGAATATGGGCTTCTTCGACGAGCTGGACCGGCCGTTCAACCCGGTGACCGACTGGGGCAATTTCGGGCCCGCAGTCGGCGTGGTGAGCGACTCGATCGGATACGGATGGGCCGACGTGGCGGTGGTCGGCGTGCTATTGCTCGTCGTGGCCATCCTCGTGCTGGTCACGTTCTCGGTCATCCGCCTCACCCGGCTCACCGCCCGGCATCGCGCGGCGTCCGCCCGGACGGTGACCGCGCTCGCGGTGGTCTGGGTGCTGTGCGCCGGGCTCGGCATCCAGGCCATCAGCGGCACGCCGATCGCCTCCCGAAGTGCGGCCACCCTGGCGTACGACCAAGCCCAGCAGGTGCGCGACGGCCTGCGCGATCAGCGAATGTTCGCTTCAGCGGTGTCCAACGATCCGTACCGCACCACCGCCGGAGCGAATCTGCTCACCGGGCTGCGCGGTAAGGACGTAATCGTCGCGTTCGTCGAGAGCTACGGCCGGGTCGCGGTTCAGGGCACAGCCTTCGCGCCACAGGTCGACGCCGTCCTCAACGCCGGCACGGCCAGCCTGCGCGCCGCCGGCTTCGATTCACGCAGTGCGTTCCTGACGTCCCCGACGTTCGGCGGGATCAGCTGGCTCGCCCATTCGACGCTGCAGTCAGGGCTGTGGATAGACAACCAGCAGCGCTATAACCAGCTCGTCGCGAGCAGCCGCTTCACCCTCAGCGACGCGTTCAAACGCGCAGGTTGGCGCACGGTCGGTGACGTCCCGTCCAACACCCAGGACTGGCCCCAGGGAACGTCCTTCTACCACTACGACCAGGTCTACGACGCCCGGAACGTCGGCTACGCCGGGCCGGCCTTCAGCTATGCCTCCATGCCCGACCAGTACATCCTGTCCGCCTTCCAGCGGATGGAGTTGGCCTCCCCGCACGCCCCGGTGATGGCCGAGATCGATCTGGTGTCCTCCCACACTCCATGGGCACCGCTGCCCCGGCTGGTCGATTGGAACCAGGTCGGCGACGGTTCGATTTTCGACGGTATGCCGGCCCAGGGTCAGTCCCCCAGTGTGGTTTGGCGACACCCGGACCAGGTCAAGGCCGCCTACGGCCAGTCGATCCAGTACTCGCTGGGCAGTCTGGTGTCGTTCGTTAAGAACGCCCACGACGACAACCTGGTGCTCGTCGTGCTCGGCGATCACCAGCCGGCCACGATCGTCAGCGGTACCGGGTCCGGTCACGACGTACCGATCTCGATCATCGCCCACGACCCGAAGGTCCTGGATCAGATCTCGTCGTGGGGCTGGCAGGACGGCTTGTTGCCCGATCCGCAAGCCCCGGTCTGGCCGATGGACGCCTTCCGCGACCGGTTCCTCAGCGCCTACGGACCGCAGCCGGCCGTGCCGGTGCCGTCCCGGCCGCCGCATTAGGTCGCAGTAGGTGGCACTAGGTGGCACTAGGTGGCACTAGGTGGCATCAAGCCGCGAGTTTCCGGCCTTCGGGATTTGTGGGTGCGTTTCATCGGACCACCACTCGTTCTCAGCATGCTCAGCTAACCGCGTCAGACTTCAGCAGGCCGGCTATGTCAAGCGGGCGTTTCCGGCATTCTTGATCACGGGCCGCGGACGGTAGTAGTTCGTGAACACGGCGTCCAGTTCCCAGAGTTCGGTGAGCTTCACCAGCTCGGCCTGGGTGTCGTCGCGGTAGCAGGTGTCGTAGCGGTAGCAACCCACCAGCTCGCGGGCCAGAGTCGATTCCCCCTACCGGGAAAGGGAATTGATGCAATGACGTGCTCAATCGCCTCGACACCGAGCGTTGCTGCGAACCCCGCACCGACACGCCGCTAAGCGGACGTTTTTGGATGAGGCACCTGCATCGACCTACGCGGAGGTTTGATGGTCAAATGGGACGAGTTGACCGCTGAGCCGCAGGTCCCGTATGTTCATCGACGTGACCCCTCCAGTCCCTTTCGTGGCGCGTCGCTACGTGGACTTCAAGAAGACTTGCAGTGCAGTCTGTCGCTGATCGCCGCTCTGCCTGTCACCTCGTAAGACCTTTCCAATCATTTCCCGCGCTGACGCGCGGATGCCTCACGTCGTAAGACCTTTCCAATCATTTCCCGCGCTGACGCGCGGATATCTCACGTCGTAAGACCTTTCTAATCATTTCCCGCGCTGATGCGCGGATTTTAAGTGCAATCTCTACCATGCCTATCGAAATACAGGCATGTCCATGTCCATGTCATCGATTCGTCAAGGAAGAACTCTGTGAACAAGAATTACCCGCTCATCGTTGTCGCGGCTGCTGTGGCCGTTGCGGTTGGCCTCACAGCCTGCTCGAGCGCAAACTCTGCGACCAAAGCCAGTTCCAGCGGTAGGACTGAGGTGACGACACTGCGATATCAAGGCTCGGCGAACGCGGTGTCGCTTCCGGAGCTTGCCGCCGATCTTGGCTACCTGGGCAACACCAAGCTGAAGTGGGTGGGCAACACCATTTCCGGGCCGCAGGATATTCAGTCCGCGGCTACTGATCAGACCGACTTCGGTGGCGCTTTCACCGGTGCGGTGGTCAAGCTGATCGAGGCCGGCGCACCGGTGAAGGCGGTGATCAACTACTACGGCACGGACGCCAAGACCTTTCAGGGCTATTACGCGCTAGGCAATTCGCCGATTCATTCCGCCCGGGATCTGATCGGTAAGAAGATCGGCGTGAACACCATCGGGGCCAACGCCGAAGCAGTGATCGACACATATCTGTCGCAGAACGGATTGTCGGCGAGTGAGATCAAGCAGGTCCAGCTGGTCGTCGTTCCGCCGAACAACACCGAGGAGGCGATCCGCAAAGGCCAGATCGACGT
This sequence comes from Frankiales bacterium, assembly GCA_025966315.1. Lineage (GTDB taxonomy): Bacteria > Actinomycetota > Actinomycetes > Mycobacteriales > Jatrophihabitantaceae > Jatrophihabitans_A. The sequence continues at coordinate 57,829 of JAOPUZ010000075.1, read as the reverse complement.
CGGCGGACTGAGTGGCGTGCTGCAGGACCATGCGATCGCCGCGGGCGGCCTACGCTCGGTCTTCAGCGACTACGCGATCTTCAGCGCGTACAACGGCGGCCAATATGTCTTCCGTGACGACTTCATCAAAAAGAACCCCGACACCGTCAAGACCTTTGTCACAGCAGTGGCCAAGGCCATCGAGTGGGAACGAAGGACCCCGCGTGAGCAGGTGATCGCTGAGTTCACGAAGATCATCAAGGGTCGAGGCCGGAACGAGAGCACCTCGAACCTTCAGTACTGGAAGAGCATCGGAATCGCGTCCAAGGGCGGGGCGATCAGCGACCAGGACTTCACCGAGTGGTCCGACTGGTTGCAGTCGGCGGGCATCATCAAGGGCGACGCACTTGACCCGTCCAAGTACTACACCAATGCCTACAACGGCCTAATTGCGTCGGGCGCCGAGTGATCGCAATGACCTCAACGATCAGCCTGCACAACGTGAGCAAGCAGTACACCGTCCGCCCGACACGCGATCAGCCCGCGGGCCAGGTCGTGACCGCCGTCGACGGAATTACCCTCGACATCGCGGCTGGGGAGTTCGTGGCGTTGGTCGGACCGAGTGGATCCGGCAAGACGACGCTGCTCGACCTGCTCGGTGGGTTGAGCAAGCCGACGTCGGGCAGGATTGAAATCGACGGCCAGCCGGTGACCGGGCCGGGCTTGGACCGCGCGGTGGTGTTTCAGCAATACGCGCTGTTCCCGTGGCGTACTGCCTTGTCCAACGTCGAGTTCGGGCTGGAGGCCAAAGGCCTGCGACACCGGCAACGCCAGACGGTGGCGCGGCATTATCTAGACCTGGTCGGTCTGGCTGGGTTCGCCGCCCGATACCCGCATGAGCTGTCCGGAGGAATGAAACAGCGGGTCGCTATCGCCCGCAGCCTGGCCTACGAGCCCGGGATCCTCTTGATGGACGAGCCCTTCGCCGCCCTGGACGCGCAAACCCGCGAACAACTGCAGGATGAGCTGCTGCGGATCTGGAACCAGACCGGAAAGACGATCGTGTTCATCACCCACGCCATCGACGAGGCGGTCTACCTCGGCCAACGGGTCGTTGTCCTCTCAGCTCATCCCGGCCGGGTCATCGAGACCCTCGACATCAACCTCGCCGACCGGGGCGCCCTGCAAGTCGGCAGCGACCTGCGTTCGGATCCGAGATTCGTGCACCATCGCCACCACATCTGGTCGCTGCTGCACACCGAAGACAGGACAGCCCGATGACCACGCTGGACACCGCGGTCTCGACAACACAGCTCACTACTGGGCCTTCCGCCGCGGTGGTTCCGCCGCCGTCCCGCCGAAGCGCCGTTCGGCGGGGCGCCGCCCTCATCAGCCGGGGGGTGTGGAAGTCAGCGGCAATCGGACTGTTCCTACTGCTGTGGGAGTTCGGTCCGAATCATCTGCTAGACGGGCAGACCCGCGTCTTCCTGCCTCCGCTGCACGAGGACCTGCAGGCGGCCTGGCGGCTGATCGAGAACGGGCAGCTGACTTCTGATGTGAAGGCGAGCCTGACCCGTTCGGTCATCGGCTTCGGTATCGCGGTCTTGACCGCGATACCGCTGGGGCTGCTGACCGGCTGGTACCAGCCGGTGGAGAGCTTCCTCAACCCATTGCTGGAGGTGTTCCGCAACACCGCCGCGCTGGCGCTGTTGCCGGTGTTCACGCTGCTGCTGGGCATCGGGGAGACCTCGAAGATCGCCCTCGTCAGCTACGCCAGCTTCTTCCCGATCCTGCTCAACACAGTGTTAGGGGTGAAAACCGTCGACCCGTTGCTGGTCCGCGCGGCCCGCACCCTCGGACTGTCCAGTCCGAGCCTATTTGTCAAGGTGATTCTGCCTTCGGCGGTGCCGACCATCTTCACCGGCATCAGAATGGCCGCCACCTCCTCGATCCTGGTGCTGATCGCCGCTGAAATGGTCGGCGCGAAGGCGGGTCTGGGCTTCGAGATCGTCAACGCCCAATCGAGCTTCCAGATCCCGGACATGTACGCCGCGATCCTCGCCACCTCCATTCTCGGGGTGGCGGTCAACTACGGATTCCTCCGACTCGAACGGTACTTCTCACGGTGGCGCACCGGCGCCGCCCTCGCCCGCTAAAAAACTCGTGCCCGCTCAAGACCAAGGAGCTCCACCCCGTGAGCAAGCAGTTGCATCTGAACGTGTTCATTTCGGCCAATGGCCACCACGAGGCCGCCTGGCGCCATCCCGACACCGATCCCGCCAACGCCCTGACCCTGAAGCATTACGCCGATATCGCCCGCGTCGCTGAGGCCGGCAAGCTCGACTCTCTCTTCCTCGCCGACGGCGTCGCATTGTGGGGCAATGTCCGCTACAACTCCCACAGCCAGTTCGAACCCCTGACCCTGCTGTCGGCGTTGGCGGCGGTGACGGACCGGATCGGGCTGATCGCCACCGCGTCCACCACCTACAACGAGCCCTACCACCTGGCCCGGAAATTCGCCTCGCTGGATCACCTCAGCCACGGACGCGCTGGTTGGAACATCGTGACCTCTGCCGGGGCGGACGAGGCCCGCAACTTCAACCTCGACGCCCGCCCCGACCACGAACTGCGCTACGAGCGGGCCACGGAGTTCCTCGATGTGGTCACCAAGCTCTGGGACAGTTGGGAGGACGACGCGCTGGTCATCGACAAGGCGTCCGGGATCTTCGCCGACGCTGACAAGATCCACACGGTGGATCACGCCGGGCAGCACTTCCAGGTGCAGGGCCCGCTCAACACGCCACGGCCGGTGCAGGGCCACCCGTTGCTCGTGCAGGCCGGATCATCAGAGACCGGCAAGGAGTACGCGGCCCGATTCGCCGAGGCAGTGTTCACCGCCCAGCAGACCTTCGCGGACGGAAAGGCGTTCTACGACGACGTCAAGTCACGTCTGGCGCGGTACGGCCGCAGCCCGGAGCAGGTCAAAATCCTGCCCGGGATCAGCGCCATCCTCGGCGCGACAGAGTCCCAGGCCCGCCAGCGTGAGGCAGACCTCAACGGGCTGATCAACCCCGACTACGGCCTGCGGCAACTGTCGACCCTGCTCGATCACGACCTGTTCAGCTACAACCTCGACGGGCCGCTCCCGGACGTCGGCTCGCACACCGAAGGCAACCAGAGCCGCTTCGACCTAGTCACAAATCTCGCCAAACGCGAGAGCCTCACCATCAGGCAGCTTCTCGAGCGGCTGGCCGGCGGCCGCGGCCATCGGGTCTTCGCCGGGACCCCAGTGCAGGTCGCCGACGAGATCGAGCATTGGTTCCTCGACGGCGCGGCCGACGGCTTCAACATCATGCCCGCCACCCTGCCTGGCGGGCTCACCGACTTCGTGTACCAGGTCGTGCCCGAACTGCGCCGCCGCGGACTGTTCCGCACCGAATACACCGGCACCACGCTGCGCGAGCACTACGGGCTCACCCGACCCCTCAACCAGTTCAGCGCGCAGACCCAATTGACCCCACCGACGCAGACCCAATTCACCCCACAGACCAAGGAGAACGCAGCATGACCTCGACCATCAGCACGAGCAGCACACAGCTAGAAGTACGCAAGATCAGCGGCCGGATCGGTGCAGTCGTCAGCGGCGCCGACGTCACCGGCGACCTGGACCGGGAGACGGTGCGTGAGATCCGCCAGGCGCTGAACGAGCACAAGGCTCTGGTGTTTCACGACGCCACCCTCGATGACACTGGCCAGCAACGCTTCGCCAGCCACTTCGGACCGCTGACCAAGGCTCACCCCACCGTCGCGTCGATCGACGGGGCACCGAACGTGCTGCCTGTCGACTCCGAGCAGGGCCGCGCCAACAGCTGGCACACCGACGTCACCTTCGTCCTCAACCCGCCGCAGGTGTCCACGCTGCGTAGCATTACCGTCCCGCCATACGGCGGGGAGACCCAGATAGCGAACACCGCAGCGGCCTACCGTGATCTGCCGCCCGCGCTGCGCGCCTTCGCTGACACCCTCACCGCAGTCCACACCAACGACTACGACTACGCCGTCCCGGCCAACCTTGAGCAGGATGGAGCAACCGAACGCCGCGAGGTGTTCACCTCTATCAAGTACGAGACGGTCCACCCCGTGGTGCGCGTGCACCCGCTCACCGGCGAGCGCGGCCTTTTCATCGGCGGGTTCGCCCAACGCATCGTTGGGCTGTCAGGCACCGAGTCCCGCGACATCCTCCGCCTGCTGCAGGCCTACGTCACCCGGCCCGAGAACGTGCTGCGGGTGTCCTGGCAACCCAACCAGCTGGTTCTGTTCGACAACCGCATCACCCAGCACTACGCCATCGACAACTACGACGACCTGCCTCGCCGACTGAACCGGGTCACCGTCGCGGGTGACATCCCGGTCGGCGTCACCGGTGAGTTCAGCTACTCCATCGTCGGTGACGCCTCGCACTACAGCCCGATCGCCGATCTCACAACAGCCGCCTGAGGCACACGCCACCACGGGCGCAGTGTCGAGCCGTGCGAGCGACGGCGGCTCGACACTGCGCCCAAGCGTGCGCGGTGCCCCGCATGCGGCTACGGCGTCGAAATTGGAGCAGATCCAATGGGCATGGCTGTGAACGCTGAACGCTGAGCATGCGACGGCCCAATCCCATCCCCCGACAAACGACTCCGCAGTAGGTCAGATCAGGTCGTCGGCGTCCGGACCGCTTGCTCTGCGGCCGCGATCGATTCGATAGGAGCGGGGTCAAAGCCGTCGTCCACCACCGCCTGGCTGTGCACTGGCCCGGCGTGGCTGTCCCGCATCCGCAGCGAGATGACGGCGGCCAGCGCGGCAATGCCGGCGGTGATCAGGTAGACGAAGGCAAACGGGCCGGGCGTGGTCGAGTCGGCGGCGATCGCCGTGAACAGGCCGATGCCGACGACCCCGCCAATCTGGTTCGAGGTCTGCTGCAGCGAGGTCGCCAATCCGAAATCCTTCTCGCTGACGGCATGACCCATGGCCGACAGCAACCCCGGCTGCGCATTGCCGAAGGCCAGCCCGCTCAGCGACAGCGCGACGATCACGACGATCAGGGTGGTCGTGTAGGCGGCGAAGGAGAGCAGGCACATCACCAGGCTCAGGGCGATGCAGGAGCCGACCACGAGTTTGCGTTCGCCGAACCGGATCCCCAGCCGGCCGGCGAACGGTGACACCAGCACGATCGAGCCGGCGCGTGGCACGGTGACCAGCGAGGTGATCGCCGCGGTCAGTCCCATCACCGACTGCAACAGCAACGGTGTCACGATGAAGTTGCCCATCCAGCCCAGGCCCAGCAGGAACGTCGTAGCGATGACGACCCGGGTGTTGCGGGCCGACAGCACGCGCAGCGGCAGCAACGGCGCCGCGGCCCGGCGCTCGACCCAGATCAGCAGCCAGGCGGCCAGCGGGGCGACGACCAGCGCGCCGACAGTCACCGGGGTCGGACCCCAGACGCCGATCCGGTTGATGCCGAAGGTCAACGCGAAGGTGGCCACCCCAAGCACGACCGCGCCCAGGTAGTCGATCGGGTCGCGCTCCTGCGACGGTTTGTCGGGGCGCAGCACGATGAGCGCGGGCACCAACGCAATGAACGAGATTGCCGTCTGCATGAAGAAGATTGGGCGCCAGCCGATCAGATCGATCAGCGGGCCGCCGATGATCACGCCGACCACCGAGGCCGCGGCCAGCGTTCCGGAGGCGAGCGAGGACGCCCGTACCCGCTCGTTCGGCGGGAACGACCGAAACAGCATCGCGAAAGTCGACGGGACGGTGGCCGCGGCACCGAGCTGGGACAGCGTCCGGAACGCGATCAGGCTGAATGCGCTCCAGGCCAGCGCCGTCATGAGGGCGAAGAAGCTGGCCGTCAGCAGGCCGGCCAGGTACATCCGTCGATGACCGCGCAGATCACCGAGTCGGCCGAGCACCGGTGTGCAGACGGCCGCGGCCAGCATCGGTGCGGTCGTCACCCAGGTGATCGTGCTCGGGACGGAGTGCAGATCCTCGGCGATCGGCTTGATAGAGATGCTCAGCACGGTGACCGGGAAGGTCGTCGAGAACATCCCGATCAAAGTGGTCAGAAGTAGCCACCGTGGATATTTCGGGTTGCCCGCTACGCGTTCCCGAATGCCGGACATGCGTCTCGTCGCCGACGCCAACCCGCACCCCCAGAACCGGAACCCGCCCCAACCACGCCGACTGCAGAATACGGCATCCTGTGAATCCTGCATCCGACCTGTAAATCGGAAAAAACGCCCTTTCTGCTTCGTCCGACGCCGGCGTTGGAGCGACTGGTCTGCGGTACTGGTGCCGGAGGCGGCGGCATACCCCGCGTCTTATTCGTTTGTTTATGTTAAGTTATCGTTAACCGCTGTCGGACTCGGTGTTCGACTACTTCACGGGGGTGTCGTAGTAAATGGTCGACAGTCGGCAAAATGCCGCGTTCGCACGAATCCACCGGCTCAGACGCTCGTGTCGGCCAGCGGCGACATTGGCGGTCCTGTCGGCCGCGGTCGCAATCGTGGTCACCATGGTGGCTCCGGCCAACGCGAGCACGATTCACGCCTTCCGGCCGATGAGCAGCTCACCGGCGCCCACGTCCAAGGTTTGTTCGACCGCGGGCAAATTCAGCTGTTTTGCCGAACGCAAGACCACCCGAACGCCGTTCGTGACCAATGCACTGAACTTCACGCTCACGCCGGCGAACATCGGCGCCGCCTACAACCTGCCGGCCTCGACCCTGACGAATACCGTGGCGATCATTGATGCGTTCGAAACCGCGAACGCGGAATCGGACCTGGCCGTTTACCGCGCACACTACCGCCTGCCCGCCTGCACGACCGCGAACGGATGCTTCCGCAAAGTCGGTCAGCGCGGCAGCCCGAGCGTGCTACCCACTGAGGTCGACGAGGGCTGGGCCTCGGAAACAGCGCTCGATCTGGCTTCGGTTTCGGCGGCCTGCCCGACGTGTCACATCCTGCTCGTCGAGGCCAACAGCAACGGTGACAGCCTGTTCGCCGCGGTCAAGACCGCCACGAACCTCGGGGCGAAGTTCGTGACGATGTCCTGGGGCGGCATCGAGATGACGACGCAGGCCAGCTACGACGCCGCCTACTTCAACGTTCCCGGGGTTGCTTACTTCGCGGCCACCGGCGACTCCGGCTACAACGGCGGCACGTCCTATCCGGCCTCCTCGCCGAAGGTGATTGCGGTCGGCGGCACTTCGATCGAACCGGACCGGTCAGAGGTCCGCGGTTGGTACGAACAGGCCTGGGGCAGCGCGGACCTGACCGAAGGTGGCGGATCAGGTTGCTCGACGGTGACCGCCAAGCCCGCCTTCCAATCAGTCGTCTCCAAGACCGTCTGCGCGAAGCGCGCAGTATCCGACATCTCCGCGGCCGCCGACCCGAACTTTGGCGGGATATCGGTTTATGAATCCGCTCAGGGTGGTTGGGAACAGATTGGCGGGACGTCCGAGGCGGCTCCGCTGGTTGCGGCGATGTACGCGTCGGCCGGCGTCCCGGATCCGCGACTGGCTCCGGTTTCGAGCCTGTACGCCCGTGCCTCGTCCTTCAACGACATCCTGTTCAATGCCAACGGCGACTGTCCGTCCGTGCTGTGCGTGGCGGCCAAGGGTTGGGATGGCCCGACCGGTCTGGGCACTCCGAACGGGGTGCGTGGATTCGGCGCTATCCCAACGCCGAACCGGATTTCGATTCACAATCCCGGCACGGCGCGCAGCTTCACCGGCGCCCGGCTCACCGTCAACACGATCGCCACCGATTCGGTGCTCGGCACGAAGATCACCTATACCGCGACAGGGCTTCCGCCGGGAACGCGGATGTACGCCAACGGCACGATCATAGGTAACCCGACCGCGCCACGGACCTACGTGATCACCGTGCGGGCCACCGATGCGACGGCCGGCGCGGCGACCATGAAGTTCTCCTGGGTGGTCACCAACCACAAGATCGTCGCAACCTCGAAGCCACACATAGTCGGGACGCTCAAGCGCGGGGCGACCGTCCGCGTCGCTCCGATCGCGTTCCGCTCCGACTCAGTTCATGGTGCCGCGCTACGTCCGACCGTGGCCGTCCGGTGGTACGTGGATGGCCGGATCATCAGGGGCGCCGTGCACTCGGCGTTCAAGATTCCCTCGAATTACCGGGGACACCGGATCTCGTTCCGGATTGTCGCCTCGATCAAGTACGACACCAGCTACAGCTACCAGACGGCACGTTCGGTCCTCATCAAGTAATTCAGCCGCCCGCTGGCGGGCTGTCGGTGACCGCGCTGGCCGCGCCGTTGCCGATGTCGTTGCCGGCCGTGATGCAGCACCTTCGCACGCTCGAGGATTGCGGCGTCGTGCGATCGGAAAAGGTCGGACGCGTCCGCACCTGCCATCTGGACCCGGCCGCCCTGCAACTGACAATCGACTGGACAGCCGACCGAAAGAACGCCTGGGAGAACCGGCTCGACCGGCTCGAGGCGTACTTGCAGGACACCGAGCCGATTGCCGATCGAGAAGTCCCCGCAAGCGCAGTCCCCGCAAGCGCAGTCCCCGCAAGCAAACTCCCTGCTAGCAAAAGGAGAAAGCGATGACCAGCGCCACCCGATCTACCGAGCATGCGACCTTTGCCGTTGAACGTCACATCGACGCCGAACCGGCACGGGTGTGGGCTGCCTGGTCTGACGCAGCCGCCAAACGGGCCTGGTTCGCACCACCCAACCCTGATGTTCGGACCGACTACACCTTGAATTTCGGCGTGGACGAGCACGCCCGCACCGAGCTGGCTGACGGCACCGTGTACGACTTTGACGCCGTCTACGTCGACGTGGTCGACGGGGTCAGGTTCGTGTACACCTACGACATGCACTGCAACGGTGAACGAATCTCGGTCTCGGTTGCCACCGTCGAGCTGCTGGCCGACGGCGACGCGACGACCGTCGTAGTCACCGAACAGGGCGTCTATCTGGACGGGCTCGACAAGCCGGCCTACCGCGAGCACGGCATCGGCGAGCAGCTTGCCGCGTTGGACGGGTCGTTGCATGGCTGACCGCCTAAGTGCGGCGGGGATCGAACGGATACACCGGGCCGCCGCGAGTCACGTATCCAGCACAGGCGTCCCGGGACTGGTCGCACTCGTCGCCGTCGGCGATCAGGTTCACGTCGAGTCGTTGGGACACTTGTCCATCGGCGGTACCCCGGTCGGCCGGGATTCCCTTTTCCGCATCGCATCGACAACCAAGCCGATGACGGCGGCAGCAACCCTCGCCCTGGTGTCCGAAGGGCTCATCAGCTTGAACGAACCGGTCGATCGGCTGCTTCCGGAACTCGCCGACCGGCAGGTCCTGCGGCGAATGGACGGTGCCTTGCGGGATACGGTGCCGGCGGCGCGTCCGATCACCGTGCGCGACCTGCTCACCTTCACGTTCGGGTTCGGCATGTCCATGGAGATGTTCTCCGCCCCCACACCTTGGCCGATCGTCGAGGCCGCACAGGCTTTGCGCCTGTCCACCTTCGGACCGCCCGACCCGGGTGAGCCCCTGGATCCCGACACCTGGATCGCCAGCCTCGGCACCCTTCCGCTGTTGGCTCAGCCCGGTGAACGCTGGCTGTACAACACAGGTTCTTCGGTACTGGGCGTGCTGCTGGCCCGCGCCGCCGGCGCATCGCTGGCCGATGTGTTGCGAACCCGGATCTTCGAACCACTCGCCATGATCGACACCGGCTTCTTCACCACACATACCGAACGACTCGCCACAGCGTATCGGCCGACGGCGGACGGATTGGTCTGCTGGGACGAGCCTGACGGCAAGTGGAGTGCGGCGCCGAACTTCAGTGACGGCGCGGGCGGGCTGGTCTCGACCGCGGACGACCTGCTGTCCTTCGCCCGGATGTTGCTTCGCAACGGTGAGCCGGTGCTGTCCCGCGACGCCGTCCGCGCAATGACGAGTGACCAGCTGACCGAGTCACAGAAGGCGTCCGGCGGGCTGGGACCGGACTTTTTCACCGATCGATCATGGGGGTTCGGTCAGGCCGTGTACGCCGGTGGCACGTTCGGTTGGGACGGCGGCCTGGGTACGTCCTGGCTCGTCGATCCGAACTACGACATGACGGTGATCGTGCTCACCCAGCGGATGTTCGATTCGCCCCAGACACCGAAGGTGCACACCGACATCCAAGCCGCCGCCTATGCCGCCCGGGCCTGAGTAGGCCCGCAACACTTTCCCCCGCGACCTCACGAACCGCCGGCGGCGCTCGTCTTCCTGCTGAGCGCTCCAACCGGGGGCAATCGAGATTCTGCAGCGGGAAAGGACGAAAATGTCGATCGAGGAAAACAAGGCCATCGTCGGACGCTGGTTCACCGAATTCTGGGGAGCCCATTTCAACCCGGCGATCATCGATGAGCTTGCGGCGCCGGACATCCGTTTCGAGTACTCGCTGCACGCGCCGTGCAGAGGCCGCGACGAGGTCCGCGCTTTCGCTACCAAGTTCCGCGCCGCCTTCCCTGATCTTGCCTTCGGTGGCACGGCAGCCTTGATCGCCGAAGGCGACTACGTCGTCGGACAGTGGGTCGGCGGCGGCACCCAGACCGGTGAAGCCTTCGACGACATGCCGATCGGGTCGCTTCCAGCCGGCAGCGGCAAGGCCATGCGCTTTGCTGGAACCAGCATTCTGAAGGTCGAAAACGGCTTGATCACCGAAGAAATCGGGTTGGACGACGGCGTGACGGTGCTCCGACAGTTGGGCCTCATCACCGCGGCCTGAGCGAGCGGCACAGCATGCCGGGTACGACCTCGCGATTGTCCCCAACGGGACGGGGTCTGCGGTCCTGGCCGACGCCTACGCCGTTCCGGTCAGCGTGCGCTCTTCCGAGGAACACATACCGCTCCCCGTCGGCAACGTCGATATCACCTACACCGCAGAGCTTCCAACGGGCGATCCGGAGCCGAGCACCCGCCGACGGTCAGCGGTCAAGACGCACAGAACCTCGCCGGATTGGCCAATGTATTAGTGTCACGACCGGACGACTTCGTATCCGCCGGACCTGCCGCACACGCCAGCGCCAATTCTCATCTTCCACACTCGAAGCGGCAGTATCACCGCCACGCTCGACCGGTTTCAGGCGACAGCCGATGGACTGAACGCATGGGTCGAAGGTCCGCCGCATCTAGATCGCAACTCGCGGTGTGCAGTGTCGTTCACGAATGGCCCTCTAGATAGCTAGGATGCCGGGCGTGGCGACTGAGTCAGCACCGATTGTGTGGGCGGACGGCCGTGCGTTTGTAGTCGGGATGAGCGCGGCAGATGACCGATTCGGACGGCTGATCGGCAGCTGGATTTTTCGCGAGAATGACGGCGTACTCGGAGCGATCGGCTTCTTGGCCGGTTTGCGGCGGCGAAGCAAGTTCGGTGGTGCGTGGCAGGTGGGGCTGCGGGAGCTAGACGTTGATGAGGCCTCGATGACCGTATGGCGCCAGGAGTTCACCACGCAGCGGATCGCTCAGCGGGCCGCCTCAGAGGTGTTCGCGACAGTGAGGGCGGGCCGGCTGCTGGTTGGCACGCTCGACATCGGTTGAAACGGCGATGGCGAGCACGATCGCTGGTGACCTTCCTAAATTCGTTGGGCCGAGCGGAGCACATCAGGCCGCTTCAGGCCCGTCGTAATCGGCGGAGCGACATTCGGCCCGCAGTCCCTAAATCCAGAATCACCCCAATCATGGAAGGCGAGACTACAAAGTCTTCAACGTCGCGGAGTGAGCGAGAATGGAGGCTCGATCGGACCTCACGAACGCGAAGGCCAGGACGTCTACAAAGGTGACACGCAAACAGCCGTTCGAGACTGTGGTTGCCGTGCACGGGGCAACCGTGCTCCGGGTTTGCCGAGCGGTACTCGGGGCTGTCGATGCCGACGACGCCTGGTCGGAGACGTTTCTCTCGGCCATGAGGGCCTACCCGGAGCTGCCGGCCGACGCCAACATCGAAGCGTGGCTCGTCACGATTGCGCACCGCAAGGCGATCGACGCCACCCGGGCCAAGCTTCGCCGCGCGATACCGACCGACATCCTGCCCGAAACCGCCGCGGGGCCGGCCACAGAACAGGATCCGGACCTGGTCGCCGCCCTTGACCGGCTGCCACCCAAACAGAAGCAAGCGGTCACTTACCACTATCTGGGCGGCCTGCCTTACGCGCAAGTGGCCGGCATCCTCGGCGGCAGCGCTGACGCCGCACGACGTTCGGCCGCTGACGGCATTGCCGCCCTGCGCCGGACGTACTCGAACAGCACGAGTGACGCCATCACGAGCCTTACCGCCAAGGGAGGTGTGTCCCGATGAATACAAACAACAATGTGATCCGCGACCTGACGCAGGCCTACGACGCGGACCCGGAACAACTGCATGCGCTGCAGGCCCGACTGGCTGGCGCTGCCGCGGACGAGGGGATCCTCGATATCGCCTACCGAACCATCGACAGCCCGGTGGGCTCGCTGCTCCTCGCCGCGACCCCGGCTGGACTGCTTCGGGTCGCCTACGCGCGCGAGAACCACCAGGACGTCCTGCAGCTCTTGGCCGACCGGGTGAGTTCCCGGATCCTCAACGCACCAGCCCGCCTGGACATCGTGACTCGCGAGCTTGATGAGTACTTCGACGGCCGGCGGCACCGTTTCGACGTGCCTCTGGACTGGCGTTTGTCGGCCGGCTTCCGGAGTACCGTGCTGCACCGCCTGACCGATATCGGGTACGGCGACACGGCCAGCTATGCCGACGTGGCCCAACTGGCCGGCAACCCGAAAGCCGTCCGGGCCGTCGGAACCGCCTGCGCCACCAACCCGTTACCGGTGATCGTGCCCTGCCACCGGGTCGTGCGATCCGACGGCAGCCTGGGCGGATACCTCGGCGGCGTAGAGGCGAAACGCGCATTGCTGGCACTGGAAGCCCCGTCGGAGCGGCGCCTGCGAGGATGAGCCGATGAACGCGCTCAGGAGGCGACTGCTTCCGCTGGTCTTGATCATTGTCGCCGCTAGTGCCGGCTGCGCGCGGGCGCAAAACGCGGACCGTCCAGTCCGGTCCAGCCCGTCCATCGGGGCATCGTCATCCGCGGCGTCCACCCCACCGAGCACCGCAACCGCGCCGGCCACACCGACAGCCGGTGCCACCCCGACGGCCGCTGCCACCCTGATCGCCTCGGCCAGTGCGTCGAACCCGTCCTCCCCCACCCGCGCTCGGCCGGCGGTTACTACAAGCGCTGCCCCGGTCGCGCCACGAGTACCGCCGGTGTCGGCCAAGGCGCGCGCGGACGGCCTGATCGACATCCGGACGATCGTCCCGGACGCCATCATCGACTTGCGTTACGCGACGGTGAACAATTTCGTGGGCGTCCGGCTTTACCCGACCGACGCCCGCTGCCTGGTGCACGAATCCATGGCGCCCGGTCTCACCACCGCCGCGCGCCAGCTCAGGCGAGCGGGCTACGTCCTGGTCTTCTGGGATTGCTACCGTCCGCACGCGGTCCAGGTACACATGTTCCAGGTTGTACCTGACGCCAATTGGGTCGCTCGTCCCGGCCCGTTCGCCGACAGCCACGAGGCCGCCCGTTCCGTCGACGTCACCGTCGCTCGCGCCGTGGCCGATCCCGCGTGCGCCGCGTCCCAGCGGGTGCACGGCCATTGCCTGCTCGACATGGGCACCGGATTCGACGACTTCACCGATCGCGCGCATGCCTTCGCCAGCTACGGCGTCAGTGCGACGGCGCAGTCGAACCGAACGAAGCTGCGGACGGCCATGAACGCGGGTGGACTAACGGTGTACACGGGAGAGTGGTGGCATTTCGACGGGCCCGGCGCGGACGTTCAACGCCCTTACCTGGACGCGCCGGTCGATTAGCCTCCGGCAGCTCCTCCGTCAGCGACTCCGTGGCGAGCGCCGGCACGGCGGCCACGGCCGTCCGGGTCATAGATGGTCCGGTACAACGGCGTTGCCCACCACAAGGTCGATTTCGAGAGCCGTGGCGTGCGGTAGGGCCGCAGCCGACCCACCGGACGTGTCCCCCGCTTGCCGGTGTCGTGCCAGCGTTGGACCGCATCGGCGGTGCGGGCAAACGCCTCGAATGCCGTTACCGGATCGCACAGATCATCGACGTCGCCGGAAGCCCGATCGAGATGTTCAGCAGCCAGTCGAAGCCGAAGATCACGGGCGAAGACTCGCGCGCCACTGCCCAATTGATCGATGGCCGCGGGCCTGCGGCCATCGCGCCGGTCGTCGATAACGGCACATGCCAGCTCCGAATCATGCGTCCACGAACGCCGGTTGATGTTGTCGGAGCCCACGCTGGCCCACACGTCATCGACTACACCAACCTTCGCGTGGACGTAGACCGGGACACCGGCCGCATTCTCGATGCCGTAGATGCCCACCCGCTCGCCGCCCGCCTCGCGAACGAGGTCAAGTGCCTGCTGCCGCCCCACCAGATTGGGCGGCTCAGAGAATCGTCCGTCCTGATCGGGGTATAGCGGTAACACCACGATCAGGCGCAGTTCGGGTTTCGCCTCCAGCGCGCGGGCGAAGCTGGCCACGATGTCGGTATTCCAGAAGTACTGATCCTCGATGTAGATCAGGCTCGACGCCAGCCCGACGACCTTCTCATAGGCGTGCGCGACGCTGCGTTCACCGTACGGTGCAAAGGGAAAGGGCGTCCGCTTGGTTGGGTAGGTCCGAAGCAGCTGGACATGCTGTACCCCACGATGCGCCGGCGCCGGCAGCTGCGCCGGCAGCGGACTCGGGGCGACGTCCTCGCCGCGCAGCCGATCGGCCAGGTTGCTGAGCACATTCCGATTCAATCGCGTGGGGTCTTCCCACCGCTCCCGGAAAACGCTTTCGACATCATTGACGGCCGGTCCACGCACCGCAACCTGGATGTCATGCCACGGTGGACGCTCGCCGTACACCTTGGCCATCGGCTGGCGTTGGACGTCGCCGTCGTGGGCCTCGTCGTCACTTCGGCTGTGGCACAGATCGATCCCGCCCACGAAGGCCACGTCTAGCTCGGGCCGCCCGCGATGTCGAAGAACGACGAATTTCTGGTGATGCGAGCCGCCTGCGCGGACCCGCATGTCACGAACGACTTCGCCGCCAGCCCGATTGATCTCTTCACCCAGATGGCGATTCTGCTGCTCGCTGAAGGCGAAACGATCCAGGTGCGAACGCCATACCAGTCCTTTCACCAGCACGCCGCGCCCGGCGGCCTGACACAGCACCCGACCCACTTCGGTGCCGGGTCCGTCCATCAGCTGATCGGGATCGCCACGCCAATCGGTGAACAGCAGCAGGTCTCCCTGCCGCATCGACTCGATGCAACGCAACAGTTCGGGCAGATAGGACGCGCCATGGATCAATGGAGTGACGTCGTTGCCGTCCGTCCAGGCCGCACCGGCCGGATTCCCGCGGTCCAGCCGCGTCCAGGGATTACCCCGCTCAACCGCGGTGAGAAACCATTCAGCGTGGGCGCTCGCCGGCGGCTCGGGCTCACTGTCCATATCAGGTCTTCGCCCACCGGGCTGCGGCAAAGCCGTATATCCCGAAGACGATCAGGCCGACGGCGAGAAGTCCGAGTAGCCATGGCCCGTAAGCCTGGTTGGCCAGCGTGCGCAGCGCGCCGTCCAGTCCGGTCGATTTGGTCGCGTCGTACGTTACCGCCGCGTCGACCACCAGTGCTCCCGCAATTGCGAAGACAATGCCCCGAGCAATCGTGCCGACAACACCGAGCCGGACGACAACCTTGCGCACCGTCCCGTGCAGCTCATTCATGCGCAGCTGCTTCTCGAACTTCTTCGTCACGCCTTCGACAATCATCATCACGCCGACGACCACCACGATGATCCCGACGAGACCGACGAGCCAGCGCCCGTAGCCGTGTTTCATCACCTTCGCCGTCGCGGTTTGCTGTTGCTGGGCCTGGCCTCGCCGAGCGCCACCGGCAATGAACACGAACGTGGTCACGCACAGCGCCGCGTAGATGATCCCGCGCACCAGGGACTGCACCCTCGGGCCGGCCTTTCTGCCTTCGCCTGCTACCCCGAAGGCGGCTTCGGACAGCCTCCACAGGGCATAGCAGGCAAACCCCAATCCGAGGATCCAGAGCAGCACCGTGCCGTAGGAATGGCCCGCGACCTCGGCCAGCGCGCCCTTCTGGTTCGCCTGCTGAGTGCGGTGACCCAGCGCGATCTGAATGGCCAGCCATCCGATCACCAGATAGACGAAGGCACGCGCGGCCAATCCGAACCGAGCCGCTGCCGCCATGGCTGGGCTGTCGGAGGCCTCTCGCGCCGATGTCGTGACTCGGACCATGCTCGACGACTCCTTTGTGTTGCTCCTACCCTGCTCGGTCCTGAGCGATTAAATCAGCTTTCCGGCCTCGGGTCCCTTACCTAGCCGGAGCTCGGCGTCGGCGCTGCCGATCCGCACCGAGCGCGGTGTCGAAGCGGAAAGCCCTGACCACGACTCGGCGATGTAAGGGCCTCGTCGTGAGCACCGGACACATCGGCGCTGAAACCGCGTCCTATCCGGGCATTCAGACGGTAACGCCCAGCGGGTGGATCGCGCGACGTTACCGGGTCAGCGCACCGCCATAGCCGGTCAGACCTGAGGATCGTTGGGTTCCACGTACGTCGTGCGCCCCGGCCGGGTGATGACGTCAGTGCGCCTACGCGTCGTCATGAGGATAAGGGAGAGCAGTAGTCCGGCGGCGCCGACGATCATCAGGATCACGCCGACCATGCCCAAGTCGATCCCGTTCACGTTGTCGGTCACCGCGAATTTGAGAATCGCGCCGACCGCAATCAGCAGAAAACTGGCTCCAAACGTCATGATCGGTTCCAAGTCTCGTCGAGCCGACCGGCTGCTTCGGTCCGCCTCACCCTCAGCAAGCGAGAGCGCCCCCGCGCGCGGCACTGCTGGCGCTCGCTGCTACGAAACCATACACGGCTCCTACAAACAATGTAGGAGTCGCTTCGCCCGAAAGTCCTACTTACATGACGTCATAGCGATGTGAGAATAGGACGAATAGGGCGAATCAGGCTGGTGAGCTGACACGTTCGCGCCGGTAGCAAACCGTATGGTGGAACAAGGCTCAGCCAGTAGCTCGCGACGCGAACGTAGCGTCACCAGCCATCGACCCAACGTAGCGTCACCAGCCATCGACCAAAAGGGCCTGCGGGTCGCGCGGGCGCCGGAAGCGAGGAGCAGCGACATGCCTGAGGACCGCCCAACCGTCCCGAGCACCTTGAAGCGATCCGCCCCCAAGATCGAGCACACCTACGAAAAGACGCTGGAAAGCGCGGAGAACGAGTATCACGACGAAGCGCGGGCCCATCGCACCGCGTGGAGCTCGGTCAAGAATGTCGCAGAGAAGAAAGGCGATCACTGGGAGCTGAAAGACGAAACCGGCCCGTCAGACCCACGCTCGTCCATGCCGGCAAAGCAAAAGCGCGAAGGTAAGGGCGAGACGTACGGTGGCGTCGACGTCAACGGAAATACCCGGGACGAACTGGTCACCCGCGCCAAGAAGGCGGGCATCCATGGCTATTCGCGAATGAACAAGGCCGAACTGGCCCGCCAGCTTCAGCGCAAGGAACACGACTAGAGATCACCGGCAGCATCATCATGTAACGTGACGGCAACGTCGAGAACACGGCGCCTACACGCTGTGTGAACGCTTTTGGACTTACGGTCTGACGGCCAATACAGCCCCTTTTTGGGGAGCACGAATGCCGAAGGACCTCGCCGAAGATTTTGCTGCGCTGGCACGTGCGCTGGCCGTCCAACCCAGTCTCGACGCGACCTTGGCGACCATCGTCAGTCGTGCCGTCCTGACCGTCGAGGGCGCGCAGTCCGCCGGGATCACGATCAAACGTGGCGAGGGCAAGTACGAGACGGTGGCCGCGACCGACGAATTTCCCATTCAGGTTGATGAGATTCAGTACCGGATCGGGGAAGGGCCGTGCGTGGATTCCATTGACGGCACGCATGTTCGCCGGTCCGATCATGTCGGTACCGACGATCGGTGGCCGATCTTCGGTCGGTTGGCTGCCGAGCAGACCGGTGTGGCCAGCATGTTGTCGCATCGGTTGTTCCTGGAAGAGGACAACGTTCTTGGCGCGTTGAATCTGTACAGCCGTAAGCCCGGCGCGTTCAGTGCGCTGAGCGAATCGACCCTCGACGTGCTGGCCGCCCATGTCGCCGTCGCGCTGGAGAATGCCCGTCATCGTGACGAGAACGAGAACCTGCGCAAGGCGTTGGAAAGCAACCGGACGATCGGCGTGGCACTGGGCATCCTGATGATCCGACACACGATCACCCGGGACGACGCTTTCGGATTGCTGCGGATCGCCAGCCAACATACGCACCAGCGGCTCGCGACGATCGCACAGACCGTCGCCGACACCGGTGAGCTAGACGTCGGACGTCCGTAGCACGAGCGGCCGCTGCTGCCGTTCCTACTGACACACCATCCCAAACGCATACATCCCCGGTGCAGCTCGGTCGTAACGGCGCCGGGCAGTCAGTCAGCCGCACCATCGCGGCCACGAACGGCGGCGTCGCGACCGTGACGTTGCGCGGCATCAACATAGACCGGACGGGGCCGACGGTGAAGGTCACCGGCGTCCGCAACCCAGCCGTCTACAACGGCAGTGCGCCGGGCGCGCACTGCGCCGGGCGCGACAGCCTGTCGGGGCTCGCGTCTTGCCCGCTGACCCGCGCCGACCTACTACGACACCGCGGTCTGCCCGGGGAAGCCAACCGTGAAGGACCTGGCATTCCACGCCGCCGGCAAACAACGCTGGACCCTCGGGGCCACGATGACCCGGTCGCTGCAGAGCCATCGCTTCTGGAACCTCGGCGTCATGATTGGTCACAAGCTGCTGACGGTGCGCATCCGGGTCGTCTGACGGCGGCTCACATCAGCGCTGGTCGACGAACCAGGAATCGGTGCTGCTCCGCGTGACCAGTTGCGGCCCGCGAGCCTGGCTGGTCACCCGGGCGGTGCCACGACGGCGCCATCGATGTGGTGACGATTCAATGCGTCGGCCACGAATGCGCTGGTCTTCATCTCTTCGACGAACTCGGCCAGCAGGTGTTGCGCCTGACTCCCTCGGCTGGCCGGGGTGCCCATCGCCTGCTGGATGACCATGAAACGTCCGGGCAGCACTCGAACTCCCGGCTCGCGCTGCGCTTCCGCTTCGAGCACCTGACGAATGCCGGCCGCCACCTCGACCTCGCCGACGCGGAGCGCGGCCAGCGCCGGTTCGGCACCTTGCAGCCGGACGATCTCGGCCTGCTCGATCTCGCGGGTGAGAAACAGGTCGTAGGCGCTGCCCGAACCGACCGAAATACGGTGCCCGCGGCGATCGACCTGCCCGTTGTCGGTCAACGCCGACGATTCGAGGACGAGGTAGCTGCCTTCGATCAGTACGTACGGCGCGGTGAACAGCAGCCCATCACTGCGGGCGGGGTCGATAGCGAAGAAGCCGATGTCCGCTTGCTCGCTGCGCAACGCGTCGACCGAAAGGGACGCCTTCTCGAAGACGATGAGCTCGCTCGGCACTCCGAGCCGGCGCGCGAACTCCCGTGCGAGATCGACCGAGACGCCGACCGGTTCGCCGGTGGCTGAGTCGGTGTTGGCGAGAATCGGATTACCGACGTTGATCGCGGCCCGCAACGTGCCGCTGGGCGCGAACGCCGATACGAGGGCGGCAGAAATCGGCTGAGGTTGCTCAGATGTCACCAATGTGACTTTACCCAAGCCACTGTGCGCAGCCCCGGGTCGGCCAGCAGCTACGACTTAGCGGCCATGGCACGGTGCGCGATAGCTCGAACGACGTCCCCGTCCACCGTCTCCTTCTCCAGCAACTCCTGGCTGAGCGAGTCGAGAGCGTCGCGATAGACGGTCAGCAGGTCGACGGCACTGGTCTCGGCCTCGCGCAACAGGCGCGACACCTCGGTGTCGACCACCCGCTGGGTGGCTTCGCTGTAGACACGCTCGGACAACTGCTGGCCGCCCAGATATTGGGGCGAGTCGTTGGAATAACCGACCGGTCCGAGCGCATCGGACAGCCCGAACTCGCGCACCATCCGGGTGGCCAGTTCGGTAGCGCTGGACAGATCACTGGACGCGCCGGTCGACCCCTCACCGAACACCACCAGCTCCGCGGCCCGGCCACCGAGCCGTACGGCCAGCGACGTCGTCATCTCCTCCATCGTGTAGAGGTGACGCTCATCCAGCGGGAGTTGCTCGGTGACCCCGAGGGCCATGCCGCTGGGCAGAATGGTCACCTTGTCGACCGGATCCGCCACCGGTGACAGCGCTGCCACCAGCGCGTGACCAGACTCGTGCACAGCGACGTTGCGCTTCTCCCGGTCCAGCAGGAAGTTCGATCCTTGCCGCTGGCCGAGCAGGATCCGGTCTCGCGCCTGCGAAAGGTCCGTCGACTTCAGTTCGGCGCGCCCATCGCGGACGGCCACGATCGCCGCCTCGTTGAGCAGGTTGGCAAGATCCGCGCCGGAAAATCCAGGCGTCGAGCGCGCGGTGACCGCGAAGTCCACGTCGGCCCCGATGTGTTTGTCCCGTGCGTGCACGGCCAGGATGGCGCTACGTTCACCCTGCGTCGGCAAGGGCACCGCGACTTGACGGTCGAAACGGCCGGGGCGCAGCAGGGCGGCGTCGAGCGTTTCGGGACGGTTGGTGGCCGCGATGATCACCACGTCGGTGGACGGGTCGAATCCGTCCATCTCGGCCAGCAACTGGTTCAGTGTCTGCTCGCGTTCGTCGTTGCCGCCGATTCCGGTTCCGCGGCGCTGGCCGATGGCATCGATCTCGTCGATGAAGATGATCGAGGGCGCCAGTTTGCGCGCCTGAACAAAGAGATCACGAACCCGCGAAGCGCCGACACCGACGAACATCTCGACGAATGAGGACCCGGTGACCGACAGGAAGGGCACGTTGGCCTCGCCCGCCACCGCACGGGCCAGCAGCGTCTTACCGGTGCCGGGCGGCCCGGCCATCAGCACGCCTTTGGGACCGACCGCACCAGCGGCTGCGTACTTATCGGGATGACGCAGGAAGTCGACGACTTCGCTGATATCGCGCTTGACCCCCTCGTACCCGGCAACGTCGGCGAAGGTTGTCTTGGGCCGATCGGTGTCGATGAGCTGAGCTTTGGATTTGCCGACGCCGGTGATCCCACCCAGGCCGCCAAGGGCACCCATGCCGCGACGCGAGGCCCGGCCGATATAGACGAAATACCCAATGAACAGCAATAAGGGCAGCAAGGACAGCAACGTGCCCAGGAAGGAACTGCTGGCTCCGGTCGCTTTGAAATTCGGCACCACGGCCGGATTGGTCACCTGAGTCAGGAATGCCTGGTCGACACCGCCCGCACCGGTCGGATATTGGGACGTGAAAGCCTCGCCCTTTTGAAACGTCGAACGGTACTTGCCGGTGATCGCACCATCGGCGGCCAGCGTCAGGGTGTCCACGTCTTTCTGGGTTACCTGCTGCGTCAAGGTGCCGTAGTCGACCGCCGTCGGCGATTTGCTCACCATGCCAGGCAGGAACAGCAGCAGCAGCGTCGCCACCAGGCCAATTGGAATCAGATACCGCCGCCAGGACGGTGGCGGATTCGGAGCGGGCTTGGTCGGACGATCGCGCGGCGGCCCGGAACGCGCATTGACTGTCATGCCGCCAGGTTACGGTGCCAAACTCGTCATCGAACTGGCCAGCGGCCAGCCCGTCGTTCACCGGCATGTTGTCGTGCGAAAATGCCGGCGCGCAGCGCCCTGCGACGGCAGCCCCGGTAGTCGAGTCCCGTTCCATTCGCGTGCTCTCGCTCGCTATGGAACGCTCTCGTTCACTGCATCAAGAATCGGCGGCTCCAACGTGGTCACAACCGAACCTCGCGAATCGGCCGCGCGCCACGATCGTCGAGCAAGATCACCGTCAATGTCGCGTCCTCTTCCGCTGGCGGCGTCAGCCCAGCACGGCGAGATCCACTCCACGCGCGGCGTAGAGCATGGCATGGTGCGGCGCCGGCTATGGCGCTACCAGATCAGCCGCAACATCGCCGGACCCCGCCGGACGCGATGCTGTAGCGGGCTACACAAGTCCGATTGTTTCGGCCGTTGACTTCCGAATGCGATCTGCGACCGCCTCGACGAGCCTGCCACGCATCGTCTATTTCAGCTGGGCCATAGAGCGGTCCCGAGCGGTGTCGGCAAAAGCATCCGGGAGTCGATCTATCAATGCCTATGTTTGCTCAATGACCACGTCTACCGGGAAGCCAAGTTCCGTACTGACCCGGAGCCACCTGTCTGGCGAACGCGAGGTCATCAGGCAGTGTCATCCTGCTTCAAATCCCGAAGTCTGTTCCCGACTTTTGCATCAGATACCGGGGCATTGATACTGACAGCGGCGTCGGCCCCGCGCGTTGGCGATATTCGTCGTCATACACGAAGCGCAGTGCCCCCGTCGCCGCCGTCACTCGTCCAGCCAGGCGGTCGCCAGTTAGAACGCAAAGCTGATCGATCATCGATTGTCTCGATTGCTGTAGTCACGAAAGACATCGCCGAGGTCGAGGTGGCAGGCTTACGGGTTAGTGGCCGGTAGTCGATCGGCGAGCGCGGCGTTTGCCGGCGGGACTGCCGTACTGAGTTGCGATGCTGTCGATGAGCCAGCCCAAGCCGTCGTCGAAGTCAACCGGCACGCCGGCGTAGCCGCTGCGCAGTAGCTCTTCGATGTGCGGGAACTCGCCGCTGTCCGCCAGTCCGGTCAGATAGCGCGCCACCACACGCTGCCACCGGCGGGCCGACGCCTTGTCGGTGGGGACGGCTTTGCGGTGGGCGTTCTCGCGGACCACGAACCCGACGACGTAGTCGTTCACCGCGGTGACGATTGCCCAGCGCACCGTGACGGGCACCGGTAGGTCAATCAGTGCGCCGACCCACTCGTCCAGCAAGCGCATGGTGCCTGGCCCAAGCTGGGCGCGCTGACCGAGCAGGTCGATGCTCCACGGGTGAGCCAGCCCGACTTTGCGGGTTCGACGCGCGATTACCCGCAGCCCGTCACGCCAGTCATCGGATGGCTGCGCACCGACGGAGGCGTCCCGGGCGAGTTGGTCGAACATGAGATCCAGCAGATCATTCTTGCTCGGCACGTGCCGGTAGAGGCTCATCGTCCGCGCGTCGAGTTCGGTCGCGACCCGGCGCATCGACACCGCTGACAGGCCCTCGGCATCGGCAATCCTGATACCGCAGGCCACGACCCGGTCACGGTTCAGCGGTTCGCGTTTCGCGGCCGGCTCGGCGCGAGCCCAGACGGGAGCCGGACTGGCATCTTGTTGAGACCGAGGCATGGAAAAAAGGATACGCATTACCTCGATCGGGCTACAGCGTATCGGTCTCATACCACCCGGACGTCGCTGGACGCCTTCCAAAGGTTAGGTGATTGATGACGACAATCTTCATAGCGTGCCTCGTGATGCTTGTAGCGTAAGGTGAAATGCACATTCCACCGCTCTGCTAGCACCATATTCCCAAACCGATACGCTGTACACCAATTGAGCCGAGTGCGATTCTAATACACCGTAACTCGATGGACGGAGTGCGTATTCTTCTTCCACGCCGCATCAGTTCAGAACAGGCGGTGGAGTTTGGCTCCATGGAGCTGAACCGAGAAGGGGTGTCATGACCGATGAGACGGTGCTGGCCATCGACGCGCGGGGGCTGGTGAAGACCTTCAAAGGCAGCCGCGGCCAGCCGGACGTGCCTGCAGTGGCTGGCATCGATTTGAGCGTCGAGCGCGGTGAGGTCTTCGGATTCCTTGGTCCGAACGGCGCCGGTAAGACCACGACCGTTCGCATGCTCTGCACCCTCCTGCCAATCACGGCCGGGACGGCCACGGTGGCCGGTGTGGACGTGCAGGCCCACCCGGGCCACGTCCGGCGGCTGATCGGGGTAGCACTACAAGAGGTGGGCCTGGATCCAACCCAGACCGGACGCGAGCTACTGGAGCTGCAGTGCGGCCTGTACCGGGTACCGAACCCCAAGCTCCGGGCCGAGGAGTTACTCGGATTGGTCGGGCTGTCCGAGGCAGCCGACCGCACGATCAAGGGTTACTCCGGCGGGATGAAGCGCCGGCTGGATCTGGCCACCGCGCTGGTTCACGAGCCATCCGTGCTCTTCCTCGACGAACCGACGACCGGACTGGATCCGGCCAGCCGGATCACGATCTGGGACGAGGTGCGCCGGATCAACGCCGCCGGAACGACAGTGTTCCTGACCACCCAGTACCTGGAAGAGGCCGACCAGCTCTGCGACCGCCTCGCGATCATCGATGGCGGGCAGATCGTTTCGTCCGGGACGCCGGACGCGCTCAAGGCTGAGCTGGGCAGCGATGCGGTGACCATCGGGCTGGATGCCTCGGATCGCGACAACGCCCGACACGCGCTCGGCTCACTGAACGGCCTGGACCACATCACCGAGAGCGAAGACGGCCTCGCGGTGTACGTCGATGACGGGGCGAGTGTGGTGGCCCCGATCGTCCAGCTACTCGCGGCGGCCCAGATCCATCCGAACATGATCTCGCTGGCTCGCCCGACCCTCGACGACGTGTTCCTGGCCGCCACCGGCCGGCGCATCGAAGGTCAGTCGACCGAAACCAACGCGGAGGTCGGCGAATGAACGAGACGATCCTGCTCGCCCGGCGGGCGGTACGCGAAGTCTGGCGGCTGCCGGCGGCAACGCTGCCCGCCCTGTTCATCCCGGTCTTCTTCCTGGTCGTCAACATCGGCCAGGTCAACAAGATCTTCCCGTCCAGCACGCCCTTCCTGCACGGACAGCACTACGTGGCCTTTCAGATCCCCGTCTCGCTGGTATTCGCGGTCAGCTCCGCGACCTCCGGATTAGCCATGGTCACCGACATCGACATCGGCTACCTCGACAAGATGCTCGCCGCGCCGATCCAACGCACCGCGCTGGTCTGGGGACGGCTGGCCGCCGACCTCGTCCGCGGCGTGGTCGTCGCCATCCTGGTGTTAGCCGTGGGCTTCGCCTTCGGCGCCCGAGTGAAGTCCGGCGTGCCCGGCGTGGTCCTGCTGATCGTCCTCGCGGCCCTGTGGGGCGTCGCGTACGCCGGCATCGCCATCGCCATCGCACTGAAGTCAAAGAACGTGCAGACCACCAACGCGTCGTTCTTGATCTTCTTCCCGCTGCTGTTCCTGACTCCGAACTTCGTTCCGCTCGAACTGCTCGCTCCCCCTCTGCGCGTGGTCGCCCGGATCAACCCCGTCAGCTACGTCATCCAGGGGCTACGCGATCTCGTCCTGTACCCGACAATCCACTGGGGATCACTCGGAGCCTGCGTGCTGACGATCGCGCTTACCGGCACCGTGCTCACCTGGCTGTCATTGCGGGCGTTGAACACCTTCACTGACTA
This sequence comes from Frankiales bacterium, assembly GCA_025966315.1. Classification (GTDB taxonomy): domain Bacteria; phylum Actinomycetota; class Actinomycetes; order Mycobacteriales; family Jatrophihabitantaceae; genus Jatrophihabitans_A. Next base: position 32,333 of record JAOPUZ010000075.1, on the reverse strand, counting down.
GCTCGCACGTGCGTCCGGCCGTCACCGAAACTATCGCGGGTAATGAGAAACCAGTGCGCGCCTAACGCATCCGCACCCGAAGACCCGGTCATCTCGATCCACACCGATGACGTCGAAGCAGCATACGAAGAAGCTCAGCGACTCGGCTACGAAATCGTGCACCCGATCACCACGGAGCCGTGGGGCGTGCGCCGGTTCTTCGTCCGAGCACCGGAGGGCAACGTAATCAACATCGTCCACCATCCAACCTGACATCCACCTCGCCGGCCCGGCCTGATCTCAGCCGCTGACCGCGTCCAGGTGCTGGAGCAGGTCGTGGGCAGCAAGTTCGACGTCCTTGTGCCGCCACTCCGACGCGCGGTAGACGCAGGCGATCAGACCGGTGCGGTGTACTCGGCGAAAGTCCCCGTACGCGAACGCGTAGCGGCCTTTCGTCTCGTCGGCGGCGCCCTCAGTGAGTCCCAGATGCCAGGCTGCGTACTCGTCCCAGCTGTGTTTGTCCAGGTAGGCATTCTGGTCTGCCGCGTTCGACTGAACGTCGCCCCAGTCGCTGTCCAGGACGTATTGGCGTTGGTCAATCAACTGCCGCGCGTGCTTCACCGCGGCTGGATTGAGCGAGTAGGAAGCCATACTCCACCCTGGCACAGCAGCCGACCGTTGGCGTGGGTCGGCACCGTGTTGAACCCGCGATCCGAGGTTGAACCAGCGATCCGAGCCAACGGCCGCTACGCGCTGCTCACGCCAGTACCGTCCCGCCGTCGACGGTGATCACGACACCGGTGCCGTGGACCTGCTCCATCGCGTAGACGTAGGCAAGCGCGACGTCCTCGACCTCGGCCACGCGTCCCAGCGGCACGGCACCAGCGACCCACTCGTACATCGCGTTGCGGTCTTGTTCGGACATGCTCGACCACAGCGGGCTGCGCACCACTCCAGGTGCGACCGCGTTCACCCGCAACGGCGCCAGTTCGACGGCAAAGGCGCGCGTGAGGGCGTTCATCGCGCCGCACACGCTGGCGCCGAGAGCCCAGCCGGCGCCGGGACGGTCAGCGGCCGTGCCGCTGGTCAGGGTGATCGAACCGCCGGCGCGCAGTTGCGGTGCCACCGCCCGCAGGACGGCGATCGCCCCGAGGAACCGGGTTTCGAAGAAGGTCCGCACGGTGTCGGCGGTCAGGTCGGCGAGCGGAACCAGTTCGAGCGGTTCGCCGGCGGTGTACGCGAGGTGATCGAACGGGGCGTGCTGCTGCACCAGCGCCGCGATGGACGCGTCATCGGTGAGGTCAACGGTCGCACCCTCGGCGCCAGCGGGTAGCGCGGCGAGCGCGGAGTCGACGCTGGTCCGGCGGCGCGATGCGACGATCGGGGTGGCACCGCGCTCGGCGACGGCCGACGCGACGGCGAGTCCAATGCCAGAGGTGCCACCGATGATGAGGACTCGGGATCCGGAGAGGGTCATGGATGAAGGCCTTTCACTCGAGATTGTCAAAACCACTCTCGGTGTCGGGGCGAACCGTGTCCAAGACCTGAACCGTCGGATCCGATACCCAGAAGGTATGGTGTGCTGATGCCGACGGACCTCGACCTGCGCAAGCTGCGGTACTTCGCCGCGGTCGCCGAGACCGGCAACCTCACGCGTGCCGCCGAGCAGTTACACATCGCTCAGCCGGTGCTCACCCGGCAGATCCGGGCGCTGGAAAACGAACTGCACGCCACCCTCTTCACGCGTTCGGCCCGGGGCACCGACCTCACCCCGGCCGGCCGTCAACTGCTCGAGGACGCCCGCCCGCTTCTGCAGTCGACCCTGGCCCTGCAGCGGCGGGTGCGGACAGCCGAGCGCGGCTCATCCCGGTTCACCATCGGCTTCATGCCCGGGCTGGTTGTGACCGCCGCGGCCAGGCGGTTTCGCGAGCGGCACCCCGGCCTGGACATCGACGTCCTGCGTACATCGTGGGCTGATCAGACCGACGTCGTGCACGACGGCCGCGTCGACGTGAGCTTCGTGCGCGCACCGTTCGACGAACGCAACCTCACGCAACTGCCGCTGTTCACCGAGGACCGGGTCGTCGCCCTGCCCGCGAGGCATCCGCTGGCGGCCCGGCAGTCACTCCCCGTCGCCGAGCTAGCCGACCTTTACCTGTTGGAATCACCCGAGCTCGTACCGGAATGGCGGGCCGTCGCGACCGAGTTTGGCACGGGCGCTCCGAGGCAACGACGACCGATGCTAAGCATGGAGGAGAAGCTCGAACACGTCGCGGCGGAGCAGGGCATAGCGATCATCCCGCGCTCGACCGCGCAGTTCTACACCCGTCCGGACGTCGTCTACGTGCCCGTTCCGGACGTCGCACCCAGCCGGGTGGTGCTCGTCTGGGCCAAGGCCCGCAACCGGGACGACATCCAGGAGTTCACGCAGATCGCGCGGGCCGCGGTCACCGTGCCAACCGCCGACGCCGACGCCGACCCGGCGCCGTCGACCTCGGGCTGACCGCACCAACCAGCTCGCCCGGATCCGCCGCGATCGTTCCGCTCAAACCGAAAACGTCGCCGTTGGCGATCGCCAGCGGAAGCACGGGCGAGGGCGGCGCTTCTCTGGGTGGCTTATGTCGTGTCGACGCGGCACTTCGCAGCGAGATCGACGTCGCCATCTTCATGGCGACCGTAGTCCGGGCGCCGAGGGCCTCGCGGCACGGACGTCCGACCCGCCTCGGTGCCCTAGACGCCGTCGTCGCCTCCATCGCCAGCTGGTGGGCCGGTAAACGACTATGCGCAGCAGCTCCTCCCGCCACTATGTGCAGCAGGTCCTCGCGCCGTCGCACTGCACGGCTCGTCCTAGGCGGACGCGGCGCTCGTCCTCAATCAGGTCGCTGGCCTGATTCTGAATTGCTGCGGAATCTTCAAGCGCACGACAGGCCGGGGCTAGCTGGGCGCGAGCAACGCCTGGAGTTGGCTCAAAACGCCGCGCTGGATGTCGGCGAACGGTCGGCTCTCCCCCGCAGCGATCCAGGCGGCAAACGAGCGACGGAAGACGCTGACGGTTGCCTCGGCCGCCAGCGCGGCGATGTTCGGGTCGATGTCTCGCTCGGCGAAGGCCGAGGTGAGGGACGAGGCGAGCCCCGACATCTTGTGGAGCTCGCGCTCCTGGAGAGCGACGTTTCCGGTCACGACGACCTGGCGGCTCCGCGACCACGCTCGCCGCTCGTCGGCGAAGAACGCGGCCGCGTGGTCCAGCGCCGAGGCCATGAGCTCCATCGGTTGAGTGCTGGTCGATTCCTCGACTCCATCCAGGAAAAGCCCCTCGAATTCGTCCTGTCCGGCGAATAGCACTTCCGGCTTGTCGGCGTAGTAGCGGAAGAAGGTGCGCTCGGTCAGCCCCGCGTCGGCGGCGATCTCGGCAACGGTAGTGCTCTCGAAACCTTGAGAGGCGAACAGGCGCAGCGCTGAGGCGGCGAGACGCTCGCGCGATCCTGACTGCCAACGGGCCATGGCCGAATCATAGTGATGACAGCCACTGTCAGTCGTGTAACGTCATGTCAGTCACTGTCATCACGTCAACGGAGGTTAAACCAATGCGCGTCTTTGTCACCGGAGCCAGCGGGTGGATCGGGTCCGCCGTCGTCGACGAGTTGTTGGCGGCCGGTCACGACGTGATCGGACTAGTGCGGTCGGACTCGTCGGCCACGGTCGTCCAGGCGAAGGGGGCGACGTTGCTGCGCGGCGACCTTGACGACCTCGACGCGCTCCGCCGCGGGGCAGCCGAGGCCGACGCGACGGTGCACCTGGCCAATAAGCACGACTGGTCCAACCCGGCCGAGTCCAACCGCGCCGAGCGCGTCGCGGTCGAGACCATCGCCGGCGCCCTGGTCGGTACCGACCGGTCCTTCGTCGTCGCCTCCGGCGTGCTGGCGGCCGAGACCGAGCCCTCGCCCTTCGTCGGCCCCGACTCCATGCGCGGTGGCAGCGAGAACCGCGCCTTCGACTTCATCGACCAGGGTGTGCGTGCCATCGCCGCCCGGTTCGCACCGACGGTTCACGGCATGCGCGACCACGGATTCATCGCCTACATCACTGACGTGGCGAGGCGGACCGGCGTCTCGGCGTATGTCGGCGACGGGTCGAACGCCTGGGCCGCCGTCCACCGCAGCGACGCCGCCCGCCTGGTACGGCTCGGCCTTGAGAAAGCGCCGGCCGGCGCGCGCCTGCACGCGGTGGCGGAGGACGCGGTCAGGACCCGGGTGATCGCCGAGGCGATTGGGACCCGGCTCGGCCTGCCGGTGACATCGATCGCGCCCGAGGAGGCCGACGATCACTTCGGGTTCATCGGGCAGTTCTTCGGAAGGAACATGTCCTCTTCGAGCGTGCTCACCCGGACGACGTACGGCTGGGATCCCACCGGCCCCACGCTCGTCGAGGACATTCTCGCCGGCGCATATGACGCTTCCTGACCGCCGGGTCGCAGCCACCTCGCGTAACGCGATCAGGCCTCGGCTGGCTCGAGCAGTTCCTCGGCGCGCGCCGGGCTACCCCCGGCCAGGCCGCGGTCGATCGCGGGGCGGGACGCAAGCCACATCACGACTCCGACGAGGAACACCAGACCTTCGGTGACGGTCAGCGCCCAGATGATGCCGCTCAGCCCGAACCAGAGATGGCCCAGGAGCACGATCGGGACACCTGGCGTGCCGCCGCTTATCAACATGGGGCGTGCGAGCTGCTGGGCCTCGGAACGCGAAACGGTCGCCTCGATGACAGTCATCCTTGGTGCCAATCTCGGTTCATACGTTCGAAGTACGGAAAGAGGGACCTCTCTTCGTAGTCCAGGTGCCCAGCGAGCATCGATGCGAGCCGCTCCAGGTAGCCGCGCAATCGGGTCACGCTCGCAGCATCGTCGCTGCGCAGCTCCCGGGCTGCCGTGCTGATCTCGAGGATGAGCATCGAGACCTGCTCGTGTTCGCTCTTGAGGCGGGCGACCACTGGGTTCAGTTCGGGAAACTGGCGTTGCATCACGGGCAGCATCCCCTCGTCCTCGATAGCGTGGTGCAGGCTCAGGTGATCACAGAAATACTCGCAACGGGTCTTTATCTGCCAGGCGAACTGGCCGACGGTCAGGCCGGCGATGATCTCGCGGACGGGTTCTGCGGCCAGCGTCGCCTCTTCGAGCATGACGATCGCGAGGCCCAGTTGGACGAGGTCGGTGCGCAGCGGCGCATGGGCCAGCCGCAACTGCGCGATCATGCGGCGGCCAGCCTCGGTACTGGATTCCTGTGCGGTCATCAGGCCCGCTCCGCCAGGACTGCGTTCCGGACGGCGGGCACGACCTCGGCGGCTAACCGGGTGAGTTCATCGCGCGTAGCGGGCCCTGCGAACATGAATCCGTCCATGCCGTACTCGATCGCGAGGTCGGTGATGAGCGGAACAAGTTCGGCGGCAGGTGCCAGGCCGTCGAGGTTGTAGATGCGGCGGATCGTGGCTGGGTCACGTCCGGCGGCCTCAGCGGCCTCGTCGATGCGTGCGTGCGCCTCGGACATTGCCGGGCCGGGGTCGAGGTAGCCCATCGTCGGCAGCCAGCCGTCGCCTGTCGAGCCGACGAGTGCGAGCCCCTTCGGCTTGTAGACACCGAGCCAGATGCCGATGTCGTGGGCGGGTCTGGGTCCGGGATGCAGACCGTGCAGGGAGTACGTATTGCCATCGGACCGCACTGCGCGCTCGTCGCTCCACACCAAGCGGATTACGTCGATGGCCTCACGCAGGGCCTCGATGGATTCTCCGGGGCTACGAAGCGGGCCGCCCATGGCGGCGATGGCGTCCCAGAACGCACCCGCGCCCAGCCCGAGTTCGACCCGCCCGCCGGAGAGCAGGTCGAGTGTCGCGGCGGACTTGGCCAGTACGGCGGGCGGTCGCAGCGGCAGACTCGCCACGTCCGGGAACACGCGTAGCCGCGAGGTGCGAGCCACGATCACGCTGAGCAATGTCCACGTGTCGAGGAATCGGCCTATGTATGGGTGGTCTTGCACACCGAGGAGTTCGAAGCCGAGTTCGTCGAGCTCCTTCGCGGCGGTGAGGAGTCTCGCCGGGTCATCGGCATCCGGTGTCAGGAAATAGCCGAACTCGAGGTCTCGGCCGTAGTCGGGCATCACATGCTCCCAGAAGTTGGACCTACTACCTCTCGGTCATCGCGGATCGGGGGCGTCGCTATTTGATTGCGCGTTTCCTTGCTCGATAAGGGCATTGACGCGATCGACGTAATGGGCCTGGGCCTGACGCTCACGGGCGGACCTTGATTGAGTAGGCATGCGTTCCTCCTTTCTTTCCGGCTACTGCCGAGTCGTCGTGGGGTCGGTGAGCGAGTCGAGTCGATCGAATTCGGCGCGCGTCAGCTCGATGTCGACGGCGCGCGCGGAGTCTTGGATGGTTTCTGGGCGCGAGGAGCCCGGGATCGGGATGACGTGCGGGGATTTGGCAAGCAGCCAGGCAAGGTCGATCTGCTGGGGCGTGACATCGCGCTCGGCCGCGATCTGCCCGAAGGCGATGTGAGCGTGTCCGAGGCGAGCCGCCGTGGTGATTCCGCCGAGCGGACTCCAGGGTAGGAACGCGATGCCTAGCTGGTCGCAGAGTTCGAGTTCGGGTTCGCTGCTGCGGAAGGCCGGCGAGAATTGATTCTGTACCGAGGCAAGTCGCCCGCCGAGGACGTCGTTGGCTTCGCGGATCTGGCCGGGATTTGCGTTCGAGATGCCGGCCATCCTGATCGTCCCGGCGTCGAGCAGATCCCGCAGCGCACCGATGGACTCGGCGTAGGGCACAGCCGGGTCCGGGCGGTGGAACTGGTACAGGCCGATGGCAGCTACGCCCAGTCGCTTGAGCGAAGCCTCGGCGGCCCGCTTGAGGTGGTCGGGTGAGCCATTGACCGTCCAGGAACCGTCACCCGGACGCAGGTGGCCCCCCTTGGTCGCGACCAGGACCGACGACGTATCACCGCCGTAGGAAGCCAACGCTTTTGCGATCAACCGCTCGTTGTGGCCGACTTCGTCGGCGTGCAGATGGTAAGCGTCAGCGGTATCAATGAGCGTGATGCCGGCCTCAAGCGCAGCGTGGATGGTCCTGATCGAGCGCTTTTCGTCCGGTCGGCCCTCGATCGACATCGGCATGCCGCCGAGCCCGATCGCGCTGACCTCGGTTGTAGCGATGTGGCGAGTCTTCATGAATTGTTCCTTCCAGGTGGGACACAAATACGCCAGCTACAACATCGCAGCTGCGCCAGCTTCAGGTCTTCCCCGCCAGCCGCCGTGGCCGTTACCCACCAGCAGGAATAGGCGAACTCCGGTCAGCGACCGTGCCAAACGAATGCCTGCCGGGATGCACCGTCGCCGTGGTCACGCGACGCTGGTCCTGTCCGATTCATCGACACACCCACCGCCACCCAAGGCTCTCGACCACAACCGAGCCGGGTCGGGCGCAGCCAAGGAGCCATGACACATGCAAGATCACGATCTGCTCACCCCGGAAGAAGCCAGCCGGCTTGCCGTTACCGCCGTGACCGCCGACGTGGAGTACTGGGCCCGTGCGGCCTCAGTCGACGGCTTCGTAGGCCTGAACGATCTGACGCGCGCTCTTGACGTGATCCGCGACGTCAGCGTGCCGGAGTTGCGCCTTCGCCAAGATTGACCAGATCGCACTACCGCTCCGGCGACACTGCGCTGCTCTGGCCTGCGAGCGGGATCTCGATCAGCAACGTTGTGCCACTGCCGGGGGGACTGGCGACGTGGAGCGTGCCGCCCAGTGTTTCGATGCGGTCAGTGAGCCCGACCAGTCCGGCTCCGTGGTTGCGATCGGCGCCGCCGACCCCGTCATCATGGATCATCAACTTCAAGACCGCGTCGTGGATGTCGAGGTCGACGTTCACGACCGATGCCTGTGCGTGCTTGGCTGCGTTGGTCAATGCCTCGGACACCACGTAGTAGGCCGCGACCTCGACCGATTCTGGCAGCCGCTGCGGAGCATGCAGGTCCAGCTCAACCGGTATCGCTGAACGGCGACCGAGCGCCCTGAGCGCTCGCTCCAGGCCGCCCTCGGACAGGATCGCCGGGTGAATGCCGTGGGAGATCTCCCGCAACTCGTCGAACACTCTCGTCAGGCCCTGGGCGACCTGTGACAACGCGCCCTCGAGCTCACCGAACTGCGGGGGCACAGTCCCCTGCGCCATCCGCAGCTGCAACCCGAGCGACACCAGTCGCTGCTGGATTCCGTCGTGCAGGTCACGTTCGATCCGCCTGCGCGTCTCATCGGCGGCGGCGACGATCCGCGCTCGCGAAGCGATCAACTCAGCGCGGCTCTGCGCGTTCGCGATCGCCGTCGCCACCAGTTCCGTAAAAGAGGAAAGCCGAGACTCTGTGTCCGCTGGAAGGAGCTGGTCCCGGGGCGAGTAGCCGGCGACGACGCCCCATAGCCGCCCTTCGACGATGACCGGCGCCCCGACGCCGGAGCCGAACCCGATCTCGCGCGCGGTGACACCGAGTGGTCCGGAAGCCGCTGCGTAGCCGTCGATCCGGGCGGCGCGGCCGGACTCGAAGACGCTCGAGACGACGTTGTTTCCGGTGAGGGGCCAGCGACTGCCGACCGGGAAGCGGTCGTCGAGCCGGCCCGACGTCGCCATGACCGTCCCGGTTCCGTCCGACTCGAAGCGGCCCAGGCTCGCGAAAGTGACGGGAAGCAGCCGCGCGACCTCATCGACCACCGCCGCGAAGACCTCCTCCGGAGGTACCCCACGGGCCACCAGCGTAGCGACCCGCCGGAGCGCCGCCTGCTCCTCGGCCAGCCGAGCTATCCCGGTCCGGCTCTCTGCGTTTGCGATCGCCATTGCTACGAGCTCGGTGAAGTTACCGAGGCGCGTCTCGGTGTCGGCCGGCAGCGGTTGGCCGAAACGGGAGTAGGTAGCCATCAGCCCCCAGACGCGGCCCTCGACGATGACGGGAGTCCCGACGCCGGCGCCGAGTCCGGTTTCGCGGCCGACGTCGGTGAGCAGCCCGGAGGTGTCGGTGTAGCTATCGATATGCGCAGCTCGGCCGGTCTCGAACACGAGCGTGGCCAGGTCACTCCCCCCGAGGGACCACCGGTGTCCAACGAGCAGGTGCTGGCCAGACCTGCCCCATGCGGCAGCGACGGTAATCGTTCTGTCGGGGGCATAGCGAGCCAGGCCAGCGAACTCGGCGGACAGCAGCCGACCGGCTTCTTCGATGACTGCCGCGAACACCTGCTCCGGCGCGACTCCCCGCGCCACCAATGTTGCGACCCGTCGCAACGCGGCCTGCTCATCGGCCAGCACCCGCAACTCCGCATCGTTTACCGGCGCCGGCCATTCGCTCATGATCCCGGGTGGCCTCCGGTCTCTCTTTGGGACGGCAGTGCGTCGGCGTGACGTTCACGCAAGCTTGCGTGCCCATCCTCGCGCCTATTGACCTGGGTGTTCAAGGGGTTCAGCTATTGCAAAGGCACCATACAGACACTTCAAAGCAACCGTGCGCACTCTCGTAGCTAACCGATTGAATGGAGCGCACTTATGAACGGCCAGGAACCAACCCCGCACGAGACCCTAACCACTTACCCCGAGTCGAGGATGACGCCAGAGCCATCGGCCTCGGTGACTATGCCCAAACCGCGACGCTGGCCCCGGGTGCGGCGATTGCTGTCGAAGAAAATCACCTGGGCGGTGACCGCCGTGCTGATCTGTGCCTTGATCGTGCTCTCGGTCGTTCTCGCCAGGTCGTCATCCTCGCCGACAACATCAGCGCAGTCCGGCCCGGTCAGCGGTGCCGCCGCCGGTGCCCCCGGCGGTGCCGCAGGCGGTGCCGCGCCGGGCGGCGGGGGGTCCAATGCTAGGTCCGGACCGGCCGCCGGCGGAGCATCCGGCACGGTCGGCTCGGTGTCCACGTCGAGCTTCGCAATGACAACATCAGCGGGTCAGAAGGTAACCGTTAACGAGGCATCCGCCACGACGTACGAGAACGGGACGAGCGCGATCTCGGCGAGTGGCATCACCACCGGCGAAGCTGTTCTCGTACTGGGGACAACCAGCGGAACTACCATCACGGCCACTCAGGTCACTGTGCAACCCGCCGGCAGCGAGGGATCTGCGGCTTCCGTCGCGGCAGGAGTGATTCCGTTCCAGCAAGGCGCCCCGAGCACGGCAAAACAGGTCGGTCAGATCCCGGCGAACTACACCGAGGGATCGGGGACGATCGTCAGCGGCGCGGCAGCGGATAGCGCGACGAAAGCTGCGCTGGCCGCCTACCCCGGAGGTGTCGTCGACCGGGTTGTGCAGCTGAGCAACGGCGAGTACGAGGTCCATTACATCGGCGTCAACTGGCCGCACCACATCTTCGTCAGCCAGGACTTCGCGGTCGTCGGCGCGTTCTAGCGCTCGCCTGGCCCTAGGTCCCGACTCGACCACGGCCCAAGACCGTCACCAGGTCCGGCCAACCCGAGACGATCAGAACCGGATATAGGGACGAATGAGATGCCGACGTCACAGCGGGGCCCAGAGCGCGGCGCTGTGGTCCTGGACGGGGATCTCGATGAGGAGGGTAGTGCCGTTACCAGCGGGGCTGGTGAGTTGCAGCGTGCCACCGAGCGCATTGATGCGATCGCTGAGCCCAACCAGCCCCGCACCCCGGCTGCGGTCGGCTCCCCCAATCCCGTCATCACGAATCGCCAACCGCAAGCCGGTGTCCTGAGCGTGCAGAGCTATGTTCACCACCGAGGCATGGGCGTACTTGGCCGCATTGGTCAATGCCTCAGACACCACGTAGTAGGCCGCAACCTCAACGGACTCCGGCAACCGCTGCTTGGTCTGCAACTCCAACTCCACCGGCAATACCGACCGCCGACACAACGCCCGCAACGCCGGTCCCAAACCGCCCTCGGACAAAATCGCCGGGTGAATACCATGTGCAATCTCACGCAACTCATCGAACACACTCGACAGGCCCTCACCCACCTGCGACAACGCAGCCTCGAGGTCACCCAACTGCGACGGCACCGTCGCCTTCGCCATCCGCAACTCCAACCCCAACGAGACCAGTCGCTGCTGGATCCCATCATGCAGATCGCGCTCGATCCGCCGGCGCATCTCATCCGCAGCCGCCACAATCCGCGCCCGCGACGCCATCAACTCCGCCCGACTGTGCGTATTCGCAATCGCCGCCGCCACCAACTCCGTAAACGAAGCAAGACGCTCCGCCGTATCCACCGGAAGCAGCTGGTCCGGCCTTGAGCTGGTGGCGATCACACCCCACAGGTGACCATCCACGATGACTGGCGTCCCCAATGACGACCCGACGCCCGATTCGTGCATCGCGGTGCCAAGCAGACCCGGAGCGTCAGGACAATTGTCGAGCCGCGCAGGGGCGCCGGTCTCGAAAACCAATCGACTTACGTTCATTCCCGCGAGGCTCCACCGCCGGCCGACCGGAAAGCGCTCATCCAGCTTGCTCGACGTCGCGACCGTGGTCATGGTGGCATCGGACTCGTAGCGACCGAGCGTCGCGAACTCGACGCGAAGCAGCCGCGCGACCTCCTCGACCACCGCGGCGAACACCTCCTCGCGCGGAACGCCCCGCGCCACCAGCGTCGCGACCCGCCGCAACGCCACCTGTTCCTCGACCAGCCGGGCCAGACCCGCGCGGCTCTCCGCTCCCGCAATCGCCGTACCCACCAACTCCGTGAAACCAGTCAGCCGCGATTCGGTGTCCTCGCGAAAGGGTTCGTCGGCACTCTTGGAGTGCAGGAAAAGCAGCCCCCATAGGCGGCCTTCGACGACGATCGGACTGGCGACCGATGAATTGACGCCTAATTCGTCTCGCACGAATCTGGCGATGCTGCCGGGAACTCCGCGATAGTCGTCTATCCGCACGGATTGGCCTGTCTTCCACACCATCGACGACACGCCGCCGCCCTCGAGTGGCCACGGACCTGGAACCAATGGGTGCGAGCCGCCGTAAGGTCCGGCGCTGGCCCAGGTCGCCACGACACGCACCGTGCCATCACTTTCATAGCGCGCCATCCCGGCCAGGTGCCCGTTGAGCAGCCGCCCGATCGTTTCGGTGACAGCGGCGAATACCTCTTCGGGCGGTGTCCCGCGCCCGACAAGGGTTGCGATCCGGCGCAACGCAGCCTGCTCCTCGGCCAGCCCGAGCAACGTCTCACCGCTCAACGACCGCTCGCCCTCTTCCAGAGGGCAAGCACGCGCAGAAACAGCGCCTCGCGTTGAAGCCGGCAAAGTCCGACGACGGCAGGATTTGGTGGGCCGGGCGCCACAACCGTCACCCCCACAACGACACAAGGAGAGCACGAGTCCAAGCTCGACGCGAGAACACCGGTCGATCAACAGCGGTTTCTCGTATTGACATCACCGTACCCGCGACTTGGTACTACGTGAAGCCGCTCGGTTGATTCACGTAGTACACGGAGACGACCAAGCCGGATCGTTCGTTCCAACCAACGTCCTGGGCTCCGGTTGTAGGCAAAGGGCGCAACCGTGTGAAGCTAGCCAGACGTCCGTCGAGCGTGCCTCGAGGAACGCGGCGCGGCCGGGACGATTCGAGTAGCGAGCAGGCCGGCGAGGGCGAAGCCGGCAGCGACAATCATGGCGATCTCGGTTCGGTGCCCACTGCTGCCAGGCGCTATCACGAGGGTGGCGGACAGGACCGCGACGCCCAGCGCACTGCCGCATTGCCGGGTTGCGGTGAGCAGGGCACTGGCGGTGCCCTCCGATTCACGGGCCACCGGCCCATGGGTGCCGGCCAAGGTGGAGGCGACCATGCTGATCCGGGCGGCAGCACCCATCAGCAGCAAGCTGGCGAGCAGCACGACGATCGACTCTGACCTGACGGCATAAGCGCCTCCGACCAGGGCAACGAGCGCCACGATCATCGCGATGCTCAAGCTTCGCCGCGGGCCGAGGTTGGGCACGACGTTCGACGCCGGTCCCGACAGCGCGAATGCACCAGCCGCCTGCGGCACAAAGCACAGACCGGTCAACACGGGCGAGAGGTGGCGGCCATCCTGCAGGTAGAGCGTCACCAGCAGGACCTGGCCGGCGTTGAAGGCACCGACCGCGATAAGGCAAACGTTCGCGCCGAGAATTCCGCGATCGCTCAGCAGCGCCAAATTCAGCAAGGGCGACGCCGCGGTGCGCTCCCTGATCACAAAGCCGCCGAGCAGCACAAGCGCGACGACCGCCAGCACCGCCGGCTGACCAATGTTCAGCGTGTCGCCCGCTCGCGTCACGGCCAGCACCAGCAGGGCGACACCGGCGGTCACGGTGACGGCGCCAGGAAGGTCGAGCTGGCCCGAACGTACCGGCTGATCAGCGGGCATCAATCGATAGGAGGCGATCAGCAGCAGGACCCCGATCGGCACATTGACGAAGAACACCAGCCGCCAGTCCAACTCGACCAGCAGGCCGCCCAGCACCGCCCCCGAGGCGAAGCCGGTCGAGACGACCGCACCGTAGATGCCGAGTGCATGGCTTCGCTCTCGCTCCCCGGGCCAACTGGTCACCAGCAGGGACAAACCGGCTGGCGCCACGATTGCGGCCCCCAAACCCTGCACGACCCGGGACGAGATCAACAGGACCGGCTCGACCGCCAGCCCGCCGGCAATGCTGGCCAGCACGAACACGATCAAGCCGATACGAAACAGCCGCACCCGGCCAAACAGGTCGGCGAGACGACCACCGAGCAGCAGGAACCCGCCGAACGCGACAGCGTAGCCGCTGATCAACCACTGCAACGTGGTCGTCGCGACGTGCAGCCCACTCTGGATCGAGGGCAGCGCGACGTTCACAATCGTGAAGTCGAGTACCACCATGAACTGAGCCATCGCCAGCACGATCAGCAACACCGGACTGGGGCCGCCACGTCTTTGCGGCGTTGCTGTGGGCATGGTCGGTTCGGCCGTAACCGACTCGGGCCTCGACGCCGCGGTCATCGGATTCCTTCGGCCTGGTACGGGTGTGCAGATTGGGTGATCCCGGCGCCTGGGCTGAGGTCAAAGAGCTCGCGCAGCGCTTCGAGATGGACAGCCGCATTCGGGTCCGTGGCCAGTTCCTTCGCGAGGACGGTCAGCCCGTGCAGGACCTTGCGCACGGTGCGATGGACCGTTGCGGTTGTCTCCCTCCGTTGCTCTTCGTTCAGGCCCGGGAGGCGGTAGTGCAGCCGCTCCAACTCGGCGTCGGCGAGTTGTCTTATCTGTGCATACATAGCAGCTATCACGGGCCCAGCGCCCGCCTGTTCGTGCTGCTTCAGGTACGCCAACCTGGCCTCGGCGACGATCGCGCGGACTTGAGGAACCTGGTCCGGTACGGCTCGGCCTGCCAGGTGTCGCCCGAGCGCATCCAGGTCGACCAGCGTCACCCCGGCCAGTCTCGCGACGGCGGGGTCGACGTTGGGCGGCAGGCCCAGATCGAGCACGAAGAGCGCCCGCCCGCCGACCAGCTGCAGCTGCTCGACTCGGACGACGGGTTCGGCCGCTCCAGTGGCGCAAATCAGGACGTCGGCGCGGGCCAGCGCTGCGGGTACGTCATCGTCGCGCGCGGGCGTGCCACCCACGGCCGCACCCACCTCGAAGACGTGTTCCGGGTTGCGGCCGGCGATGGTCAACTGTCCGACGCCGGCCTCACCCAGCAGTCGGGCCGCGAGTTTGCCCATGCTGCCCGTCCCGAAGACAACGGCATGGCGGCCGGCGAGGCTGCCGAAGTGCGCGGTGGCGAGATCGATACCAGCTCGCGCGAGCGAGATGCCGGCGGTGCTGATCGTGGTCTCCGTCCGGACGCGCTTGCTCACCCGCAACGCCGCGTCGATCAAGCCGAGGATGGCCGGTCCGGCGGTTCCCGCTGCGGCGGCCGCACGGACCGCGGCCTTGATCTGGGCGACAATCTGTTCCTCACCCACGGCCATCGATTCAAGCCCGCACGCGACTGAGAACAAGTGCTCAGCGGCGGCATCGCCGACGCGAATGCCCGCCATCCGCATGACCTCGCCGACCTCGAGCCTCCCGCGAGCGGCAAGCACGCCCGCCGCGGCCCGGGCCGCAGCTGCGACTGAGCCGGGCGCGGCCACGTAGATCTCGACCCGGTTGCACGTGGACAGGACGGCGACCTCGTGGATGGCTGGCAAAGCATGCAACCGGGCCAACACGTCTGGCAGCTCTGCCGATGACACAGCCAGTCTTTGCAATACCTCGACCGGAGCGGACCGGTGGGAAACGCTCACGCTCACAATCGTCATCGCATTGACCATTCGCTCTCGGAGTCGGGTGGATCAGGATCGTCCGGCGCGAACGCCAGCCTCAATCCACTGGCCCAAGTCCTTGTCGACGTTGCTCCAGTACTCAAAGACCCGTTCCAACACCGGCTCGGAAACACCATCGAGGAGATGGCCGACGACGTTGTCCACGAGCCGCCTGCGCCCCGCGTCGTCGAGCACTTCGCGGACCAGGGTGCCGGCCTGGCCCCAGTCGTCGTCGGCGGAGTGCAGCGTCTGAGCGGCGCGGACCATGTTCCCGTCGGCGTACCAGCCGGCCGGCTCGTTGATTCCCCCGCTGTCAGCCCGTGGTCCGCCCTTGGAGTTCGGCGCATAAACCGGATCCGAGACCGTCTTGTACCGCATCGGCCCGTCCTTGCTGTAGCTGTGCACCGGCGCGACGGGCGCATTCACGGGCAGCTGGTTGTAGTTCGCGCCGATCCGAGCCCGGTGGGCGTCGGGGTAGGCGAACATCCGGCCGAGCAGCATTTTGTCGGGGCTCGGGCCGATGCCGGGCACGAGGTTGCTCGGCTCGACGGCCAGTTGCTCGATCTGCGAGTGGTAGTCGGTTGGGTTGCGGTCGAGCGTCATCCGGCCGACCTCGACCAGCGGGTAGTCGGCGTGCGGCCAGACCTTCGTCATGTCGAACGGGTTGAACCGGTAGTTCAGGGCGTCGTCGAACGGCATGACCTGCATCTTGAGGGTCCAGCTGGGGAACTCAGCCCGCCCAATCGCTTCGAAGAGGTCGCGGGTGTGGTAATCGCCGTCCGCTGAGGCCAGCCGATCGGCCTCGCCCTGGGTCAGGCACTCCACCCCCTGATCGCTGATGAAGTGGTATTTGACCCAGAACCTTTCGGCCTGAGCGTTGACCCACATGTAGGTGTGCGAGCTGTACCCGTTCATGTGCCGCCAGGTCCGCGGGATGCCGCGGTCACCCATCAGCCAGGTCACCTGGTGGGCCGACTCCGGCGACAGTGACCAGAAGTCCCATTGCATGTCATGGTCGCGCAGGTTGTTGTCGGCGCGGCGCTTCTGCGATCGGATGAAGTGCTGGAACTTCATCGGGTCACGGATGAAGAAGACCGGCGTGTTGTTACCGACCAGGTCGTAGTTGCCTTCGGTTGTGTAGAACTTGATCGCGAAGCCGCGAGGATCGCGCCACGTGTCCGGGCTACCGCGTTCCCCGGCCACGGTCGAGAACCTGATCACCAGATCCGTCGTAACACCGGGCTGGAATACTGCCGCCCTGGTGAAGGCGCTGACGTCGTTGCTGACCTCGAACCGGCCGAATGCGCCACCACCTTTTGCGTGCGGCTGCCGCTCAGCAACCCGCTCGCGGTTGAACTGCGCCATCTGTTCGATGGCATAGTGATCGTGCAGCAGGATCGGGCCGTCCGGGCCGACGGTGAGCGAGTGTTCATCGCTGTGAACCGCAATACCGGCATCAGTTGTCGTCGGCTTGGGTTGTGTGCTGGTCATAGTGGCCTCCTCGCCCTGCGATCCGTCAAGAATTCCGCGCCGGCCGCGCCCGGGCATCCTTGCTAACGGGCTTTTGCTCCCCCGGCTAGCAGGAATTCCGCAGCGGCTGGCTGAGCCGCAGTCGTGCCGTCGGACGAGGCCACCCGGCCGCCGTCAAGTCGGATGACCGGCCCGAGCGACGAGGACAGATTCGCCTGGTTGCGATCGTGGATCGCGGCGACGATGGTGGTCTGCGATAGGGCCGAGCGCAGATTCGTGAGCACGCGTCGAGCCGTTGCGGTGTCGAGGCCTTCGGTTGGCTCGTCCAGGAGCAGCAGCCGCGGCCGGCGCAGGTAGCCCTGGGCCAGGGCCAGTCGCCGGCGCTGTCCCCCCGATAAATATGCGCCGCCGGGCCCGACCGCGGTCGAGAGCTCGATGGCCTTGTCCAGGTCGACAACCCGCAACGCATCGGCGAGTTCCCGCGCGCTCGCACTCGGACGGGCCAGGCGGAGGTTGTCCGCCACCGTGCCGCTGAGAATGCTGCTGTCTTGCTCGATCAGGGTGATGTTGGCTACCCGTTCCGCGTAGCTGATCGCGGCTGGATCCAGACCGCCGATCCGCACCTGGCCGGTCACGCCGGGGAATTCGCCGGCCATGACCGCAAGCAGCGTCGACTTCCCCGCCCCGGACGGGCCGGCGAGCACCGCGAACGTCCCAGCGGGGATCTCCAGCCACGCTCGGTCGATCACGAGCCGGTCGCCGTAGCCGGCCGAGATGTCCGACATCACAACGTCCGCGGCCGGCGACGAGTCTGAGTTCACGCCGTCCGGCGGCAGGTCGTCGTCGGTCCAGCCGCGCAGGCCGAAGCCGGTCAATTCACGTAGGCGGCGCCAGGCAGTACGCGCCTGGGCCAGGGCCTGGCCCGCGGAGCCGAGACCCTTCGCGGCTTCGAAGATCGCCGCGGCGACGAGGACGGCAAGGGCGAGGATCGCGGGGTCCAGCGCCGGCCCGTGAAACCGGACCCGCTGGCGAGAATGACGGCGAGGGTCACGCTCGCCCCGGTGGCGATCATCGCTTCCCCGGCCGCCTCCCGTCTTGATAACCCCGCGCGGGGCGCATCGAGGGCTTCGAAGTGTTCCTTCACGTCGAGCGCTGCGAGCCGGCTCGCACCGAAGCTGGCCAGCTCCGTACGGCCATCGAGGGCCTCCACCAGTCGAGATCGCGCCCGGGAACGGTCTAGCGTCAGCTGCTCGGCAAGGCGCCGGCTGCCACGGCTCACGACCAGGTCTACCGCCAGGACGACCAGCAGCATGAGTCCGGCGGCGATGCCGAAGGCCGGCCGCACGAGCGTCAGTACGGCCAGGCCAGACCCAGCGACCATGGTGCAGACGACACCAGGCACGACAACCGCGAGGACGGCGCGGTCCAGGGTGTCCACGTCGGCCTGGACCCGGTCCAGCAGGTCGCCGCTGCGCAGCGCCCGCAACCGCCCGATCGGCAGTCGCGTCGCCGAGGCGAATACCCGTCCCCGGACGTAGGCCAGCAGATCGAGCGTCGAGCGGTGAGTCGAGAGGCGCTCCCCATAGCGGGCAGCGGTGCGAGCCAATGCCAGCGCCTCGACGCCCGCGCTGGGATAGAGCCAGGAGAACTTGGACGTGGTCGAGAGCCCGGTCTGCGCACACCGCACGATGAACCAGCCGGCCAGTCCCATCAACGCGGCCGAGGCGAGGGCCGCAATGACGGCACACAGCAAGCCCAGCGCCAGCCGCGGACCTGGGCGCACGGTCGGCATCGCGACCGCAAGCTCAGCCATGGATGGTGCCGTCCTCGAGTTCGACGACGTGATCGCTTATCGCGAGTACCTGCGCGGAATGGCTCGCGATCAGCGCCGTCCTACCGCGGAGCAGCCGTTCGAGCGGCTCGAGCAGCGATTGCTCGGTGTCGCGGTCGAGATGGGCGGTGGGCTCGTCAACGATGAGCAACGTCGCGCTGCTCAGGAACGCCCGCGCGATTGCCAGTCGCTGAGCCTCGCCGCCGGACAAACCCCAGCCGCGTTCGCCGAGGATCGTGTCGAGCCCGTCCGGCAGCCGCCGCAGCACCGGACCGAGCTGGGCTGATTCGATCGCCGCCCACATCTGTTGCGGCGACAGGTCCGGCTGCCCAAGCGCAAGGGTCTGCGCCACCGTGCCGGCGAACAGGTAGGGCTGCTGCCCGATCAGCAGCGCCCGGTGGCCATCGGCTGTGCTTCTCCCGTCGAGCCAGGTCACACCCTCGGTCGGCACCAGCCACCCGCCGGCGACCCTGAGGAGCGTGGACTTGCCGGAGCCGGACGCGCCGGCTACGCCGAGCACCCGGCGCGGCGGGAGGTACAGCTCGACATCGCGCAACGCCGGCCTCGTTCGACCGGCGAACCGTACCGTGACTCCCTCGAGCTGTACCGACGGCGCCGGTCGCGTCCACGCCGACCGCGGGGCTATCGCGGCGGCGCGGATCGCGCCCGAGCCTGCGGTCAGCGGCTGTAGCACTTCTGCGGCGGCGATGGCCTCCTGGCCCTGGTGATACGCGGCGGCATAACGGCGTAGCGGCAGAAAGAATTCGGGGGCGAGCAGCAGGACGAAGACCGCCCGCCGGGCATCGATGTGCGCTGGCAGCAGGGGTGCGTGCACGTAACCGAGCAGAGTCGCGCCGGTGCACCTTCGCCACCACCCCGGTGGCGAAGGTGCAAACCCACTCCAGCGCCGCCGAGGCGAGGAACGCCACCCGCAGCACCGCGGCCGTCCGTCGGGCCAGCTCCAACCTGGCGCGGAGCGCGGTCGGCGCGACGATAGACCGTCCAGAACCCGCCGGCCGCGAGCAGCACCCCATAGCCGAACGGCAACCACCGATCAACACCGGCGAGCGACAACCGCGCGCTGCTGGCTACCGGCAGCAGCGCCGCGCAGAGCAGCGCAGCAACCGCAACCGCAACCGCAACCGACGCAGCGCCCGGCTGGTCACCCCGCAGGCGTCCCCGCCGAGCTTGGCCTGCAGCTGAGCCGCGCCGGCCCAGGCGAAGAGCAGCACGGCGGCGCAGCCCGTCAGCAGGGCGTAACCATGACCGAGAAAGTCCCAGGTCGTGCCGACGAAACGCTCGTCGACCACTCGGATCCCGCAGAGCAGCCCGCCGAAGAGAACGCCTTGGGCAAAGGCGGCCAGCAGCGAACCAACGCCGAAGAGCCGGCCCCAGAGAGCCGGTCGAAACCAGGCCGGTGCAACGCCATCTCCAGCGCGAAGCCGCGGAAGATGAGTGCGAAAAGCATCAGGCAGAAAGGCAGTAGAGACCGGGCAGCGCCGTCGCGTACGCAGCGGGAAACCCGGCCATCAGCCCAATTGCCACCAGGATGAGCCAGGACTCGTTTCCGTCCCAGACGTTGCCGACGAGCTCGACCCGGCCACGGTTACGAGCCGGGTCGCGTTCCAGCAGCGTGAGGGCACCGATCCCGAGGTCATAGCCATCAAGGACGACGTACACAAGCAACGCCAGCAACAAGACCAGCATCCAGAAGAAGATCGTCGAAGTTCACCTGATCCGGTAAGGACGAGGTCCGCGGGAGGCGATTGCTGCTCCGGCGCGGCCGGCGACAAATCGTCCGGCGACGACAGCTCCTCCGGACCGGTGCGAACTTCACGGATCACATAACGCACCCACGCGGTGAACAAGCCAACGTAGATGACCCAGAACGCGATCAGGCTCGCGATGACCTCGCCGGTGCTCAGTGCCGACGCCGAATTCGAGGTCAGCAGCTTTCCGTTGACCAACCATGGTTGGCGACCGCTCTCGGATACCACCCAGCCGGCGATCGTTGCGAAAACGCCAACCGGAAGCGTCCAGAGCACGAGCCGCAAGAACCATCGCTCGGTGTAGAAGCGGCGCCTCATGCGCATGATGAGCCCGATGAACGCGACGCTGAACATCCCCCAAGCGGCAAGGATCATGATCTTGAAGCCATAGAAGGTGGCCCACACCGAGGGCTGCAATGACGGCGGGAAGGACTTCAGACCAGGGACCGGCGTGCTTCCAGATAAGTTGTGGTAAATGAAGACGCTGCTTGCAGTAACTCGCATAACAGATGACGAGAAAGATGGCGAGGCCGACCGACAACGCGGGAAAGGTCATGTGAAACGCCGCGGTCGTGGCGAACTGCCAACGGGAAAGGTCGATGAGCCCTGTCGAGGCCATTGTTGACTCCTAACCGATGGACGGATGCTACCGACGCCTGCATCAATGCCATCACGGTTCCCGATCACGGCGGCCCGTGTCTTCGCTGCCAGCATCAGTCCGCACGTGAGGCCAGCCAGGTCTGCAGAATTCCGGCTAGCAGCAATGTCGGCTTCGAGTCGACAGGACACCATTCAACGAGCGGGCGCGTAAGAGCACGACCGTCAGCGACCACCCGCCGATAGGACGACGTCGGCGTTGGCCCCGTCCGAATATTTGGAGCGAACGACCATGCCGAACAGGTCCACCACAAGCACCGATCCCGACGTACTGATCGTGGGCGGCGGCGTCGGCGGCGTGGCCGCGGCACTCGCCGCCTGCCGGGCCGGACGCAGCGCAATCCTCACGGAGGAGACCGACTGGATCGGCGGTCAGCTGACCGCCCAGGCCGTGCCTCCGGACGAGCATCCGTGGGTCGAACAATTCGGCGTGACGGCCTCCTACCGCACGCTGCGGCAGGGCATTCGTAGTTACTACAAGCAGTGGTACCCGCTTCGCTCGCAAGCCTTGGCCCTGAACGAACTCAACCCCGGGGCCGGACGGGTCAGCAAACTGTGTCACGAACCGCGGGTCGCGTTGGCGGTGCTGCGCGCGATGCTCGCCCCGTATGAATCCGACGGACGGCTGCGGGTGTTGACCGAGCACCGCGCGCTGGCCGCGCACGTTGACGGAGATCAAGTCAACGCCGTGACGTTGCTGGATCTGCGCTCCGGAGCGACGTTCGACGCAGCCGCCAGCTATGTACTGGACGCGACCGAGACCGGCGAGCTCCTGGCGTTGACGGGAGCGGAATTCTCACTGGGCACCGACGCCCGCTCCGAATACGACGAGCCGCACGCTCCGGACGTGGCAAATCCCTTTGATCAGCAGGGCATTACCGTATGCTTCGCGCTCTCGCACCACGAGGGTGCGGACCACACGATCGACGTACCGTCCGGCTATGACTTCTGGCGGTCCTATCAGCCCGAATTCTGGCCGGGCCCATTGCTCGCTTTCGTCGCCCCGGATCCGCGCAGCCTCGAGCCGGTTGCCCGCCGCTTCCGGCCCAACCCGATCGAAGATCCACTCGAGGTGTCGGCCGATCAGAGCGCCGATGCCGGCGACAAGGAGCTATGGACGTTTCGGCGAGTGCTCGCCCGGGCATTGCATCGACCTGGTTCATTCTCCTCAGACATCACCCTGGTGAACTGGCCGCTCAACGACTACTGGCTCAAGCCGCTGATCGGCCCGGACGAGGAGACCTCACGCCAAGCCGTCGCGGAGGCTCGCCAGCTGTCACTGTCCCTGCTGTACTGGTTGCAGACCGAGGCGCCTCGGGCTGACGGCGGCATCGGCTTTCCAGGCCTGCGTATTCGCCCGGATGTCACGGGAACCGCCGACGGCCTTGCGAAGTCGCCCTATGTGCGCGAATCGCGACGCGCCAGGACCGTCACGACGATCACCGAGCACGACGTCGCGATCGGGCTCGTCGGTCCCCACGGCGGTACGCGCTACCGAGACTCGGTGGGTGTGGGTAGTTACCGGATCGATCTGCATCCCTCGACCGGCGGCAGCAACTACATCGACATCGGCTCGGTTCCGTTCGAGATTCCGCTCGGTGCACTGGTCCCCCAGCGAATACGCAACCTACTGCCGGCAAGCAAGAACATCGGCACCACGCACATCACCAACGGCTGCTACCGCCTGCACCCCGTGGAATGGAATGTCGGTGAGGTGGCCGGCGCGCTGGCCGCGCACTGCATCGACAACGGCGTTGAACCGCAGCAGGTCCAGACCGACGACAAGCACTTCGACGAGTTCGCGCGAGTACTCGATCACGCCGGTATCCAACGGCACTGGCCGGACGTCCGCGGCTACTGACGCTCCGATGCCATCAAGCTTCTTGAGGAGTCAAGCATGAGCAATCCTCGTATCCGCGTCGGCATTGATGTCGGCGGCACATTCACCGATGCGGTCGCCATCGACGCGCGGACGATGCAGCTGATCGGACAGGCGAAAGTACCGACGAGCCACCACCATGTCGACGGCGTCGCCCACGGCATCATCGAGGCCCTCGAGCGATTACTCGACAATGTCGGGGCCCGCCCGGACGATGTTGCATTCCTCGCCCACGGCACTACGCAGGCAACGAACGCGCTCCTGGAAGGCGATGTCGCGGCCGTCGGGCTGATCGGTATCGGATCGGGACCGGCCGCCACGATTACGCGGCATCTCGCCTCGCTCAGCAAGCTGCAGACCACGCCCGGCAAGCAGTTGCCCTTGACGTACGTGCACGTCGCTGATCCGACGGACGGTCCGGCGGTCAAGGCCGCCGTTCAGCAACTGCAACAGGCCGGCGCGCAGGTCATTGTCGCTACGGAACCATTCAGCGTGGACCTGTCCGACGGTGAGGACGAGGTGCTGACCATCGCGCGCGAGAACGGGATCCTGGCCACCGGAGCGCACGAGATCACCTCGCTCTACGGATTACGCAAGCGAACCCGGACCGCGATCGTCAACGCCGCGATCCTGCCCAAGATGCTCACGACCGCAGACCTGGTGGACTCGAGCATCTCCAAGGCCGGCGTGACCGCCCCGCTGATGGTCATGCGTTGCGACGGCGGTGTGATGTCACTCGACGAGATGCGTCGCCGGCCGCTGTTGACGGTGCTGTCCGGACCCGCGGCCGGTGTCGCCGGCGCGCTGATGCAGGAGCGGGTCAGCGAGGGCATCTTCCTCGAGACCGGTGGGACATCGACCGACATCAGCGTCATCCACGGTGGCAAGGTGGCCATTCGATACGCGACGATCCTGGGCGAGCAAAGCTACCTCTCGGCATTGGACGTACGCACCGTAGGTATCGGCGGCGGTTCGATGATCCGGCTGGGCAACGGTGCGGTGACCTCCGTCGGCCCGCGTAGCGCCCACATCGCCGGCCTGCCGTACGCGTGTTTCGCCGATCCCCAGGATCTGCAGAACGCCAAAGTCGCGACGATCAGCCCAATGGCTGATGATCCCGATGACTACGCGGTGATCGACGCATCCGGCGGACGGTTCGCGATAACGATGACCTGCGCGGCCAATGCCCTCGGACTGGTCCCCGAGACCGACTTCGCCTACGCGAATCCGACGTCAGCGCAATTGGCGCTGGCGGCGCTGGCGCAATCGCTCGGCACGGACGTCGCCGGTGCGGCGACAGCGGTCCTCAACAGCGGCATCCAGCCCGTTCGTGCCGTCGTAGAGCGCATGATCCGTGACTACCGTCTCGAACCCGACGCGATTCGGCTGGTCGGCGGTGGCGGTGGCGCGGCCTCGGTCCTCCCGCACCTCTCACAGGCCGTGGGCCAACCCGGGGTGATCGCCGATCACAACGAGGTCATCAGCCCCATCGGCGTCGCGCTCGCACTCATTCGCGAACAGATCGAGCGCATCATTCCCGGCGCCGGACCAGAGCAGATCCTGGCCGTGCGCAACGAGGCGGCGCAGGCCGTGCTGGCCGAGGGCGCGGCACCGGGTGCGATCGAAGTCGAGGTGACGGTCGATGCGCAGACCAATACGGTTCGAGCCATTGCCACCGGTGCGTCCGAGCTGCGCACCCAGGACCGCTCACACCATCTGGGCGACGACGAACTCCGCGCCATCGCAGCGGTTAGCTTGCGGGCCGATCCGGGCGGCATCGAGGTGCTAGCCCACACAGTTGCCCATACGGTGTTCGGGGTCGAGCGACCGCGGCGCTTGCGCAGACCGCGCCACTTCATCCGGGTCGTGGACTCCGACGGCGTGATCCGGTTGGCGTCCTCCGACGCGCGGATCGAGATCACCAACGTTTCCGGTGCGCTCGAGACGCTGCGTGGCCTGCTCCACACGACGACCACGTACGGCGACGGCGGCGTTAGGGCCCCGGCCGTGCATCTACTGATCGGAGCACGCATTGCCGATCTCACCGGGGTGCTCGACAGCGAATCGCTGCTGGCGCTCGCGCAAGGTGAGTTGAGCAATCTTCCCCCCGATGAGACCGTCGTCGCCATCGTCGAGCCACGCTCATGACCGCCGCCGCGATCACGCTGCTAGACCGCCTCGACGGTCCGACTCGACGCGGGCTGCTGCGGCAATGCCGCGCGCTCGAGCACCGTTCCGACACAGAGCTGGCCGCGGAGTTCCTGGCCGAGCAGCCGACGCACGGCGCCCGTGATGCCGATCTCGTCCGCCGGTGGGCGGAGCTGGCCACGCAGTTCGGCGCGAGGCTAGAACTCGAAGCCACCGCCCGCCAGCCCCTGCGGGTACTCGAGCGCGGCAACGGCATCGACCAGATGCGGCTGGCCCAATTCTCGTCGCGGCCGGTCCCGACGGTGGAGCTCTACACCGACACGCTCGACCTAGCCGAGGAGTTGACGGCCGAACTCGGCTGGCGGGACTGGTTTCCGGCGGGCTCCGTGCGTCTGGCCGCGGAGGCCCATGAACAAGCACACGGTCAGCTGCAACACCCCCGGGCCAAACGCGAACTCAAGCGGGCCCTCGACGCCACCGCCGGCCGCATCGGACGGCTACGCCTGCTCGCGCACATCGTCGGAGCGGACGAATTGGTCGCCCATTCTTACGCCCAGCGAGTCGTACCGCTGGGCCGAAGTCCCTTACTACTCAGCGCCGCGCTCGGACTCGCGGCCGACTTGATCCGATCGAACTGAGGCCGTCATGGGAATTGTCATCCTGCTCGTCATGCTGGTCGGGGTCGCACTGATCCTCACCAAGACAGTGCCCACCGCATTCGCGCTCGTAATCGTTGCGGTGGTTATTGCAGTCGTCGTCGGATCGCCGCTCAGCGGCACGAACAGCGTCTTCGACACGGTGTTGCAGGCGGGGTCCTTCTCGCTGGCCTCGACCATGATCGCAATCTTGCTCGGATCGTGGTTGGGCCGGATCCTCGACGAGACTGGAATCGCCGGCACCTTGGTGCGCAAGATCGTTGAATTCAGTGGCGATCGGCCGACGATAGTCGCTCTCGGCGTTCTGGCCGTGTCGACCCTGGTGGGAACCGTCACCGGCTCCGCGCCGGCCGCCGTACTCGCCGGAATCATCGGCATCCCAGCCATGATCGCGGTGGGCGTCCCCAAGGTCACAGCCGCGGGAACGATCCTGATGGGTATCGCGGCCGGTTTGCCGTTCGAGTTGCCCAGTTGGCAATTCTTCTCCACCGCGCTGTCCCTGCCCATCCCGACGGTCCGTGGTTTCATGATCAAGCTCTTCCCGCTGGCCCTTGCGCTCGCGATCTTGTTCGTGATCATCGAGACCCGCCGTCAGGGAGCCGTGCACGCCTGGTCGCTGCATCCGGCTTCGCAAGCTTCGAAGCGCTCGTCGTTGCGATCGCGGCGCCTCGGCGACGCACCGTGGTATTCACTGCTCTCACCGCTCGTGCCGATCGTGCTCGCCCTCGGATTCAGCCTCGCGATCATCCCTTCGCTGCTCGCCGGCGTGCTGTACGCACTGGTCACGACCACGCATCCGCGGGACATGAACACCAGGCTGCTCAGGACGCTCTACGGCTCGTTCCAGACGGCGGCGGCGCCAATCACGCTGTTCATCGCCATCGGTATATTGCTGGCTTCGGTCAAACTGCCGAAGGCGATCAGCGCTCTCGAACCGCTGGTGAAGGACGTCAGCCCGCAAAACCCTGTGCTGTTCGTGGTCATCTTCACCGTGCTGACCCCGCTGTGCCTGTACCGGGGACCCCTCAACATCTACGGGCTCGGCGCCGGCATCGCCGGTGTCCTCATCGCGGCGTCCATCTACCCGGCCGTGGCCGTGCTCGGCCTGACGGCGACCTACAACCAGGTATTCGGCGTAGCGGACCCGACGAGTACCCAGACGGTGTGGAGTGCCCAGTACGCCGGCGTGAGCCCGCAGGCGGTCATGGTCCGGACGCTTCCCTACGTGTGGCTCGTCGCGCTCGGCGGCATGGCCATCACCGCTATCAACTACCTCTGATCGACGATGGCCAAGCCGCCCGCGCTCGTGGCCCGGCGTTCACGCGGTCGGACTGAGTATCCAGGCGATGCTGTCCGCCGAGAGATCCGACTTGGCCAAGAATCCGGCGACCGGGCTTTCGGCGACCAGGTCCGTGTAGTCCGTTTCGTTGGCGGCCGACATCATGATCACCTTGGCCGCGCCGAGTTCACGATCATCGGCCAGGATTCGAGCCAGGTCAAAGCCGCTCTCGTCCCCGAGCCCGATGTCAACGAGGATGACGTCCGGTCGGAGCGCGCGGGCCTGCTGCAGCGCTTCAGCGGTATTCAACGCCACGCCCACGACCGCAACGCCATCTCGCTGCAGAAGAGTGTTGGCCGCCTCCAGGAAGGCGTCGTTGTCATCAACCAGCAGGCAGCGCAATGTCATTCGATCATCGTGACAGCGATCGGCGCCCACCGCCTTGCAGCTAGCGGGAATTGTGTCGCACGAATTCGATTAGCGGGCTTCGAGGAACCGCAAGACCGCCAGCACCCGTCGATGACCGGTTTCGCTTTCGGGCAGATCCAGCTTGGTAAGGATGCTGCGGACGTGCTTTTCCACGGTGCCTTCGGAGACAAAAATCTGACCGGCGATACCCGCATTCGACCCACCCTCGGCCATCAATGCCAGTACCTCACGCTCCCGCGGGGACAGCACGTCCAGCGGATCACGTCGGCGTCGCGCCTTGACCAACTCCTGCACCAACGACGGATCAACGACCGCGGCGCCGGCGGCAATTCGCTCTACCGTGTCGAGGAACAGCACTACATCTGTGACTCGACTCTTCAATAGGTAGCCCATCCGCTCGCCGCCGGATAGCAGCTCCATCGCCTCGTCCACCTCGACGTGCGCGGACAGCACGATGATCGCGGTGTCCGGCAGTTCCCGACGAATGACCCGCGCCGCATCGAGCCCTTCGGTCGTATGCGTGGGTGGCATCCGGATATCGACGATCGCAACCTCGGGTCTCGCAGTACGAACCAGCTCGAGCAGTTCCGCCCCGTCCCCGGCCTGACCTACCACCTCGAACCCAGAACGGTCCAGCAAGCTAGCCAGGCCCGCACGCAGCAGCACATCGTCATCGGCGACCACGACACGGGTCGGCATTTCACAAGTATCGGACGTCTGGGCAAGTGTCGAGGCCAAGCCACCGGCCGGGTCCGCAGTCGCCGGCCGAATGCGCTGCGGGCGCTGGGATGCGCGCGACGAAGGCGCCACGGTAGTAGTCATCTCCACCTCCGAAACAAGCGCAACAACTACAACATCGCAGCTAGATCGTCGGTGGTCTCCCCCGCCAGCCACCGTTGCCGATACCGGCTAGCTGCAAGTCAGGAGCCGCGTTCCTTCGCAGGCATTCGGCGATCGGGAGCACCGCGCTCGCCTCGGCTACGCCAGCCCGCCGGTGCATGGTCATCGGCTTCGACATCGGTTCGGGGGGTGGCCGAGGATCCGGTCGATCACTTTTTTCGACAGGTCCGACTTCGCCACGAATCCGACCGCTGGGCTATCGGCGATCAGGTCGGCGTAGTCGGTCTCGGCGCGCACCGAGATCAGGATGACGTCGACGTCTGAACTCTGCTTGTCTCGGGACAGCATCCACGCGAGGTCGAAACCGCTCTCGTCGGCGAGGGTGATGTCGACGAGGGCGACGTCCGGCTGGAGCGCACGGGCTTGCTGGAGGGCTTCGGCCTTGTTCGTGGCTGTGCCTACCACCGTCACGCCCTCCTGGCGCAGCAGGAGGCGCGCCGTCTCTAGGAAGGCGACATTGTCATCGACTAGCAGGTAACGCAGTGACACTGGACCACCATGGCAGGGATGCTGCACCGCCCGCATTGCAGCTAGTGGGAAATAGCGGAAGCGCTATCGGAATTCTCGACGAACGAAGGCAAATCGCCATCCGAGACATCCGGGAGTTCGGGCGTGTAGGACGACTCGAAACGGCCGAGCCGTGGGTTAGCCGGCAACTGCTCGGCGCCGTCGAACCCTGCTTCCAGTCTCGCGGACAGGTCCGGCCACATCCTCGCGGCCAGCCCCTAACCCGACTACCGGTGAGCAGGAATCCCGGGATTCCAGTTAGCCGTGAACGTGACGGCCGCCGCCACCGACTGTTGCGGGCCCAGGTCGGTGCTCGACGCGGCCAAACTGCAAGCTAGGCGATACTCATACGATGCCGACTCGAATCGTGCTCGCGGACGACGATGTTCTGCTGCGTGAGGGCCTGGCCAGCTTGCTCGACCGTTCAGGGTTCGAGGTAGTTGGCCAGGCCGGTGATGCCGTCGCACTGCTCGCGCTGGTTCGTGCGACCGGGCCGGATGTGGCGATTGTCGACATCCGGATGCCGCCCGCGCACGCAACCGAGGGCTTGGACGCGGCGCGGATCATCCGCCAGGAACTGCCAGACACGGCGATCATCGTGCTGTCCGCGCACGTCGAAGTGGATCACGCCATGGAGTTGCTCGCCGCCGGCGAGCGCCTGGGCTACTTGTTGAAAAGTCGAGTGACAGACGTAGCGCAATTCATCGAGACGGTCGAGCGGATAGCTGCCGGTGCCTCGGTAGTCGACCCGTCGCTGGTGCAGGAGCTCTTTAAAGCGCGACGGCGACGTGACCCACTCGACGCGCTGTCTGAGCGCGAGCGCGAAGTCCTGGCCTTGATGGCCGAGGGCCGCTCCAACGCCGGTATCGCCGGCCAGATCTTCGTCACCGAAGGCACCGTCGAAAAGCACGTCCGCAGCATCCTGACCAAGCTCGATCTGTCCGCGAGCGACACTGCCCATCGCCGGGTTCTAGCGGTACTGCGGTTCCTCGAAGCACGGTGAGCCCACCGCAATCTCGACCTTCCAGCTGGCAGGGGGGTGGTATTGGCGGTGGCTATGAAGACGTCGCCCACGCTCGGGACGACGCTTATCCCATGTGTTCGACCTCGACGAACGTCGTAATCTTCGCTTTCCGCGAGCCGGCCCGGGCTGCGCAGGTCGTCGCCGCCGCTCGCGAGCGATCAGGCGTGCGATCCGTTGCACTCATCGGGTGTCTTCCCGATTGCGAGATCCGCATCGTCGGCGGCGTCGGCCAGGAGGTAGCTGACGCGCGATGGCTGGCTTTGGCACTGGCTATCCTCGACGTGGTTTCCGGGCCGCTGCGCGTGCTGGCCGGTTCAACACCAGAAACCCCTCCCGTGACTTTGCCGGACTCCGACGACGGCCTGGCCACATTCGGTCGGCTCGTCCCGCACGGAGAATTGGTCATCCTGGCCGCGGTCTGCGACGAGGACGCGTCGGATAACGGGGCGTTCGACCGCGATCTCGGCCAAGCTTTGTTGCAGATCCCGGCCGACTGCGCCATCCGCCTGTCCAGCCACGATCGACATCGTGTCCACGTCTCAACTCGTTCGGCCGAGTTAGTGTCACGCTGCTCGGCCCGCGCCAGCCGCACCGGGACCACCGTGTTTCCGGGCGCCGCGAAGCGACACGGGCGGGGTCATGAGCATGACTAAGCCGACGGTTGCCGTGCTGGGCGCCGGCGCCCTAGGAGCAGCGATCGCCGCTCGGCTGAGCGACACCGAACACCAGGTGAAACTGTGGAACCGCACACCCGAGCGGGCCCGCGCGGCCGCGGCCGCTTCGCCCGGGGTCACAGCCGTCGCTGCGGTAACCGAAGCGGTCAAGGGCGCGACCGTAGTTCTTACGCTCCTGCGCGACGGCGACGCGGTCGCGGACGTGATGAACACCGCGATCGATGCCCTTGATACGGGCACGGTGTGGGTCCAGGCGAGCACGATCGGACCTACGAGTGCCCGAACGTTGGGCGAGTTGGCCCGTGCGCACCGGGTCGCTTATTTGGATGCCCCGGTATCGGGCAGCACCGGGCCTGCTCGCGCCGGCAGGCTGGTCTGGCTCGTGGCGGGCAGCCAGGACGCATTCGACCTGGCCGAACCGACACTGCAACAACTCGGCACCGCCGTGGAGCACCTCGGCACCGGCGTCGAGGGCAGCGCAATCAAGGTCGCGGTCAACGCCTGGATGACCGCGGCGACGGTCGCTATGAGCGACGTCCTAGCGCTATGTGACGCCCTGGGAATCGACCACAAGCTCTTCGCCAAAGTCCTCGAGGGCGGGCCGCTGGCCATGCCCTACGCGCTGCAGAAAGCAGTGGCGATGGACGAACACGCTTATGCGGCCGGGTTCGCGGTAGAACTCGCCCGCAAGGACCTCGCTCTGGCTGATCAGGCCTTGCCGCCGACCCCGTTGCTACGCGCCGTCCAACAGCGACTGGACCAAACCATCGCCGATGGGCACGGTCATGACGACCTCGCGGCGATCGACTATCAACGAGCCCGACTCAACTGACCCTGGGCCGCAAAGTAGAAGATGCTCAAACAGGTTATTCGGGAGTTCCCGCCGGCACGTTCGTGCACGTCGACAGACTTCCTGGCACTCGAGCAGCAGCTCGTACAGCCGCATCGCGGGCAAGCGGCGAGGTGATCTCGTAGCAGTCCGCAAGGGCCTCTACTTCAAGGGCGTCAAAACCCGGTACGGCATGACTCGTCCCTCATCGGAGGCGATCGCAGTCGAGGTTCTTGGCACCCTCGGAGTCGGGCCAACCGGCCACAGCGCAGCACGAGCGCTGGGCATCACTACCCAGGTCCCGGCAAAGCCATCTCTCACCGTCGCTGGCCCGGTTCCCACTTCAGTTCCTGGCGTGACGGTGTCCAAGCGCAACAACATGCGCCGCCGAGAACTGTATTACCTTGAGATCGCGCTTCTCGAACTCTTGCGTGCCGATTGGGAATCCACCGTCGAAGGCGGCTGGCCCGTCCTAGTCTCAGCAGCCGCGGGCGCCATCCGCGACGGCAAGGTCCGCCCAAGCGCTGTCGCCGAGGCACTCGCGACCGAGCACTCCCCTGCGGCTCGGGCAAACTTCGCGCGCCTAACCACCGATCTGCGGACCCGTCGACGGGGCCGCTCCACGGTCGCCTTGGCCTGATGCGAACTCTCAGCAATCAGCCCGACGACCTCGCGGCACTCGTCGTGACCACAGCGGACGCTTTGGGCATAGATGCAGGCTTCGTCGAAAAGGACTTCTGGGTAGCGAGCGCTCAGAGCGTCGAGGATCTCACCGCGCTGTTGACCTCGGCGGGGGAACGCTGAGGTCGAGACAGTTACCGCGCCCGGACTGCGTAGCTCAGGTGGGTCACCCGCTGCGTCGGCTCCGCGCTGACCGGTTCCAGGGCCACGCGGCCCGCGTCCACGCCCTCGAACAGGCGGATTCCGGAGCCGAACAGCACGGGTGAGAGCGCGATCGTGAACTCGTCGATCAGGCCGGCGTTCACGTACTCCAGGATCGTTGCGC